>CAZFOY010000106.1:0-2519 GCA_964520865.1 uncultured Ignavibacteriales bacterium | reverse complement strand
GCGGCCAGAATAACCATTCCCCAAAACCCCGCGTGCGTATACTTCGCGATGATGTCGTCGAACAATCCCAGAATAATCAACATGACAATTCTCCGTCAGGCCGTGCCTTTCTTGTTAATCGGTAAAATGACAATATGAGAATTAAACACGTAAGCCGGCTAATGGTTCTTGCCCCGGCCGAGCGAATCGAGCAGATCCCGGACCTGGGCAGCATCGGCCGAGCTGTCGGACGACATCTTCAAATACCGATTGAAGTAGCTTTCGGCTGCCGTCAGATCCCGCGTCTGAACTGAGAGCAGGCCAAGATTGTACACAGCGTCGGCGTCGGTCGAGTCAAGGGTCAGCTCTTTCTTGAAATAGGCAATCGCCGAATCGTTCTGACCAAGCTGCTGATAGGTGATGGCGAGGTTGTAGTAACCGTTGGCAAAGGTCGAGTCGGTGTCTACGGCTTGACGGAAGACGGCTGCGGCGCTATCGAAATTGTGGGTGTTCAGATAGGCCATGCCGAGGTTGTTCAGGGCATAAAGATTCTGTGGCGTTACGGTGACCACCTGTCTGAGCGGCTTGATTGCCGAATCAGGCTTTCCGCTCTGCAAATACAAATACCCGAGATTATACTGATACATGAAGTTTGCCGGAGCGAGTTCGGTTGCCTTCTTGAGGAGTGTCAGAGCTTCCGGTACATTGCCGTGCGAAGCATCGAGCAGGCCGAGATTGTTGTACGCTTCGGAAAGCGTGGTGTCCTGAGAAATCGCCCGTTTGTAGAAATAAGCCTCCTGCGAGTCATCGCCCATTCTCGCATACAACGACGCCATCGTATAGAACCCCTGGGCATCGTTCTTCTTCCGATAGCCGTAGATGTCTGTGTTGCACAGCACCAGCATGGCGATAAACACGATGCTGTAGACCGCAATCCGCGTTTGCGACGCCTTCTTCACTACAGCCGGTATACTCATAATGCAGTAGGCAGCGAGAAGAATTAAGAATGGAACCATCGGGAGCCGATAGCGTGCCGTCACAAAAAACAGCACGACCGCGGGCGTGTAAGCGATCAGAAAGATCAATAGCGGACGGGCGCGGAGATTCTTCCATCCGGTCATCAGCATCCCGACTACAGCCAGCGGGAGAATGAGTCCGAACGGAAGATAGAAGTACTTATACCAGATCAACAATCTGAGTTCGGAACTTCGATGAGCAAAGAAATAGAAGTCGAAATTGTTGCTCAGTTCGTTTCCTTCGATCAACAGAATGAGCTTCTTGAACAGGCGCGTTACGAATTGTCCCGGATTGTGCGATATCTCGCTTAGTCCTTTGTTCAGCCAGAAGCTCGATTGCTCCGAAGGGGAGAGGATGCGGCCCGATTCATTGTTGGCGATTCGTTCGGCGTCCTCCATCATCCCCCACCAATCTCTTCGCGCACCCGGGATGTTGGCCGAGACACCGTCGGCGCGGCTGTTGTTTCCGATATAGAAATTCAGTCCACCGTAGGTGCCGATAATAGTAAAGTGTCCTGACTCGTGCAAATTATGCAGAGTGACCGGGACTATCGGAACAATGACGCCAATCAGGAAGATTCCGAGCGTCCTGGCGGAAATCCCGCCACGTTTCTTAATGATGCGGATCAGCAGCCAGACAGCTAACACGGCGACGAAGGCAAGGACAGTCGGTCGGGCGATGGCCGAGAGTCCCAGCAGGATGCCGGCGCCGAAGTAGATCAGCGGCCAGTCCTTTTCGATAGCGATGACTATGAGCAGCACGGCACAGAGATTCAGAAAAATGATCAACGTCGGTATGAGCAGAAGTCCTTCGAAAAAGATCAGCGTTCCGTAGATCGACATGATGAGCCCGGCGACCACACCGGTCTTGAGGTCATACACCCTGCGTCCAATCGTGTAAACAAGTACCGCCGAGAGACTCCCCAGGACAATTTGAACGGTTTGAGCAGCAAGGACAGTGGCTCCGGAGACACTGTAGATCAAGGCGAGGAAATAGGGGTAGAGAGGAGCGCGGAAGAACGGACCGCCTATGTAATCCATCCCTTTAATCAGCGACTGGGCCCATTTGAAATGATATTCCATGTCCATGATCGGGATGGTAAACAAAGGGATGGTGGCCGCCTGGCGAAGGAAGATCACTCTTACCACAAAGGCAAACAGAAAGACGGCGACTCCCCAGAGCAGCTTGTCGCTGGTCCAGAATGACTTGGTTTTCATGATGGATCAATGTACGGGCTTAAACGTCGGGAAGCAACTATTGAGGATACGAGCGAAGCGAAAGGTCGGATTAGCGGGTTGAGGCGAAGTAGATGATGACGAGAGCCACGACAATGAACAGCCCGAAAAGCAGATAGAGATTCTTGCGGTTCGGCGTATTAATTTCGGCCTGTTCTCTTTCAGCCTCACGATTGGCCAGATGATCTTCGATGCGGGTCAGCCAGGTGTCTTCGGCTTCAAGAAGGATATCGCTTTCTCCCTGAAGGGTGAACGGCTCGACTTCGGGAAGATCGGAAGACACCTGGC
>CAZFOY010000105.1:0-2644 GCA_964520865.1 uncultured Ignavibacteriales bacterium | reverse complement strand
CTTTAAGCAGGAAAAATACCGGTCGATTCGCATCGGAAAGCCCTTCGTAATTGCCTTGACCCTTGCTAATGACTAGTTCGGCACTGCTGAAGCGTTCGCGAAACTCGCTGCTGCAGCGCTCCAGAATCGTTCCCGGCGCCGCACAGCCTGATGACACGATCTGCGCGGCCCGGTCCAGACCTGCTTCTTCCGCATCTTTCGCGGTCACGTCGTTAAGGACGGGTTCGTCCCGTACAGCATATACTGTCGGCTTACCAATCGTTTCGATGAGCAGGCGATCAAATACCGACTCGCCTGCATTATCGCCAATGTAGAGAATACTGTCAGACTGCTCCAGAGCCTGGCGCAACTTCTCAATGTCACAGATATCAAATGCTTTCCCGAGGTTTACCTCGATTTCAGTTTCGATATCGTAATCGTCGCTGATTCCAAAATCAATTACATTCCCGGCAATGGCCAATCGGACTGCGGTCAAGAGCGGGTCTTCGGACCTTTCCACGATTCGTTTTAGCTCAGGATATAGCTTCAAGACCTCGCGGGTTGACCGTATCTTGGCTTCTGCCAGAGGATCGTCAACGCCGCTGACCTCCCTGATCTTTTTGAAGATTATCTCCCCGGTTTCCGGCGGTGTATTCGTCAGAGGAATATCTTTGAGCATCATCCCTACTTCATCGACCAGTCTCTTCAGAATCTGCTCGTCGTCGGTGACCCACCGTCCGAAACGGAGTGCCTGGTTTACGAAACAGGGGAAACAGTCCAGATAGGTACGCATCGAATTCTTCTTCCTTCTATTTCAATCGTAAGCCTTGCGCGTGGATTCGTCCGACAAAATCAATTCGGAAAATTTCTTGGATTCGGGGTCATCCCATGTTTTCAAATGCGTATGCATATCAAGATATTTGGCAGGGATTGGATGTGTCCCCACAACGACCCTTATCCCGTAGCGTTTCTCCAGAAAGGGTTTGAATGTGTCAATGTAGGGACAGGGTGGATATCCTACAACGAGTCCCGTGGCCAGGTGAATCACATCGACACCGTTTTTCACCATCTCATCACCGGCGTATTCGATATTGCCGCCCGGGCAGCCGTCGCAGGTCGTGTAACCGACCAGTTTCAGTTCCGCATCTCCGTAGATGCTGAAGGCGCCTTCATGGCTCCGCATAGCGCGTAGACATTTCCCGCCGGAGCACCGTCGATAGCGGTCGCAGATGATTATTCCAATTTTGACTTCTCTTGGCATTCCTTCTTCCCCTGTTGAATCATACCCGATATTGCCGAACTCGTTCGGCCCGACCCGATTCTCCTGTCGTTCAGACCCGACGTCATCGTGTGAAGTATCACGCAGCGTGTTGATATCCGTTGAGTAGATCCCGCAGGGCATCGGCGACCTCTAGAGGAGTCTTGATACGCACGCTCCTGCCGGTTGCAAATCTCTGTGGATGTGAATATGGTTCTGGTACTTTGCGCGCTGTCTCCGGGAGGCGATCGTGAATCAACCAATCCGACTGTCGGGATACACGCGGTTCAACTTCGCGATGGGCATCCTTCATGGTGTATTTTACCAGGCAGGTCTTGCGATCTCCTCCCCGACGACGGTGCTTCCCGTGTTTCTGAGCCATTTCACCGGCTCACTTGCGCTTATCGGGTTGTTTTCAGCGGTTGTCACTGCAGGAGGTGTTCTACCACAGCTTGTGGTCGCGCACCGACTCGAAGGGCGGGCCCGGACCAAGCCGGTCCTTGTCGTGGCGATATGGATTCGCGCCGGCGCCTGGGCCGTCCTCGGTGTCCTCACCTGGATCTGCGCCGGTTGTGGACCCGTCTTTACGCTGATTTCGCTTCTGGTGCTCCTGCTCGTGTTCTCGACCGCCGGCGGTGTTGCCAACGTGCCGTTTATGAATCTCTGGGGAAAAACGCTTCCGGTTGGCCTTCGCGGCCGCTTCTGGGGACACCGGCAGTTGTGGGGCGGACTACTTGCAGTTGGGTCAGGGTGGGCTGTCAAAACCGTACTCGCCTCCCCGATCGCTTTTCCGAGAAACTACGCACTCCTCTTTATTTTTTCGTTTCTGCTCATGGCATTCT
Source organism: uncultured Ignavibacteriales bacterium (assembly GCA_964520865.1). Classification (GTDB taxonomy): domain Bacteria; phylum Zixibacteria; class MSB-5A5; order GN15; family FEB-12; genus CAVQCT01. The sequence goes on along the minus strand of CAZFOY010000105.1, from coordinate 565 downwards.
CCTACATCGCTCTTTCATCGGTGCGAGAACCGGAAGGCGACGTGAGTCCGGAACGCCCGCCCTTCCGCTCCTACATCGCCGGTGCGTTCGGACTGTTTCGCAGCGACCGTGATTTCGCCTGGTTCTCCCTTACCCAGGTTGCGACCATGTTCTTCGCGTTCGCGATGCCGTTCTATGTCCTGTATGGCAAGAACCGCCTCGGCATGCCTGCCGAAGAGGTCGGAGTACTCATAGCCGCTCAGATGATCGGTGGCATTGTATCGAACCTTCTGTGGGGATGGCTCAGTGACCGGTTCGGGAACCGAAGCGTCATACGTCTGACCGCGGCAGCCACCGTCATCATGCCCGCCCTCGCTCTACTCGCACCCCACTCCGGATGGTCGCTCCTCATTGGCGTATTCGCAATTTCGGGGGTAATTATCAGCGGAAGCGGAATCGGCTTCGTCAACTATGTACTCGAGATTGCGCCGGAACCGCAGAGACCAACCTATATTGCGCTCAATGGGACCCTGAACGGTCTATTTGCCCTGCTTCCCATTGCCGGCGGCTGGGTTGTCGACATTAC
>CAZFOY010000104.1:0-2800 GCA_964520865.1 uncultured Ignavibacteriales bacterium | reverse complement strand
CGCCGGCGGGCAAGAGATTTTCACAGATGACGGTGGATGAAAAGAACGTGGTGTCGCATCGTGGGAAGGCACTGCAGGAAGCACGAACGGCCATCATGAACCGCCTGAACAAAACGGCCGGGCGTTAACTCGACCGTCCGATCTTTCAATCGAAAATTCCGACTACCTAAGCTTCAACTGTCTGAGCAAGCGCTTCCAGCGCCGTCTCACAGGCGTTCATTACCTGCTTCGACGCTTTCTGCGCCTCATCGAAATGTCTTGCCGCTGCAGCTTCATCTCCATGGATAAGCGCTTTCACCGCCTCATTCGCCGCGGAGTGCACTCTCTCATGAGGATCTTCGATCGCCTTGAATTCATGGTACTGCGTATAGTGCAACTCTCCGTCGGTATAGTACCACTTGCCGAAGCGACAATCACGATGCGTAACCGACTGCCAATTTTCCGGCGGCGTGATCTTGTCCAAGACAGCCCGAAGCCTCTTCATGTAGTTCCGGTGATCGTCTTTGGCCAGGGAAAACATCGCGAGGTTTCCTCCCTTGATCTCAAATTTCCCAATCATCAGCCGGAGTTCCTCCGCCTGTCTGTTGAGCTGTTCGGCAGCGGCCGAGGATTGTTGTGCGCCGGTCGCGCTCTCGCGCGTAACATTCGTTATTTGTTCTACCGTACGCGAGATTTGCTCGGCGGCGCTCGACTGTTCTTCTGCGGCCGTAGCAATTTGCTGAATCATGTCCATCACCTGCTGAGACATCTGCACTATTCGACCGAGACTATCCCCGGCCTTATCAGCGAGTTGCTTGCCGGAGTCGACTTCTTTTATTCCGCTCTCCATGACGCTCACCGCTTCGCCGGTCTGTACCTGCACGCCTTTGATCATCGTGGTTATCTCGGCGGTCGCCTTACCGGTTCGTTCGGCCAGCTTCCGTACTTCGTCCGCAACGACCGCAAAACCTCTTCCCTGCTCGCCTGCCCGCGCGGCTTCAATCGCGGCGTTCAGGGCCAGGAGGTTGGTCTGATCCGCAATGTCGTCGATTACCTCGATGATAGCGCCAATGTCCTGAACCGACCGGGACAGCTTGCCGATCGACTCGGAACTTTCAATAACGACCCGGGCAATGTTCTGCATCCCTTCGATCGTTCCCGATACGATCTGACCACCGTCCGACGCCGTTTCGGACGCCTTTCTGGCGTTGTCAGTTGCGTCGCCGGCATTCTTTGAAGTCTCGATAATGGTCGCGGTCATTTCCTCGATGGCGGTTGCGATCTGATTGATCTGGGACGCCTGCGACGACGCGGCGTTCGAAGCCTGCTCGGAATTGGCCGCAATTTCGGTCGAGACGGAAGCGAGTTCTTTGGTGTTGTCAGTCAGTTTCCGAATAATGTCCGTGAGGTTCGAGAGCATCTGCCGGAACGCGTGGCCGAGTACATCGTCGCCTCCGCTGACTTCCACGTCGTCTGTCAGATTCCCCGCCGCGACCGCCTGGGCATGGCCCGCAAATCTGCGCAGGTAGCCAATCAGATCCTGGATCGAACCAAGCAGGCTGCCGATCTCGTTGGTTGAGTCGGTCCGAACATCCTGATGGATATTTCCGTTCGATGCCAGCTTGAGAGCTTTCTGAACTTTGCCGAGCGGCGAGAAGATGTTCCGATTAAGCACTATCACTATTCCGAGGCTAATGACAAGGACACTCACAATCGCCAGAAGCAAGTTGTTGCGAGTGCTCGAAGCGATGACTTCATCGGTTGCCTTCAACGATTTGACGATCTTCATTCCGCCGATCACTCCCTGGTCATGGCAGTCCTGACACGCCCGTTCGCTTGCAAAGGCCCGATAGGTGACGAGGACTGGCTCTCCTGCCTGCATTGTTTCGAATGACGTATCTCCCTCCGAGGCGAATACTTTGCTCCAGATCGGATCGTTCGATTCTCTGCCCACGAGATTCGTCGATGAACTCCGGGCGATCCTTTGCTCGAAGTCGACTATGGTGATTTCCTTGGCCAGGCTGTCGCGCACCATATTCTCGAGAGCCGGCTGCAATTCCTCATTTGCGCCTTTGACCATCATAAATTCGACGCTTTGAGAAAGTGCCGCCCGAAACTCCCGACCCGACTCCCAGCAGAGTCGATCGATAGCTTTACTCTGACCATGTCTTGTATTGAGAATGGTTAATCCAAATACTACCACGAGAACGAGGCCCAGCAGGGCGCTCACCTTGATTCTGATCGATAGGTTTTTCACGGTGCCCCCAAAGTTTGGGAATTATCAGTCTTCTTGTTCGGAAAGGGACTCCCCCTGCCGTTAGTGTCATTATCGGTCGCCGACGGATCGATTTGAGTCGGTGGGTGAAAATGGTGACAAAAAGAGTTCTGACTGACCTGAAACCGAGTGCAACAACAAAAGGATGAGCCGTTCGGCTCATCCTTTTATTTTCACTATGCGAGAGGATCAGGCGTGCTCTTTTGAGTGAGTGGCCCGGTTAATCGTCTCAACTGCAACTTCGCACGTATGAATGACTTTCTCAGACGCTTTCTCGGCTTCATCGAGATATCTGCGCGCCGCCTGTTCGTCACCCCTGATGAAAGCGGATACGGCACCGTTGGCCGCAGCATGAACATCCTGGTGCGGCTGTTCGATATTCCAGAACTCACTGACTTCGTTGTAATGACTGGTTCCCGAAGTGTAGTACCACTTTCCGAACCGGCAGTGCTTGTGATCGGTCTGCGCCCAATGGTCGGCGTCGATCTTACCATTCAGCACCGTTTTCAACTTCTTGATATAGTTCCGGTGATCGTCGGTGGCCCA
>CAZFOY010000103.1:0-2836 GCA_964520865.1 uncultured Ignavibacteriales bacterium | reverse complement strand
CAATCTCGGTGACCGTGATTTCCATAATTATCACTGTCACTTCCGTGATTTTCGGAGAACTGGTACCGAAATATCTTGCGCTGTCGAATCCGGAGAAGATTGCCCGCCTGGTCGCCCCTCCCCTGAATCTCTTTACGCGCATCACCGCATTCCTCTCCTCGGCGCTGAGCTGGATATCCAATCTCATCCTGCGTATAGTCGGAGTGCATCGCGACCCGACCCGTCTGGCGATTACCGAGGACGAAATCAACCATATGATTTTCGAAGGGAAACAGCGCGGAGTGTTCGATGAAACGGAGGAGAAGCTCATTAAATCGGTTTTTGATTTCGCCGACTCGACTGTTCGTCGCGCTATCACCCCCCGCACCGATGTGATCGGGATCGAGGTAAACGCCGACCCGAGCGAAATCATCGACCTGATCGTCGAGCACGGCTACAGCCGCTATCCGGTGTTCGAGAAGACGCTCGATAATGTCGTGGGGATGCTCTACACCAAGGACATTATCACACATAAACTGAACCCGGAACTGATCGTTATCAAGGATCTTATCCGCAAACCGCTGTTCGTGCCGGACTCCATGCCGCTGTCGACGTTGTTGAGCCTGTTTCAGAAGAAAAAGAAGCATATCGCGGTCGTGCTCGATGAGTACGGCGGCACGGCCGGAGTCATTACACTTGAAGATATTCTCGAGGAACTGGTCGGTGATATTCAGGACGAGTATGACACCGATCAGATCCCGCTGGTGAAGCATTCCGAGACGGTGGCTTACGCCGACGGGTCCGTCTGGCCGGGGGAAATCAACGAACTGATGGACAGCAGTCTTCCCGAAGACAAGGCGGAAACTCTGGCGGGGCTTTTTATCGACCATCTCGGCAGACTGCCGGAAAAGGATGAAACGGTCGTAATCAACGACATGAAGATCAGTGTACTCGAACGACAAGACAACCGGCTGGTTCGCCTCAAACTCGAGAAACTCGCCGACAGCCCCTCACAGGCAAATCGATAGGATAAACGATGCTAAAAATCATCCAGGCCCCTTTTGTCTGGACACGACAACTTTACGACTGGGTGCTTAAATGGGGCGAGTCTCCGCACAGTCAGACTGCCCTCTTTTTTCTTGCCCTTGCCGAAGCTTCCTTCTTTCCGATCGCGCCCGATACGCTGCTGATTGCACTCTGCATGAGCGCACACAGGCGATGGGTCCGCTTTGCTATCGTCTGTTCGGTTGGTTCGGTGATCGGCGGGGTGGTGGGCTATTTGATCGGACATTTCGCTTACGACGTGATCGGTCACTGGCTTCTCGAAGTATCTGCGAAACTTGCCGGAACCGAACCCAGCCAGCTCTTGCAGCAAGCCCGTTACTGGTTCAATGAAAAAGAGCTGTGGGGACTGAAGGTCGGACCCTGGGCGGTCGGTATTGCCGGTTTCACCCCCATTCCCTACAAAGTGTTTACCATCGCGGCCGGTTTCTTCGAAATGGCGTTCGTTCCGTTCGTGGTCGCGTCGGCGATAAGTCGCTCACTTCGATTCTTTGTCGTCGCCGGCATCACCGGGATGCTCTATCGCAAGTACGGCGACAAGATCAAGGATTTCATCGACAAGTACTTCAACCTGCTCGCCGTTATATTCGTCGTGCTCCTAATCGGCGGATTCATGGCGATTCGATGGATGCGGGGTGACTGAAGTGGATCAACTCACGAGACTCACACGATCGTTCGATGATCTCGCCAGATTCCGTATGGCCAATATCGCCCTGATTGACTCGGTCCCGGATGAGAAGTTGATGGTCATTCCGGACCGTTTTCATAACAACATCTTCTGGCAGGCCGGGCACTTATTAACTTCGCAAGCTTCTCTACTGTATCGACGAACCGGGCAGCCACTCCCTGTGCCTGAATCGTATTTCGGTTATTTCGGCAAAGGCTCATCGCCGGATAATTTCGATTCCGCGACTCCCGGTTATTCCGAAGTGCGAAAGCAGCTTGAGGCAATTCTGGAAACCACCCGAAAGGATCTTCCTAAAATGCTGGGCTTGCCTTACGAGAAGCCGATAACGGTTACATCGGGAAGAATCCTCGTTTCGTTCGATGACGCCCTTGAGTTCAGCGCCCTGCACGAAGCGCTCCACACCGGCATGATAACGGCGATGCTCAAATTCCTGTGAGGATCGGCCGGTCGAACCAAGATTACGAGAGATTGTTAGAAATATATGGCACACATTCATTCGCATAAGAACGTCTCCGGCAAACGACTGAGCTGGACGATCTTCTTCAACGTTCTTATCACCATTGCCGAGTTCATCGGCGGTATCGTGAGCGGTTATCTCGCTCTCGTTGCCGATGCCGCCCATAATCTCTCCGATGTCGCGGCACTTGGTCTGGCCTGGATCGGCGATAAGGGCTCCGAGATGCAGGCGACCAAACGGAGCACCTACGGATTCAAGCGGCTGGAGGTGATGACCGCGTCCATTTCCGCGGTGGCGCTGGTCGTGATAGCCGTGTTCATCTTTGTAGAAGCGTACAACCGTCTGATACATCCGCAACCCCTGACACACCCGACCATCTTTCTCGTAGTGGCCGCGATCGGGCTGATCGGCAATGTCGTGTCCATCCTTCTGCTGCACTCCGAAAGAGGAAAGTCGCTTAATATGAAAACGGCGTTCCTGCACATGGCTTATGATGCCATATCGTCTGTGGCGGTACTGATCGGCGGAGTCATAATCCTGCTCACCGGACTCAATATCATCGATATAATACTGTCCACGATAATCGCCGTGATGATCGTCTGGTCCTCATACCGGGTGATCAAGGAAGCTGTTTTGGTCTTTCTCGAAGC
>CAZFOY010000102.1:0-2959 GCA_964520865.1 uncultured Ignavibacteriales bacterium | reverse complement strand
TCTTTCCCCAGTTAGTCGGGCAAGTGGATAATACTTCTATGAGAGAGAAACATTTATTGTCTATTTGATATTGGAACGCTTTGCGGATCGCCCGTTTGGCCATGACGATATGTTGCGGATCGTGTACCGAAACCCGCTCCAGATACATCGGCGTCACCAGTCCGGAGAGCAGTTCGACCATCTTGATCGGATAACCGACCTGCGCGACATTTCTTCCCGACGGACAGGTGGTGGTGATCTGCCCCGGCATTGTGGTCGGGGCCATCTGTCCGCCCGTCATGCCGTAGATCGCGTTGTTAACGAAAATCGCGGTGAACTTCTCACCCCGGTTGGCGGCGTGAATAATCTCGGCCATTCCGATCGACGCCAAATCACCGTCACCCTGATAGGTGAAGACGATCATATCGGGGCGAAGTCGCTTGAAACCGGTCGCCAGTGCGGGGGCACGCCCGTGCGGGGCTTCGAGAAAATCCGTAAAGAAATAATTGTACGCCAGCACCGAGCATCCTACCGGAGCCACTCCCACCGTGCGCTCACGCACTCCGAGAGTATCGATCGCTTCCGCGACTAACCGGTGAATGATGCCGTGAGTGCAACCGGGACAATAGTGCGTGATCGTCTCGGTCATCGCTTCGGGGCGGGCAAATATCGTTGTATTTTGTTCTGCCATATTAGACCTCACGCTTTCTTCCGGCTCGCGGGTTTGGGTTTCGCGAGAAGCTGCTTGATCTGCTGGACAACTTCCTCAGGGGCCGGGACAATGCCGCCGGTCCGGCCGAAGAACTTGATCGGCTTCTTGCCCAGCACAGCGCGCTCGACATCCTCGCACATCTGAGCCGTACTCATTTCGATGACGAGCAGATTCTTGAGGTTCTTCTTCACGGCTTCCTCGTGAATCTGCTTCTCCGGGAACGGAAACAGCGTGATCGGCCGGAACAGACCTACTGAGATTCCTTCCGATTCCAGATCATCGATAGCCGTCTGACAGATACGCGCCATCGTTCCGTACGCCACGAGGAGAATCTCATTCTTCTCTGAAATCTTATATCGTTCGTACCGGACTTCGTTTTTCTTCATCTGCTCGTACTTTTCATGAAGTACCCAGCTGTTCTTTTCGAGAAGGACCGGATCGAGAAAAAGCGATTTGATAACGTAAGGCTTCCGCCCTTTCGCGCCGGTTGCTGCCCAGGATTTCTCCGGCAGCTCCTCCGGTTCGATATATTTGTCCGGGAATTCGACCGGCTCCATCATCTGGCCGATCATACCGTCGCCGATCATCATAACCGGATTGCGGTACTTGTCGGCGAGATGGAACGAGAGCATCATCAGGTCGACCGCTTCCTGAATTGTCGAAGGTGCGAGGACGAGCAGGCGATAGTCGCCGTGTCCACCCGCCTTGGTCGCCTGAAAGTAATCCGATTGGGCCGGGAGGATCCCACCGAGACCGGGACCGCCCCGCATGATATTTACAATAACAACCGGAAGCTGCGCTCCGGCCATATAGGAGATTGCCTCCTGCATCAGGGAGATTCCCGGGCTGGACGAGGTAGTGAAAACCCGTTTGCCGGTGGCCGAAGCTCCGAACAGCATGTTGGCTACCGCCAGTTCGCTTTCTCCCTGAAGAAACACACCGCCGACCTCGGGCATTCTTCGTGCCAGGTATTCGGCAACTTCGGTCTGAGGTGTGATCGGATAGCAGAAGTAGTTGAGGGCGCCCGCCTTCAACGCCGCTTCGGCTATCGCTTCATTACCTTTCATCAATATCTTAGCCATATGATTCCTTTTCGTTGCCCGCCCCTCAATAGTCGAACAGGGTGAAAGTGGTTCCGTGGGTGTGTACTTCGATCGCTGCATCCGGGCAGGTTATCGCGCAGATGCGGCACCCGATACAGCGGGAGCTGTCGATCAGTTCGGCGTAGAAGTACCCTTTGAGGCCGATCTTGCGGGACATCGCCAGCACCTGCTGAGGGCAGGCCCTGACGCACAGTTCGCAGCCTTTACAGTGATTCTTGTCTATCGTTACACCGGGCATTAATGCATCCCTTATATTAAGTATCCTGCCGGTCGGCTTCCTTGTGCTCCCACGGTTTGAGCAGGGAGCGATGGAGCGGAAGCACCGGCACATCGATAAGTTTCGGGTCTATCAGTTTAAGCACCTGTTGAGTCGCGCTCACGAAACTGATCGGAAGGTCCGACGAAGCTGATACCTCGCGCGAAAAATCCAATCCGGACAGAACGGTTTCGGAACTCGTGTATTCGAGCAGATGCGTGTTGGAGATGATCCCGGTAAAGCTGAGCCGGGAAGCATCTTCAATTTCCTGGATAATCTTTATACAACCTTCGATCGTCGAAGTAAACGGGCGGTTGGCGTTGAGCACGAGAAGGAGTTCGTAGGTTCCTCTTTCGAACGCATCCGCAAGCGAGCTGAGCACCCGTGCACCGACATCATCACCACCGACATCGAGAATCACCTTGCCGGCATGTTCCTCGACCGCGCCTTTGATTTCAGGAACGATGATCGGAAGGTCGGCGAAGAAGTGTGCACCTTTGGGAGTGATCGCCCTGATCCCGAGCTTTTCGAGTTCGGCTGAGGCTTCGCGAGAGCGGAAGTAAGGGTTTACGATATCCAGGTCAGCAATCGAGACCGGCTCGGGCGGAGACAAATGAGTGACCAGATATCGGGCCAGATTGACCGAAACTTCGGACTTTCCGGAGCCATAACCACCGACTATTATCAGGATCGACTTGGTAAAGACGGGAGGCTTGAATGATGTCACTGTCTGTGCGCACGACATGCTGTAAAATCCTTAAGTATCAAGCCCTTAAAATAAGGATTTCCGGCTCCTTTTTCAACCCAAGAATGGAAGGAATCCGGTAAATCCCGTTAAAAATTGTCTTGGTTTGAATATCGCCCATCTTGCCTACAAAGTCAAGCCGATTTGTGAAAAAAATAACGATT
>CAZFOY010000101.1:0-2992 GCA_964520865.1 uncultured Ignavibacteriales bacterium | reverse complement strand
ACTGATCGAGCTGTATGAATCGGATTCATCGGAAGGGAACACGCACTGGCTTCAACTCGCCGGGAGACTGACAGATCGTGCCTGCGAGCTGTTCCTGGATAACGAAGGCAAGTTCTATCTCCGGCCGGAAAATGAAGGTGACTTGATCATCAGACCCTCGGAGGAGACCGACAGCGCACTCCCGGCCCCCGGCTCGGTCATGATCATGAATCTGCTCAAGCTGAGCAGACTTACCGATGCGGGTCAATATGCGGAGAAGGGGGAGTTGGCTCTGAGAAAATTATCGGGCCTGATGGAGCGTTATCCGGGAGGGATGAGCAGTGCGATCTTCGCCCTGGAGCAATATCTCGCCGATAAGATTGAGATCGTAATCGTGGGAATTTCGGAGGAACGGGAGAAGATGCAAAAGGCGATCTACTCCACCTTTCTGCCGTACCGGTCGATCGCGATCGGCAGTTCTGCTGTCGGAACAATGCCGCTGTTTCAAGGGCGGACCGCCGAAGACGGAGAGACAAAAGCTTTCGTCTGCATAAATTCTACCTGCAGGCAACCGGTAACTACGGCCGAGGATCTCAGACAAATCCTCCGTTCCCTCTAATCGCTTCCGTCGCTCCGGGATTTTGTGTATACTCGCTGTTAACGAGTTGAAGCTGCAGCCAGATGATGGACGTACTTCCTGTATGGGAGATTAAGTAGAATGATGACGACAAAAATGAGTTGGGCCGGGGGGCTTAAGTTCGAAGGCATGTCGGCGTTCGGACATAAGCTGGTGACTGATGGATCGAAGAGTGCCGGCGGCGAAGAAGCCGGATATAAGCCGACCGAGCTGCTGCTGTTCGGAATAGCCGGGTGCACCGGAATCGATGTAGTCAGGATCCTGCAGAAGCAACGTCAGGAGCTGACGGCACTTGATATCGAACTGACCGGCCACCAGGGGGAGGGGTATCCGAAACCGTTCCACACAATCGAGATCAAGTATATTGCGAGGGGGAGGAATCTCGATCCGCGCAAGGTGGAACAGGCGATCGAGCTCTCGGAAGACAAGTATTGCGTTGTGAGTCAAACGGTTAAACAAGAGACTAAAGTAGTCCGGACACTTGAAGTTTTACCGGAATAATCTGCATCCTTTGGCTTGCGGAATGATCTAAGATTAGAACCCAAACGAGTCGGTCGACCCCTGAACGGTGATCGGCCTTGAACGACCGGAGTATAGATATGATGGATAAACTCGCATACAGCCTGGAATCGGATAAGCCGTTTGAAACGGTGGTTGCCAACATCGAACGGGAAACGGCGGCGAATCAGTTTCGCGTGCTGCATGTTCACGATGTACAGGCGACGCTGGCCGAGAAGGGAATGCAGCGTGATCCGCTGAAGATTATCGAAGTATGTAACGCCGGATTCGCCGATAAAGCGCTACGGAAGAACGTGAACGTGGCGTTGTTCATGCCGTGCAAATTCTCCGTATATCGCGACGGAGCAAAGACAATTGTCTCGCTCGCCCGGCCGACCATGATCGCCGAGATGCTGCCGCAGGCGGGACTCGATGAATTGGCGGCGAATGTAGAAGCGACTCTTCGTAAGGTGATGCTCGCTTCGGTGTAAACGAACGGTTATGCGGAAAATCCTGAGCAAGAAATTCATTTTACTGGCGATCGCAGGCGGTGTTACCGGATACCTGATTCATTTCGCGGCGGTGTGCGCCGGGACGACCTGACAGGTGGCATCCAGCCCGTATGTGTATACGTTGCTGGGCGCGGCGGCCGGTGCGGTCCTTGGAATTGATGACAAAAAGAAGACTGAGTAGGAGTATAGAGTGCCGTTATTCGAATATACATGCGACAAGTGCGGAAAGAAATTCGAGGAACTCGTCCTCGGTAGTGAGACGGGGATTGTCTGCCCTAAATGCGGATCGGACGAGATTCACAAGCTTGTCTCGGTGTTCGCTTCTTCCGGTGACGCCGGTTTATCGTCGGGAAGTTCCTGCGGCGGCGGATCAGGCTTCAGGTGAGGCTGATCGCATGTCCGCGGTACGCGGATAAAAAAGTTTCCTTACGCTCGTTTTGGCCGGCTTCGCGCCGGCCTTTTCTGTGCAACCGCGCAGATACGGTAAGTATTCTTCGTCGGTTTGTCGAACGTGTGGCATTTGTAGAACCCCTTGACGATAAACCCGGTCTCCCGCAACAATTGCTGGATCACGCTGTTTGGGTATGCTTTCTCAACATGAACTTCTTCGAACCGTTCCCACAGTTTTCCTTTCGGGCGGAAGAAGATCGTCCGGCAGGCAGCCGAACTCGATTTCGCGTGATACTCGTTCTTCCAGATCCAGGCAAGTGACTCCCGGGCGTCGGCGAACACCTGACCATCCCAGATGATCTTCAGTGCCTCATCGGTATTCATATCGAATATGAACCATCCATCCGGAGTCAGATGACGGTTTACCGAACGAAACGCCTCCTTGAGGTCCCGCTTCGTTGTCAGGTAGTTGAGGGAGTCATAGAAGCTCGTTATCAGATCGAACTGACGGAGCTTCCTGCTGTCCTTGCTGTCGAGCAACCTGAAAGTGGGCAGTTCCTTTTGATAAAGCGTCACCCGATGGCCGTTGAGTTTCCTGGCCGCCACCGCCAGCATCTGGACGCTCCGGTCCAGTCCCGACATGAGGATCCCCCGTTCGGAGAACAGTTGCACGGCCGTGCCCGTCCCGCAGCAGAGATCGAGCCCGGACACCGGATGGATGTCAAACTTCCGGAATATCTTGAGGCAGTAATCGACCATTTTTCGGGAGTGTTCATCGGCACCCATCTGGTCGTAGACCGAGGCGAACTTCTGATAAGGTTGTATCTGGTCGTCTTTCAAAGCGCTGGTTCTCGTATTGAGTCGGTTGCATCCACCGTGAGGAAGTAAGCAATATGATTGGACGAGTGCCAGTGAAAAGTTGGGAGGTGTCGGATCGGATTCTTCGGTAGGGCGGCCTCGTCTTCGAGCCCGCCGT
>CAZFOY010000100.1:0-3009 GCA_964520865.1 uncultured Ignavibacteriales bacterium | reverse complement strand
TCGGTGCAGCGTATCTTTGTTCATGAGAAAGTCTACGACAAATTCCTTACCCTGTTCAAGGCCAAGGTGAAGAAGCTCAAAGTGGGAGACCCGATCAAGAAAGATACGGATATCGGTACGATGGTCGACGCGCAGTCGGTCGAGAATACCCTCGAAAACATACGGCTGGCGGTTCGCGATGGCGCGAAGATCCTCACCGGCGGTAAGAAGAAGGGAATGGTTCTGGAGCCGACTGTCCTAACTAATGTCACGAGCAAGATGGACGTCTGTACTAAAGAAGCGTTCGCGCCGCTGGTGGTTGTGTCAAAATACAAAGAGTTTAAGAAGGTGGTCGATGAGATCAACAACTCGGACTACGGTCTGCAGGCGGGTGTCTTTACTAACCGTATGACCGACATCTTCTACGCCTTCAAACATATCGATTGCGGCGGTGTTGTTATCAATGATGTCCCGACTTATCGAGCCGATCATCAACCGTACGGCGGTATGAAAGACTCAGGCCTTGGACGCGAAGGAATCAGATACACGATCGAGGATATGACCGATATCAAGATCCTCTCAATGAACATTCGATAAAAGAGAACGATACCGGCGGCCGTCGCACTATGAGGACCGCATTACATCCGGGCAGAAGGAGCAGACAACATGAATATCCTCTTCATTGGTGGAACCGAATTCGTCGGCAGATACATGGTCGAAGCCGCCCTGTGTGAGAAACATCACGTCACTTTGTTCAATCGCGGCAAATCCCATCCGGAACTGTTTCCTGAAGCCGAGAAGCTTGTCGGAGATCGCGACGGCAATCTCGATGCACTCAAAGGGAAGAAGTGGGATATCGTAATCGATAGCTGTGGATACATCCCGCGGGTTGTCCGGCAGTCGGCGGAAGTGCTGAAAGGTTCGGTCGGCAAGTATCTGTTTGTCTCTACCGTGTCGGTCTATCTCGACAACAAGGGGATGAGCGAAACTGAGGAATCGGTGCTTCAGCCAACGGCTCAGATAAAAGGTGAAGAAATCACGAAGGAAACGTACGGACCGTTGAAAGTGCTGTGCGAAGAGGCTGTTCAGGAACTTTATCCTGACAACCACCTGATCGTCCGGCCCGGTTTCGTCATCGGACCGCAAGACCCGACTGACCGATTCACTTACTGGGTCCGTCGATTTGCGACCAAATCGGCCGTGCTGTGCCCTGATGCATCGGATCAGCCGATGCAGATGATCGACGGCCGTGATTTGGGTGACTTTACGATCAAGCTCGTGGACGATGAAGTGACTGGCGTTTACAACGCTACCGGTCCGGCCTCGCCGATCACTTTCCGGCAGATGCTGGAAGCATGTCACAGCGCAACGGGCAGAAAAGCCGAACCGATCTGGGCTGACTATGAGTTTTTAGAAGCGAACGAGGTGAAGCCGATGCAGGATTTCCCGCTGTGGATGCCTCCGGACAACATTCCTCACCAGATGCTTCGAATCGATCTGTCAAAACCGAAACAGGCGGGACTGACATTTCGTCCGCTGGCCCAGTCGATTGACGATATCCTGGCATGGGATAAAGATCGATGGAACAAATCGGAACTCAAAGCCGGAATGAAGCGGGATAGGGAAGAGAAGCTGCTTGAAGCCTGGCAGGCGAAAAAGGTCTGAGGATTTACACGACTGGAAGTATGCCGTTTGGGTCAAATTTGGCTTTGATCTTGCGGGAGTAGAGAGCGTTCGAATCCCCGTTGGATTCGTCGAGATGTTTCAGCAGACCATCGCGACTTATTTCCTTCTGCTTGATCGAGGTATAGTCCGACGCACCGCTCAACGGCATCACCCGGAAGCTCGCACTCACGATCAGCCCGAGCAGTCCCCAGCTTCCGGCGAAGATCTTCACGATATCATACCCGGAGACAGATTTGAAGCAGACCGACCCGGGTTTGATAATCTCGCCTTCGGGCGTCACAATCTCACCCTTAATGAAATACTTCTTGAGCGGCAGGTCGTGTTCGTGGTGATCGGCGTTCAACCCCGCCGCCAGACTTCCTCCAACTGAACCTACGTACGGCAGCGCGCTATGCGGCAGCCAGAGCGAGTATGCCTGCAGTTCGCTGTTAATCTCCCGCAAGGGATAGCCGGCGCCGACGGTGATGTAGAAATCGTCCGGGACAACTTCGAGCAACTTATTCAGCCGGTCGGTGCGAACAGATATCATTTCGGTGAACGGTTTGTCGATCGGATCGATATTGTTGCCGAATCCGGTGATGAACAGCGGTTGACGCTGCTTGTTGGCCAGCCTGAACAGGCGCGAAGCTTCTTCGGCCGACTCCGGGTGAAACGTCGCCACGCTCTTCTGGTAGGTGAGCCGATCGTCCGGGAATTCCTGTTTGATCAGCTCGATAAATTTGTCCGGTACAGGCATGCCGCCAAGATACGGAATCCGGGGCCAAAGTCAACGGGGGAGAGGCCTCATACCTCGTCGGGCCAACCGGTCCTCCGCCAATTCAGGCTGCGGACAACGGCACGCTCGAAGACGAGGGTGCCCTACAGAAGAACAGACTCGTTGTAGTGCGGCACATTCCTATGGGCCGCCATTTGTGTCCAGCGGCAAATCCATCGTAGGTCAGGAACCCTGCGTTCCTGACATTCATAATCGATCGATTCTGCAGCAAGGTCAGGAGGGCAGGCCTCCTGACCTACGGATCTGCAATCGTGACTACAGCATGTTTGCAGGCTGCGGACAATGGGACCGGTGGCCCGTCCGCTTGCGGCGGGTTTCTTCTTTGATTCCGATGTCGGGTTTCTCCCTCGCAGACCCCATTAATGCGGTCTGCTCAGTCGCAACGCCGACCTACATTAAGATGCATCCCTTTCGGTATGCGTGATTCACCCGGCCATAGATGCATGGGAGATTCTGAATGTCAAAACCGCAAGGGTTTTGACCTACTCGGCTTGCGATGTCAATCGACAAGACGGGTGGCCCGTCCGCTTGCGGCGGGTTTCTTCTTTGATTCCGATGTCGGGTTTCTC
>CAZFOY010000099.1:0-3013 GCA_964520865.1 uncultured Ignavibacteriales bacterium | reverse complement strand
TGCCCGGCAGCGTGCTCTTCTGCACGAGGTCATTATATACGAAACCGGCGTTTCGCTTTTCCGACGCAATCAGGTCCTTTACCTGATTGAGAAAATCCGAATCACTTGCAATCAGCAGCTGGGCATCGAATATCTTCGCTACCGGACTGCCCACCTTGCGTACCGCCGAATCGCGGAACGCCGTCAATTCATCAACGGTCTCGGCCACCGCGTGCTCAAGCGCCTCGATTTCAGGACGCACTCCACCGGCGGTAATCGGTATCTCGGCTACCTTGCGCTCGCCTGGTAGTATCACGCGCGCGTTGCCGAGAGCGATGCCGGAGGCTATCCCAATGCCTTTTATAATCTTACGCTTTGAGCGGACCATTCTTACCTGCTCTAAAAACCGGTGATTAGCTTAACGAAGCTATAATAAGGAGTTAACAGATCAAAAGGCAAGCGGAATGTCGGACTACATCGCTTCGCCGAAACCGGATGCAATTACACGCTCGAGATCCTCAAGCGCCGTGGTTTCGTCCGGCCCGGTGACCTCAATCGTCACTTCCGAACCCATCTCGGCGGCAAGCATCATCACCCCCATGATCGACTTGCCGTTAACTCGTAGTCCGCTTTTGGTGAAATGTACCTCGGACACGTAGCGTGTGGCCGTGGAGACAAGCATCGCCGCGGGGCGGGCATGAAGCCCGAGTTTATTGACAATCTTGACAGTCTTCTGAACCATAACTCGTTAATCGGAAAGAACAAAACGTTTTCCGGACAGTTCCTGCACCACACCCTTAAGCTCCAGCGCCAGCAATACTTCCATAAGTTCGGCGACATTCAGCCCGGTCCTGCGCGACAACTGATCCAGCTGCATCGGCCCGTCCGCCAGTATCTTAAGCATCTTCTGCTCGAGCTCGGTCAGATCGGGTAACTGTCGAAACTTCCTTGCCGCCACCTGCCCCTTCAGTCTCGGCAACTCATCGAACACGTCCTCTATCGAGGTCAACAACCGCGCCCCTCGCTTGATCAGCCGGTTGGTCCCGATACTCCGCGCCGAATCCGGCGACCCCGGCACCGCAAACAACTCCCTCCCCTGCTCCAGTGCTAGGTCGGCTGTCAACAACGCCCCCGACCTCTCACCGGCCTCTACCACAATCACTCCCTCGGACATCCCCGAAATAATCCGGTTTCTCTCCGGAAAATACGCCGGCTCCGGCTTGGTGCCGGGCAAATACTCCGAGTATACCGCTCCCCGCAATGCAATCTTCTTCGCAAGCTCCCGATTCACCGGCGGATAGACGATCTCCAGCGATGTCCCCCAGATCGCCACCGTCTTCCCGCCCCCGTCAATCGCTCCCTGGTGCGCCGCCGAATCAATCCCTTCGGCCATCCCCGATACAACCGTTATGCCCGCCTTCGCCAGCTCCACCGCCAGGCCATGAGTAAACCGCTTCCCGCGCTCGGTCGCCCGCCTCGTTCCGACAATCGCCATCAACCGGTCATCTTCGCTGTACGCTTCACCCATCCGGAACAACACCGGAGGTGCTTCTGGAATTTGGCGAAGCGGCCCGGGATACTCTGGATTATCACCAAACAACGGCGTCCATCCCAACTGGATCACACGCGCCGCCAGCTTTTTCGCTTCGTCCGGATTCGCCTTCTCTTTGATTGCGGTCGCGATCGTGCGCGATATCCCTGATACCGCCGCCAGTTTGGATACCGACGCGCCAAGCGCCGCCGATGCCGACCCGAAATGGTCCGTCAGCTTGCGATATCTCCCCCGACCAACCCCCGGAATCCTCAATAGGGCAATCAGGTCAGTTAGCTGTTCTTTTAGTTCGCTGTTCGTCAAGTGTCCGCTCAATTGCCCGCAGGAATTCATCGGCGCCCCGACCGGTTACTGCTGACAGGTAAATATAGTCATCCGGAAGGTCTCTGGAAACCTCCGGCAAATCACTTTCTGAAATCGTGTCCACCTTGGTGATGACCGTAATCGCCGGGCGTCGCAACAACCCCGGATCGTACTTCTCCAGTTCCTTTTTCAGTACCTCGTGCGTTTCTTCGATATCCAGCTCGTTGATATCGATCACATAGACGATCAACCCCGTCCGCTGAATATGCCTCAGAAACTGGTGCCCCAGCCCCTTTCCTTCCGCCGCACCTTCGATCAACCCGGGAATGTCAGCCATAACGAAAGACTTGTACTCCCTCAGCTTCACAATCCCCAATTTCGGCGCCAGCGTCGTAAACGGATAATCCGCAATCTTCGGTCTCGCCGCCGAGAACTTTGCCAGTATCGTCGACTTCCCCGCATTCGGCAATCCCACCAGCCCGACATCGGCCAGCAGCTTCAGCTCCAGCGCCAGCATCCGGTTCTCGCCCGGAAACCCGTCCTGCGCCTTTCGCGGTGACTGATCGGTAGCCGACTTGTAAAAAGCATTCCCGTGTCCCCCCTTACCACCGCGCGCTATCACGACCTGCGCCCCTTCTTCATCCAGATCCTGAATGATATCCCCCGTATTCAAGTCCTTGATTATCGTCCCCACCGGCACCTTCAGATAAATGTCGCTCCCGGACTTCCCCGTCCGCAGATTGCCCTCACCCGGCATCCCGTTTTTCGCCCGGTACTTCTTTTTGTACCGAAAATCAAGCAGCGTCGTCAGATTGGTATCGGCCACGGCGATCACACTCCCGCCGTGCCCGCCTTCTCCGCCGTCCGGACCCCCGCGCGGCACATACTTCTCCGTGTGAAAAGCGATACATCCGTGCCCGCCGTTTCCGCCGGATACCTCGATTTCGACATAGTCAATAAACATTGTCCCGAATATTCCGTGTAACCGCTTAAAAGTCAACCCACTAATTGCACCCAATAACCCGGAAACAACCCTGAAAAAAAGGTTTCTACAAAGTTGACGCTGTAAAACTCCGCATATATATTCCCCCCGTGCATGTGACCAACAACAGTACTGAGAACCTCGGCCTAAACCAGCGCAAGAGGCAGTTCTATGAGGAGTCGTCCCTCTTCCTGGGA
>CAZFOY010000098.1:0-3097 GCA_964520865.1 uncultured Ignavibacteriales bacterium | reverse complement strand
TAAGATCAGTGATGTCAACAGCACCGGTTGGATCGTTGTCGACATTACCTCGTTCGCCCGAGCAGCATTGGTGTACGCTCAAAGTGCCGGGAACATCATCAAAGCGATATTCAATCAAACCGAAATTGAACTTCGGTTGGTAGCTATCATATCCTTCCAATGAAAATGTTGTCGACTGCTCGTCCAATGCGGCAGGGCTGACTCGCAGCCAGATCTTCACAAGATCGCCGTTTCCTGCCGGAAGTCCCGCGGTCGTGTCGCTGGCAGACTCGTCCAGAGAAATCGTAAATCTCTTATTAAACGGATCGTAGTGAACCAACTTCCTCGTCTCAAAATAATCGGTGCGGCACCCGACGGTACTCACGGAATCGAAGGTAAACGCCAGATCTCCCGTGTACTGCACGGGGATTGTTATGCGCCCGATCGGAATGAGATTCGTGCCGGATATAACGACCGCAATTTCTGCACCCGGGGAAGTCGATACGCTGTTGACAATTAGGGTATCGGCAAGGACAGTGATAATGCCGGGGCGGTTCATAGAGTAGTATTCGCTGTCGAGGATACCAGTTACGCCTACCGTGTAGATGCCCCGATCCGTATACTGGTGTGTGACGCACTCTCCGGAGGCGGTGTCACCATCGCCAAAATCCCATGTCCAGCTGTCTATCGGATCATCGGAAATCCCGCAAAAGCTCACATTCAGAGGGGCCGGTCCCATGCGGGGTGCGCACTCGTAGTCGATGGCATAGGTGCTGAGTGCTTTCATACAAAAATTCGCCGATGTATCATAGTAAAACATATCAAGCCATTCGCCGTCCTGACGATAGAAGCTCTCCTTTGGATGCGCCGTCGATGTAATCATCGGCCGTGCCTTGGCGCCAAGCAACACCGGTACTTCCGACGTCCGATCGTACGGCTGGCCTCCGGTCGACAGATTCAGATAGACATAGAACGAATCCCCCTGCGTACGCCGAAGCAACGGTTCAGGCAAGTCGATTGTGTGAAAGCCACGATTGCCGATTGTGCCGGTCACCTCAGCCCGGAGGTCCTGGAGCTCACCCGAGGAGAACCGATCATAAATCCCCGCACGATAGTCGACACTGTCGCTGGCCGTATAGAAGCTGAGGGCGGTAATTTTCTCACCCCCTCGCGAAACAAACGCGTTGAATGCCTCAGTGCAATCTACTTTCTCGTCGCGCCAGCCGTGATAGTCATGAAAATAGACTGTATCCCACTGCCAGGGGATGACGTTTTGAAACGATACCGCACCCATGTGGGGATCACGGGCGCACCAACGATCGTAGTACGAGATGTAGAAGTATCCTTGATTGCCCCAACCGGTACCCCAGCTGTTCTTGCATATCCATCCTCCCGGCAAGGGAGCCTGCGTTTCCAGAAAGTCGTTCCATCCGACGATGGCGATTGCATGGGTCGGCAGGGCTCCCGAACTGGACGGTTGGTAATGAATCCATCCGTCCAGAAACGCCGCGTCGTAGTCCATGCATGTTCCGACGGCACCGTGTTGAACTATAGCCTGCTTGATCGCCTCGATTCCGTCCAGGCTGTCATCCATCACGAACCAGGCGACGTCTCTCGGATAGTAGCGGTGATAGCTGCTGTTCAGCCGCTCAGGAGCTTCGTCGTAAGACTGTCCGTCGATATCCCGCACGGCCCCTTCTCCCCGGGCGAGGTAGGCCGTTGCGACGAGGTAGTCTCCTCCAAAGTGCACATCCAGGCCGTTGGGGTCGCCCTCCGGTACATCGTCGCTGTTGAACTTGTTGAATCCGTTCCACCAGTCCAGGTGGTACTCGGCGAGATTCGGTTCCCCGGTGTCCCCGGCTGCCGTCCAGTTGCCGGTAATGAGCAGGTTGCTTTCCAGAGCTGCCATCGTTCCGTGAGTCCAGCACGTCCCACCAGTCTGGTATTTCACCGACGACACCTTGCCTTCGGAGACGAGGTTGTAATGTCCCTCAATCCATTCAGACTGTGCCGCAAGCGATGGCACCAAGAGAAAAAATCCGATTAGCAGTATCATCAGAACCAGTCTGTATGACATACCGTACCTCCCGGCAAGAAGTTGCTTCCTTTCAACTCGATCCGACACCCGTTCGAGGACGCACAGGCTGTCGATCGGTCGGACAATCAACTTTGAAGAACCGGCGTCGGTGGCGGCCCACGCCAGGGATATTGATCTGTTTATAGGAGTCTCTCTATCATGATACTCTGCACCAATAGAATACAAGAATATCCATATTATGTCAATCGTAAAGACTCGATTGGAAGCCGCAGAGTTTACGGATTGCCGAAAGACGAGGTCGTGTCAGATGATCTTTTCGAGGGTATCCAGATATTTGTAGCCGCTTCCCGTGAGGAAGACGATAACTTTCTCGTCCGACTTCACCAGGCTGGCATTGAGGAGTTTGTACAAAGCGGCCAGCGCGGCACCATCTTCGGGGGCAGGGAAGATCCCTTCTTTGGTCGCGAGTTCTTTCGTGCACCGGATAATCTCTTCTTCTGATACTGCAATGGCCGAGCCGCCGCTTTCACGGACCGCTTGCAGAATGAGAAAATCGCCGATTGCCCCGGGGACGCGAAGGCCCGATGCGATCGTATGCGGATTCGGCCAGGTCTCGGCATGGTCGGCGCCTTCGTCGAATGCCTTGACCATCGGCGCGCATCCTTCGGACTGCACCGAGATCATTCGCGGGCGCGAAGAACCGATCCATCCCATTTTCTGCATTTCGTCGAACGCTTTCCACATCCCGATCAGCCCGGTCCCACCACCGGTCGGGTAGATGACGACATCGGGGAGCTCGAACTTGAAGAACTCGGCCAGTTCGTAGCCCATCGTTTTTTTCCCTTCGATCCGATACGGCTCCTTGAGCGTTGCGACTGAGAACCAGCCTTCGGATTTCACCAGATCGGCCACTTTCTCGCCACAGTCTTTGATTGTGCCTTCAACCATATCGACGATCGCACCGCACGCCTTGCAGTCGATTACGAACGGGGTAGGGGAGTCGGCCGGCATGATTACTCTGGCGGTCAGTCCGGCCCGGGCCGAGTAGGCCGACAGGGCAGAGCCGGCGTTACCCGCGGT
>CAZFOY010000097.1:0-3135 GCA_964520865.1 uncultured Ignavibacteriales bacterium | reverse complement strand
TACCTGAGAGGCAGTCAATGCGAGGCGTCCGACACGCCGGTCAGGCGTGTAGCCGTCGCAATCTCATCTTTACGGAGAGCCCAGGTGCAATCCCTATCAAGATCTCGTCCGGAACCCGACCTATAAAATCGGATCTTTTCTCCTGCCCTCCTGTTGTACGAGTACGTTACAATCCCCAAACGATTTTCGAAAGTGCGGAGGACTTCATGAAATACAAAAGTATCGTAATAACGAAGAAAGGCGGGCCCGAAGTTCTCAAGGTTGCAGAAAACGATCTGCGCGAACCAAATGCGAGCGAGGTACGGATAAAGATTCTCTACACGGGCATTGGTGCGACCGACGTAATCATGCGCTATGGCTACTATCCGTTTGCACCCAAGATTCCGTTCGCGCCCGGTTACGAGATAGTCGGTATAGTCGACGCTGTCGGTGATGGTGTTTCGGACGTCAGCCCGGGCCAGAGGGTAGCGGCCCTGACAGTTCACGGAGGCTATGCCGAATACATTTACCTGCCGCCCGAAGAGCTGGTTCCGGTACCGGACGGGTTGGATTCAGCCGAGGCGCTCAGTTTGATACTGAATTATGTAACAGCGTACCAGATGATGTATCGAGTGGCTCAGATCAAGGCAGGGCAGACGATCGTAATAACCGGAGCTTCGGGCGGAGTCGGCACCGCGCTGCTTCAACTCGGAAAAGTCGCCGGAGCGAACAAAATGTACGGGACAGCATCGAAATTGAAGCACCGGTTGATCGAAGAACTCGGTGGGATCCCGATTGACTACCGGACCGAAAACGTTGCGCGAGTCATCAGGGAAAAGGAACCTGAGGGCGTGGATGCCGCTTTCGACGCGGTGGGTGCGCGCTCGGCACGGCAACTTTATCGAACACTCAAACCGGATGGGGTCCTCGTGTCGTTCGGCATGATGTCGTCGGTGCACGACGGGAAGGCAAGTGTGGTGTCCGAGATATGGAGCTTTCTGGTACCGGCACTGCTGCGGATGCTTCCGGGCAAGCGGCGGGTCGAGTCGTACGGCATAACCATGATTTACCGGAAGGACCCGAAGCCGTTTCGGGAGGATCTGCCAAAGCTGTTTCAGCTTCTCGCCGAAGGCAGGATCAATCCGGTTATCGCCGATATTCTGCCGTTGGAACAGGCTTCCCGGGCCAACGAGATGCTGGAGAAAGGGGAAGTGCGCGGGAAACTGGTCCTGAAATGTTCGGAGGCGTAGAGTCCGTCGCCGGAACCAATCATGAGAACTCCCGGTTTCAGGAGGAAGGATCAGCCACACCATCTTGCATCGACTGCAACTTGGTCTTTTCAACACCACGATTTTTCCGAAAGGGATATCGACCATGGCGACATCTCTCCGCGCAGCCATTCGCCCATGCAGACTTCATCGTGTATTTCTGATCACGGCGATTCTTGCTACTTCGATCTCATTCAGTTCACAAGCGGCCGACGGCATCAAGAGCGCCGGAGACATCCTTCAACTTGCTCTGCCGGCGTTCGCAGGCGGGATGGCGCTGGAACATCGAGACCGAACCGGCGTGATCGATCTCGGTGAGTCAGCCATCGTCACGCTCGGGCTTACTTACAGCCTGAAATACTCCGTCAAAGAAAAGCGTCCGGACGGCGGTAACTACTCATTTCCATCGGGACACACGTCGATTTCCTTCTGTGCCGCTGAATTCGTTGATCGGCGCTATGGCTGGAAGTTCGGCGTACCATCGTATGCCGTGGCGTCGTTCGTCGGTTATAGTCGAGTGGAAGCAAAGAGGCATTACACCCGCGATGTTATCGCCGGTGGAGCGATCGGGTTTGCCAGCAGCTACCTGCTTACGAAGCCGTTCAAGAACGTAAGCCTGGAGCCGATCGCCAATGCCAACGAGCACGGGATTGAACTATCGATGAGCTGGTGATGCCATAGCGGCGGGGAGTTCAACAAGCAGGAGAGAGGACATGGGAAAGAACAGGCTGGAAAGTTTCAGCGACGGAGTCTTAGCGATAATCATCACGATCATGGTTCTTGAGATGAAAGTGCCGCACGGCGTGACACTCGATGCCCTCCGGCCGCTCCTTCCGGTATTCCTGAGCTATGTATTGAGTTTCGCCTATCTGGGGATCTACTGGAACAATCATCACCATATGCTGCATACCAGCAAGAAAGTCACCGGCGGGATGCTCTGGGCGAACCTGCACCTGTTGTTCTGGCTCTCGCTCTTTCCGCTTGCTACCGGCTGGGTCGGGGAGAATCATTTCGCGGCCGTACCGCTGGCGCTCTATGGCGTCGTGCTGTTGATGGCGTCGATCGCTTATTTCATTCTTCAGCAGACGATTATTCGCTCGCAAGGGGAGAAATCAGTTCTCAAAGCGGCAGTCGGGAGTGACTGGAAGGGGAAACTGTCGCCGATCTGCTATATTGCCGCAATTCTCGTCGGCTTCCGCTGGGTCTGGGCAGCAGAAGCGATCTACGTCGGCGTTGCGTTGATGTGGCTGGTGCCCGATCGACGAATCTCGAGAATGTTCGTTGCCGGGGCGCAGGCGGAGTAGGCCGGCAGTCAGCGGAGGGCGATGATTGCTTCAAGCATCATGCCGGCGAAGAAGATGATCCATCCGTACATCAGAATCTTGTAGCCGCCCGGTTTGTACCAGTCGCGCCGTTGCCAGATCGGTTTCCCGGTTCGCCAAGAAGGTCGAACCGACAGGTACGGGGGGCTGTTGGGGAGCCGGTATTTTGAGGAATAAGCCACCATCCCCAGCCCAAGCAACATCAGCAACACCGCCAATGATTTGACGAAATATCCGAACATGCACATTTAATGTACGGTGTGCCGCCCCGTTTTGCAACTGCCGCGCTCAGCCCACGAAAAGAAAGAGCATGATGATGTCGCCGGCGAAAAAGATTGTCCAGCCGATAAGCTGCAGGCGAAACCCTTTCGGGGTATACCAGTCCCGCATCCGCCAGATCGGTTTCCAGGTCCAGTGCGACGGATTCAGCGAGGCGATCGGCGGGCAGTTCGCAGTGCGGAATCTGGCCGCATAGAAGACCATCCCGAGTCCGCCGAACATCATCACGGCCGCAAGCCATGTCAAAAAATGAAGGTTCATAGTAATCGCCGACAATATAGGATTTT
>CAZFOY010000096.1:0-3272 GCA_964520865.1 uncultured Ignavibacteriales bacterium | reverse complement strand
TGGAACTGAATCAGGCCCGCATCGATTCAACCCAGAGTCGTCTCGACCTGGAACTTACCCGCAGAACATGGCGACCGACCCTCTCGGTCACGGCCGATGCGGGTTATGTGACATCCCGTGAAAATCTTCTTTTGGCACCCGGCGAGAGATACCGCTCCATAGGATATTCCGTCGGAGTCAACCTTGAGATGCCGCTTTGGGACTGGGGAAAACGCAAAACGGAAATAGCAAAGGGAGTGATAAATCTGCAGGCGGCCGTCAACAATATCTCGCTGGTTGCACGCGATCTGAGATATGAATATCAGGACGCGAGATCAGGATTTGAAAACGCGCGCAGTCGGTTGTTGTCGATAAGAACCGTGCTGTCAACTTCTGAAAGCAATTTTCTGCTGAATAAAGCCCAGTATGCGGACGGTTCTGCAAATGCGTCCGATGTTCTCTTGGCTGAACAATCACTCACCGATACCCGACAGACGGAATTGGAAACGCTCGCAGAAATTCAACTACTTAAAGCCCGGTTGGATATGCTCACTCAGCCGGCACAGGACAGTTTGCCATGAGAAGGATCAAATTAATTCTTAGTATGTTTGCGGCAGGTCTGCTGGTTTGGGGGTGCGGCACTTCCGCATCGCAAGACGAATCGGCGGCAACCTCGACACAAGTCGTCACGGTTCAGGCGGCACCGGTTACCCGAACGGATCTTCCGGTGGCTGTAGCGGCCAACGGTGCGACGGAAGTAAGGGATCGAAGCACGATTGTCTCGACGGTCGACGGAACAGTCGTCAAACTCGCCGCGTCGGTAGGAGCGAAGGTGAAAAGAGGGGACACCGTCGCTGTGATCAGGACCAGAGATTCCGAAGCATCGCTCGCCGGAGCCCGGCGCTTGATCGAATCGGCAGAAACACCTAAACAGAAATCGGAAGCTGAAAAGGCCCTGGAAATCGCGCGTGCCAGCGAGATCCTTATTCCGATCGTGGTCGGCCGAGACGGCGTTGTGACCGAGAAGTTAGTCAGCGCCGGCCAGACTGTGACAACCAATGCTGATCTGCTCGTAATGGCAGACCTTTCTACGCTTGACTTCGTCGCAAATGTCCCGTTACGCGCATTGTCGGAAATCAGAGTGGGGCAACCATGCGAAGTCAAATTGCTTTCGACGGCCGACGGAAAGTACTCCGGCAGAGTTGTGTCGATAAGTGCGCAGTCCGATCCCGGCAGTCAGACTGTGCCGGTGCGAATACAATTTGAACCGAACAAATCGGATCCCGATCCCGCACCTCGTATCGGTGCGATGGGGGTCGCAAACATCACGGTCGGACATCATCGAGAAGTATTTGTAGTTCCGACCTCGGCGTTGCTCCGCGATGATATCAACGATACCTACTGGATTTACACGATCACGCCGGACTCGCTGGCTCGGGAGATTCCTGTCAAGGTCGGAGTAATAGCAGATTCTGTTGCCGAAATCGCGGCTCCGGGACTTAGCGATGGTCAGGCGGCGATTATTCAGGGGAACTATGAAGTGAGTGATTCGATGCGGGTGACGGTCGAGCGTATGGAGACACGATGAATCCGCTGGACTACGCTCAGCGTCATCGCAAAGCGATTCTGTTTCTCGTCGCCGGTCTCCTGGTTGCCGGCATAGGCGTTACGCGCCTGCTGCCCGTCTCTTTGTTTCCTGATATCACTTTCCCTCGTATCGTAATCCTGGCCGACAACGGTGAGCAGCCGGCCGAGCGAATGATGATCGAAGTGACCAAGCCGCTGGAGGAAGTGGCCAGTTCGGTTCCGGGAGTGGAGTTGGTACGGTCTATCACCGGCCGCGGTTCGACTGAGATTTCACTCGGACTGAGTTGGAAGACCGATGTGCGGGAAGCGCTCCAGACCCTTCAGAATCGGAT
Organism: uncultured Ignavibacteriales bacterium; assembly: GCA_964520865.1. GTDB lineage: Bacteria > Zixibacteria > MSB-5A5 > GN15 > FEB-12 > CAVQCT01. The sequence goes on along the minus strand of CAZFOY010000096.1, from coordinate 1,374 downwards.
CGGCGATATTCGTACCACGCTGCCTGCCGATGCCTCGATCGAAGTTGAGCAGATGAGTGTCGCTGTCTTCCCGATTCTTGGCTACAGTCTCACTTCCGATTCGATCAACGCAGTAGATCTGAGAGACCTCGCCTTGTATCGCATCAGACCTGCCATTACCCAGGTGGCAGGAGTGGCGAGAGTCGAAATCACGGGCGGGGAGACCAGGGAGTTTCACATTATTGCCTCTCCGGAAAAGCTTGCTTCGTACAAAATGAATATCCGCGATATCTCCTCGGCCGTAGCTACGGCAAACGGTATCGCTTCGCCGGGGCTCGTAGAAAATAATTTCCATCTCTACCTCTCGCTTGTTTCCGGACTGCTTCACTCGAAAGAAGATATCCAGAACGTGGTCGTGGCAAATCGAAACGGAGTCCCCATACTCATCAAGGATGTTGCCAGCGTGAAACCATCGATAACACCGGTGTACATTCGAACGACCGCCAACGGAAAGCCGGCTGTTTTGATCAACGTCGTCAAGCAGCCTACCGGCAGTACCGTAGCAATCGGCGATGCCGTTCGCAAAACGGTGGCCAAACTTGATTTGCCCAATGGTGTCGAATTCGTCAATTGGTATGATCAGGGGGACTTCATCAGCCGATCCATAGCAGGCACGCGCGACAGCATTGTGATTGGAATCGTACTCTCGATGTTCGTCCTCCTGGTTTTTTTGAGAAGCTGGAGAATCAGCCTGATTATGATTATCGTCGTTCCGGCAACGATCGCCCTCACTCTGTTGGTGCTGTATTTGATCGGCCAGACAATCAACATCATGACCCTGGGAGGAATAGCCGCGGCAGTCGGACTGATTATCGATGATTCGATTGTCGTGATTGAGAATATATTCGTACACCTTGCACACGTCCACTCGGACGCCCTGTCTGCCCGCAAGACATTTTTCGCCGCCGCCAGGCGATCAGTCCAAGGACTCTTTCCGGCAATTGTCGGTTCCACCGCCTGCACAATCGTTATCAATGTTCCACTTATCTTTCTCGGCGGACTCACCGGCGCTTTTTTCGCCGCGCTTGCCAAGACCATGATACTTGCACTCGGCATATCATTCGTGCTCTCAACGACCGTCACGCCGATTCTTGTGATACTCCTTGCCAGTAGGCACGGCATCGAGAAGGAGCTGGTGAGGGAAACTCGGATAAGTCGGATGATGGCCGTCTACGAGTCGGTACTGCGCTTTCTTCTCCGCTACCGAGTTGCGATGATACCGATCGTGCTTCTCATCGGGATTGGCACATATATGATCTATTCGAGGATCGGAACCGGGTTTATGCCGGACATGGACGAAGGAACGTTCGTCCTTGACTATGTATCTCCTCCGGG
>CAZFOY010000095.1:0-4220 GCA_964520865.1 uncultured Ignavibacteriales bacterium | reverse complement strand
CAGGCGAATAATCAAACGTACGCTTCTGAAGTCCGATGCGATCACCGCGACGAGTGAGAACCTGCGCGATGGCGTACTTCGAGTCGCACCGCATGTAGAGAGCAAAGTCACGGTCATTCCGTTCGGAGTGGAACTTCCTGCAGCAATCAGCGATCCTCCAGCGCTTCCTCCGCTGCGCCTCTGTTCTCTCAAAAAGCATGAATTGGTCTACGGTCCAGACATACTTCTGAAGGCACTTGCGCTGGTCAAAGAGAAGTTGCCCGAAGTGCAGCTCAGTCTGGCGAGTTTCGGCACCCAGACCGAATACCTGAAGAAGATGATAGCCGATCTTGGCCTTGGTGAGAACGTCCGGATCACAGGCTGGCTCGACAACCGGAATGTCCCGGAGTTTGTCGCCGGACATCATGTCGTGATGATGCCGTCGCTCCGCGAAGCGTTCGGGGTGGCGGCGCTCGATGCTTACGCCGCAGGCAGACCGGTGATTGCATCGAATGTCGGCGGCATTCCGGAGGTCGTGATCGATGGCAAGACGGGGCTGCTGGTGCCGCCGGGCGAGGTCCGTCCTCTTGCCGATGCAATTTTGTCCCTGGCCCAGAAGCCGGAGAAGATAGCGGAGATGGGCCGGGCCGGATATCAGTTTGCACTTGAAAATTACACCTGGGATAGATCGCTCGACATGATGATCGATCTATACGAAAGGCTGGTTAATGAAAAGAAGTAGTGCTTCCGAGAAAATATCGCTCTACGACTTGAGAATCTCTCGTGCCGCTGTCGATTCAGTCCGGGACAGTCTTAACTCAGGATGGCTCTCGGCAGGTCCGAAAGCGGCTGCGTTCGAGAAGGCAATTTGTGAGCTGACAGGCGTACGCTATGGTGTCGCGGTCGGCTCTGCGACGGCCGGGCTGCAGACGGCGCTTGCCTCGGCAGGTGCGGAGAGAGGACGCGAGGTCGTCACCACCCCGTTTACTTTCGTGGCGACGGTCGAAGCGATTCTTGCCACCGGCGCGCGACCGGTTTTTGCCGATATAGACCCTTACTCACTCAATATCGATCCTGAGTCAGTGGCAAAGAAGATTTCGAAGCGAACCGTAGCCGTGATGCCGGTCGATATCGGCGGCTATCCGGTCGACTACTCCGCGATACGAAAGATCTGCCGTAATCACAAAATTGCTCTTGTCGCGGATAATGCCCATGCCATCGGGGGCGCCTACAAGGGAAAACCGGTACCCGGTTATTCTGATGTTTCCGTCATATCGTTTCATGCGACTAAGAATCTCGTTTGTGGCGAAGGTGGAATAGTGTTGTCGAATCGAAAGCAACTGATCGACCACATCCGGCTTCAGTCCCGACACGGTTTGACAAGCACCGCGTTCCAAAGAAAAGGGACGGGAAAGTGGGAGTACGATGCCGTCTCATTCGGATTCAAAGGAAATATGTCGGAGCTGAATGCGGCGGTCGGGTTGGGCCAACTTACCGTATTCGAGCGCGAGCAGCTCAAGAGAACTCAACTTGCCGAGCGATACCAGGACAATCTGTTCAACTTACACGATTATGTCGGAATTCCTGTCGAGGAGAAGGACTTTCAACACGGATGGCATCTCTTCATAATCAGACTAAACCTGTCTTCTCTGAAGATCACTCGAAATCAGTTCATTGATTTGATGGCGAGGCAGGGGATTGAATGCGGCGTGCACTACAAGCCTGTCTTTGAGTTGTCGGTCTACCGTAAGGCGCTGGCGCTCCGGGCGGTGGACTACCCACACGCGGCCCTGGCCGGGAAGAGCGTCGTCACGCTGCCGCTTCACCCGCATCTTCGGAAGTCCGAAGTCGACCGGGTTTGTGAGGCGGTTTCTTCGATCGCGGTTAGGCACGGGCGATAGCGGACATCCGTTCGTCTCAATCAAAACTGTTCACACCGGGGCTTGTAAAATTCCGGCCGAGATATTAATTTTGAAGTATGCCGGCCAATCTGCCACCACAATACTACGAGCTTGAACGCCAGTTCAAGGCCGAGAAGGACACGCGGGAGAGGCTTCGCCTCGCCGAAGAGCTTCTGGCGATGATGCCGAAGCACAAGGGGACGGACAAACTTCAGGCTGAGATGAAGGCGAAGATTTCCAAGCTCAAGCAGCAGATCGAAGGTGGTACGAAATCACATGGTGCAAGGCAGGCGACCGCGCATGACCATATCGAGAAAGAAGGGGCGGGGCAGGTCATCCTGATCGGGCCGCCCAACAGCGGGAAATCGTCGCTGGTCGACATCCTGACGTCGGCTAAACCCGAAGTAGCAGATTACCCGTTCACGACGCGCGAACCGCTCACCGGAATGATGCCGTACGAAACCATTCAGATCCAGTTGATCGATACACCGCCGATCGCCCCCGAACAATACGAAAACTATCTTTCCGGTTTGATCCGTAATGCTGACACTGTTGTGCTGGTCGCCGATCTCGCGTCCGCCACCATGGTCGAGGACCTCGAGTTCATCACCACCCAGCTCGAAGAAAAGCATATCGTGCTCAAGCCGGATACGAGTGAAAATCCGGAAGATGTTCGCTACGCCCACAAGAAGGCACTGATTTGCGGCCACAAGGAGTTCGATGACGAGTCCGGTGCCAATCTCGAGAAATTGCGCGCGATGTATCCGGGATTCGCGGTGGTGGCGACATCGATAATCGACGACGATTCGTTGCTGAAGTTCAAGCGGGCGCTCTACGATTCACTGGGAATCATTCGTGTCTATACGAAGCCGGTCGGGCACGATCCTGACTACAAAGACCCGATCATCCTGCCGCTTGAGGCTACAGTGGAGCAGGCGGCCTTTACGTTGCATAAAGACTTCGCTCGGAATCTCAAGTTTGCCAAGATCTGGGGAGAAGGGAAGTTCGACGGTCAGCGGGTCCAGAACGATTATCGGCTGTCGGACGGGGATATTCTCGAGTTTCACATGTGAGTTTGACAGCTGTCTCGGACCCGTCTACCCGGTGGTGGCAGCTTCAATTACCCAAGTGGCGGTCGTTCGGGCTATCGCCCTCCTCACTGACGTGGGCTGCAGGACTGCAGCACACGCCCGCAATCTTGCCATATTGCCGGAGACAGAATCATCGCGAGGCGTTCGACACGCTAACAGGCGTGAAGCCGTGGCGATCTCGTCTTTGATTTCCCTTGCTTCAAAACACCGCCAATTTTATCTTTATTATTGAAACGCAGGTACTGGGGGAATATGGTGGTACGCTTTCGTTCGATAATTCTCTGCCTGATTTTCTTTCTCGTCAGTCTTGCTTCGTGCACGGACGTGCGCGCGCAGTACGACTGCGCTGAAGCATACAACATCAACAAAGTTCTGCTCTACAGCTACGGAGGGGGATCGATTGTCGGCTGGCCCGGCTACTGGGACAAGTGGATCTATTATGAGTGCTATCAAGGCGAGTACTTCTCCAAACCGCGAAGCCAATATCCGAAAGGGACGAAGATTGAATGGGGCAGGGCAAGTTTCATTGTTGCCGGTATACTCAACAGAGATACGGTCGTGTCCAGCGGGGCAGTGCAAACAATAGCCGGCCTGGATTTCACGCGTTCAGAACCGCCCATCTACAGGACACTGCTTGATCCGGGATCACCCGGATATCATGATGCTGTTTCAGAACAGGATATCATCGCGACAGCTGAGGATACGACCAAACGGGATCCTCTCTATGTGAAGATCACCAGGAAATCGTATGCATGGTCCTATCAGTACGCCGAGGACTTCATTCTTTTCGATGCCGAATTCGAAAATATCGGCAACCAGACAATCGAGCGGGCGTGCCTGGGCATAGACTATCGACCGACAATCGGGTTATTCCACGGCGATTCAGGTTCGAATTTCAGTTCTACTATCGGAGGATTCAGAACCGAGGTGCAGAATCCGCGTTGCGGCGCTATCACTGACACCGCAGCCTATGCCTGGTTTGCCAATCGTGACGGGCAGCCGATCGATGGTGCCTTCAGAGACTACGAAGTGCAATTACCGAACGGTTTCTGGCAGCGTTCCTGTCCGAATGTGGCGGCCTTCCTGATTTTAGCCTACCCGCCGGGAAGACTTGAGAACCGCGCCCACCTTTCATGCAACTGGTATCGGGGATCTCCGGACTGGCCCGAAGGCGGGAATTTTATCGGACCCATCCGGAAGGATCACAGGTACTTTTACGAATATTCAGATCAGTACGGTTATCTGGATC
>CAZFOY010000094.1:0-4223 GCA_964520865.1 uncultured Ignavibacteriales bacterium | reverse complement strand
GTGTAACCTATCTCTTGACACCATACACCTTCTTAGAACCTGCCGGGAACGACCAGCGGGTCGGAGATGCATGCCTGAGGGCATGCGTGATACGGCAGGCTCGAAGACGAGGCTGCCCTACAAGACAAATGTCGGGTTTCTCCGTCGCACACCCCATGAATGGGGTATGCTCGGTCGGAACACCGACCTACGTCAAGATGACACACCCGGCCATAAGAATGGTCGGGCCTACAAGAGAGGATGGTGCATGCGATCAGGCTACGCCGGAATATGCTGCTCCGCCAACCAGCTCTTTATCTTCCGATCCATCTTGTCGCGAACCTGGCGAAATACCGACATTATTTCTTCGTCCGACCCGGATGCATCGGCCGGATCTTCGAACGGCCAATGCAGTTTCGTCCCCTGCCCCGGAAAGACAGGGCAGCGCTCGGCGGCGCTGTCACAGACCGTGATGACGAAATCGAACGAATTGTTGATGTATTGTGAGATATGATCCGAGGTCTGTTGAGATATATCGATCCCGATTTCTTTCATCGCCGCCACGGCGCGCGTATTCACACCTTTGGGCTCCAGTCCTGCTGAGAAGACCTCCACCGATTTCCCTCCGTAGTGCCGAAAAAGCCCCTCCGCCATCTGCGACCGGCAGGAATTACCGGTGCACAGGACCAGGATGCGGGTCGTATTCATTGGCATGCCACACACCTTCCTGCGGATATCAAATTGTGGAGTCGTCCGATATCGCTTGCGTACGGTTCGACCCTGGTCAGATTGTCTTTGAGAACTTTCCGAAGATCCTTCACCAGCGGAGTTTCTTCGAGGCGGTAGTGCACCCATTTTCCTTCGCGACGGTCCAGCACCAGCCCCGATGACTTGAGTTTCGCCAGATGCCGCGAGACGGTCGACTGCGGAAGACGGAGAACTTCGAGCAGATCGCAGACGCACAGCTCCTTTTCGAGCAGGAGTGCGACTATTCTGAGGCGGGTCGGATCCCCGAGGCCTTTGAACTGTTCATGCGGTTTCATGGGTAGCCTCCGTTTTGTTGGAAGGCGGTCCGAAGTACTTCCGCTGGAAATAGAGGGCGACATTGACCAGCGAGATGAGCACCGGGACCTCGACCAACGGACCGATCACAGCCGCGAAGGCCGCTCCGGAGTTGATGCCGAACACGGCAACCGCGACGGCGATGGCCAGTTCAAAGTTGTTGCTCGCCGCGGTGAATGAGAGAGTCGCTGTTTTCGAATAGTCTGCGCCCACTTTGCGCCCGAGCCAGAAGCTCACCAGGAACATCACGACGAAATAAATCAGCAGCGGAATTGCAATCCTAAGGACGTCCAGAGGGATCTTAACGATCAGATTTCCCTTGAGGCTGAACATCACAACTATGGTGAAGAGCAGTGCAATGAGCGTGATTGGGCTGATCCTCGGAATGAACTTCTGCTCGTACCAGCTCTTTCCTTTTGTCTTCAAGGCGATTAGTCTTGTCAGCATCCCGGCGAGGAATGGTATGCCCAGATAGATGAAAACTGATTCCGCGATCTGCTTCATGGAGACGTCGACAATGGATCCGCTCAGGCCGAACAGCGGCGGAAGAACGGTGATGAACACCCAGGCATAGAGAGAGTAGAAAAGGACCTGGAAAATCGAGTTGAAAGCGACCAGTCCGGCGGCGTATTCGGTGTCTCCTTTGGCCAGCTCGTTCCAGACGATCACCATCGCGATACACCGCGCCAGTCCGATCATGATCAGACCGACCATGTATTCCGGGTAACCGCGCAGGAAGATAATCGCCAGCGCGAACATAAGGATCGGTCCGATCACCCAGTTCTGTACGAGCGACAGGCCGAGAACGCGAGTGTTGCGGAAAACATCGCCGAGTTCCTCGTATTTGACCTTGGCCAGCGGCGGGTACATCATAAGAATCAGGCCGATCGCGATCGGGATATTAGTCGTGCCGACCTGGAAGTGGTTGATGAATCCCTCGATCGAAGGTACCAGATACCCCAGCCCTACGCCTACTGCCATGCCGAGAAATATCCAGAGGGTCAGGTATCTATCGAGGAACGAGAGTCTTCTTGTCACGTGCTCCACGGGCTATACTTCTCCTTGGTTTCGTTATATATCCGCTTATGCGAATATAATAATACAACGACTCAAATGTCAATGGGAAAATCGATATTTTGAGTAAGCGATCAAAACTGAGTCGACGGTTTGGAGTCATGAGAGCGGGATCAAATCGGGCTGGCCGGCTGTTTTCCCTTGTAAACTGTCGAGCATGGCTTATATTCCTACGGTTTTTCGGCCGAAGCAGTCGGCCGTCCGCTAACTCGATATGGAGGACACGATGAACAGCTCCGACGGCAGTTGTAGTCCGAGCATTTCCCAGAACTTGACGTCAAACGAACAAGAAGAACCCGGCCCTCGTGGGCGCAATGGGGCTTTTGTGCTGACGCTGCCTTCCTCCCTCCTGATTTGAGCTGAGCAAGGTTTGCCTCCAGCCGCTTGCATTCCATTGCGGCCAGGACAGGAGGTGAACCATGAGAAACCAGACCTTCGCCCCGGACTTCCGGGACCCTGCCATTCAGAATATCGAAATCGCCGCGGGCGTATTTGGCGCGCCGGCAGATGCGATCCAATGCGAACCGTGTCCTTTGCGGACGTCCCGCGAAAGGATCTCCCATGCTTAAGGAACTGTTAACCCCGGAAATCAAGGAACTGATCCGGAATCGGGATTACCGAACGCTCAAGGACGCGATCTCCCAGATGGAACCGCCGGAAATTGCCGATCTGCTCTCGGGGATGCCGGACGAGGAGTGGGCGCTGCTTTTCCGCCTGCTCGGCCGCCAGAAAGCGGCCCAGGCGTTCGCCTATCTCGAGCACCCGGAACAGGAGCTGGTTATTCAGAATCTGACTAACGAGCACCTGGCCACCCTTCTGAACGAACTCGATCCGGATGATCGCACGAAGTTGTTCGAAGAACTGCCGGCCAATGTGACCCGCAAGCTGATGGATCTCCTCTCCCCGTCGGAACTCGCTCAGGCCCGCATGCTGCTCGGCTACCCGGAATACAGCGTCGGCCGTCTTATGACGCCGGACTATGTTGCCGTTCGGCCGGATTGGACGATTGCGCAGGCGCTCGACCATATCCGGAAGCACGGACGGGACGCCGAGACGGTCAATGTCATCTATGTGGTCGATAAAGACGGCAAGCTCATCGATGACCTTCGCCTCCGCACCCTCATCCTGGCCGCCGCCACCGCGACGGTCGCTTCGGTCATGAACTACCAGTTTGACGCTCTCAGGGCCGATCAGGACCAGGAAGAAGCGGTGAGAATGATCCAGGATCTTGACCGGATCGCCCTCCCGGTGACCGACTCCGACGGCGTCCTGCTCGGTATCGTGACGGTCGATGACATCCTCGATGTCGTCTCCGAAGAAGCGACCGAGGACATTCACAAGATCGGCGGACTCGAGGCAATCGAAACGCCTTATCTGGAAACGCCGATTCCATCGCTGGTCAAGAAACGTGCGCGCTGGCTGGTTTTCCTCTTTTTAGGGGAGATGCTCACCGCTACGGCGATGGGATATTTCGAAAAGGAAATAGCCCGGGCGGTGATTCTCGCGCTCTTTGTCCCGCTGATTATCTCCAGCGGCGGCAACAGCGGCTCCCAGGCGGCTACATTGATCATCCGCGCGATGGCCCTTGGCGAAGTAACATTGAAAGACTGGTGGCGGGTAATGCGACGGGAGATCACATCCGGATTGGCTCTCGGGTCGATCCTCGGGGTAATCGGCTTCTTCCGGATCATGATCTGGGAGAACGTCTTTCACGTTTACGGAATGCACTGGCTGCTTGTCGCTATCACCGTCTCGCTGACGCTGGTCGGTGTAGTCATGTGGGGAACGTTGTCCGGATCGATGCTTCCTTTCGTGCTCAAACGAGCGGGGGCGGACCCGGCGGCATCATCGGCACCGTTCGTCGCCACCCTTGTCGACGTTACCGGTTTGGTGATTTATTTCTCGGTGGCAGCGGTGATATTGAGCGGGACGCTGCTCTGAGTGAGAATATGCCCGGGCACATTGGTGAAGATGATCGCCGGTAGCCCACCTCAGTGAGATTTGGCGACAGCCGATTCGAATGCCAGGTGGGTGGTAACCCGAGGCCCGGTTCGGCCAATTCCGAATGTCTTGTCCCCAAGTGGCGTCCGCGGCAGGTTCCAAGATGG
>CAZFOY010000093.1:0-4269 GCA_964520865.1 uncultured Ignavibacteriales bacterium | reverse complement strand
CCCACTTTTCGCTTGTTTAGTGTGGATCGCTCATGCAGTATTGTGTACCGCTCTACCGCTGAACGAGAGTTGTCCCGATCTTTCGCAAATATGCGCTGCTATTCTTTCCCAGGACGAAGATTGGCGCAGGCGACCTTGCAGGGGCAATGAGGGCATACGCTTGTACAACTTGAGTACTTCTTCAGAGGAGGTTTCAATGAAGTGGTTCGTTTTCTGTATCAGTATCCTGGCGGTAGCATCGACTGCTGCAGCTGCCAAGCTCCCGATTGAGCAGGGCAGCAGAATGATCGCCGGCCAGGTGGCATTCAGTTACGCAGGAGGGGATCTATACGAAGTGGGCGGGAAGGGACTCTTTGTCGTCAGCTTCGCTCCCAGCTATTCGCAGTTCATTTCCGACGGAGTTGCGCTCGGCCTCGTCGTTGATCTGGTGCATCAGTCAAGAGGGGGCTATCACTACACGAGGTTTGGCGTGGGGCCGGTTTTGTCGCTATATCTGGGACTCGACAAATCACGATCCGAACCAAAGGGAGCTGTTTACCCGCTGGTCAGACTAAAAGTCCTTCGCACGTCCTACTCGGGCGGTGGCTCCCAGGCTATGTGGACTCTTGGCGCATTGGCTGGGACGGACGTGATGATTTCGAATTCAGTTGCGGTCCAACCGGCAATCGAGTTCCAGCACGACATCATGACTCGGAGTGGATATGACAATGTCAGCGGATATTATCTGCAGGCAGGCGTTTCAGTCGAAGCGTTCGTCTTTTAGCCCGAATCGCCTCGAATTCCTCTAAATTTGGGAAGGGACCTCAACCGAGAGGTCCCTTCTTTTGTGAGTGATGATGCAGCAGGTCACGTTTTGGCCTGACAATGTACCCTCGATATCCTTTCAGCTTTTCGTTAACTATTTGTCGTTCATCGATATAACCCGCATACCCCATTTACCCAAAGCTAACACGAGACTAATCGAGCGCTAACATCGAATCGGCTTTATCGGGGTTACAAATTGCGAAAATGAAATCAACCGCCCCGGCTTACTGCCGGAATGCGAAAACGCAAAGTAACAGAGTGGGGAACCTGTCCCCGGAAAATTGTTTTCAATCAAGGAGGTCCTATGCGGAAACTTCTCACAATCGCCTTTCTGACGGTCATGCTGGCCGGACTCAGTTCGGCTGCGGATCTGATCAACGGCGCGGGCGCGACTTTCCCGTACCCGATCTACTCTAAGTGGTTCAGCGAGTATGCCAAGCTGCATCCGAACGTCCAGTTCAACTACCAATCGATCGGTTCGGGCGGCGGCATCCGTCAGATCACTGCCGGCACAGTGGATTTCGGCGCCAGCGATGGTCCGATGAACGAAGCACAGCTTAAAGAATTCGAAGACAAGCAGGGATGCGAAATACTTCATTTCCCGACCGTGCTCGGCGGTGTCGTCCCGACCTACAACCTCGAAGGTATGAACGTCGAACTGAATTTCACGCCCAAGGCTCTCGCAGGCATATTCCTCGGCAAGATCACCAAGTGGAATGACCCGGAAATCGCCAGTTCCAATCCGAACGTCAAGCTTCCCGCCAAGGACATCGTGGTCATCCACCGTTCCGACGGTAGTGGAACCACCTATATCTGGGTCGATTATCTGGCTAAAGTCAGTCCTGAGTGGAAAGACAAAGTCGGCGTCGGTACTTCCGTCAACTGGCCGGTCGGTCTCGGCGGCAAAGGCAACGAGGGTGTGGCCGGTCTGGTCAAACAGACTCCGTACGCTATCGGTTATGTGGAATTGATTTACGCCCTTCAGAACAAGATGTCCTACGGTGCGGTTGAAAACTCTGCCGGCAAGTTCATCAAGGCTAATCTGGCCAGCGTGACCGATGCGGCGGCCGGTGCGGCGAAGAAGATGCCGGATGATTTCCGCGTCTCCATCACCAATGCCCCGGGCGACCAGACTTACCCGATCTGCAGTTTCACCTGGCTGCTGGTACCGTCCAAGATTCAGGATGCGACCAAGAGAAAAGCTATCACTGATTTCCTGCACTGGATGATGACCGACGGGCAGAAATATACTGAATCCCTTTCGTACGCCCAGCTTCCTCCGCCCGTGGTGTCGAAAGAGATGGCGGCAATCGAGAAAATTAAGTAAATTCGCGCATGGCAAATTCATCGGTTACAGCTGAATCATTGCGGCCCAGCGACAGGCCCCTTTCTCTGGCTCGCAGGATTTGGAGCGGTGACCGGTTAGGCAAGTATCTTACGTTGGCGGCGGCGGCTCTGATCATACTGATCACCGCCGCCATCTTTTATGAACTGTATGCACAGTCGGCGATGTCGCGGGACAAGTTCGGCTGGCATTTCCTCGTGACGTCGGTCTGGGATCCGGTGGCGGGGATTTTCGGAGCGCTGCCGTTTATCTACGGCACGGTGATAACGTCGATCGTCGGATTGGTGATCGCCGTCCCTCTCGGACTTGGCTCTGCCATCTTTCTTGCCGAGCTGGCGCCGCCAAGACTTTCGGATACGCTCGCCTTCTTAATCGAATTACTGGCGGCAGTACCGAGTGTTATCTACGGACTGCTCGGAATTTTCGTGCTCGTCCCGATTCTTCGCGAGTACATCGTTCCTGCTCTGAAGTCCGTCTTCGGATTCCTGCCGATTTTCCAGGGCGCTTTCTATGGAGTGAGTTATTTCTCGGCCGCGATCGTCCTGTCTATTATGATCGTTCCGTTCATAGTCTCGGTATCCCGCGAAGTCTTGCTGGCGGTACCACGGGAACAGCGCGAGGCATCGCTTGCCCTCGGCAGCACCCACTGGCAGACTACCTGGCGGGTCGTGGTACCGTATGCGTCGACCGGTATTGTCGGTTCGGTGTTTCTGGCGCTGGCCCGGGCGCTCGGTGAGACGATGGCGGTCACGATGGTGATCGGAAACACCCCTCAGATCAAAGCCTCATTGCTCGCCCCCGGGTACTCGATCGCCGCCGTGATCGCCAACGAGTTTACCGAAGCGACCGGGGACCTTTATCTGAGCTCTCTCATCGAACTTGGACTGGTGCTTTTTGCGGTAACGTTCGTGATTAACGGTCTGGCTCGTCTACTTATTATCGCCACGACCCGCAAGGGGGCGCACTCATGATATCTATTACCGCGCGCAAACGCGGCACCAACGTCCTGATGTTCGGACTTACCGGCCTGAGCACCTTCTTTACTATGGGTGTACTCCTGTTCATTCTCGGCTACCTGTTTTATAACGGAGCCAGCGCCCTTAACTGGTCGTTCTTTACCAAATTGCCGGTCCCGGTAGGAGAAACCGGTGGCGGAATGGCGAATGCCATCGTCGGAAGCGGAAAGATCCTGCTGCTTGCGACTCTTCTCGGGATTCCGCTCGGATTCCTCGGCGGAGTTTATCTCAGTGAATATGCCGGACCGACAGCCGGATTCACGCTGCAATACATGACCGATCTGCTGAACGGCGTGCCGTCGATCGTAATCGGTATTGTCGTTTACACTTTGATCGTGCACCCGATGAAGCATTTCTCGGCGCTCGCCGGGAGTGTTGCGTTGGGGGTAATGATGATTCCGATTGCGGTCCGAAGTACGGCGGAGTTTCTCAGTGCAGTACCGCAGTCGCAGCGCGACGCCGCGATTGCACTTGGGGCAACCAAGTGGCAGGCAATCGTCACCGTGATCATACCGTATGCTTTTCGAGGTATTGTCACCGGCACCATGTTGAACTTTGCCCGAGTGGCCGGGGAAACCGCTCCTCTTTTGTTCACCGCGCTTAACAACCAGTTCTGGGCCTCGGGCTGGGGCCAGCCGACGGCGACCCTTCCGGTGATGATCTTTGCCTACGCCATTTCTCCATACGAAGACTGGCATCGTCAGGCCTGGGCGGCCGGCTTCATTCTGTTGGCTATGGTCCTTCTCATCAATGTCGCCGCTCATGTCATCCTGACCCGAGGCAAGAGCACGCACCGCGGTTAGCCGGCGCCTGACCGACTATTCAAGAAATTTTCGCCCCTGTCAATTTCTCAGTTCGTTGCCACAGGTACGCTCGACTGGGCGAAACATGCCCTCAGTTGACAATCCGACTATGAACCCGACAAGCCTGATGTCTCAAATGTACCCTGGGTTTGGGGGACTCAAGTCCGGGACCTCAAAAGTCGATACTAAAATTTATGGAGGGGAAATCCGTATCAGCTCAAACTCGCCAGGACGTGTCCGGCTATATCCCGATATTCACCCACACGCTGACAGTGGATAGTGTGCTGGATTTCGATCTGTA
>CAZFOY010000092.1:0-5204 GCA_964520865.1 uncultured Ignavibacteriales bacterium | reverse complement strand
CCGGCCGGCGTCTACAGGCTGCACGTCTCGAGTATCGGCTACGCGGGAACGATTCTGACTGATATCGTCATCACGGAATCTGGCGGAGAACGAATTCGGCGACTATGTCTGGGATGGAACTTACGACTACGTGCTGAGCCCCGGAAGGTACGAAAAGTCGATTCGGGTCTGGCGTGACACGGACGAAACCAACAATGAATACAAGGCCGACATGACCGTACCGCTGTCACGCACGCTACGATTCAAGACCGGCGCCAACTATCAGATGAAAGATCGCAGTCACCGCGAGCGGAAGTTTATCTACGCAATTACGGACAGATACAAATCCTACAGTGGAGATCTTAACGCGTTTTTCGGCGATGTCGGTATGCGGAACGGGACCTACAGCCGCTCGTATGAATTCAACGGGGTGACCAACCGTTCGATCGACGTTCACGTTGTCGGACTGCGCCGAAAACTCGGAGATGCCGGTAGCTATATCGAAACTGTCAAAGGTGCCGGATACCGGTTCAGAGAATAGCCTCAACTCATCCTCAGACTTCCTGATCCGCTTCTTTCTCCGTTGACGTAAGCGTCACACGCGAGAATACGACAAAATTTATCCCGTTGTCAGCGAGCAGTTAGCCATCCCAGAACAGTCCAGATATCTTCCAAAGCCACAATCAATTCGGTCAAAAAACTTTCTTTCGGGAGCATTCCCAGTTTACTTCGGTTATAAAGATTAGTGAATTTTCGCACAAGCGTTGCTTTCGGGGAAAGTGAATATGTCAGGTGTGAGTGCCGGTCACATTCGGGCCGGACGTTATATTGTCTTCGAATTCTGCCTCATCCTCGTCGCAGTAGCGGTGGTCTGTCTTGCGCAGCCCCTTCGCGCTAACGAGTGTCTGGAATGTCACGGTAACCGAGATTTCACTACTACCGATTCCACGGGTAAAGAGATCTCGTTGTTCGTCGACAGCACGGTATTCGCGCATTCGATTCATGGTGATCTCGACTGTGTTGACTGTCACGCCGAAGCGACCGATCTGCCCCACCCCGATCATATGGCGCCCGTTGACTGTGGCAACTGCCATACCGATGTAGCTGCTACCTATCAATATCACGGATTCAAGAAAGAGAAGCCGGGGGAGCTATTTCCGGCCTGCTGGGATTGTCACGGAACCCATAATATTCTCTCACCGGACAATCCCAAGTCGACCGCCAACCCGAACAACCTTCCGAAAACCTGCGGTCGGTGCCATGAGGACAAGGCGATCGTCGGGCAGGCACATATTCCGATGATCTCGCCGGTCGAGATATACGAAACGAGCGTGCACTCCCGCCTTAGAGGAGCGGATAGCGGTCTTGTTGCTACGTGCATCGACTGTCACTCCGAGCAGGGTACTGCGCATGTTATCCTGGCACCGAGCAACCCGAAGTCAACGATCTATCACTTCAATATATCCCACACCTGCGGAAGGTGTCACCAGGAGATCGAGAAGAAGTATGAGCGGGGAGTACATGGGCAGGCGGCGGCGCGCGGAGAGACGGACACGCCGGTTTGTACCGATTGCCACGGCTCGCACGCGATTCTGCATGTGAAAGACCCGAAATCGCGAGTCAGTCCGACCAAGGTTTCACTCACCGTCTGCGCTCCCTGCCATGTGAGTGAGCAACTGAACGTCAAATACGGCCTGCCGACGAATATTATGGCATCCTGGCGGCACAGTTATCACGGTTTGAAGAGCACCGACGGCGATCCGAGGGTGGCGAATTGCTCGTCGTGCCACCGCGCTCATCTTATCCTCCCGATGACCGACTCGGCTTCGTCTATCGCTCCGGCCAATGTCCAGGCGACCTGTGCGAAGTGCCATCGGAGCATCACGCCGCAGCTTGCCAGCATCGAGATTCATAAGACAAAAGGGATCTTCCTCAACAAGACGGGGAGGACTGTCCGCGGGATCTACATTGTCGCGATAATTCTCATTATCGGCGCTATGATTGTACACTGGCTGATCGAACTACGCAAGCGGATCCGTGTGCTCAATCAGGGAGAGCAAGTGGTAAGGATGCACCGCAACGAACTCTGGCAGCACACGCTCCTGATGGTCACATTCACCGTTCTGGCCATTACCGGTTTCGCCTTCCACTACTCCGGCTCGTGGTGGGCGAGATTTCTGTTCGGCTGGCCCGGTGGCTTCGTGGTGAGACGTGCGATCCACCTTGTCGCCGCGCTGTTGTTTGTCGGAACCGCTGTCTGGCATTTGATCTACCTGTTCAGCCGCCGTGGTAAGCAGTTCCTTTGGGATATATTCCCCCGGATGAAAGACTTTGTGCAGTTCTTCCAGACGATGGCCTACGATCTCGGATTGCGGCGTGAGCCGCCGAAGTTCGGCCGGTTCAGCTATATCGAGAAAGCAGAATACTGGGCGCTGGTATGGGGCACGGTGGTCATGACCGTTACCGGAGCGGCACTCTGGTTCGGCACGTTCACGGAGAGTCTTCTTAAGGTCGGTGCAGTTGGCGTGATGCTGGTGGTTCACTTCTATGAAGCGATCCTGGCCGGGTTGGCTATTCTGATCTGGCATTTCTATTCGACTATCTTTAATCCTCCCGTCTATCCGAATAATCCGTCGTGGTATACCGGCAAGATGCCAAAGGAGATGTTCCTTCACGAGCATGCCGACGCACCTCTCGAAGAGGACTCTCCGGAGCAATTGGTCAAAGCTGATGATACGGTGGCGGAATCAGAGGTCGAGAAATCTGAAGAAAATTCGGAAGAAATGGGGCCGGACGAACCCGGCGCTGATAATCAAGATCCCGAGGAGGATGAAGGTCTCAAACCTCCTCAGGATGACAATTCGTCCGACTGAATCGGCTCGCTAATGGGTCTCCGGGCCCCTGCCTCCTCGGAGCATCTGTAAATCATGGGCAATGCGTCGATTGTTCGGATCAATTTGCAGGGCCCGTTCAAAAGCGGCTATGGCATTGGCCGTGTCGGCCTGGTCAATGTAGACTCGGCCGGTCGCCCACTCGTTGATCAGTGATTTCGGGTTAAATTCAGAATTGAGCTTTAGAATGGCCAGGGCATTATCCGGACTCTGATCAGCAACATCGAGAGCCAGATAGGCCAGAGTCTGGGCGCTGAAATTGAACGTACCGCTGCCGTAATATTTGTCACGAAGATCGCGGTAGGTGGAGTCAAGCCCCTTCATGCCGCCGGTCTCGAGTTCCGATCTGAGCACGTTCTGCAAGAGTTTCGGTTTAGGTTGCCCCCGATGACAGGTGTAGCATTCGACCTCTACAAGCGGAGCATCCGATTTGGTCGGAAGATTCGATAGATAGCTGTCGTTAAGTTTGCTGACCATTTTCATCATATCCCGAGCGGTCAACTTGGTATTCTTCGCATCGGAGGCAAAATCCAAATCGCGACCGGTCTTACTCCGTTCATGACAGAATCCGCAGTTTACGCCAAGAGCGTCTTCGAATCGGCCCATTATCGCGATCAGCGAATCGTGCGAGATCGTCTCCGGCAGGATCTTGAGATTCTTGGGTTTTCGATCTTCCTGCGCCGAGCTCGAAGATGCCAGCAGGAGAATCATAGGCAGGACCATTAGCATGGCGAGCAGACCGCATACGTGCGCCCGCTTGTGAGTTGTGATTCGATCTTGGTGTTGGTTCATTAGCTGTTCCTTTATGAGTTGCAAGATATTTAATATTCGAACAAGTGGCTTCCATTGTCCGGCGCTTATGCCCCGCATGTTCCCTAAGATCATCCGAGGTAGTCAATCGGATGCTATCCGATCGTCTTGAGATCCTCCTCGAGCTGTTTCCTGCTATCGGTATCCGTAACCTTCTCACACTGTTCTCGGGCAGCTTTGAGATACTCCTCCATCCTGGAGGTGTCCCCGGCAACCTGTTCGCTTCTGGCGAGAGCTTCGTACGCATAACCGACGTAGAACGGTTCAAGCTCACCGCTGTTGTCCAGGCTGAGCTGACCGTACGTCCGGGCATCATCGGCCTTTCCGAGGAGAGCGAACACGCGGGATGCCTGCCAATAGCCGATCGACCGGTGTTTCGGGGTGACGTCGTCCCGCTGCGACCAATGCCACAGCGACGCAAGGCAGCTGTGAAGCATTGACAGGTTCTCCTGTTCGGTACGGACCGGCCGGTCGATGAAATCCCATGTCTTGCTAAAGCAGAATGCGGAATAGAACTTGTGTCCTGTCTGCATTTCGAACGGAGGCGTTGTTCCCATGTTCAGATGTCCTTACGCTTGCGATTCTATAATATCGTTCAGCCCGACTTTTGTCTTCCGCACCCATGTCGGCGCCGAGTCGACAGCGCGCCGCAACATGAGATTGAGTTGTGCGGCATGATGCTGTACGTGGCGCATATTGTAAAGAAGGAGTTCAATGAACGGGAGCTTCATCCACTCACCTTTCCAGGGTTGATAGGCCGTTTCTTCGGTGAGAGCCCGGATAGCAGCCTGGCATTTCCCGCGTCCGTGCTGCAGATAGTCGAGAAGCTCCTTTTTGGTGTACACCCGCTCCGGCATGACGCCGGCCGGATCCAACTCGCTCAGCGTGAACGGTTCAGGGGGCATGAAACCCTGATCGGTATCCGACAAATAGAAATCAAGAAAGAAGAGGGTGTGATAGACGGTGTACCAGAACTCCGGGTGCTGTGTTCGATCTCCCGAGAGCGACTCGGGACATGCCCTCATGGCGTTTTCCAGCATATCGATACTTCCGCCGAACTGCTGCCAAATTGTCTCTTTCCAGCGATCGTCCATTGAGTCATCTCCAGCCTGATCCTGGTTTCGGATTACGATTGTTGACTGAATGAGTCCTACATTATACATCTCCGGAGCGGCAGAAGCAAATCACTTTTGAACCGGTTGCTGCGCGGCCGACATAGCTGCCGGATCGATTGGCGCCAATCAACCTTTTGAGCTATAAGCTTTTGTTGGGAGCTTGAGCAGGGAAGTTCTCACCGGACGAGACAACGGAACGGGGAAACAAAAGAGCGGACGAGGGTGATTTCGTCCGCTCCTGCGTACTCGAATGTAAGCCGGATCTAAAAGTCGTGATTCAGGCTGAGGCGAATCATCAGCGCATTCAAATCCGGGAACAGGTTGAAGGCCAGCAATGGGCCGAACGATTCCGGAGGACTTCGGTCACCACGTTGTGAGTAGTATTCTGCGGACAGAGTCAGTCGTGAAG
>CAZFOY010000091.1:0-6423 GCA_964520865.1 uncultured Ignavibacteriales bacterium | reverse complement strand
CCGGCAGCTTCCACTGGAACAATGCCGGCGACAGCTGCTGGTTCGTGCCGGACTCGTCACTCATGGCCGACCAAGACTATATGATGTTCCTGTACGGTGATGTTGAGTCACATACCGGCATGCCAATGAATATGTCAGGCTATCCTTACGGCGGATACATGGTGAGATTTCACACTGCACCATAGGTTGACCCGTCCTTAACCAGGCAACAAAGGGGCAACTGTTATGAATGTACGGGTCAATAACATATATTGACATTCGGGCATGAATTCGCCGTTCGCATGTTACTACTTTCACAAAATGCTCCCTTTTGAGTTGTTTTTCGGTCCTTGATTTCCTATACTGAGTATGATAATACTGGATCAGTTGGTACGTGTTAAAGACCAGCTCCGAGTCGAACCAGAACGGGAAAGGACGGAGTGTATATGTTGACTGAACGAGCAGATAGAGCCCACGCAGATCTGTGGAAAATAGCCCCGCATGTCCTGAAACTTGAATCTTCGATCATCCGTGAAATCCTCAAAATTTCCTCTCAGCCGGGGGTGATTTCATTCGCCGGCGGACTGCCGGCACCGGAGCTTTTCCCGCTCGAAGATCTCCGGAAGATCATGCATGATGTGGTGGATATATACGGACCGACAGCCTTTCAGTACGGCCTGACTCGCGGCGTGAACGAACTGAGAACGGTCATTGCCAAGAGAGCGAGCGATCGCGGTACGCCAAGTACTATCGATAATATTCTCATTACTGCGGGAGGTCAGCAGGCGATTGAATTGGTCGCGAGAGCATTCATCGATCGCGGTGACTACATAATAACCGAGTATCCAACCTATGTCGGCGCGCTTCAGGCGTTCAACTATTATCAGGCGCGGTACGCTACGGTTGATATGGACAATGAAGGTATGATCATCGATCAGGTCGAAGACAAGATCAAGCAGTATCGGCCCAAGCTGATCTACACTGTCTCGAACTTCCAGAATCCGACCGGTATCACGATGTCGGTTGAACGGCGCAAAGAGCTGGTAAGAATCGCCGCCCAATACAATATTCCGATTATCGACGATAATCCGTATGGTGACATTCGCTTCTCGGGTAATCGGGTGCCGACGCTTAAGTCGTTCGGTAACGACGAGGTGATCGCGATCCGGACTTTCTCAAAAATCATCACTCCGGGTCTTCGTATCGGATGGATGAACGGACCGACCGACATTATGTCGCAGTTCGAGAAGGTCAAGCAGTGTACCGACCTCCACACGAACACCCTCTGTCAGTACATTATCTATGAGTTTATCAAACGCGGTTTACTCGAACCTCATATTCAGAAAATAGTGGCCGATTACCGGCATAAACGGGATCTGATGATCAAGACAATGGAAGAGACGTTCCCGCCGGGTATCCGCTGGACCCATCCCGAAGGCGGGTTGTTCCTGTGGATCGAGCTGCCGGAACATATGTCCGCGAAGGATCTCCTGCCGAAGGCGGTCGAGAAAAAGGTTGCCTATG
Organism: uncultured Ignavibacteriales bacterium; assembly: GCA_964520865.1. Taxonomy (GTDB): domain Bacteria; phylum Zixibacteria; class MSB-5A5; order GN15; family FEB-12; genus CAVQCT01. Next base: position 4,920 of record CAZFOY010000091.1, on the reverse strand, counting down.
TCTACGGACAACCGTTCTTCCCGGACGGACGCGGGCTGAACACACTCAGGCTCAATTTCTCCACGGCCAGTCCGGACCAGATCGTGACCGGTATCGGGCGGCTGGGTGAGCTGTTCAAAGAGAACATATAGGCTGACGAACTGCGATTTCGGGCCCGCCTTCTGACGGGCCTTTTTTTATTGCAATCAGGTGTCGTTCGGTATATCCTCTTCTATGCTAATCCCTTTCGAAAAATACCATGCCTTGCGAAACGACTTTGTCGTCGTCGACCGCTCCAAAGTACGCCTCACCACGAGACAGCTTGGCTCGGTCGCCAAAGCGATATGCGATCGAAAATCCGGAGTGGGGGCCGATGGGGTCGTATATCTCTCCGAGTCCGACGATGCCGACAGGAAATTCGATATTTACAATGCCGATGCCAGTTGGGCGGAGAAGTCGGGAAACGGACTGAGAATTGCCGGGCTGTACGAATACCTGCTCAACAAGCCGAGACGGACCTACAGTTTTGAAACTGCCGTTTCTACCGATACGGTCAGCGTGGTGAAGAAGGATGGAGCCGGATACCAGATGAAATGCGAACTCGGTCGCCCCGCGTTCGAAAGCAAGTATGTTCCGGTGAAAACGCGCAAGCGATTTCTGATAAATTCTCCACTCAAAGTAGGCGGGATGGACTTCCCGGTGACCTGCCTGTCAGTAGGAAATCCGCACACCGTCCTGATCGTGAGTGACTTTGATTTCGACTGGCACTCGCTCGGGCATGAGATCGAGCATCACAAATCGTTTCCGCACCGGACGAATGTAGAATTCGTGCGCGTCGTTAACAGACGCAAGATCCAGGTTGCAGACTGGGAGAGAGGGGCTGGCGCCACCGGGTCCTCGGGTACCGGCGCCGCTGCTTCGGTCTGTACGACTGTCCTTATGGGCTTGACCGAGAGAAACTGCGAAGTAGTCTTCGAGACCGGATCGCTGTTCATTCACTGGAAAGAATCCTCGGGAATTATCGAACTGACCGGACCGGTAGTCCCGGTCTGTTCCGGGAGCTTTCTGTTTACATGATATCTCTGAACGAAGTCAAAAAGTTGAACCGGAAAGGGAATGTCATTCCGGTCCACGTGCGCATACCTGCCGATCTCGATACCCCCGTCTCGGCTTATATGAAGCTGGCCACCGGAAAGAACGAAGCTTTTCTGCTTGAATCGATCGAAGGGGGAGAGAAGCTGGCCCGCTATTCATTCGTAGGGTTCGATCCGTTCCTGATTGTCGAAGGACAACGCGATCGGGTACGAGTCAGTAAAGGCCGGAGCGCCCAGACGTACGACGTAGAACCTCACCTCTTTCTGGACGAGCTATTCTCCGTATACAAGCCGGTCAGGGTCGGCGATCTGCCGAGGTTTACCGGCGGCGCAGTCGGATATTTCTCGTACGATACAATCCGATGGCTGGAGAAGCTTCCCGATAACAATCCCGACGATATCAAACTCCCGGAGATGAGATTCGGGCTGTTCAGTCGCATCGTGGCTTTCGATCATCTCAGACAGGAGATCCTGATAATCGCGAACATACTTCACGACAACGGCAATCCCGGCCTTAAGAAGAAGTATGACGATGCAGTCGCCGACATCAAGTTGATCGAGAGTCGATTGGAGCGGCCCTTGAAGAAAGTCCGAGCGAGATCGTTGTCCCGAGCCCGCCTTTCGGCCCGCTACGAGCGCAAGCAGTTTTGCTCGATGGTCTCGAAAGCGAAGAAGTACATCAAAGAGGGAGACATTTTCCAGGTGGTTCTCTCGCAACGCTGGGATATCCGTTCGGAACGAACGCCTCTTGAAGTCTACCGACGGCTTCGACGCACCAATCCATCGCCGTATATGTTTCTCATCAAGTTCGGCGCTAATGCGGTGATCGGGTCTTCACCGGAGATGCTTACCCGAATAGAGAACAGGCAGATCGAGACGAGACCGATCGCTGGTACCCGTCCGCGCGGGCGTACCGAGCAGGAGGATCTGAAAATGATTCGAGAGTTGCTGGCCGACGAGAAAGAACTTGCCGAACATACCATGCTGCTGGATCTGGGCCGCAATGATATCGGTCGAGTCGCCCGGCCGGGCACCGTTCAAGTGCAGGATAACATGATAATCGAGAAGTATTCACACGTAATACATATAGTCAGTTCGGTGACGGGCAAACTGGAGAACAAAGTTTCGGCACTGGACGGCCTTTTGGCCTGTTTTCCGGCCGGCACGGTATCAGGTGCACCGAAGATCCGGGCGATGGAGATTATCGATGAACTGGAGCATCTCCGTCGCGGCGTCTACGCCGGAGCGGTTACTTATCTCGATTTCTGGGGAAATCTCGATTCCTGTATTGCCATTCGCACAGTGGTCAAGAAGGGTAAGACTTATTTCGTGCAGGCCGGAGCAGGGATCGTGGCCGACTCGAAACCGGTGCGAGAATTCCATGAAACCGAAGCCAAGGCCCGGGTTGTAATAGATGCGATTATGAAGGACTGACGCGATGATACTCATGCTGGACAATTATGATTCCTTCACCTACAACCTGGTGCAATACCTGGCTGAGTTGGGTGCCGAACTTGAAGTGTATCGTAACGATGCTCTCTCCGTGGATGAAATCGGGAAGAAGCTCCCGAAAGCGATCGTTCTGTCACCCGGACCGGGCCGACCCGAGAAAGCTGGCATGATGTGCGAACTGATAAAACAGATGGCGGGTGAAGTCCCGATACTCGGAGTCTGCCTTGGTCACCAGGCGATCGGGCAGGTATTCGGAGCCAAGATAGGTTATGCCCCCACGTTAATGCACGGCAAGACGTCGGAAATCGCCCATGACGACACAATACTGTTTCGGGGGATACCGTCGCCGTTTGTCGCGACAAGATACCATTCGCTGGTTATCGAACCGAAGACACTCCCTTCGGCATTTACAGTCACAGCGAAAACTGCCGACAACGTTATCATGGGCATTCAACACAAGAAGATGCCTCTCTACGGAGTGCAGTTTCACCCGGAATCGATCATGACGTCGAGCGGTAAGGACATTCTCAAGAACTTTCTGGAGTCGATCTGATGCTCAAGCCGTTTATTGCCAAAGTGTCGACAGGCGAAGACCTGAGCTTCGATGAAGCCAGCGAAGCGATGGATGTAATCATGCGTGGCGATGCGACCGAATCGCAGATTGCAGGATTCATAGTTGCGCTCAAACTTAAAGGTGAGAAAGTTGAAGAGGTTGCCGGGTTTGTCAATACGATGCGCATTCACTGTGTCAAAGTGAAGGCACCTTCGGAAATGACAGTCGATGGCTGTGGCACGGGCGGCGACAGCTCGCACAGCTTTAATATCTCGACCACGGCGGCAGTGGTGGCGTCGGCGGCCGGAGTAATTGTAGCCAAGCACGGGAATCGCTCGGTCACCTCGAAATGTGGCTCGGCCGATCTGCTGGAAAAGTCGGGTGGAAAGATCGACCTCGGTCCGGAGCAGGTTGAGAAGAACCTGAATGACGTAGGCTTCGCCTTCATGTTTGCCCCCCGGTACCATCCGGCTATGAAGCATGCGGCGGTACCGCGTCGGGAACTTGGGGTAAGGACCATCTTCAACATCCTCGGACCGATGACGAACCCTGCGCTGGTTAAACATCAGGTACTGGGTGTGTACAATATGGACCTTCTCCCGTTGGTCGCGCAAGTCCTGGCGATGACCGGATCACGTCATGTCATCACCGCCCACTCCAAAGACGGGCTTGACGAATTTTCCGTCTCGGCTGAGACGAGATATATCGAAGTGAAGGAAGGTTCGATTACCAACAAGGGGCTTCATCCGGAAGACGTCGGTTTGAAGTCGTATCCGACCGATGCTCTTGCGGGCGGCGATGCCGAGATGAATCTGGCCATTCTCCATTCGATTCTCGACGGTCAGGAGTCGGCGTATCGCGATGCCGTTCTGTACAACAGCGGGGCTATCATCTACGTTGGCGGACAGGCAGGGAGTATTAAAGAAGGGGTTGAGAAGGCCCGTAAGGCGGTTGAAAGCGGGGCCGCGAAAGAGAAATTTTTGCACTGGATTAGGGCTTCCAACGCCTGACGCATGAGTTTCCGGACCCCTGAATCCGCATCCGGACCCTCATCCCGGGGGAATTTGATCTCGCGACTGCTCAGCGGCACGCGCGAATATACCGCTTATGTGAGAAAGTTTACTCGCAACGCCCGGTTGTACCTGCTCGGCTCGTTTCTGATGGGGGTTACTTTCAACGTCTTTCAACTGCTGCTCAATCTGTATCTCAAGGAACTTGGTTTCGCCGAAGGGAAGATAGGACTGATCATTTCTTCGCGGGCAATCGGTATGACCCTTATCGCGATTCCGGCCGCGATCATCCTCAGCCGCATCCGCCTGAAACCGGTCTTGTTGGTAAGTGTGATTCTCTTTGGTATTTGCAGTTACTTCATAAGCAGCGTGCAGCTTTTTGAGATGCTGGTGCTGTTCTCTGCTCTCGCCGGTATGGCGTTCACCTTCTTCAGGGTCGGTGCAGCTCCGTTTTACATGCGGAACTCCGCCGGCGATGAAAGGACCCATCTCTTCTCGATAGCCTACGGGACTATGCTGGTTGCCGGGATGACCGGATCGGTCGGTTCGGGCAAATTGGTTAACATTCTGGCGGACTACACCGGCAGTGCTGTGGTTGGATATCAGTACACGTTGTATCTCGGGATTGCGATCGGACTGCTGGCCCTAATCCCATTCGGAATGATACGAGCTTCACGCCCCTCCAAAGAGGAAAACCGAATATCGCTCGGCCGCAAACAGCTCAAGGAGCGGGGAGGATTCTACTTTAAGCTTTCGTTTTGCAATTTCCTTGTCGGTCTCGGCGCCGGTCTTATCATCCCGTTTCTGAATCTGTACTTCCGGGACCGCTTTC
>CAZFOY010000090.1:0-6627 GCA_964520865.1 uncultured Ignavibacteriales bacterium | reverse complement strand
CCAGATCGGCACGACAATGTCGGGCTTCAGTTCGCCGATCGAGTAGTTGAGGTCCCACTTCAGATGGCCGGGATAGAATTCGTAGAAATGTTCAATGTCCTTATCCACACGCATCGGTTCGTGCGCGATCTTACTGTCTGTTTTGCCGAGCAAATCAACAGTAGAGCGATTCGCGAAATACGGAATGGAACCGGCCCAATCGACAGCGATCGACGCATTCGGATCGGAGATCTGATCGATAAGCAGGGCACGTTCGACCATCGTCTTGTTGTCTCCGGCGTGCAACGGCGGCTTGACAATCAGCCATTCTAACAGAGCATCCGGTCCGCTGATGGCGTTGATATTCAGCATTACGGCTGCTATCACCAGCCCGAAGACAACCGTGGCCCCATTGCGGATTCGGTCGCTTGCGGCAGCCAAACGATCCTTGACAGCTTTGTATATCAGGGCTAAGGCGTAGGCAACGAGAATCAGGAACATCGGCATGACGACACTGACAAACCGGTTGCTTCCGCCCCACCATTCCCAGGCATCTCCGCCCACGTAGACGCTGTAAGCGGTCTGTCCGAGCAGAAGAAAGAAGAGCAGGGGAATAGAGCGGTCCCGCTTGAACAGAATCAATCCGGGCGGGAGCAGGACCAGAAGCGGGTTAGTATGGAAGAAGAATAGCATCGTGACATACAGGCCTCGGAGAACACGCGGAATCAGAGGATAGCCGGTCATTTTCAGGTAATATGTGTTCGGAAGAAATTCACCAAAGTAGAAATACTGAAAGAGAAGCTGCCCGACTATCGCGACAAAGAAGACAGCTCCGCCGACAACCAAAACTCGTCTGCGCCGGTTCTCCAGAACAGTTGAGAGATAAGCCAGCAAGACGCAATAGATCACGGCCATATCCATTCTCACCAAAAGAGACACTCCCAGAACGACGAACACAGGCAAAGGATCGGTGTCATCACGTACCGCTCGGAGGGCAAGCCAGACGGCGATGCTGGTAAAGAGGGTGAGGATGCTCACTTCCATCCCCTGCAAACTCCAATTGTTGAGGGGCAGATAGAACGCCGTGAAGAGTACGGCCATTCCCGAAGCGAGCAGGGAGTTGTTCGAAATGAATAGGGCGATCTTTCTCACGTAAAACAGATTGATGAGAAGGAACAGTCCGCCGCTGATTTGAATGAACAACGACATTTTCGACGCGGCCACGGGAAGGAAATGCCACGGGGCCATGTACAGGACCCAGAGCAGGTTGGTGAATCCCTCCACCGGCTGGGAGTGGGGATTGAAGACCAGACCGAGCCCCGAAGCCAGATTGCGCGCGTATCGCATCGAGATCATGGCATCGTCGAAAAGACAGAAAAACCGCTCGCCGTTGATCACGAAGCTGGTTCGATAGATGAAGAGGGCAGCATAGCCGACAAAAGCCAGGGCCAATGCAATGAAAATCGGGTCTCGATATGAGACGAGTGGAGAGTCAGAATTCTGTGAGGGTTCAGGCACCAATGCAAACTTTCCGGCAGCTTTGGGTTATAGCGAGAGAGCGTGCAACACGCAGGTAGCGCCAATATAATCACGTTTGCCGAATCTTGCGCCTATAAATTGTGATGGTTTCCGGATTTCCTCTTTCGGCCAAAAAAAGCAGGTGCAAGTCAATTTGTTGTATCAAACGGCGGTCTATTTGACTCTTTATATTCGGTGTAACTATTCTCTTCCCGGCACAGTTTAAGCCGTTCTACATTTAAACGGCCCTTGTTCCTTCCCTGGGACAAGGGCTGTCCTTTTTGGGTGAGAATTCCCTGATTTATTGCGAAAAAGATTGTATCAAAAACGTGGGACGTTTCTCATGTATGTAAGCGTGTAACTATTTTCATACAACACTCTTCCTCAGGTAATCTAAGAAGAGGAATCTTTTTTAAGTGAGCCGGTGTTCCCCACACCGGCTCGCTCTCCATTAATTCGATTATTCGTGGGATTCATCGGACGGATTGTCCGAGTCGGATTTGTCCTGATGCTTGCCGGAAGAGAATTTCTCTTTGAGCCCTGAGATTTTGCGAGCGATATCCGGAATGGCGTCTATCACGTTCTCCCACTTTCCCTTAGCCATCGGAAGTAACGAGATCCCCTTTTCGTCCATAATGATAAAGGCGGCCGGTTCGACTCTGGCGCCACCACCGCCGCCACCACCGAAGCCGGATCGGGCTTTTTCATCTTCACCCTGACCGCCGCCGGCGCCGAATCCGACCATGATCTTGACCACCGGAATAACCGTGCGGTTGCCTACCGTGATCGGCTCACCAATAACCGTTTCCGATTTCGAGATTTCGCGCAGCTCGCCGACCACGCCTTTGAGGATTTCGACCACGTTATTCGACATCATGTCTTCCTTTCTCTTTTCCTATCGTTAAAGTGACGAGTTTTCTTAACGGGAGCCTGAGAAGCAGGGCGAGAAGCTCGTACACTACTTTGTACAACGGTATGGCAATCGACGCGTTCAGGTTCCCCTTGAAATATGCCCCCTGCCAGTACGGTACAAAACTGAACCGTTCGGAGTATTGCCGGGGCACGGCCGAAATAGCCGCCTGGTAGCACCCAAAGGCTATACCGGTCCGATCGGGCGAGTCGAATCCACCGACCAGCTCACCGTTCAGCTCTTCAATATCTATCCGCCTCAACAACGAACGCTGACTTCGCCAGAGCGCGCGCAGCACCCTTCCACCGGTCGCCATAAGTTCGTTGACGGACATGGCGAGTCGAGCCCTGCGTCTGCGGCGTTTCGTTTTCCGCTTGCCTTCGTCAGGAGCTTCTTCCTCGTGCCGTTCAAATTCGAAGCGCTTAATTCGATGACCGAAAAGCTTGAGGATGCTGGTTTCTTCCCGCAGATCAAATTCCGGGCCGGTGCGTCCGAGTCCTACGAACAGCGACATCTGCTTATCGGAAAGATGCAGCTTCACGCGGCAGCGAAGAATCAGAATCGCGGTAGCGATTGCTGCAAGTATGACTAAGATAATATAGAGCACTTTGCGATTTCGCCTCTTTGGTCGAGTCGGTTGCTGCCTTCAGTATACCGATATCGGCAGAGAACCGCAATCGGGTTACATCGGGTAGTTACGCAAAATGCGGGGCCGGGTTGTCAGTTTTCGGTTGGGCGCTGGAGTCCCATAATCTGCCACATCAACTCCGGAGGAATTGACCCCTCGGCCAGAAGCTGGTCATAGAAACTCTGGGGTGAAAACTGATCACCGTCGCGAGCCGAAGCGGCGTCGTACAACGCCTGTATCTCCCGCTTTCCCATCAGATAGGACATCTGGACGGTGGGCGTCATCGTGTAGCGCCGAACCTCAGTCTTGATATACTCTTTGCCTGACTCGGTGGTCACGTCAAGGGCATCGGTCATCCAGGAGACGCAGTCATCGTAAGAAAACTGCCCGGTGTGCAGTTTGACGTCGGCGATGATTCTCGCGGCCCGGTATCTGATACCGCCAAGAATGCCCAGCCACTGGGCAGGGTCTTCGTCACCGTACAGGCCATTGGAATACATCATCTCCTCGCAGTACAACGCCCATCCTTCGATCATCATGGTATTGGTCTGCCATTTGCGGACAGGATCGGCATTACGCCCGGCGAGCTGCATTTGCAGGTGATGCCCGGGGTATCCTTCGTGAACCACTGACCCCTTGAATCCACGACGATAGACATAACGATACCTTGCCTCAAGCTGGGCGCGATCGAGATTGTCCGGAATCGGACGGACATAGAAGTACGCGTTCTGCACGGAGTCAAACGGTCCCGCCGGTTGATAGGCTATGCCGGCGATCATCGAGCGAAGAAACGGCGGTGTCTCGACAACGGTAACCGGAGCGATATCATCGGGAATAGTCAGGATATTGTTGACCTCCAGAAATGTCTTTTCCTGATTCACTTCCCAGTTGTAGTAGTCGAGAATGTCCTGCTTCGTGAAAACGGCCGGGACAAAAATCGAATCGGTGGTCGGCGGGTTGTTGGCTATGTAATCCTGATAATCCTTGTAAGCCTGATCGGCGTCCGAGAACAATTGCAGTCCGAGATTGAGCAGGGAATCGCTGTCGAAATCAAGAAAATACTCGTTGGTGAGCATGTAATCAAAGTTCTTCTTGCCGATCGCGAAACTTCCCGGATCGCCCGGGGTGAGTTCAGTCAGATATGTCAGGAAGTCGTTCATCGCTTCACGGGCCTGGGTGCTGACTTTGAGAAGCTCATCGGCCCGTCCCGGAAACTTGTTCATCAGTTCTCCGGCAAGCTCTTTGTAGAACTGCATACCTGAAGTGAGCGATTCCTTGGCAGCATCGATATACACCGGCGGCGGATTCTTGATATTAACTCTTGCGGTCTTGAACAGCTCCGGAACTTCCTGCATTCGGTCGATAATCATCTCAACTCGGGACGAGAGCGGGGAACTGTTGGAAAGCATGAGGAAGTAGATGCCGTCGACCGCTTCATCTACGTACATCTGGGGCGATTTCCGATACCACTCGATCTGCTTAAGATCCTGCAAAGTGATATCGACATTCGACTTTATCAGGTCGTAGTCGATTCGATCGTGCAGAGACAGTGAGGCCCTCTTGTATTTGTAGAGCTTCTTTTCATAATTCGTCAGCTTGTGGATCATGTTGCCGACCGATTTCCGTGAATAGTCCCCCAGCCGGTTGTCGTAAGTGTGAATCCCCATTTCAGTCGAATGGACGGGGTAGAAGGCTTGTATCGACTCAAGAATATCGGAGCAAAGCTGCTGGAATTTTGCAGTTTGTGAGGCCGCCCTGATAGAGCTGCCGGTGGCCAGAATAACGGTGGCGAGTAATATGGTGCGCAGTGTGCGGCTAAAAATCATCTATCCTCCTTGCTGATTCGGCCGTCAATTTAACCATTCTCAATTTCAAATGCAAGCAGTCTCACTCGCGATGAAAGACCGAGGCCAACTCGATATGCATCGTGTGAGGGAACATATCCACCGGCTTGACCTCCGGGAGGCGATAGCCGCTCTGGACAAGCGCGGCGGCGTCGCGCGCGAAGGTCGCAGGGTTGCAGGATATGTACAGGAGTTTCGGGGGGCGAAGTCGCAGAAGCTGCTTGAGTGCTTTCGGATGAAGTCCCGCCCGCGGTGGGTCGACTATAACCACGTCGAAAGGCTTCGTGCCTTCATCAACCTGCTTCAGATATTCGACTACATTCCCTTCGAGGAAACTGATATTATCAATTTGATTCAATTTGGCATTGTCCCTCGCCGCTATGACCGCGTCCGGTACCAGCTCTACCCCTAAGACCTCGCCAACCTGTCCGGCCAGGAGTATGCCGATCGCTCCGGTGCCACAATACAGATCAAGCACGCGATCGTCCCGTCCCGGAGCGAGCATCTCAAACCCGGCTCGGTACAGCGTCTCCGCTTGAATGCTGTTCGTTTGGAAGAAGGAATTTGCCCGAATACGGAATGTCTTTCCGTCGAGCTGTTCTTCGATGAATCCGGGTCCGAACAGGACCCGCTCTTTTTCCCCTACCGCGATGTTCGATTTCTGACCGTTCTGATTATGCACAATGGTCGTTATTGCCGGGAAAGCCGATGTGATCTCATCTATGAAGTTGCTCTCTTCCGGAATATCGCCGTAATGAGTGACAATATTGACCATGAGATCGCCCGTCCGCTTGGCGTGACGGATCATGACAAAGCGAAAGTAGCCGGTGTGGTGCTTTACGTCGTAGACCGGAATCGCTTTCGCTCGGGCGTATTCCCGGAACCATGCAACGATTTCGGCCGAGACCGGCTGAGGAAGGTGGCATTCGTGCACGTCGAATATCGCATCGAACGCTCCCCGTTTGTGAAGACCGAGCGTGAAGCCGGAGTCTTCATCGACATTGAATGAGAATTCCATCTTGTTGCGATAGTGGAACAGTTCGGATGAGCCGATCACGTCGTGCACCCGGACTTCGGTCAAATTGCCGATTCTCTCGATACAGTCGTTCACCTGCTTTTTCTTGAACTGAAGCTGGTCATCGTAGGTGAGATCCTGCCAGGTGCACCCCCCGCAGTACTCGAAATGACTGCAACGGGCGGCAACTCTTCGCGGTGATTTCTTCAGGATCGTCCGGACGATCCCTTCACTGTATCTGGCTTTGGATCGAGTGATTTCGGCAAGTACCGTCTCGCCGGGCAGTCCTCCTTTGAGAAAGACGACCTTGCCGTCGAGATGCCCCACCGCTTTACCATCGAAAGCGAGATCAGTAACTTCTATTTCGACTTGTTCTTTTTCCAAGTAAGCTCCAGCTCGGTGTTGTCCTGTCCACAGAGTATCTCCGTGCGGTTGCAGTCTTCGGTCTCCAGTTGAATCGTCGCATGTCCGATTTGGTACCGCTCCGCCAGCATCGTGTTGATGGAGGCAATGATCTCAGTGCCACGGATATAGTCTTCCTGGTCGATACAGACGTGGCAGGAGAGGGCGATGTCGTTGGACGAGAGCGACCAGATATGCAGATCGTGTACATCTTTGACTCGCGGTGTATCAGCGATACTCTTGAGCACGAGATCGAACTCAAGGCCCGGCGGGACGGCTTCGAGAAAGACCAAAACAGCTTCCTTGATCACCCGGTATGAGGACCAGACGA
>CAZFOY010000089.1:0-6922 GCA_964520865.1 uncultured Ignavibacteriales bacterium | reverse complement strand
CGCTTGACTGGCAGTCAAGAGGTCGGGAGTTCGATCCTCCCTGGCTCCACCAAATTTCATGACCCCCGTTTGTACGGGGGTTTTGTATTGCAGCTCCGGAATGGTAGCCGGCGAAGGCAAAGGAATTGATATCGATGTATACTTTTGAGAGATTTAAGAAAAGCAGCTGGTCACTCGTGATACTCTCTGAGGGAAGGCCGATCTTCCGCTCGCGCGCCCGGGGAATCCTGGCGCTTCGCAAATTCCTCAAACGAGAAAATGCACCAAGCGATGAACTCACCGTCTACGACAAGTACATAGGCTGCGCAGCCGCCCTTCTGATGGCCTTGATAAAACCTGCCCGCGTGCGTACTCCCGTAGTAAGCGAAGCGGGCAAGGCAGCGCTGATTAAATACGGCATACCGTTCGAAGCAGAACGCGAAGTGAAGTATTTAATGGGTATTGCCTCGGACGAAATGTGTCGCTGGGAAAAGATAAGCATTGGCAAGACACCAAAGGAATTTCTCCATATGTTGGGTGACTGAGCTGGACAGAGTTCAGTCTTCCGAGACGATCTTATATGAGGTTATGCGATCCAGTCGGAAGGTTCGCTCCGCTTTAGCCTGCTCGCAGAAAGCGTGGATGTAAAACGCGCGCCCCTTCTTTATCACCTGGATGGGCCGAATGGTCCTGGGAAGACTCGGGTTGGACGAACCGCTGTACATGATCTCCACCCGCATCTTTCGTTCCACGGCGTAATTCAGATCGGAATACTCATCCGGTAAGGTCGCCGACTCATTTTCCCATCGACTCAATGAATGCACCGCCAGAAATCGTTTGAAATCGCTCGTTCGGCTCATGGCAGGAAATTTCTCCGTGGCCAGCTCGAACAGGCGCTTCACAAACAAGGCGTCGCTCAACGCGCGGTGTTCCTGAGATTGCGCGAGGTCGAAGTGCTTGATCAGATTCAGCAGCGAGTACGAGGGCAGTCCGGGGAAGAAGCGGTGGAAGATGTCAACGGTGTCGAGTACGATGTTGTCGCCGAATGTCAGTTCTGCGCGACTGAGTTCGTATCCAATGAATCCGATATCAAACGGGGCATTATGGGCAATAAGGACGGCGCTTTCGCAGAACTCAATGAAGCCGGGAAGAACCTGAGCTGCGGTGGGTTGATTCCTGACCATATCATCGGTTATTCCGTGCACTGCTATGACTTCTTCGGGCATCGGCCGTTCCGGATTAATCAGAAACTGAAACCGATCTGATTCTCCCCGTCCGAGAGTAAACTTGACCGCCGCTACTTCAACCACTCGGTTCACCGCCGCCCACATACCGGTAGTCTCCGTATCGAAGGCGATAAACTTCTGCGACAGAAGGTATTCGGAACGATTCTCGGCTGCTTTCATCCTGTCAATATCGATTCTGCGAATTCAATTGACAACCGCTTTTTCGCCGCTATCTTTCAGAGAAGAAATCGGAGGTACGATAATGGAACGATACATTTTCACGCCTTCAGCCGGCCACCGGGCGGTCCGTCCGGTTACCAGGATCGGGACCCGATATACGCCGGATTCCGCCTCAGGACTTCAGGATACCTAAATCCTTTCCCGGACATTGCAGCAGCGTTTTGTCCCGGCGAAGAATCGCCTTTTCTCGAAAACAATTCACGACGGAGTATAGATTATGTCTATCGTACTGGATGGGTCAGGTCTTACGATCGAAAAACTGGTCCGTGTTGCCCGGCACAATGAACCGGTGGAGTTGCATCCCGACGCCATCGAACGAATCAATAAATGTCGCGGCATGCTGGAGAAGAAGATTGCGGCGCGCGAGATCATGTACGGAGTCAACACCGGAATCGGGGAATTTTCCGAAGTAGTGTTGACGGATGACCAGGTACAGCAGTTTCAAAAGTTTCTGATTTACAACCATGCCGCGGGGATCGGTGACCCGATGCCGCTCGAGTACGTGAGAGGTGCGATGGCCGGTCGTATCAACGTCCACGCGCACGGAAACTCCGGAGTACGACTGGAAATTACTCAGACCCTGATAGAGATGCTTAATAAAGGGGTCACTCCTTTTGTTTGCCAGAAGGGATCGGTCGGCGCGTGCGGGGATTTAGCACCGATGGCCCAGATCGCTTTGTCGATGATGGGCGAAGGGACGGCATATTTCAACGGTGACCTGTTGCCCGGTCACGAAGCGCTCGAGAAGGCGGGCATACCGATTCCCGGATTGAAAGCCCGTGACGGTCTGGCGGTGATCAATGGATCCAACGTACTCACCGCAATGAGCGCAATCTTTCTCTACGATGCGAACCGCTGGCTGAAACAGGCCGAGATCGCGACCGCCATGTCGCTTGAGGCGCTCAAAGCGAACATGGGACCGTACACCGACAAACTTCACGAAGCCCGAGGGTTCCGTGGCGCCGTGCGCAGTGCAAATGCGATCCGCAAAGTGGTTGAAGGAGGGGATCTTATCGAGGGACACGTCAAACACAAAGTGCAGGATGCTTACTCGATGCGTTCGACGCCGCAAGTGATCGGCTCGGCACATGATGCCCTGAAGTACGCCCGCTCGCAGGTCGAGATTGAACTCAACGGCGTCGGAGACAACCCGGTCTTTTTCCCCGACGAGAATCTTCAGCTGTCCGGCGCGAATTTTCAGGGAACGCCGGTATCGCTCCCGATGGACATGGCCGGAGCCGCGATTACGATGGTCTCGGTGCTGTCGGAAAGGAGGATGAACCGACTCAACAACCCGGCTCTCAGCGTTGGCTTGCCTCCGTTCCTGACAAAGGGTGCTGGGATGTTTTCAGGCCTGATGCTCAGTCAATACACGGCCGATTCGCTGATCGTCGAACAAAGAATCCTCTCCATGCCGGCGTCGATTCAATCGATTCCGGCGGCGGCCGATCAGGAGGATTTCGTCTCGATGGGGATGAACACAGCGATCAAAAATTTTCAGATTCTCGACAACGCTTACGGCGTGCTTGGAATCGAAATGATGGCCGCTGCGCAGGCACTGGATTTCCGTGACTACAAATTCGGGAAAGGGACCAACAAGGCGAAAGAGGTTGTGAGAAAATACGTTGCTTTCCTCGATGAAGACCGCCCGCTGTACCCGGATCACACCGAGATGAAGCGTCTGGTGAAATCGTGCGAAGTTCTTGAAGAAGTGGAAATGGAAATAGGCAGCCTCGAATAAATGTTCACTTCCGGGATCGAGTAGATAGCTCTTCAGCGAGCTGTACGTATCTTCGAAGGCGTGTGCGTGCCGTATCAAGGGTGGCGGCATCGGTACTGTCCAGCCCACCCGGAGCGATCATGACGGTGTCGCGAACGCCGAATCCGGTTACACCGCCGACATCCTCGAAATACAACGATCGATCATCGATATATCCGATTCGATTGAGCACGTTCATAACCGCGAAACCGTCGTCTCCCTCGGGGAGATTGAGCAGGTTCCGTCCCCAGCTTGCTTGAGTATAATTTCCGCCTAAGAGACCAAGCAAGGTCGGGAGTATATCGACCTGTCCGCCGAACTGCGGCTCTCGCCGTAATGAATCCCCGATGACAGCCGGAGAATAAATCAGCAGGGGAATGTGAAAGTACTTTGGATCGAGCGGATACGGGCTGTTCGAGTAGTGCCCATGATCGGACACGAACAAGAATATGGTACTGTCGAACACCGGCTTCAGTCGCATCCTGTTCATCAAAGATCCGAGCGCGTAATCGGCGTAGATCTGGCTGTTAAACATCTTTGAACTGTCTGCCCCGTTCATATATTTCCGTACGGAGGAGTCGGGAAGGTCGTACGGTTCGTGATTGGATAACGTCAGAACGGTAAACTGAAACGGCCGAGGGATTGAATCGACCAGGGCTGAGACATGATCAAGTAGTGTCTTGTCCGGGATTCCCCATTTTGAGAATCGCTCGGTGAATGGAAAGTACTGATACCCGTAGAATCGATCGTAGTGATGTTGTCGGAAGAATCCCTCGATATTGTCGAATGCGAAATCTCCGCCGTAGGCGAATGCGTTGATGTATCCGCGACCGTGAAGGATCTCCGGAAGAGTGACGAAAGGATGGTTGGCCGTGTATCGCTTGAGAATTGCCCGTCCGGGTAGCGATGGAAACGAGCAGAGGATGGCCGAGAGGCCAAAGGCGGTGCGGGTCCCCGACGCATAGAAATTCGTGAAGAGAATCCCATGTGCGGCCAGTGAGTCAAAATTGGGCGTCAGGTGACGGGTATCGCCGAGTGCGCCGGTAGTCATCCCCTGCCAGGTTTCCATTACAACGATGACTATATTCGGCTTGAAAGGTAAAAGGGATGGTTGCCGGGTCCGTCGGCTCAAATTGCTGTCCGGGTCAAGCCAGGTGTCATTATCTTCTTTGAGCAGTCCCTGAACGCTCTTGAGGGCAGCGGACTCCTTCACGAAGGGGAATCGTTGTGCTGCCGGCATACTGCTCAAGCGGGGGTCGTGATCCCGCTCCCAGAGGTTCCGTCCCAGGGTGTAGACTCCGTTGAGTGCCAGCTGGTTCAGGAATCGATCATGACTGAAGTAAGCGACTCCCCAATCCATGGGAGCCAGACCGACTCTTCCTCGGATTCCAACCGCAAAAAGCAGGGCGAACAACACGAAATATCCGAGCCGGTTCCACCAGGGAAGAACGCGACGGGCCTTGCAGAGTCGGGAAATCAACCGACAGACCAATACCGCGAACAGTGCCGTTATCACCATCCACAAGAAAATGTACAGCCAGAAGTCCGGATCGGACATCGCGAGATCGGCCACGAACGTGTCGGTGAAGAGATTCTCATAGACAAGGAAATTGAGATGCGCGTCGAAGACCGAGTAGAAGCGCACGTCGGAAAACAAAAGGAGGAAACAGAGAGATAATGCGACAGTCAGGTATGCCGCGGCAATTCGCCTTGTCAGGTTTGTCTTGAGCCTGATCCAGGGAAGGACCACAAGGAGGGGGGCAAGGATGATTAGTATCACGATCTGGTCAAATCGCCACCCGATGCCGAAAGCGGTAAGCAAATCGGTGAGACGCACTCCTGCTACGAACTCCGCATAGTTCGCCATAAAGAAGAGACGGAAAAGAGTGAAGAAGGCCAGTGCGAGCAGGTATACAGATATGATTAGGACGAACGCGTGGGGGAGGGCAAATCCGGAATGACGGTCTGTCGGTGCGGACGGTTTTGGCATGGGATAAACTAACGAACTCGAACATCGAGTGTCAAGATCGACCTTGGCAGACTGACTGCCGGACCGAATCAAGCTGCCTTCCGGCAACGAAAACTGCCGGACGGCCGGCAGTAAAAGCAGGAGAAAACCTCTCCGAAGATTAAACGTCTTCGACGATAACTGCGGTGCCGTAGACAAGAAGTTCGGCCGCACCCATCATCATCTCGGACGTCGAAAAGCGGGTCATAACGATCGCGTTGGCCCCCAATCCCTCAGCTTCGGCCACCATCCGGTCGATCGCCTGTTCGCGGGATTCCGACATCAGCTTGGTGTACTCGACAATCTCGCCGCCGATGATATTGCGGAATTTGGCAGCGATATCCCGGCCGACATGACGAGCCCGGATGGTGTTCCCCCTGACCAGACCGAGCGTCTTCACGATTTTCTTTCCGACCACATGCTCCGAAGTCGTGACTATCATCTGATTACCTCTTTGTAACGGTCTCTCTTGTATGCGAATAGGGTTTCCCGGATGAACGACACACCCAGAACGACCGCGCCGATCGCGACCGCCGTAACGCCGATTTTGATCAGCGTCGGAACTTCCGGGTTATTATACAATCCCTTGAACAGCTCGAAAACTGCAAAAGAGAGCAGGACTATGGCGCCGATAGAAAACAATATCCAGCCGAATCCCCGTTCCAGCTTTCGATACAAATTCTGCCAGTAGTTCTCCCAGACCTCCAGCGGGAGATCGGCGTACTTGACCATCGACGTAACCTCCTTCAGTTTCCGGAATTCGTCGAGTTCGGCTCGGAGTTCGGGATCCCGCTCCAACTCGGCCTCAAACGCATTTCGCTCCTCCGTCGACAACTCGCCGTCGACATACCCCGCGAGCAGTTCGCGCATATCTTTACTCATAGTATCGCCTCATCAGGTTTGCGAGTTTCTTCCGGGCATAGTAGAGCCGCGACATAACCGTCCCTCTCGGTATCTTGAGCAGGGCGGCGATTTCGTCGTACGACATACCCCGGAAATGCTGCAGTGTGATGATCTCGCGGTCGTCGAAGGAAAGTTGCATCAGGGCGGTGCGAAGAATTAGGATCGCTTCCTGTTTTTCCAGCGAAGCTTCCGGATTGTCCTCGGCCACCATCAGGTAGTCGGCGGAATCGTAATCGACCATCTTGTTATCTCGTTTGGAACGCCGCTTGAGCCAGGTCTTGCACAGATTCGAAATGATCGTGTAAAACCAGGGAAGAAAAGGCTGCGAGCTGTCGTAGGTCCGGGCGGAACGGTAAATGCGAAGAAACGCCTCTTGGGAGATGTCGTGAGCGTCGTCTTTATTGCCGACCAGGCCAAGCGCCAGGCCATAGGCCAGCTTCTTGTGACGTTCCACAAGTTCTCCGAGGGCTTTCTTGTCACCGGACTTAATACTCATAATCAAAGCGGCGTCGGTAACCATGTTCCTTGTTTCCTTTCCTGACATAAATACCCTGCTACGCTTTGATTATTCGATGGTTTCGGTCGGTTTTCAACAAAACGTATAAGTCGTTCAAAGACAAGCAAAAAAGTGGGGTAGGAAAAGCCCTTGGGGGATGTTGAATTGTAGGGCAGATTCGCTTCGAACCTGCCAGCATACTTGATGGCGGGCGCCGGCCTGTCACCCCTGCGAAGGCAGGGGTCCAGATTCAAGATAGTTTCCTGCCTGCGCAGGAATGACATGCCTGAGGGCACGTGTGATATGGCGGG
>CAZFOY010000088.1:5542-6963 GCA_964520865.1 uncultured Ignavibacteriales bacterium | reverse complement strand
TATCCGGCCGGTCGCGGGATCGGTCACCAGATCATGTGCGAAGAAGGCTATGCCTGGCCGGGCACGATGGTGGTGGCGTCCGACAGCCACTCGAATATGTACGGCGGTCTGGGCTGCCTCGGTACGCCGATCGTCCGCACCGATGCCGCGGCGATCTGGGCGACCGGACGGACCTGGTGGCAGGTCCCCCCCGTGGCAAGAGTGGAACTCCAAGGGGAACTGCGGCCCGGCGTAACCGGTAAAGACGTCATAGTGGCGCTCTGCGGTTTTTTCAACAAGGATGAGGTCCTCAATCACGCGGTCGAGTTTGTCGGCGACGGTGTTGCGCATCTTTCGTTGGACGAACGGCTTACGATCTCGAACATGACGACTGAGTGGGGCGCGCTGGCAGGGGTCTTCCCTATTGACGATATCGCACTCGATTGGTTGAGACGAAGGATCGAGTTCATAGAAATTCGCGGACTTGCCCATGTTCCTTCGGACGCCGACGGGCACGGAGTGCACCCCCGTTTGAATCTCAAACGTCTGAATGAGTTACAGAGTGCAGCTCCGCGGGCAGATGGCGGCGCTTATTATGCAAAAGAATTAACCCTCGACCTGAAGAGCGTCACCCCCTATGTCTCGGGGCCAAATCACGTGAAAGTGATGACGCCCGTGCCCGAGATGAAATCGGTCAAAGTCAACAAGGCGTATCTCGTCTCGTGCGTAAACAGCCGGGTCCAGGATCTTGCCGAAGCGGCGAAGGTGGTCAAAGGTAAGAAGGTAGCCTCCGGAGTGCAGTTCTATGTCGCGGCGGCGTCGAGCGAAGTCCAGCAGGAAAGCGAACGCCGCGGGGACTGGCAGACGCTGATGGAGGCCGGCGCGATCGAACTCCCCCCCGGCTGCGGACCGTGTATTGGCCTCGGCAAGGGTCTGCTTGAGGATGGTGAGGTCGGCATCTCGGCAACCAACCGGAACTTCAAGGGAAGAATGGGCTCAAAGAGCGCGCAGGCATACCTCGCTTCCCCGGCCGTGGTGGCCGCATCCGCGATCGCCGGTACTATTGCCATGCCGTTCCAGATGGAGACGGAGAAAATAGGAGGAACGATCCGTACCGGGACGCGCCCCCAGGGCGAAGCTGAGACGATGCGAATCGTCAACGGTTTCCCCGCAACGGTTGAAGGGGATGTGATTTTCTGTCATCAGGACAACTTGAATACCGATGGAATCTACCCCGGTAAGTATACTTATATCGACGACTTCACCCCCGAACAGCAGGCATCGGTGGTCATGGAGAATTACGACGCTCAGTTCGGGAAGATCGTGAAACAAGGTGATATCCTCGTCGGCGGATTCAATTTCGGCACCGGATCATCGCGCGAACAAGCGGCGACGGCATTGAAGTATCGCGGGATTCGCATGGTCATTGCCGGATCTTTCAG
>CAZFOY010000088.1:0-5442 GCA_964520865.1 uncultured Ignavibacteriales bacterium | reverse complement strand
GCCGTCCCGGGAGTCCGGGAACGGAAATGGCACCACGCCACGCTCACTCAATTCGTCTCGCCTATCGTAGCGGGGAAGCTGCTGGGATTGACGGTCGACCAGATGGTCAATGCCATCGGCATCAATGGATCACACAACCATACAATCGGCTGTCCCACGGCCGGGAAACTCACCATGATGAAGAACACCGTCGACCCGATGGCGGTACAGTCCGGCGTGTTCGCCGCCCTGATGGCGCAAAAAGGATACAGTGGAACGGAAGCTGTGTTCGACGGCAAAGAAGGGCTGATGGATGTCTTCGGAACCGGTTGGGATAAAGATAAGCTGGTTGGCAAGCTGGGTGAAGACTTCAAGATTCTTCAATGCAGCATGAAGGCCTTTCCAACGGAGGCGCTCACTCACACGCATATCACCGCAACATTGAAAGTGATCAAGAACAACGACATCAAGCCGGAGCAGATTGACGAAGTCAAAGTGACTACGATCGCCCGCGCCTGCGACATTCTGTTCGATCCGCACAAGTACCGTCCGGAATCACGGGAAACGGCCGACCACTCACTACCTTACTGCATCGCGGCGGCAATCGTGGATCGTCAAATCACGACCAATTCGTTCTCCGAGGAAAAAATGAAGGACGAGCGGATCTGGGGCGTGATCGACAAGATCAAAGGCGAAGCTTCGGTCGAATTCGAGAAGATGTTCCCGGCCAAACAGCCTTCCCGGGTGACCGTTCATACCAGCGATGGTCGGACGCATTCGGAGTATCTGGAGTATCCGAAGGGAGATCCTCGCGAACCGATGTCGATGGATGATCTTCAGGCCAAGTTTAATGCGTTGGCCGACGGACTCCTTTCTGAAGAGCGCCGGCAGGAGGTTCATAACACGATATTCGCGGCCGATCGGATGGACTGCCGCGACTTCATGCAGAAACTCACGGTCGACGCGTAGTACCGACTTCCGAGTTGACAAGCCCCCCGGGTGCTCCAACCCGGGGGTTTTTCTTTGTCAGGAACAGTCAAATAAACTTGCTTGTGAGCTTCGAAGGCATGTATCGTGAAACCAGCATGCTTGAGTTCAGTAAGATTGAATCGCGCGTGACGCCCTGTGTCATCGCGCACCGGGGGGCCTCCAAAGTTCATCACGAGAATACGCTTGAGGCCTTCGAAGAAGCGATTCGCATGGGAGCGGATGCCGTCGAATTCGACGTGCGGCGGACGAAGGACGGCGTGCTGGTGGTGCATCATAATGTGCTCGGACCCCGATCAAGGCGACGTGTGAACAATCTCACCTATGAGCAGCTCTCCGCAGAATACAATGCGCGAAAGATTCATCTCTGCACGCTTGACGAAGCGCTCCGATTGTGTGAGGGACGGATTTCCCTCGATGTGGAGCTGAAAGAGGGGGGATATCAGGAGGAAGTCCTTTCGCAGGTAGAGCGGTATTACGATCTCAATCATGTCGCCTTCACTTCGTTCCAGGACGAGACCATCTCAGAGCTTAGGAGACTTCGACCGAACGCTATTACCGGTCTGCTTATCGGACTGCACATCCCCGCCCGCTTACTTACAAAATCCCACCATCTCCTCTCCTTGAAGAGAGTCCGCCAGTCAGGCGCCGATTTCGTCGCACCCAATTGGAAACTGGCAAGGCTTGGTCTGGTCAAACGAATGCGCGAAGCCGGTTACCCTTCGGTGGTGTGGACGGTCGACAACATCACGACAGTCCGAAAACTCGCCGAATTCGGCGTGGCCGGAATTATCACGAATCGCCCGCACAGGACACTGGCCGCAATCAATACATAAGTACTCCCGTTTACTTGAAACAGCCCAATTAACCTATGTCTTTGGGCGACTCAGGCACCTGTGGCTTTCAGATCTTCGGCCAAAACTTCCCCTCTGGGGCCTCTGAACACGTTAATTATAAACACCTTATAGAATTTCTCAGAAAAATCCCTTGCCGGGCTGAACTTTTCGACTATCTTTTCCGTTGTAGTAACTAACCGGTTGGTTAAACCATTCGGTTAATCGAGGAGATTAGCGATATGACCAAGGAAGAAGAAAGCAATACCAAGCAGAAGATACTGGACTCCGCACTTGAGGAGTTCGGTGAGTACGGTTTCGATGGCGCCAGAGTCGATCGGGTGGCCAAGGCGGCTGGCGTGAATAAAGCGATGATCTATTACTACTTTACCTCGAAAGAGAATTTATTCCGCGAAGTTGTCCGGAATCATTTTCTTCCGAAAATTCACCGCCTCGGTGAAGCTATCGATGCCAGCAGTGATCTGGAGTCGATCCTGCTCGAGGCCGCGGATACTTATCGGAATCTTTTTCACCGCCAGGATCAGTTTCTCCGCATCGCTCTTCGCGAGCTGGCCAAACCGAAGTCGCTTCTTCTTGATGAGATCGGGAATTCGATAAGGGGATCGCAGGTACCGGCGAAACTCGCCCAGGCACTGCAGAACGGAATGGATTCGGGGGAACTTCGTAAGCTGGACCTCCATCAGACGGTGATAAGCTTTCTGACAATGAATATTGGTTACTATCTCGCCGCCGGGCTCATGAACCGAGTGAACAAAATAGACGATGTCGATGATTTCACCGAGAAACGCAAGCGGGCGGTCGTCGACCTCTTCCTATATGGAGTAAAGAAAAGATGAACAGAAGACTCTTATTGATCCTGCTAATGATTGTGACGTGCACCGGTGTCGTATCGGCCCGGGACCTGAGCCTTCCACAGGCGCTGCAGCTCGCACGAGAGCATTCATTCGCGATCAAGAAGGCTTCGGCGCAACGCGAAGCCTACGACCAGAACCTTAAGGCGGCGATGGCCGAACGGTTCCCTACCTTATCGCTGACAAGTATCGCCAGTTACAAGAATAATGTAGCGAGTCTCGATCTTGCCATACCCGGCGCTCCGCCGATCCACCGGGAGATCGGTACCAAGGACGTATATCAGACCGATGTCCGGTTGAGTGTCCCGTTGTTTACCGGAGGGAAACTGTCAGGCGGTATCGGAATGGCGAGCGCGACCCGCGATTACTACTCCGCGCTTGAAAATGCAGGGGTAGATGAGATCCTCCTTACCACGCGCGTTGCCTACCTGTCACTTTACAAGGCCGACAAGGAGATCGCGACGGCCCAGGCTGCCCTGAAGCGGGCGAATCTGATGAGATCCGATGTGCAGTCTCTGTACGATGCCGGCGCGGCCGACTCGGTCGACATTCTTGAAGCGACTCTCGCCGTGTCCAATGCACAGATGAGGGTCACGGCTATGCAGAATGACCGCCGCCAGAAAGAGATCGAGTTGGAGACGCTCCTTGGGGTCGATCCGGAAGAGCAGATCACGGTCACCGACAAGCCACAACCGCCGGATACCTCGTCTATCAACTACACGGGCATTGCGGCAACCAAGCCGGAATTGATGGCGGCGAAATCGTCCGAAGAAATCAGCAAGCATCTGGTTGCCTTGAACAAATCAGACTACTTTCCCACGCTCAGTGCGTTCGGCGGATATTCGTACGGGAAGCCGAATATTGACCAGTTCCATAACGACTTCAACGACTACTTTGTCGTCGGCGCCAGCCTGAACTGGTCGTTCAACATCGGAGGCAGGACGCCGCACAAGGTGTCCATGGCCCGTTTGCAGGCGCAGGCGGCGAACAATATCTACGATCAGGTACAAGAACAACTCGACGAACAGGCTCGGGTCGCCCTCGAGAACCTCAAGCTGACTTACCAGCGATATGTCACCGCCAGTACGAACTACCGGGTAGCTTCGGACAATTACCGACTGGCTCACGACAAATACACTCAGGGAGTGCTGCCTTCGAATCGTTTGCTCGAAATCGAAGCTTCGTTGAGCGAAGCTGAAGCGACGCTGGCCTCGACACAGGTCGACTACTATATCGTGGCCAGCCAATACTACTATGTAACAGGATCTGCACAATTGGAGAAAGGTCTATAAAGATGAAAGCGATCAATCTTTTGCTCGGGATAGTTCTCGTCTCAGGCGTGATCGGCTGTTCGGAAACCGCACAGAAACCGGGCGGATCGGGGATGCTTGAAGCGGATGAGTCGACTGTGTCTTCGGAAGTGGTCGGCAAAGTATTGAAGATGAATTTTGACGAAGGCACACCGTTCAAAGCGGGCGACACGCTGCTGGTTATCGACACCACGAACCTGCAGCTTCAACTGGCCGCCGCCCTGGCAAGCCGCAACGCCGCGTCGGCTCAACTCGAAACGGCCCAGCTTCAGGTGAAGAAAGCATCCGAAACTGAATCGTATGCGCAGACTGAGCGAAACCGTGTTGCCACGCTGCTCAAATCAGGGACTTCAACACAACAGAAACTCGATCAACTGGATCATGACCTTGCACAAGCCAAACTGACCCGTCAAACGGCGCAGGCTAATGTGACGGCGCTCAACGCGCAGCTGACGAAGATCGATGCCGATATCAATCTGATCCGTCAGCAGCTCGACGACTGCTTCCCTATCGCACCAATTCCGGGAATAGTCACCGACAAGTATATCGACAAAGGTGAATTTCTTGCTCCCGGTAAAGCGATCGCGAAGATTTCCAGGCTCGATTCTTTGTGGGTGAAGGTCTATCTTCCGGCCGGGCAGTTCGCCAATATCAAGCTTGGCGACAGTGCCACCGTGAATACCGAATCGGGTGGGAAGAAGTACGTCGGCAGAGTTGTCTGGACCTCGGACGAAGCTGAATTCACGCCGAAGAACGTCCAGACGGAAGAATCGCGGGCGAATCTTGTCTACGCCGTGAAAGTCCGAATGGCCAATTCGGACGGATCCCTGAAAATCGGAATGCCGGTATTCGTAACGATTGGTGAGTGATGAGCTATCTCAAAGTCGACAACCTGTCGAAATCGTACGGCAAGATCAAAGCCGTGACTGATTTCTCGTTCGAAGTGAACCAGGGGGAGATATATGCCCTGGTCGGACCGGACGGAGCCGGGAAAACGACGATCATGCGCACGATATGCAATCTGATCGGGTCCGATTCCGGGACCATCAGGGTAAATGGATTCGACAGCGTCAGGGACTACGAAAAGATCAAGCTGTTGCTTGGTTATATGCCGCAGATCTTTTCGCTGTATCCGGATCTTTCGGTCGAAGAGAATCTCACGTTTTACGGCGGGATTTACAACATTACCGGCGAAGCATACCGTGATAAGACCGAATACCTGTACCGTTTCTCCAACCTCAAGCCGTTTGCCAAAAGGCGGGCCCAGGCACTGTCGGGGGGAATGAAGCAGAAGCTGGCCCTCTCCTGCGCGCTTATGCACGAACCGGCCCTTCTCTTGCTCGACGAACCGACGACCGGGGTGGATCCGTTGTCGCGCCGCCAGTTCTGGGAGATCCTGCTCGAACTCAAGAAGCAGGGTGTGACGATTCTCGTTTCGACGCCTTATATGGATGAAGTTGC
>CAZFOY010000087.1:0-7193 GCA_964520865.1 uncultured Ignavibacteriales bacterium | reverse complement strand
CTTGACACAACCTGTTACCTATGTCATGATACTATACATCTAAGAAGGACCTGCCCTACAGACAACATGCCCTACAGAGGACCTGCCCTACAGACAACCTGCCCTACGGAAGAAAAGAGGACAATGGCACTCAATATGTCTCAAGAACTTCGCACCGAGCGTCTGCTGCTCCGCCGATGGCGCGAGGCGGATCGTGCACCATTCGCGGCAATGAACGCTGACCCGCGCGTAATGAAACACTTCCCCGGCTTGCTGACGCGGGAGCAGTCGGATGCTTTGATCGATCGGATCGAAGAAGGATTCGAACAACGCGGATACGGGTTATGGGCAGTCGAGATAGTTGCCTCAGGAGAGTTTGCCGGATTTGTCGGCCTGTCGATTCCAAGATTTGACGCTCACTTCACGCCGTGCGTGGAGATTGGATGGCGGTTAGCCGCCGAGCATTGGGGACATGGCTACGCTACCGAAGGCGCAAGACGAGTTCTGGAATTCGCATTTGCCGAGGCCGGACTCGAGGACCTGGTATCGTTTACTGTCCCGGCGAACAAGGCATCGATTCGGGTGATGGAAAAGATCGGGATGACCCATAATCCGGCCGAAGACTTCGATCATCCATTGTTGTCGCCTGACAGTCCCCTCCGCAGGCACGTCCTGTACCGGCTGTCGGCCGAAGAGTGGGATAAGACACCCTCGTCTTTATAGCAATGTAACCTCCTACAGACGGCCGGCGGTCGACTGCGAGGGCAGGCGAGTTTTGAGCTTGTTCTTAAAGAATATCCGTTGGTGCGGCATCAGTAATCGATCCCGAGAACAACCCGAGCCGTTTCGGTTCACCTCCTGTGCTTAAAGAGGTTGACAGAGAATCTGACGACACTTATACTGATTTCCAAGTGCTTGCGAAAGCGCGAAAGACAACGCAGGATCATTCACCAACCACGACTATTCTAAAGTTTCGATCAGTAGTAGATTGACTTAACGACGATCTGCGAAATGTGCTCATAGCGACGCCTTTGCCTGGGAGACAGGGTTGCTCAGAGTCCGTGAACGGCCCCTGGTCAATCCCTCGAACGATACCCTGTCGCGGATCAAAAGCGAAGCACACAAAGAATCAATGTGGAGGAGTTGACATGTTCACCAATGTAACCCGTATGAATCAGGACGGCATTAAGCTGCATCGCTGTAAACGTATACTCGCTGCCTTGTTGCTTTCGGCGATCGTGCTTGCCGCAGGATGCAGCAAGAGCGTAAAGATTACCCCCGGGCAGGAAGAAGCAGGCAGCCCGACCAAACCCGCAAATATCGTATTCCTTCCCCTCGATTCGCTGGGCACCGGCAACTATCAGGTGGTGGGAAAACTATTCGCCCGCCACAAAGGGGGAATGTTTATGGGAAAAGGAGCTGATGATCTGAAGGGAACAATTGGAAGTGGCGCCGCCAAACTTGGAGCCGACGTCGTAATCGGTTTCAAATCCGGCAGACAGAGCGACAGCGAAATGAAGAGCGGCAATTCCGGCTGGGGCAGTGGAATCGCAGCCCGACGAATAAATGGATCATCGAAAGTACCCGTCAAACAAGATTTCGTGGCTGCACTGTGTGGAGACAGGTCTATCTCATTTGAGACCTGGAAGGCTTCTCAGGTTGAGAATTTCAAAGTGGAGAAAGCAAAACCGCCGGTGAAAGGAAACTACGCGACGGTGAGTGATCCGGTCATAGATACTTCCTATGAGTCGTTTTACAAAGATAGTTCCAAAATGGAGAAATCCTGGAAGTACATGCTCACCGCAGCGGAATTTCAGCTGGAGAAACACGGTTACTACGCCGTTCTGACCCCGGCATCCGAAATCAATATTGGAGCTGACAGCCTTGGGACATTTGACGCAGATCAGTTCGAACAGTTGTTCGGCCCTTATGCGAGCTATGTCAATCATATCGACTTAACCGGAGTGACCGGTTACAACGCGGCATTCGTCGCGGGTGCGTCCGCCAAAGTTAAGGCTATGCTGTATTCCGCGGATGACAACAAGGTGGTATGGAACAACTCCGCTGATGAGTCGATCTCGAATATCGGGGTGCTCATCGGAAGCGGGATAATCGGCGGTGTAGCTGCAAGTTTGCTGGAAAGTGGCGACAGCCGTCAGCAACGCGCCGTCTGCAAGGCCATGAGCAAACTATACGATAACCTGGCGCCCATATATGAGAAGTGAAATACGCCAAAGAGCAGACTTGACAAACGTGTATCATCGGCCTTCGGCTACGCTTCTTCATAGATTACAAAACACAAGAGACGCGAAGCAGATGCGGGATGGTTCTCATGCGTTGTAGGTATTTCGCATGGACGCTGTTGGTACTATTAGCAGTATCTTCCGTGGGAGCTCAGAATCAGCGCAAGTACTATGTGTCGTCAGACGAGGAAATGAAGGACAACTTCTTTGAACTCGGGCTGGGCTATGTTTCCGGGGGAGCCTACAAAGACGCCCTCATGGAGAGCCATCCGGATTGGACTATCTCCGGACTCGGCGGCTGGATATACCTGGAGGCAGGGTTGGGGTTCCCCGTGGCACCGAAAACAAAGCTGATACCAAACTTAGCTGTCCTGGGTACATTTATCAAATACCATACCTATCCCGGCTTTCCGTCATCGGTGGATGCAACCTTGATCCTGCTGCCGGGAATTGAAGGAAGGCTCGACTTCAATTCCGTACCTTCGACTCCCTTCGTCACAGCAAACGTGAGTTATGTTGTCCCAACATCTGATCTTGAATCACCGATTCTGGACGGAGGTAGCATTGCGATCGGTGCTTCCTTAGGGTTTCATTTTGAGGGAGGTTTCGAACTGCTCTTTACGTATCGGCATGTTCCCGTCGAGTACAGCAGCGGAGAGATCACCTACGATGGTCAATACGGGCAGCCTCTAAGCACGGACAAAAGAACGGCAGACTTCGGAGGAGCTGGCATTACTTTCAAAAGACTATGGTCATTCTAAAGATCAGGTTCGTAGATCTACTGAAATGCCCCACACCTCCGCTCTTGAAATGATCGGATCCAGGCTTGACCTTGCGGTCTGGTAGCGGCAGGTTCGAAGCAAAGCGAATCTGCCCTACCACGGAATGGCGCTCTGCTGCAAGGTGGACCCGCTTGGGGTCGGCCGTCTACGGCCTATCGCAAGCGGCAAGACATCGGGGAGTAGCCGGCTCGTTCTAATCCGATTGGCAGGTTCTAAGAAGGAGGGGCCTGCCCTACTTCCTCGGCTTGTATGTCATCGCAACCACGCCCGAGCCGAACTCCAGCCGGCTCACGAGTTTCAGGTCGAGACGCTTCGACAACCCCGCAAACAATGTCGGGCCGTGGCCCGCTATACGGGGGTGCACGACGAACTCATACTCATCGATCAGCCCCATCTCGGCCAGAGCAAACGGGAGTGTCACGCCTCCCACGAACAGCCCTTTGCCCGACTCCCGCTTGAGTCGCTCAATTGCTTCTCTTAGATCCCCGTGTACGAGCTCCGCGTTCCAAGCGACTCGACCCAGGGTGCTTGAGACAACGTACTTCTTTGCCGCGTCGATCGTCCGGGCAAACGGTTCCATCCAAGCGGGCCACTTACCCGCCGCCGCCGGAAGACGCCACGCTGCCTCCATCATTTCGTAAGTCACCCGGCCAAAGATGAGGGCATCGGCCCGAGTAAGGTTCTCGATCGCGTGACGATGCAATTCTTCGTCCACAATACCTGTGCGGTGATCGCAGCACCCGTCTAAAGTAATGTTGATAGAATATCTAAGGGGGCGCATCAGGGAAGTACTCCTGATTTATTCATCAAGAGAATATTCATTCGTGAATTCAGTCCCTGTTATCATTCAAGACACCATTCAGAAACTCAACCGTCCGCTCCCAGGCGAGATTGGCGGCCGCTTCGTTGTAGGCATCAGTGCGGTCCGGCTCGAAAAACCAGTGGCCGGTATCGTGATAGCGATGAACCGTAACCGGACATCCACCTTTTCGTAACGCTTCTTCGAAGTGCGTCACTTCCGAATCCGGCTCGAACTGATCGGACTCAGCGAAATGCGCAAGATAAGCAGCTTTCGATCCTTCGTAGTCCCGCCGGTTCGTACCGTAGAAAACGACAACCGCGCGGACACGATCCGGATATTTGGCAGACATTTCTGTAGCGTAGTACGCACCGAACGAAAAACCGATCACGGCAATTTCGCTTCCACTCTCCGCTGTTCGCTCGCACAGGAATTCAAGGGCGGCGGCGGAATCGGTCATTGCACTCTCACCGTCGTGGGATCTCGCGAGTTTTTCCGCTTCTTCGACTGTTGTCGCAATCTTTCCGTGAAACATATCGGGGGCGAAGGCAACAAAGCCGATGTCGGCCAGCCGGGTGCAGACATTTTTCATCGTATCGTTCAGTCCCCACCAGGGGTGCAGGACCAGTACGCCTCTTCCCTGTCCTGATTCAGGTTCGGCGAGAAATCCTTCGGGCTGTCGATGTGTCATTCGGGCTCCTTTTCATCTTGTGCTTGCGGTCGGTAGAGTGGCTGATCAATGCAGCTCATGTCCGGCAGACGGCAAAAGATAATCAACTGACGCTTCATCACAATCACAAACCTGATCAGATATGTTACGTGTTCGGACGAGCTACCCGGGAAAAGAGATTCCGCTTAAAGCGCCTTTGCCAGCGCTGGAAATCGTTTGTTGAGAAAGCGCACGCCGGCTCCAATAATCGGGTCGGACTCGAGGCTGCTGCGGGCCGAACGGCCCGACAGAAGCTGCCAGGCGAAACGCCAGCCGGTGTAGAAGCCGAGTATCGCGGCTATTACCAGTATACTCATAACGCCGAAGAGAAATAAGGGCATGACGGTGTCAAGCGGATGTATGTAACGTGAAGTGAGACCAGCTACCACCAGGGCAACTACAGCAATCGGGGCCGACAGGCACAGAAAAACGAGAACGCCCGGAAATGTCCCGGCCATCCCGGCCGCGATCTTCCCGGCGAGCGGCCGGGTACGTCGCGGAATAGCAAGCACAAGGGCCGTAAACCAGACAACGCAAGCTACCGCAGCGTATACCATGGCTGCTATCATGACAAGAACAGTGGGAAGCATCGTTAGATTTCCTCCCAAAGAAGTTGATTGAGCACGTCTCTTCTACGTATAATCGATTATGTCGTTCGAAATGACAAGTCAAATGTTGTGTACCTTTCGAGGTCACTGGCGCCGTTCCGTTGCAGGAATAGTGGTCTCCCTGCTGCTCCTCGGCTGCACCCCCAAGCCGCCGGTGCCGGAGTCAATTCCGCAGGGGCGCACACAGGAAGTCGCACGGAGGACGACGAGCGGGATCGTGCGAGACTGGTTGACCGACTTCAAGCCGTTCTCCCCCCATCCGGCAATCGACTACTATGTGTCCGACTCTTGCCGCGTGCTGATACTCATCAAAGATGCACAGGGCAAAACGATGGACACGCTGGTGAACCAATGGCGCGGCAAAGGGCTTTACTCGGCCGGATGGCATCCCAATCGGGGCTGGATAAACGGTGTCTACACTTATGAATTCAAAGCGGGCGAGATCAGACAGACAAAGAAGACATATCTAAAGTTTGCTGAGGATCTGGAGCGCGGTCGGAGGTGACGTTGTTGAACTCATTTGAGCAGCAATTGTAGGGTAGATTCGCTTCGAACCTGCCTCGCCATGCGCCGTCAGGGTGAGGGCGGGTCCGGAGGAAATGCACTTATAAGCATCTGTCACTGCCGCGTAGGCAGGCGTCCGGCTTGAGGGTGGATTCCCTGCCTACGCAGGAACGACACGCCGGGAAATTACTCAAGCAGCGTTCGCAGTTCTCTCAAGGCGTCGCAGTTGCTCTCCCAGTGGAGCAGTTCGATCGCCTCGTCGAAATCAACCCATCGGAATTCGGTGTGTTCGTCGGATAGCACGATCTCGGAATTGCCGATCTCGACGGCGAAACAATACTCCGGGATTTCAGTTGTTTCCGGACCCCAATCGACATTCTTAAACACCGACGCCGGCACCATATTCTTTGAGCTGAGGGACTGCAATCTTTCGACAACGACACCGGTCTCCTCGAACATCTCGCGGCGGGCCGCCTCTTCCCGGGTTTCGTTTCCCTCTCCACCGCCCGCTACGAATTGCCAGAAGTCGCCGTCGTCCGGCCGGCGCTTGAAAACGGCGACTTTGAGTCCTTCCTCCGGATGAATTCGATAAGGAAGTACCAGTACTTGATAGGGGGCTCGGGACATGACTGAAACGTAGGCAGGAACACGGCCATTGGCAAGCTCGTAGTCGATGGCAAGTTCTGAAAAGGACCAGCCCTACAGAGGGTTCCCGCGTATAAGGTACCTGCAACTCCATATGACTTGCCACGTATACGGGGATAAAGAAGGTGATGAAAGAATGGCAAGTTTCTTACTCTGGATTATCCTGTTCGTGATCTGCTGGCCGCTGGCGTTATTCGCCCTGTTGCTCTATCCGCTCGTCTGGCTGGTACTATTGCCGTTCCGAATTATCGGACTGGCATTCGATGGAATACTCGAATTGCTCCGGGCAATTATCTTTCTGCCGAGCCGGGTGTTGGGCGGGGGACGAAGAGCGGCCTGAGAGTTGTCTCTTTTGGCCGGGCTTCGACAGAATGAACCCGACCTAGTATGGACGCAAGCCGAAGAGTCGGGCGCACGATTGAGGCGTTGCAGCTCAATGGGGGTATAATAATCAGATAATTCATTGTATATCTAACGCGGAGGGAAATCTGTGACAGAGAACAGACTCTCAACGGTAAGGATCGGAGCTATGCTCGCAACTCTGATTGCCGTGTTGCTTGTTATCGTTGTAGGCTGCGGATCAAAGCTCCACTCATCGGAGGAGCAATCCGAATCGATGCCGGGTATCATTTTATATACGCATTCTCTCGAAATCGATATGCCGGATTCGGCGACCGTCCTCCTCGTCACCTACAGCTACCTGGGAAATGTCATCGATACTGTTGTCAATGGATGGCTTCCCGAGGGACGCAGTTCTTTTGCACTCGACCCCGGTAGATACCCCCAGACCGGTGTTTACTTCTACAAGCTAACTTCGGATCGCTATAATATGGCGAGGAAGTTCGTGTATATGCATTGAGGCCGATCGCATCAGATTGATAAAAGCCTGGCGCTTCGACATCAACGAGGCAGGTTCTAAGAAGG
>CAZFOY010000086.1:0-7487 GCA_964520865.1 uncultured Ignavibacteriales bacterium | reverse complement strand
GTCCAGATCGTCACCGGCGATACCAAGGTGGTCAACAAGGGGAAAGGGGATAAGCTCTTCATCAATACGGCCGGCATCGGAATTATCGACCATCCTTACACCATTTCGGCCGGCAATCTCCGGGTCGGAGACAAAGTATTGCTGAGCGGGTCAATTGCCGATCACGGAATCGCCATCCTCTCGAAACGCCAGGAACTGAATTTCAAAACAGAGATCGAGAGCGACACGGCGCCCCTCAATCATTTGGTCGCGGCGATACTCAAGGCAGGCGGCGAAGGGATCCACGCGATGCGCGACCCAACGCGGGGTGGTGTTGCGGCCACCTTGAACGAATTTGCTCGAAGCTCAAGGGTCGGAATCAGGATCCGACAGGATCGAATACTCGTCAAGGAACCGGTCGCCGGAGCTTGTGAGTTGCTCGGTCTGGACCCTCTGCTGGTTGCCAACGAAGGCAAACTCGTTGGGGTTGTAGCCAATGAGTTTGTCGAACGAGTCATTGCCGCCATGCATTCCCATCCATTGGGAAAGGATGCTCGTGTGATCGGCGAAGTGATCGCTGAACAGCCGGGACTGGTGTCGATGGTTACCGGCATAGGCGGTTCACGGATCGTTGACCTGCCCGAAGGGGAGCAGCTCCCAAGGATCTGTTAGCCCTCTCCCGACAAGGCATCCAACGTAGGGCGCCATCCGTCTTTCCGAGTGTCAACACCAGTAATGGTCCGCGACCCGGTTCACTTGTAGGTCCGACCATTCTTATGGCCGGACGTTTCAGTCATGCCGTGAGGCATGTCTACGCGCACGCTGGGCCGGAAGACCGGTCCGGGTTAGGACCATCCACCCGCGCGTATCACGTTACTATACAAGGCGTTAGCTGAAATGTGACGCTCCGCCACCCATCCCTGCGAAAAAAACCTTTGACAAACTCGAAAAAAAAAGCTATCAAGCGAAACAACGGTCATCGGACCGCCGTAAAGAGTCACTTATGAAACAGATACGCTAAAATAGAAAAAGGACTCCAGTTTAATGAATAGACTTAGAATGACAAGTGTAGTGTATCCCATTTGTGGACTCCGCGGCGGGGGAGTGACGTCACGAGACTAATAGTACTATTGTGATAGATGTGACCCGCCACTGGTAATTCAAGTTGGCGGGTTTTTTTTTGACACTCCGCCGACTCAACGTCCCAACGGACCCTGACAAGGAAATTGAACATGTCTGCGGAATTTTACGAACACGAAAAGAGCTCCGACGAGCTACAGATGACCTCGCGTCAGGCTCTGAAGAGACTTCTTCCCCTGCTGAAGACTAATCGCAAGGCGCTTTTGTTCTGCCTGGTTCTTTTGGTCGGTTCGACCGGTCTGGGGCTGTACTGGCCTCTTCTGCTGAGGAAAGCGCTTGATGTCAATATTGCCGGTGACGATTTTCACGGCCTGCTCTGGACGGTAGCGACGATCGGACTTATTCAGATCGGAACGATCGTACTTCAGTACGTCATGCGCGTGAAGTTGGAGACGGTGGGACAGGATATCATGCTCAGCCTCAAGCAAAGGCTGTTCGATCATATTCTGTCGCTCGACATCTCCTATTTTGACCAGAACCCGGTCGGCAGGTTGATGGCGCGAGTCGAAACCGATACCGAGGCACTTCGCATGCTCTTCACCAACACGGTGGTGTTGATAATCGGCGACATCCTGCTGGTTGGCGGAATCTACGGCATCCTGTTCTATACGAACTGGAAACTTGCGCTCGCTCTGTTTATCAACGTACCGGTCATCGCGATCATGGTATACGTCTTTCACAAAAGAACGACGCCGAGATTCTTTGAAGTAAGGCGCAAAATGGCCGAAGTGACGGCAACCCTGACGGAGTTTCTGCAGGGGATGTCGATCGTCCAGATCTTTCATCGCGGTGCCTACGCCCGAAGGAAGGTCTACGGCGCCTGCCAGGCGAAGTTCAAAGACGATGCCTACGTCCAAGTGGCGGTGTGCATTTTCTTCAACACCGTGCTCTTTTTCGAGTACGTGAAGATCGGACTCGTGCTGTTGCTCGGGACCTATCTCGGCATCACGTTCGGAACGGTCATGATGTTCGTGATCTACATCTATCGGTCATTCGAACCGATCTATCGCAGCTCCGAACAGCTTTCGACCTTCCAGAAGGCGATCGCCGGATCCAAGCGAATTTTCGCATTGCTTGACCGTCAGCCGAAACTTGTTCGGGCGGCAAAGCCGGTTGTCTGGCCGGGCTTGAAAGAGTCGATCAAATTCGAGAATGTCTCATTCTCCTATAATGACGACGGCGTCTATGCGCTGAAGAATGCCACGTTCGAAATACCGGTCGGCCGACGTATCGCGCTGGTCGGTGTAACCGGCGGCGGCAAATCCACTGTCATCGCACTTCTGCTGAGGTATTACGACCCGCAGGAAGGACGTATTACGGTCGACGGCATCGATATCCGCGATATCGACCTGTCCGAACTGCGTAAGCGCTTCGCCCTGGTGCTACAGGACATAATCCTGTTCCCGGGCAATATCGCTTCGAACATCTCGCTCGATGCCGAAAACATCGAACGGCCGCGGCTTGTCGAAGCTGCGCATACGGTTGAAGCTGACAGGTTCATCACGCGGCTGCCGAACGGTTACGACACGATCGTCAGCGAAAAAGGCTCCAACTTCAGTCGAGGTGAACGACAGCTGCTTTCGTTCGCACGCGCGCTCGCGTTCGAACCGGATCTGCTGATTCTCGACGAAGCGACCAGCTCGGTCGATCCCGAGACGGAGCGGACCATCCAGCACTCGTTGAAAAAGCTGATGGAAGGACGCACGTCACTTATAATCGCGCACCGGCTCTCGACGATTCTCGACGTCGATCAGATCCTCGTGATCAGAAAGGGCGAGATCATCGAGCGCGGGACGCATACTGAGTTGATCCTGCAGCACGGCTACTATTCCAAGCTGTTCCATCTGCAGTTCAAACAGAAAAACGGAGTGTTATCAAATGTCGGATAAGTTGAAATGGCTCTGGCGATATTACCGGCATTACAAATATGTCCTGGTGATACTGCTGGTCTTTACACCGATCCAGGTCGCCTTCCAGGTGTCCATACCGAGGATGATCGATTTCACCGTCGATTACCTTGATACGCACAAGGTCTCGACCAACTGGCTGGCAGTGCTCTTGACCGATCTCGGATCGAAAGTCGGCCTGTCTCCGGTCGCCACGTTCGGCTGTTCGTTCATTTTGCTCGGACTGATCTCGCATGCTCTTTATGCCTTCGTGCAGTCGCACCGGGCCTGGATGAACAGTCGACTGGAGTGGCATTTCAGGCAGGATTCGTTCGATCGGATTACCCACAAGGGACCGGACTTCTTCAACAAGTTCCATACCGGTGATCTGGTCACGCGGCTGACCGATGATGTCGCCGACAAACTGTCCTGGTTTGCCTGCTCGGGAATCTTCCGCCTGTACGAGGCGGTGCTGATTATCTCGTTTACGGTATCGATGATGATCATGCTCGATCCGATGCTCACGCTGTGGGCGGCCGGGCCGTTGCCGATTCTCATTTTGATCTTTTTTAAAAGCTCATCGAGTCTCGACAAACGGTACGATCACCTTCAGCGGCGGATCTCCCGCTTTAACGACATCATGGAAGCCTGCTTCTCCGGAATCCGGGTGGTCATGGCGTATGTTCGTGAAGCGGCCCAGAAGCTGAAATTCGGCGCGGCGGCCGAGGACCGTCGGGACGCCGAGATCGCCACGATCAAGACGTCGACGATTATCGAGTCGATGTACATGTACATCTGGCAGATCAGCATCCTGATCATCCTGATTGCCGGCGGCTATTTCGTCATTCACGGCGAAGTGTCGCGCGGCAAGCTCGGATCGTTCATTTTCTACACCGTCTGGCTGGTTTTCCCGATGTTTGACATCGGCCAGTTTCTCGTCAAGTCACGTCAGTCGGCCGTTTCGATCGACCGTCTGGTAGCGCTGGAGAATGTGCCGCCGATGGTGACGGAGGATGAGTGCACGGGACGTGACGGTAACTTTACCGGAAATCTCCGGTTCAACGATGTCGGATTCAGGTTTGCCGATACCGACCGTCATATCGTCGACAAGGTCTCGCTTGATGTCGCGGCCGGACAGACGCTGGCGCTGGTAGGCAAAGTCGGCTCCGGAAAGAGCTGGCTGATCAACCTGATTCCGCGCCTTGTCGACCCGACCGGCGGGGAGATTCACCTTGACGGTCATGATATTCGTAAATTCCGGCTGGAGGACCTTCGAAGAAACATCGGCTACGTTCCCCAGGAACCGATCCTGTTCAGCGACACCGTGAGGAACAACATCGTGATGGGCCGGGAAGAGATCTCCGATGCCGAGTTGGAATGGGCAATTGATGTCGCGCAGCTCCGCGAGGATATCGCCGGATTCCCGAAAGGGCTCGAGACATTCATCGGAACCCGCGGAATGAGCATATCCGGCGGCCAGAAACAGCGGCTCGGTCTTGCCCGCGCCCTGGTAGGCAAGCCGAAGATACTGATTCTCGATGACTGTACATCGGCTCTCGATTCACGCACCGAGGAAGCCCTGTGGAATCGTCTGCACGAGGTGCTTCCGGAGATGACGGCAATTCTCATTACTCACCGCTCCGATACGCTTGAGCGGGCCGACAGGATTCTGGTGATGGAAGACGGTCGGATTGTCGAAAGCGGAACTCACCAGGAGTTAATGAGTCAGGAGAGCCAGTATGCCCGTATCTACAAGCGATATCAGCTTGAAGAAATGGTGAATAAGTAGCCTGAAACGGCCCGGATTTCCGGGCCGTTGTCAATTGAACAACCGCCGGAAGGCGTTCGTCTATCCAGCGACGGTCGGCGGTACCGCTCTGCTTCCGAAAAAGTTGAACCGGATCTTTACATCGATTGTCGTGAACACCATATTAGGCAGTACGTATTGATACAGTGGGAACGATATCGGTAACTCTTCAGCCATAGGAAAACGCGGATGAAACATTTCGATAATGCCCGAACATGGATAGTTACTTTGCTCGCGATAGGTCTCGTATTTGCCGCAGGCTGCAACAAGAAAACGACCGTTGAACCGAAGCCGTCTCTTGTCGTCACACCCGGTTCGATTGTGCGCACCGCACCTTACGGCGGGCCGAGCCCCTCGCAGGTCTACGTCAAAGTCACGAGCACCGGTGCTCCGCTGGACTTCTCTTTCAGCCAGTCGGCCCGGTGGATGAGCCTGCTGAGCCCCTCGGGCACCGGAACCGGCACAACCCCCGACAGCTTCATCGTCGAATTCCATGTGGTCGATCCTCAGGACACCCTTGCGGTCGGTACGATATCGGATTCAATACAAATTAGTGCCTCCGGCGCCGGTAATTCACCGCGCTACTTGAAAGTGGAAATGACTATCGGCACCGAAGTGAAGCTGTCGCCGAGTCACTTGAAATTCACCGCGGTACAGGGCGGGCCGAATCCATCGCCTCAGCAACTTATGATCAATACTTCGAGCGGCGTACCGTTTGTGTATCAGGTCGACCGAAAGCCGTCCTGGGCGGTTCTGTCCGACATGTCAGGTTCCGCTCCGGATACGGCGACAGTCAGCGCGGACATTTCCGGGCTGGCGACGGGAAGCTATGTCGACACAATTGCCATTTCGTCGGACGAAGTTCTGAATTCGCCTCAGTTTGTCGTCTGCAGTCTGTCCGTATCGCCGTGGCAGACGCAGCCTCTGATGTTCGTAGCTCGCCCGTCGTGGCAGGACGTTTTCTTCAGCGATGCCCTTCACGGGTGGGTGGTAGGACTCGTTGCCGCCGGAAACGGAGTCCAGACCGGAGTGATTGCCCGGACCGACAACGGCGGCACCAGCTGGATTCAGGATACGGTTCTGCCGACCGACGCTCAGCAGAATTCACTGCTGAGCGCAGTGCGCTTCGCCGGCGACAAAGGCTGGATTGTGGGAGACAACGGCATTATCCTGTATAGCGACGATGCCGGAGCGACCTGGCAGAATCAATCGACCGGGCTCGCCGACACGGTCATCCGGCTCACGGACATCTATCTGTACGACGCCGACACGGGATGGATCACCGGCGATAACGGACTGGTGCTTAAAACCACAAACGGCGGAGCCAGCTGGGTCCGGAAGACGACGCCCACGACATCGCGTCTGTACGGGCTGTCATTTGTCGATGCCGAGCACGGGTGGGCGGTTGGCAACGGAAGTACTATCATGTCAACGAGCAACGGCGGGGAGTCGTGGACTCTCGAGACTGGCGGTTCGTACGACTACAAGGACGTCATCTTCGTTGACCAGAATCACGGTTGGGCAGTCGGCAAGGAGGGGACGGTCATCCGCACCTTCAACGGGGGCGGATTCTGGACGAGCCCGCTTCCTACCCACGTCACGACCGGCCTCACCAGCGTCTTCTTCGCCAACGACAGTACCGGCTGGGCGGCCGGCGAAGGCGGCACGATCATCTATACCACCGATGGCGGGCTGACCTGGATCAAACAGTATTCTGATACCCAGAATCCGTTATTCGCCCTGTTCTTCCTGGACGAACGAGTCGGCTGGGCGGTGGGCTATGACGGGACTATCCGATATACTAACTCGGGCGGTCAATAGAAGCCGGACTACGAATCTACTTTGGTGCAATCAAGAAGGCCCCGTTCAGGGAACGGGGCCTTTCTTTATTCGATATGAACTACCCTAAAGAGCAGGGGGGTTCATGTAGCTGATAGCAGCGTCAAGAACGGCATTCACATAGTCAAGGTTGTGGATACCTTCTGAACGGTCCGCTTCAATCATGAAGTAATTGTAGAGGACCTTAGCCTGGTCGGCCGAGACCGTCAGTGAACCGCCACCCGGGACGTTCACGAGGTCACTGCCGTTCAACAGCCCAGCGTCGAGCAGAAGCGTGTGCAGTGAATCGATTTTGACCATGACAGCAGCCTGTACGGTGTCTACGTGAGCCTCCGTCATTGACGGGTGACAGGTACAGCCGGTCATCATAAGGTCGGTCGAACCGTGAAGCACGTACGTCATGTTAAACGAGTGCTGTCCGGCGTCTCCGTCGGCAACCGAAGCCATGTGGCATTTCGGACAGCCGTTGGCAATGGCCGTGGCGTGACCGTTCTTAGCGTACGATGTGATACCGGTGAGCAGATACGCGCCATTTCCGGACAGAACGCTTCCCTGCGGGCCGTGGTGCGGTCCCCAGCGGCTGGAAGTGATCGTGACGGAATCGGACGTGATATCCGGCTCGGGGGCTCTGGCCTGGTGGCAACGGACGCACAGGTTGGCATCGCCCATGTCGAATGTCGCACCGCCCCGCTCCAGGTCCACCGCTGTCTTAAAGCGGAGGCGCAGATCGCCGTTGGTGTGCGGAGCATGGCAGGTGAAACAGGCTATATGGGACGGCTTCTCGACTTCTACCGAAGTACCGGTTTCCCAGTGATTGATGAAGCCCTCGTTGGTGT
>CAZFOY010000085.1:0-8074 GCA_964520865.1 uncultured Ignavibacteriales bacterium | reverse complement strand
ATCGTCGGTGGCGTTCGCTTACACCGACGCAGGCGGTTGATCTGATAGAAGATGCCGCAGGCAGATATAATCCGCAGATAGTAGGAATAGCCGATGCCTGTTTCGGACTGAGACCGGCCTGGCGGAAGGAGTTTCTGAGACTGCTGGCCGCCACAAAGCCGTCATATCAGGCGATCTTCGAGACACGGGCGGAGTATATGGACGAAGAGGACATCGAACTGCTAACCGGAATGAATGTCGAAGTGCAGTTTGGAGTGGAATCCGGCTCGCCAAGAATTCTTCAGCTGATGCACAAGACCAAGCAGCCGGGCAAGTACCTCGATCGGTTTCGCCGGATAAGCCGCATGCTTTCAGAACATCGAATCCTGCACCGGGCAAATATCATATTCAATCACCCGGGAGAAACCGAAGACACGTTGAACGAGACGATGTCCGTTATCGACAGCCTCCTTGACGTGCCCGATTCATACCTCATGTGGGTTTGCCGTCAGTACATGCATTATCCCGGATGCGAACTGGACAGGAATCGAACGTTCTACGAACAGGAGTTCGGCAGCCAATTCTTAAGCCCGGAGTGGTGGCGGGAGGATCGGGATCAGTACGAAGGCTCACTCGATTCGTATCCTTCGGGTGACCTGACCAACGGCCGACAGGGATTGTGGGGAGACTTGCTCTCAATGCGAGAAGATCGTTTTCGTTGCGGTCTTGCCGATGACGCCTTTCGGTATGCCGCAGAAAAATACTTTCCGGAGTGGTTGAATGACCCGCGTTACCAGCAAATATAATCGCCTCTGGCAGTATCTCAAACCGTACTGGAAACTTCAGCTTTTGACCCTGCTGGTGATGGTCGTACTCACCGCCCTCATGCTGGCGTTACCGGGCGCGATCCAGTACATGATCGACACGCTCATCCCGAACCTGCTAAGCTCTGGCAATGGAATAGGTAATCTCAAACCAATCCTTCTGTTCGGTGGCTTTCTACTTGTCATCTATCTTCTCGATGTGATCTTCTCATGGGTGCGGGACTATCTTGCCGCATACATCGGAACGAATATTATCAAAGACCTGCGGATTCAACTCTTCTCCCATCTCCAGAAACTCTCGATTCGTTTTCACGGCGAACATCAGACGGGCGAGGTTATGTCGCGATTGCTTTCCGATGTCGGGCGGCTGCAGGATATGCTGAGTATTACGCTGCTCGTGTTCGTCGCGAATATTCTGATGCTGCTCGGCATTCTTGTCTATTTGCTGCGGACGAACTGGATGTTGACGCTGGTCGCTGTCATACCGGTACCGCTGACAGTCTTCGCGACCAGCAAATTCGGCGGCAGGCTGAACGGGCTGATGAACGTAGTGCAGCAGACGATGGCTGAGCTGTCGGCAAGACTTCAGGAGTCGCTGCTCGGGATAAAGACGATCAAGGCGTATGGTCAGGAAAACCGCGAGGAAAAGCAGGTCGAGTCGATTATCGACAGACTTAATCCGATGATGGTCAAAGCGAGCATAACTTCATCGCTCGGCGTCAATCTCGTACAATTCATCAATATGATGGGGCCGATAGTCGTGCTGGCCTGGGGTGTTTATCTGGTCGCAACGGGCGGAATGAAACTGGGCGAATTGATCGCATTCTATATTCTGCTGACCTATCTCTACGCACCGGTACGCGGCATTGCCGATACTCATATTCAAGTAAAGTCGGCGATGGCTTCTGTGGACAGGATTTTCGAATATCTCGACATTCAGCCCGAAGTCGTCGAGTCTCCTGCAGCGGTTATTCTTTCCGATGTTCACGGTGAGATCCGGTTCGACAATGTCAGTTTTGCCTATGGCCCGTCCGGATTCAAGGTCGGGGATCTTTCGCTTCACATTCAACCGCAGGAAAAAATCGGCCTGATCGGAGCCTCAGGCTGCGGGAAGACCACTGTTGTGAATCTGCTGATGCGGTTCTTTGATCCGCAGAGCGGATCGGTCAAGCTCGACGGAGTCAACCTGAGAAACCTCTCCCTTCGCTCGTTGAGACAGCATGTTGCGCTGGTTGAGCAGGACCCGATGTTGTTCAGGATGAGTATCTTTGACAATATCGCGTACGGACATCCGGAAGCATCCGAGGCAGAGATCATTGCCGCAGCAAAGGCCGCTAACATTCATGATTTCGTGATGAGCCTACCCGACGGCTATCGCACCCAGGTTGGAGAACGGGGTGTTACCGTATCGGGCGGAGAACGTCAGCGCCTCTGCCTCGCCCGCGCGATCGTCAAGAATCCGGCGGTGTTGATTCTCGATGAAGCGACTTCGGCGCTCGACTCCGAATCGGAACGATTGATCAAAGAGGCCCTCAAAGAGATCCTTGCCGACAAGACGGCTATCATTATCGCACATCGATCCAGCACTATTGAGCACGTAGACCGGGTCATCATGCTTGACAGCGGCCGAATAGTCAACGAGTCAATCCCCGCCTCTCCGTAACCCGCTACGATTCAACTATCTCATGTAGGTCGGCGTTCCGGATGAGGACGCGTTTCGCGTCCGAAGAAGAAACCCGACATTGTTTGCAGCCCGTTGCGATTCAGATATCTTCGTAGGTCGGCGTTTCGGATGAGATCCTGTTAGGGATCGAGGGAGAAACCCGACTTTTTCCGTAACTGTTAACTGACGGAAAACCGTCGCACTATGCTTCCTTGACAAATAGAGCCATAAGTCGTTCATTATCTGGTGTGACGTTCGCAGTCAAACGCGATGCACTGGAGGTAATAATGAGCGATGATTCAGTTGGATGCGCCAAGCCGACCGGTACGGTCATCGGCGAAACGCCGGCATCCAAAAAAAATTTGGAGCCCCGTACGGGAGAAGGAGAAAAGCCCATGGTAACGGTGAGAGTGGGAGGCAAAGCTCCCGATTTCCAGGCCCCGGCCTATCATCGGGGAAAATTCATCAACGTCAAATTATCTGATTACGCAGGCAAATGGGTCCTGCTCTGCTTCTACCCCGGCGACTTCACCTTCGTCTGACCGACCGAATTGTCGGCGGTCGCCGGCCGGTATGACGAGCTTCAGAAGCTCGGTGTGGAAGTGCTCTCTGCTTCCACCGACAGTACGTTCGTACATAAAACCTGGGAGGAGAACGAACTCTCCAAAATGACTAAAGACGGTATCCCGTGGCCGATGATGGCCGACGGTGCCGGGAATCTGGGCCGAGTGTACGGCGTTTATGATGAAGACAATGGTGTGAACATCAGGGGACGGTTCCTGATCGATCCCGACGGCGTGGTGCAGGCGATGGAAGTCATGACCCCGCCGGTCGGACGGATGATCGGTGAAACGATCCGCCAGATCCACGCTTTCCAGCACGTCCGCAAGACTCAGGGGGCCGAGGCCTGCCCTGCCGAATGGGAGCCGGGCAAACTGACCCTCAAACCGGGTCCTGATCTGGTTGGCAATGTCTGGAAAGTCTGGCAGCCAAGCTGACCTGATATCACAAAACTTCACTTCCTTAGATCGAATGGCGTCCCGTACGGGACGCCATTTCGTATTGGTGCGTTTCGGATGGAGGCGGATCTATGGCAGGTTCTTCCTTGTCTGTCACCCCTGCGAAGGCAGGGGTCCAGGTTCGGTCTTCTCCGGTGCCCCACCCTCCGGGTGGGACCAGAGTCGTGCGGGATCCCACCTAGAAGGTGGGGCCCCCCGCATGAGGAATGTACATCGAGGTATCCGGAATACCGTCATCGCGAGGCGTCCATCACGCCGGTCAGGCGTGAGGCCGTCGCGATCTCGACTTTGCGAACATAAGACGAAGCCCAGATTGCCACGTCGCTTTCTCTTCGCTGCCGCTCAGCCTCTTGCTCCTCGCAATGACAGGGATGAGGTATTTCGGCAGAATTGTGGCGTGATTCATTTTCGTCCCCCCTCAACATCTCGGAACCATTCTCTTACTTTACCTGAGATCTCGTCATCGCGAGGCGTTCATCACGCCGGTCAGGCGTGAGGTCGTCGCGATCTCGACTTTGCGAACATAAGACGAAGCCCAGATTGCCACGTCGCTTTCTCTTCGCTGCCGCTCAGCCTTTGCTCCTCGCAATGACAGGGAGGAAGTATTTCGGCAGAATTGTGGCGTGATTCATTTTCGTCGACCGTAACATCCCGGAACCATTCTCTTACTTTACCTGAGACCTCGTCATCGCGAGGCGCTCATCACGGCGGTTGGGCGTGAGGCCGTCGCGATCTCGACTTTGCGCAAAACCCACGTGGCGGTCTGCCCTCCTCACCGACGTGGGCTACGGGATGATGTGACATGCCGAATCTTCCGACGGCGGCCCATAAGGATTCCCCCCTGCTGCGCCGTGCCCAACGGACCA
The DNA here is from genome assembly GCA_964520865.1 of uncultured Ignavibacteriales bacterium. Classification (GTDB taxonomy): domain Bacteria; phylum Zixibacteria; class MSB-5A5; order GN15; family FEB-12; genus CAVQCT01. The sequence goes on along the minus strand of CAZFOY010000085.1, from coordinate 3,723 downwards.
CGAAAAACGATACGTTAAATTCGTCAAGCCTCCGGCCGATTCGATGCGTATGAAGACTATGAAGTGGAATTCACGTCAAACGGCAGTTCTGATTCTGGCCCTCGTTTCAGGCATGATGATTTGCTGGATCGATACCCGCCCGGCCTGGGATGATACCGGCATCACGGTCGGTCTCATTCTGATCACCTCGGCGATTCTCGGCACGATCGAGCCGAAACGTGCCTGGCTCACCGCCATAGCCGTCGGTCTCTGGCTCCCCCTGTGGAACATCGTATTTAGCGGCACCTATGCTTCGTCCGTGGCCCTCCTCTTCGCCTTCGCGGGCGCTTATGCCGGGGCGGTGTTTCGTTGGATCTTGCTGCCGCGTACGTAGCAGCAACTGGTCGGTGCTCGATTGAGAACGATTCAACGTTTCATCTCTTATCCACGCAGTTGCTGAGAAGCACCTGCCTGATAAGATCCGTGAACGTCTTGGTCTGCTCACCCCCCTGTCCGGAATCCCGGATACAGCATCATCCCGCCATCGACAAAGATCGTCGTGCCGGTGATGTAGTCCGCTTCGTCGGAGGCCAGCCAGACGGCGACCGATCCGATATCGGCCGGTTCACCGATCCGATCGTACGGTATCAGCGTCAGCAGCTTGTCGCGCTCTTCCTTCGTACTCCAGGCACTCTTGTTGATATTCGTTTTGATTGCTCCCGGACCGATACTGTTGACGCGGATCTTGTGCGGCGCGAGTTCCTGCGCTATTGTTTTCATAAGCATCATAATCCCCCCCTTGGACGTTGCATAGTTTGCGTGTCCCGCCCACGGAATCGCTTCGTGTACCGAACTGGTAAAAATAATCTTACCGGCCGCCCGCGAGCGATCTTCGACCACGCCCCTGCGGAGAAACTCCTGCGTCGCCGTGCGCGCGCAAAGAAACGCACCGGTCAGGTTCACTTCGAGCACCTTGTGCCATTGATCGAGCGTCATCTCCTGGAATTTCGCGTCCCGCTGTATCCCGGCGTTACTCACCAAAATATCCACCGTGCCGTAGAGATCGATCGCCGCCTTGAACATTGCCTCGACGTCAGCCTCGCTGCTTACATCTCCTTTGACCTTGACCGCCTTCCCGCCATTGTGCCTGATAGATTCAACGATCTCCTCTGCGACATCCTCGTCCACGATGTAATTGACAACAACATTCGCGCCCGCCGCCGCCATAGCCCTCGCTACTCCCTCACCGATCCCTGAGTTCGCTCCCGTTACGACAGCCGTCTGTCCTTCGAGTAGTTTTCGCATACTTTCATTTACCTTTCAAATGCTGGCTGGACAATTTCATGTTTCCTTTGCCTCCTCCCAGAGGGCGACTGCCGCAGCGATCAGCGACAGGTGAGTCAGCCCCTGGGGGAAATTCCCCATCATCTCCCCTTTCGAAGCATCGAATTCCTCCGCAAACAGCCCGAGGTCGTTTCCGGTGGCGAGGCCGACCTCGAAAGCCTCCTTTGCTTCGTCGATTCGACCCTGCCGCGCCAGGCACTCCGCGAGCCAGAAGGTGCAGGCGAGAAAAGTACCTTCATCTCCTTCCATACCGTCGTTATCCGTGGAGTACCGACGGATCAGGCCGTTCTGATTCAGGTCTTTGCGGATTGCATCGGTCGTTCGAATCATCCGCTCGTCCAGGAAGTCTACGAATCCGAATATCGGCATGAGCAGAAGCGATGCATCGAGGTCTTTATATCCGTACGCCTGGGTGAAGACGCCGCGCTCGCAGTCGTAACCTTTTGATTCCACATCGCGGCGGATCTCATCGCGGCTTTTTTCCCATTCCTCGACCAGGTCGCGATGGCCCAAATCTTTCGCGAGCTTTACCCCCCGATCAAGCGCTACCCAGCACATCGCTTTTGACTGCACGAAATGCCTCGGTTCCCCCCGCATCTCCCAGAGTCCCTGGTCCGGGTCGCTCCATTTGCCTGCTGCGTCGTTGACAAGCTCCGTCAGGAACTCCCAGTAATCTTTGTCCGGTGAATGTCCGCGTTTGTGCCAGCTCCATGCGAGATCAAGCAGCTCGCCGTAGACATCGAGCTGTACCTGGCTCTCCGCCGCATTTCCCAATCGAACCGGGGATGCTCCGCGATAGCCGTGAAGTTCGTCGATAACGTGCTCGTACAGACGGCGCTCTCCTCCAACCCCGAAGAGGATTTGAAGCTCCTCGGCGCTTCCGGCCGTGCTGCGCTCGACAAACCGTCGAAAGCCGTCCGCTTCGTTGGTGAACCCGATCTGATCGAGCGTCCGCACCGTGAAGACGGAATCACGGATCCAGGAGAAGCGGTAGTCCCAGTTGCGGGCTTTCCCCCATGCTTCGGGCAGCGAAGTGGTCGCTGCAGCCGCAATCGCGCCGGTCGGAGCATTCTGAAGCCCCTTCAGCACGATAGCCGAACGTATCACCTCGTCTTTATGCGGACCGCCGCACTGAACTTTCGAGATCCATCTCGACCACCAGTCTTTCGTTTCCTCGAACCGTCGGTCGACCTCATCGTCAGGCATTACATCGACCCTTCGCTCGCCGAGAATCTCCGGGCGTCGGTAGAGAATAGACAGATATTTCCGCTCACCTGCCTTGAGTCTGAAAGTGCTGGAAAGCTGGTGACGTTTCTCGATTTGGAGATTGACATTTCCTGACAGAAGAAGCCCCTGATAGCCGCCGATCGCTACAAAGGCGTTGCCGCCGTACTGCCTGATCCACGGCTTGATCGCGCCATAGTCAAATCGCGGCGCGACCTCTACTGTGAGTTCCATTTCTCCTTCCAGTCCCTCGACTATCCGGAGAAGCTGGCGATGCGGTTCGCTGGCGCCTCCCTCTCGCATGGGGAGGAAATCGATGAGCCGGACTCGTCCTGAGTTAGTCTCAAATGTGGTGATCAGAATAAGTGTGCTGTCCAGGTAGTTACGCGATACGGTGTACTTCCCGGTTGGCGAGATCCTGCAGTAGCCGCCATTTTCCCAGTCAAGAAGGCGTCCGAAACAACTTGCCGAGTCGATTCGGGGCATACAGCACCAGTCGATCGACCCGGTACGGGAGACCAGGGCGCCGGAGTGGCAGTCTGATATGTAGCCGTAATCGGAAATCGGCGGATAGGCGGATTCTTGTGTTCGTGAGTCGGGTGGTTCTGTCATTTGCCTGGTTCGAATCTGGGTGAATAGTGATGATCTTCCCTTGCAGATCGTCTTTCTCGTGCAGTTTCAGAGTGTCGTATCGAGCGGAGACTCGGTCGGGTGTCGTCTTTCGATGTTCACCTGGTTATTTGTTGAACGTTATCAGACGACGCACCGCGACTTATGGTGGTGGTTTACGCGGAGGTGGTTTTCTCGACGGCGGCGGGATTTCCTCCGGCGGTTTTCGTTTCGGGACCTTACGCGGTTTCGGGGGTTTTCTGGCAGGCTTTCGTTTCAGATCGTCCTGAGACGAGGCTTCTGCAAGCACATTCGTCCGAGGATTCGCAAAACTGGGGCTATCTTCTTTCATATACAGTGCATAACGAGTTAGCGCGGCAGATGTGCCGGGAAAGTCCGACCTGCCGGACGGCTCAAATCGGGATTATATCTCTGCTGGGAGGCTTTAGCGGAAGCAATTCGGGCGAGGCATCATGCGCGCGCCCCTTAAACAAATAGCGGTGCAGGGACTTGAACCCCGGACACGCGGATTATGATTCCGCTGCTCTAACCAACTGAGCTACACCG
>CAZFOY010000084.1:0-8497 GCA_964520865.1 uncultured Ignavibacteriales bacterium | reverse complement strand
CGGAAGGATCACAGGTACTTTTACGAATATTCAGATCAGTACGGTTATCTGGATCCTCAGTTCATCTATGAAACGATGTCGAATGGGGAGATTGACTACGACATCCTCAGAACGAATAGCATCCAGCCCACAGATCCGGTGTGGCGATACCCGTGGCCACCCGCGGCAACGAGAGTCAGCACCTACGGAGACATATGCTATCACATTCTTTCAATAGGTCCCTACGATCTCGCCCCCGGACAGAGTATCCACTTGCCGTTCGCACTCGTTTTCGGTGAGCACTTTCACACCAGGCCGGACCTTCAGAATTTCCTCCCGGACAATATCAATACCTACTATCGATATGTCGACTTCTCCGATCTTGAAAAGAACATAGGATGGGCAAAAATGATCTACGACAACCCGGGCGTGGATACCGACGGCGATGGTTACGCCGGGGAAATGGCAATCTGCGATCTGGATTCGGTGTACACCGACAACGGCTGGATTGTCACGGTGGCCGACACTTTCTATACGACCGGCGATGGTGTCCCGGACTGGCGGACGGTCATGCCGCCACCTGCTCCCACGCTGAGGCTGGAGCCGCTGGTCGGCGGAATCCGCATTCATTTCAACGGCTACTATTCCGAGACAGCAAAGGACATCTTCTCGGGGATTATCGATTTCGAAGGCTATTCCGTATACGTCGGCCGCGATGAACGGGACCAGAGCCTGTCGCTGGTGGCTTCTTATGACAATGTCGATTTCGATACCTTTGTATACGACGCGTCCAGTGGTCATTTCCTCGCGCAGGGAATTCCGCTGCCGCTGGATTCTCTGCGATGTCGTTACGGCCGGACCGATGATCCGTGCATGGATTCCACATTCGATCCACTCGCTTACAGCGCCCCCACCAAACCCTACACGGATCCCCGGCATCCGGGCAGGCTGCTCAATTTCCGAAAGAACGCCTATAATGTGCATGTGTATCCAGCCGAGACATCCATTCACAAGACTTACCCGGACGCACTCGATCCAAGAGGGGTGCTTCCGCAGGACCTCACGCCTGACTACTACACCGAGGACGGACATTTCAAGTTTTTCGAATACGCGTGCGAAGTCCATGGTTTGTTGACTTCGGTGCAATACTCAGTCGCCGTGACGGCGTTTGATTTCGGCATGCCGGGTACGACCATCAAGCCGCTGGAGTCGGCCAAATCGGCGAATGTGACGAGCTGTTTCATCTACGCCAACGAGGGAGAGGAGTCCGGATCGGACAAGGAAATCTACGTCTACCCCAATCCGTATCGGGCCAAGGACAATTATCGCGGACGCGGCTACGAGGGACGCACCCGTCAGGACCGGCCGGACTACCGGACACGAGCGTTGAATTTCGGGAATCTTCCGCCGAGGTGCACGATCTCCATATATTCGCTCGATGGCGATCTTATCCGAAAGATCGATCACGACTACTCGCCGACCGATCCCAACTGCCATCATGACTACTGGGATATGATCACGCGCAATACGGAGGCACCGGTAAGCGGGTTGTATTACTGGGTGGTCGAGATTCCTGGTGGGAAGACGCAAATGGGCAAGTTCGTGATAATTATGTAGGTCAATGCCCTCTCGGACGTTGACATTCTCCACCCGATTGTCAACGTATGTCGACACCCAAGAGGGTATCGACCTACCAGGATTGTATATCGGTACCGGTGTATGCCTCCCCGGCGAAGGCCGGGGTCCATCTTGCATTCTGGGTCCTCGCCTACGTGGGGAAGGCAGAAAGGAGTTTCTCACCCTAAAAGGTAAGTCATCGCGAGGCGTTCGACACGCTGGTTAGGCGTAAAGCCGTCGCGATCTCGTTTTCATACAAGACCCACGTGGCGGTCGTTCGGGCTGCCGCCCTCCTCACTGACTGGAAGTGGTTGAAGGAAAAGGCGCCGAGCGCACGCGTCCGATCACGGTTAATCGAAGCAGGGGTAGGCCAAAACCCCTGCGGTTTTGACACGATGCTGCTGAGATTTCGCGACCCATTTTATTAGCTTGACTATTCAGCCTTTGGGCGGCTACTTTTCCTGCAATGGACACGCAGCCAAGCTTCAATTTCAAAGATGTTCTCTGGGCTCCCGCTAAGGCGTTATCGGCCAAGCGGATTTTGGTGATGACCCTGTTCCTGGTCGCGGGGCTGGGAATATACGATATCTTCACCTACATCGCGCTGGCCATCGAAGGTGAGAAGGTCGGTCTGATCTACTCAGTTTACGGGCTTCTTCCTTTCTACAAATTCGTCTACGCCAATACTGGGGCTCAGATTGTTGCCGCGATAGGAATCGTGCTGGCTGTACTCAGCGTGATGCTTGGAATGTTCGGAGTGGCAGCTTTCGAGATGGAAGCGGTCCGGGGCAATCGATTCTTTCCATTGTTGGCCGCGATCAAGTTCAGCTTGCGTCGATTCAATCAGATCTTTCTGTCGGAGCTTGCGATTGTCCTCTTCATAATCTTAGTCATTGTTCTGTTTGCCCTTTTCGGATTCATATGCCGGATACCGTATATCGGAGACTGGTTGTTCGCGCTGTTCTTCGTTATTCCCGGTTTCATTATAGCAATTTTCACCGTATTTATTTTTGCCGTCTTTCAGATATCGTTAGTCTTGCTCCCGGCGGTTGCGGCCGCCGAGCGCAAAGGGGAAGCGTTTAACGCCATTCTGGAGACCTTTTCCACGATCATTCGTCAGCCGGTGCGCTGGATTCTTTACACCGCGTACGGATTGATCGTGGCGAAACTCTGCAGTTTCGTGTACGCCTATTTCGCCTATCGTTCCGTCCAGTTCATTGTCTGGGCGTCATCGTTCGGTGGAGGAGAGAAGCTGGAACTTCTGGTAAGGTCCGGGTTATCACATCTGCCGCTCAGGGCGGATTTGGTGAAGCAGACGTTCAACGTTTTCCCCGGAGTAGACTGGTCGGTGTCCTTAACCCCGTTAGCGCGCGGAGGCGCCGGCTCAGTCCCCGGGGATCTGATGGCTTTCATGCTCTTTATCGTCTTTGCTTCAATTATCGGCTATTTCCTGTCGATCGTTAGCACGGTACAGGCGCGAACCTATATTGCTATCCGCTATATCAAAGACGAATACAAAATCTCCGAGGAAGAGCCGCTGTTCTTCGAAGACGAACAGGTGACTCCGTTTATGGACGGCGAAGTCGGTCCATCGGAGAAGGTCGAATAGTCAGTCTGATCTCAAAATCCGTTACTTCAATGAAGGTAATCCGATCCGTTTCAGCGATGCAGAAATTCTCCCGGCAGGCAGTCGGTAAGGGGAAGTCAGTCGGTTTGGTGCCGACTATGGGCTTTCTTCATCGCGGACACACATCGCTGATCGAACGGGCAAAGAATCACGCCGACATCGTAGTGACCTCGATCTTCGTCAATCCAACTCAGTTCGCTCCGAACGAGGATCTCGCGAAATACCCGCGCGATGAACGAGGCGATATCGCCAAAATCCGTGCAGCGAGCGGAGACGCGGTCTTCATTCCGAAAGTCGAAGGAATCTACCCTGACGGTTTTCAAACGTATGTCACAGTCGAGAACCTGACGACTACACTCGAAGGTGCGGCCCGTCCCACGCATTTTCGCGGCGTGACGACCATCGTAGCCAAGCTGTTCAATATCGTTCGGCCCGACGTAGTGGTGTTCGGTATGAAGGACTATCAACAGTCGGTCGTTCTGCGCCGGATGACCGTTGACCTCGGCTATCCGATCAAGTTCATAGTTGCTCCGACCATTCGTGAGCGGGATGGGCTGGCCATGTCATCGCGCAACAAGTACTTCGACACCGAACAGCGGAAGGAAGCTATCTGCCTTTATGAAGGGCTAAGGCATGCGAAGAAAATGGCCGGCGAAAGGAAAGCCGGTACGGCCTCGATCAGGACCGCTATGAGGAGGATGATCCTGAAGAGATGTCCCTCGGCCGATATCGAGTACATTGCGTTTACCCGTCTCGATGATCTTTCGCCTGTAAAGACTGTCGTTCCCGGAACGGTATGCTCTCTCGCAGTGCGAGTACACGGTGTGAGATTGATCGACAACCTCAAGCTCAGCTAAGATTCCCTGTCCTTCTTTCGAATCCCGGAAATGATCAGCCAAATAGGGTTGACGGGAAAAAAAATCGGCATTTATTACCGTCATGTATAACCAAAAGCAAAAAGAGATACCTGAAGATATGTTGGAACGCACAAACATAAAGATCGAGTCTCCCGGCGTAAACGTAGCCGTGGTGAAAAAGGACTACGACGGATGGAAATTCCTGGTTCTGAAGCGGTCCGATACTGAATCGTACGGAGGCTACTGGGGTTTCATGACCGGCGGCAAGCACGGGACGGAAACAGTAGCTCAGGTAGTGGTCCGGGAAATGAAGGAAGAAACGGGCTTGAAGCCGCAGAGTATGTGGGCTTCGGAGTATCTGGTTCATTTCTACGAGCCGGAATGCGATGCTATCTGGATTCTTCCGTTGATCGTAACGGTGGTGCCGGAGAATGCCGAAGTGAAGCTGTCGGAAGAGAATGCTGAATTCCGCTGGCTGCCGGCCGGAAAGGCCCGAAACCTGGTGAGTTGGAAGAATCTGGTCGAGGCGATCGACAACATCAGCGACGAGCTGGAGATCTTCCCTGCGCGAAACTGGGTGCAGATAACAGCTTAGGCGATTGCCGACGGAGGGAACATTGATCCTTCGCGTCCGTTTCTTAGGTAAAGAATAGCAGGCCGAAATGTCAGGGCGATACCTCTTGCCATTCGGCCGGAATTTATTAGATTGAGCCGGAAAATTGAAGCAAGATCTGAATTGAGATGTTAATAACTGTCTGCAAATCAAAGATACACCGGGCAACGGTCACCGACGCCAACCTTGACTATGTCGGGTCGATCAGCATTGACGAGGACCTCATCAAGGCGGCTGATCTGGTCGAGTTTGAGAAAGTGCAGATCGCCAATATCAACAACGGCGAGCGATTCGAAACTTACGTCATTAAAGGAGAAGCGGGCAGCGGCTCGATTACGCTCAATGGCGCGGCCGCTCGAAAATGCCAGATCGGTGATTTGATCATTATTATCGCCTACGGTCATATCGAGAAATCCGAAGCCGCCAGTTTTAAACCTACCGTCGTACACGTTGACAAGAATAACAAACCGATCAATCCCTGATACCCTGCTTCCGCATTATCATAGATATTCAAAGGAGTGGACATGGCCGAACAGAAAGCTGCGGTAGTTCTTGCCGCCGGCAAGGGCAAACGAATGGAATCCGATCTTCCCAAAGTCCTCCACCGTATTCATGGCCGGCCGATCATTACAATCCTGCTGGACACTCTCAAAGCGCTGAAATTCGATCGCCTCATTGTGGTGATTGGATTCAAGGGAGAGATGGTACAAAAGGAGCTGGCGGATTATCCGGTCGAATTTGCCTGGCAGCGGGAGCAACTCGGCACCGGACACGCAGTCATGATGGCCCGTGAGCAGCTTGAGGATTTCGAAGGGACTACTCTCGTGGCGCTCGGCGATGTTCCGTTTCTCTCTGCCGATACGATCGGCCGACTTCTCGAGGTTCATTCCCAGACCGGCGCAAAAGCGACCTGTCTTTCGGCAATTGTCGATGATCCCAAGGGGTATGGGCGGATTATCCGGGACGGTGATTCGGACCGTTTGAAGGCGATTGTCGAGCACAAAGATGCCTCAGACCAGGTCCTGAAGATCAAAGAGATAAATACCGGGACCTTCTGCTTCGACAACAAACTCCTTTTTGAATCGCTGAACCAGATCAATAATGACAACGCCCAGGGGGAGTATTATCTGCCGGATTGCGTTAAGGTGCTATACAATAAGGGCTTAAGAGTCTCGGTCGTTACCGCCCGGGATGCCGACGAGGGGTTGGGGGTAAACGATGTCGATCAATTGGACCAGCTCGCGAAGAAATTTTCTCGCAAATAGTGCCGGAATGGACTTCTCATTAATCAAATCGATCTCGTAATTGTTATAAGATAAACAGATAGCTCAGATCAGTCGATAATAGAGATAGATTTTTATGTTGACCCTGCCGTACGGAAGCGGTAGATTATTTATGATGAACGAGGGGATAGGTGACATATGAAAAAGCTACTTGTTCTTACAATTTCTCTCCTGTTCGCAACCTCAGCATTTGCCCAGTTTGCCGACCAGGCAAAGATCAACGAGTCCGGGAAGGCGTATTCGTTTGGTGTCAAGCCGGCGGTCACGCCGTTTTCGTTGCTGGACCTTTCAAGGATTAAATGGTCCACGAGCTATTCATTCGGTTATGTTTCCGGTGGCAGCTATTCGGGATCGATGGGTGTACTCAACACCACGGCGATGTATGAGTTTTCGCCGAAATTGTCGATGATGCTGAATCTTGGTATCGAACACAACACGGGAGCGATCTGGGGAGACGGAAAGAACAACGCGACACTTCTGCCCGGGTTTCAGCTCGACTATCATCCCTCGGAGAAGTTTCACATGAGTATCGGCGTACAGCGCTATTCCGGGTTCCTGGCGCCGAGATATTATAGGAGTGACGATTTACTCAACCCCTACACAGGTTATTAGAATGTGACTCGTTCCGCCGACCTGTTATTGCCCGCCTTTTTTCGTTTGAACGCAGAATGATTTATCCAATAAATAGACGTTGTTAGAATCGCTAAATGTCTCTGGCCGGCCTGAAAGCAAAGCTGAATTTCGGGCGTTACCTGGATGTGCTCCTGGGCGTTGGGTTTTTGGTGACGCTGATTTTGGTAGTGATGATGGCCGTTAAGATCAGTCGGGGTGTCACGAAGACCGTCCGAACACCGGAACACTTCATTCGCCTTCAGGTACTTAATGCGACCGACGTCAACCACCTGCAATCGAAGATAGCGGATTACCTGGAGGGATTTCGCGACGATGACATCGAGATCAAAGTGGTCGACCGGTCCGATTTCGATTTGAGAAAGGTGCAGCATTCGTTTATCATATGCCGCGAAAGTGACCGACAGGGCGCGGAGCTGCTGGCCCGGACGATCGGCCTGGACCCGTCGGAAATCGTATACCGACCCTTGGAAAACAATATTCAACAGATATCGGCGACTCTCGTTTTGGGAGAGGACTATCAAAACGTGAAACTTCCGCCTGAACCGACGAAGGAGTAATAAGAAGCCGCATTGAAAAAGCTGTCATCTCTCGCACTCGCCCGCACGGCCGGACGTCTGGCCCTCTCCAAGAAAGGTTTCGATGTCAAGATACTGAAACTCAAAACGATTTCTTCGGTTTGCGACTATTTCGTGATCGCATCCGGCGACGCCGACATTCATGTCAAAGCGATCGGCGACGCAATTGTCGACGGACTGCGTGATTCCGGTTACAAACCGTATCACACCGAAGGTATGCAGGAAGGGAATTGGATTCTACTTGATTATGTCGACGTGGTGGTGCACGTCTTCTACGAGAAAACTCGCCGTTTTTATGCACTCGAGCGCCTCTGGGGAGACGCTCCGACAGAGGAATTAACCGATGACTGAAAATAGAAGAAGAAGACACAGATCTACAAATAGCACAGAGGATGGAGTTATGGCAACCGAGCTAAGCGACCTTAAGTCGAAAACGATAGCGGATCTGCTCAAGATCGCCGAGGATCTCGATATTCCCGGCGTCTCCGGTCTTCGCAAGTCCGAGCTGATCTACAAAATCATGGAACACACTTCGTCGAGCAACGGCGCAATCCTGGCCGAGGGTGTGCTCGAGATTCTGGACGAGGGGTACGGATTTCTCCGTTCACCCGATTACAACTATTTGCCGGGACAGGACGATATCTACGTCTCTCCCTCGCAGATCAAGCGCTTCGACCTGAAGACAGGTGACGTCATTTCAGGCCAGGTTCGTCCGCCGAAAGACAACGAAAGGTATTTCGCCCTGCTCAAAATTGAGGCGGTGACGTTCGAGGATCCGGAGGTTGCGAAACACAAGACGCTGTTTGACAACCTGACGCCGCTGTATCCGAATCAGCCGTTCATGTTGGAGCTGAATCCCGAAGAACTGACCACGAGGATTATCGACCTGATGTGCCCGATCGGCAAAGGGCAGCGCGCGCTGATCACTTCGCCGCCGAAAGCAGGTAAAACGATCATCCTTCAAAAAATTGCTCAGGCGATTACGGCCAACCATCCCGATGTCATCCTGATCGTCCTTCTGATTGACGAACGTCCCGAAGAGGTGACGGACATGCGCCGGTCGGTCAAGGGGGAAGTGATTTCTTCGACCTTTGACGAACCGGCGGAACGCCACGTGCAGGTAGCGAATATGGTGCTGGAAAAATCGAAACGGCTGACCGAACACGGGCACGATGTCGTCATTCTGCTCGATTCGATTACCCGTCTGGCCCGCGCCCACAACTCGGTCGTACCGCACTCCGGTAAGATTCTCTCCGGTGGTGTCGACTCGAACGCGCTGCACAAACCGAAACGATTTTTCGGGGCGGCAAGGA
>CAZFOY010000083.1:0-9135 GCA_964520865.1 uncultured Ignavibacteriales bacterium | reverse complement strand
CCACCCTACAAGAAGAGTCAAATCAAAGGGGAAAATCTATCTCGGCAGGGCGACCATGCGAGCAAGCTCACGGTCCTTGCCTTCGTCAGTGAGGGAGCGAACAGTGATTGTAGTCCGGCGGCCTTTGCCGGCATCTTTTTCGGCGACAAAATGATGATCCGCTTCGCGGGCGATCTGATGAAGATGCGTGATAACAAGCAGCTGACTGTCCGCCGACAACTTCTTCAATTTCTTGCCAACCTCAATAGCGGTCTGACCGCCTATACCGGAGTCGACTTCATCAAAAACCAGTAGTGAATGCTGTAGCTTGTTATTCTTCTTCTCGGCTGACTTCAGCGCCAGAAGGACCCTCGAGATCTCTCCGCCGGATGCAGTCTTGACCAGCGACTTAAGCGGTTCACCCCGATTCGCCGAGAAGAGGATTCGCCCGGTCTCGAGTCCGTTCGGTCCCGGTTTGACCGCCCGGGTGCCCATAATCACACCTTCGGGATCATCCTGGTAGACGAACTCGAACTTAAATCCGCCTGAATCGATTGCAAGTTCGGTCAGTTCCTTGGTCACGAGCTTCTCAAGATAGTCGGCTGCTTTCTTCCGGGTGTCGGAGAGTGCAAGTGCCTGCTGAGAGTAGTCGTCAAACAGGGCAAATGATTTGTTTTTCAACTTCTCGATAAAGTCGTCGATATCCGGCGGGCTGTCCGCCAACTGCCGATTGATCTCCGTGAGAGCATCGAGGATAGACTGCTCCGAGCCGCCGTACTTCTTCTTGAGGCCGTATAGCTCGTCCAGTCGCAGATTTATCTCATCGATTCGCGCCGGATCATCCTGAATGGAACCACCGTATTGCTCGATGAAATTGCGGAAGTCCTGAAGCTGATACATCAGCGCCGTTACTTCTTCGGACTTGCTTTCAAGCTGGCCGTCAACCTTCGCCATCTTCTCAAGCTCTTTCTCGGCCGCACCCATCAGCGTGAGAACCGAGTTTTCCTCGTTGTCAAGAATCGTCTGGATATTTGAGGCGCTCTCCATCAGCGACCGCGCGGAATCGAGAATCTTCTTCTCACGGACAAGCTCTTCTTCTTCGCCGACTGAGATGCGCGCTTTTTCAATTTCCGTCTTCTGGAAAGTGAGCAGTTCGTGTTCCTTGACGATTCGGTCACGGCGCTCTTTAGTCTGACGATATTCTTCGAGGACCTGCTGCCATGAACGATACTTTTCGGCAACAGATTGCTTGATCGAATCGAGCGAGGCAAAATGGTCGAGGAAATCAAGGTGATTGTTCTCGTCCATGAGCATCTGGTTGGCGTGCTGTCCGAGGATCTCGGCGATCGGCTCGGTGACCGTCTTGAGCTGCGTGAGCGTGCACGGATGATCGTTGATCTTGACGCGCGAATTGCCGTCGCGCGAGAATTCTCTGCTCACGCGGATCTCGCCGTCGATAATAACCTCGGCAAACTCCTTCTTGTAGTCGGGGGAGAGGCGGGATACATCGAACGTTGCCTCGATACAAGCGTTGTCGGACCGGAACCGGATATACTCCCGGTCGGCCCGGTCGCCGAGGGCCAGCCCGAGCGCCGTTACTATAACGGACTTTCCGGCTCCAGTTTCCCCGGTAAGCACCGTGAGACCCCGGTCAAAGGTCAATTCGAGGTTTTCGACCAGGGCGAGGTTTTCAATCCTGATTCTTCTTAGCATCTAAACCGTAACTTTGAATCTCCGCAAGGATCTCATCGGCTTTCTTGGAATCGCCAACTGCTTCCGCCGCAGCAAGTTCCTTGTTGAGACGTAATCTGATTCTCTTAAGCTTTTCATCGACAAATAAACGGACAAACTTTCGAGTTTCTTCTTCGATTTTTTCAGGCTCCCACTCGGTCGACGCAACCTCTGTTACTAAAGAAATGAATTCGGCGTCCTGAATGTTGTCAATAAGTTTTCTGGCGTCGACATTTCCCGAGGTCTGGTACTGACTTACAATGGCCGAATAGAGCCGGGAGAACGCTTTGGAGTCGAAATCATCCGGTGAGATTTTCTGGAAAATAGAGTCAATTGAACCAGGATTGCAGAACAGCAACGAAAGAAATCCCGCTTCTACCGCGTTGTGGCGCTTGGATCGGGCGGTCTGATTAGTTCGGGTAGGCGTCGTCGAAGACTTGCCCAGCCGAAAAACGGCGTTGTCGACTCCAAGGGCATTCGATGCTTCCGAAAAGAAAAGAGAGCGACGGGTCGGGTCACCAATCTTCGATCCGATACTCGCAAACTCTTTAATGAGCTTTTCCTTGCCGATAATCCCGGCTGACTCACGGTCGAAATCCCGAACTCGAAATGGAATGAACCCAACAGCGTCATGGCGCAACTCTTCAATTTTGTCATGGCCGAATTTGCGTGCCGTCGAGTCCGGATCTTCGCCTTCGGGCGGCACCATGATCTTGACTTCGAGTCCGGCGTCGTAGAGTGAATCGACCGATTTGAGTGCCGCGTTGCGGCCGGCTGAGTCGGAATCGAAGAAGAGATAGACCTGCTCTGCAAATCGGGCAAGCAGTCGTGCCTGCTGCGGTGTGAAAGCAGTGCCTGAAGATGCGACGACATTCTTGACGCCTACCTGCCAGAGAGAGATCAGATCGAAATAACCTTCGACGATGTAAACTTCGTTCGCCTCTCGAATAGCATCCTTGGCGAAATTGAGACCGTAGAGAACGTTTCCTTTGACATACAATGGAGTCTCCGGAGAGTTAACATACTTGGCCGGCTCACCCTTCTTAAGTGTCCGCCCGCCAAAGGCGATCGGTTTTCCGGTCAGGTTGAAAATCGGGATCATGAGTCGCTGGCGGAATCGGTCGAAGTACTTCTTGCTCTTTTCAGAATAAAGTACCAACCCCGCTTTGTCGAGGTCTTCGACCTGCAGGTCCTTGGTGGAGGCATAACGAAGAAGCCCTTCCCAGTCTTCGCCGGCCAGGCCGAGCTTGAAGTACTCGATTGCTTCATCGGTTATCTGTCGGGTCCCGCGCAGATACTTGTTCAGCACCTCATAGTACTGGGTGCGTCGAAGCGTCTTTACGAAATATTCCAGGGCCACCTGATTCGCCCAATGGAGCTTGTCCAGTTGATCCCGCTGATAGTCCGATCGGCGGTCTTCCTGAATCGTGATATTCGCCTTGGCTGCCAGATGACGGACGGCTTCGACAAACGACATCTTTTCGTGTTCCATCAGGAAAGTAATCGCATTGCCGCCCTTACCGCATCCGAAGCAGTGGTAGATCTGACGCTCCGGGTTGACATTAAACGAAGGAGTCTTCTCGGTGTGAAAGGGGCAGAGAGCGATGAAGTTCTTCCCACGCTTCTTGAGGCGGATGTATTCGCCGATGACCTGGACGATGTCGGTCGCCTGACGAATCTGCTCTATCGTCTCCTGCGGAATCATCTCAATCCTTCAACTTCACGATTGTCACTCCGGCGCCCCCTTCGTTCCAGTTGCCGAGACGAATCGACTCGACTTCCGGATGCCCCCGAAGGTACTCGGTCAATTTTTTGCGCAACACTCCGGATCCCTTGCCGTGAATAACATAGACCTGTTTGATGCCGGCGACCACGGCCCGATCGAGAAAACGATCAAGTTCTTCTCTGGCTTCTTCGGCCGTCATGCCTCGAAGGTGTATCTCCCGGTCGACCGTTCTCTCGGAATCGTACGATACTTTTACATCTTGACTCTTCGAACGTCCGACGTCCTGTTCGGTCTTGCGAAGGCTCCGGAGATCGACGGTCGTGAAGACGTTGCCTACTTTTACTCGCGCCTTGTCTTTTCCGATCAGGGCATCCACTTCGCCTCTTTGATTCAGGGAGATGATCTCGACCCGGTCGCCGACCTCATAGGTCGTCTGATCGACCGCCTTTCGCTTCATGCCGTCGCGACGCCTGGCCACCGACGATTCGGCCGCTCGAAGAGTTCGATGAAACTCCTTTACCGATTCGGGCGAAGCTCCGGAGGTCCGAATCTCGGCCACCAGTCTTTCGATTTCTTTTCGCGTTTTCTCAAGAAATCCTTGAGTTTCGGCCACCAGCCGCTCTTTTTCGGATTTGGCTTCGGTTCTCAGGTATTCATTCTTTGCGCGGTATTCCTCCTCAAGTGCCTTGGTCTTTTCCAATCGGTCACTGAGTTCTGTCTTTTCCTGTTTGACATCCTTGAGCTCTTCCTCAAGCGATTGAATCAACCGGTCCAGCGATTTCTCTCCGCCCGAAAGCAGGGAAGAGGCCGAACCGCAGATATCTTCGGGGAGACCGAGTCTTCCGGCGATTTCAACGGCGTAAGAAGATCCGGGAATTCCGAGCTTGAGCTGATAGGTCGGGGCAAGCGTCTTGCGATTGAAATCAAGCGAAGCGTTCTCAAGCTGCGGGTAGTCCATTGCGAGCGTCTTGAGTTGCGAGTAATGGGTGCTGGCGATCAGTCTTGCACCGCGAGTTATGATGCTCACGATAATCGCTTCGGCCAGAGCGGCACCCTCGCGCGGGTCTGTCCCGGCGCCGATCTCGTCGAAGAGAAGAAGTACATCGTCTTTTGCGTCTCTAAGCCCGGCAATGATATTGGCAATATGCGAGGAAAATGTCGACAGCGACATCTCGATCGACTGCTCGTCGCCGATATCGGCGTAGATCTCCCGAAAGACGCCGACTTCGGAATGTTCATCGGCCGCGATGTGGAGTCCCGATTGGGCCATAAGAACGGACAAGCCGACCGTCTTCAGCAAGATCGTCTTACCACCCGTATTCGGCCCCGTAATCAATACCCCCGATCTGGAGTCGTCCAGTTCCAGAGAATTCGGAATGACCGTCTTTTTGTCTTCAGCTTTTATCAGTAAGAGCGGATGACGTACGTCTTTCAATGCAAATGTCGCGTTGTCGCGAATGACAGGGCTGCTGCCGCCTATTTGAACGGAGAAATTGGCGCAGGCGTGAAGGCAGTCGAGATGCCCGATAAGGCGGCAGTTTTCCTGCAAGGCTTCGGCCCGATTTCCGATCTCCGCTGACAATGCGCGAAGGATGCGGACGATCTCCTGCCGTTCTTCCTGATAGAGCATGTGGATTCGATTATTCAGCTCGACTGTCTCTTGTGGCTCCACGAAGAAAGTTGCGCCCGTCTGGCTGCGATCGTGCAATATGCCGAGGTCGGCGTGGTACTGGCTGGTGGGGATGCCGATCACGTATCGGTCATTCCGCATCGTGACGACATCGTCCTGCCAGCCCGACTGCTTGCTCTGCTTGGAGAGAATCTGCTCCAACCGTGAGACAATCCGCCGCCTGCTTTCGGCCAGCTCGCTTCGGATCGAGCGGAGCGCTTTCGAAGCTGAGTCTTTCACGTTGCCGTCATCGTCGATCGCCCGCGTAATCTCGGTCTTGAGCTCCGGAAACGCCCGGATACGCGTCAGGTGCTCGGCCACAAGGGGAAACTTCTCACGCCCCTCTTTGTCGTAATGATTCAATTCTATCGACACCGATACCAGATGTACGATCAGGAGCATCTCCTTGGGCTCCAGAAAATGCTCGACCACTTTCGACTGCGAGATCAACTCACGGGTATCTTCGAGTCGATAGAGCGGAAAGGGGAGACCGAATTTGACGATATCCCGAAGTTGACTCACTTCGGCTTGCCGCGTGCGGATATCTTCGACCCTGCCCATAGGACAGATCTTGTCAACTTCCTCTGCACCGAACGGCGTAAGGCATTTCCCTCGTATCAGGGCGATGATTTTGGGGTATTCGAGGACTTTCAGGCTATGTTCGTTCACGATCCTGCTCGGTTATGAGAATTAAAAAAAGCCGGCTTGAGCCGGCGTAATATAAAGAAATCGCTGGGAAAGCAAAACCACTTTACGTGGCGCTGAGATCTGTCGTAAAGAATTTCTCCATCCTGAACAACGCCCGGTGTACTTCGATCCGATCCTCATCCAGAACCTTGTCGTTGTTTTTCCCGGCATCTTCGGGCATAAGGAGCGTCTTCTCGACCTTCTGCATAAAATCCGGGCTCTTCGGATGAATCTTCGCCGTACCCTCGTACATCAGCGGAATCGTCTTGGCCACGGCCGGACCGAAGAACGACGACTCGAACGCGAGGTAGAACGAATCAGGCAGCGGCAGCAGGAAGACCAGGAATGTGAGGAAACCGATTGCCACCCAGCCTCTGAGGAAGCCGATCAAGGCGCCGCCCATCTGATCCTTTTTCCCGATTGACTTGATATTCGCGATCCGGTAGAAGATAATTCCGAGAATCTTGAACACAGCGTACGAAATCGCGAGAAGTAACACGAACGAGAGAAAGGCCGAAACCAGGGGAGAGCCGCCCAGCTTGTTGTGGACCCACACCGCGAAGTCATCGATGTAATTCACCGAGACGATAACTGCCGTAAAGAAGACTATGAACGCCATGAGCTCGCGAATCAGCCCTTTCTTCGAGCCGATAATCACGGACACCAGCAGCAGAGCTATCAATATCCCGTCAATCCAGTTCATATCCATTCTCCATCAGTTAACGGATTGTACACCAAAAGATCAGAACGGCAACAAATCGAATCAAGTTTTAAATCAAAGAGGGGGAATACTACTTTGAAAGAAGCTCAGTTACCAGTCGGTTGACTTCTTTGCCATCGGCGCGGCCGCGGACTTTCGGCATAAGGACTTTCATGACCAGACCGATCTGCTGGGGTGTTTTGGCGCCGCTTTCGGCAACAGCCTGCGTGACCAGCTCCCGAAGCTCATCGGCGCCGAGCTGATCGGGGAGGTACTGCTGCATGATTTCCAGCCCGACTTTCTCGTGGGCAACCAAATCCTCTCGTCCCCCCTTTTCAAACTGCTCGATCGAGTCCTTGATCTTTTTCACGCAACTGTTGAGTACCGCGACCACGTCCTCGTCGGTCAGCTCATCTTTCTTCTCGATCTGCTTGTACTTGAGGTCAGATTTAAGGCCCCTAAGCACGGTGGTTTTCTCTTTCTCACCGGCCTTAAGGGCCTTGATCAAATCCTCGTCTATCTTCTTAAGAAGAGACATCGTTCAAACTAATAAATATCGTTGAGATATTTCTGCCGTCTGGCTTTACGCTTGGCGGCAGCCAACTTACGTTTTTTTGTTTCGGACGGTTTTTCGTAATGCTGATGTTTTTTTATATCAGTCAAAATCCCGGTTTTTTCACAAAACTTGTTAAAACGGCGGAGGGCTTTTTCGAACGACTCATCGTCGCGAACTTTTACGCCTGTCAATCAGTAACACCTCCTTTCGCCGTTTTCTTGAAGTTACCACAATTCATTTCTGTACAGCCATATATTATTGAAATGTACCCATTTGTCAAACACTTAATTGAGCCATGGGCCAAATAATCACCTCTGCGTCCCTTTCTTATCGGCAGATGGTCGTAAATCCTGTGAAACCGGCCGAAGAAATGCCGTTATAAGAATCATGCCGTTTACTGTTGCTCATCCTGCCATTGTCATCCCCTTCAAAAAGAAGTGGCCCGGCTATTTCTCCCTGACCGGCCTTATGGCCGGGGCGATGGCTCCGGATCTGCTCTATTTCCTGCAAATGACGACAGTGAACCGCGGTTTCAGTCATTCCTGGCCCGGCCTGTTCCTCTTCTGCCTTCCGGCCGGACTGGTGTTCTCGTTCGCTTTTCATTGGTTCTTCAAGTATTCCTTCATCCAAAACTTACCCGCTCCTTTCGACCAAAGACTTTCGGGTCT
This sequence comes from uncultured Ignavibacteriales bacterium, assembly GCA_964520865.1. Classification (GTDB taxonomy): domain Bacteria; phylum Zixibacteria; class MSB-5A5; order GN15; family FEB-12; genus CAVQCT01. The sequence goes on along the minus strand of CAZFOY010000083.1, from coordinate 1,419 downwards.
GGCTATGACCAGATTTCAACCTTCCAGCGTCCGCGAGTGGGCTGTCCTGATTCTGTCTGTCCTGCTCGGCGCGGTGAGTCATTTCGCCTGGGATTCGTTCACGCACGCGCACGGCGAGATGGCCCGTCGGATACCGTTTCTGCTCGACTATGTCGTCGTACTCGGGCACTACATCCGGATGACCTCTATTGCCCAGCATCTCTCTACTTTGGTAGGGATCGGGATCATGGCGTACGTCTTCGGCAAGGGCATTGTAGCGCCGCCTCAGGACGACAGCATGCCCTTACGCGATCGAGCTGACAAATTGCTCTTCTGGGTCGCCGGGGGCTTCGTGGCGCTCGTCTCCGGCTCATTGTGGGTCATGTATATGCGAAGCATCCACTCCCATTATCCGGTGTCGGACCATACGCTATTCGGGCTGGCCAGCTGGGCCGGGTTCTTTTATGGAGTGTGTGGCTATTCGGTTGCGAAGCGTATGTTCGCCAAGCGATTTGCCGAGAGTGAAAGTGGTTGAGAGTTAAGATTTTGCTGAACTTTTTCTGATGTCGTGCGTTATAATAGATAAGAATAGACGATGAAAGAAGTTGACGATGGGTATTCGAGAAAAATCAAAAGACGATCCGCTTAAGACGCTAAAATATATTCTCCGATGGATGCTGTCCGGAGCCGGCATCGGGTATTTGGTTGGTATTTCGATGGACCAGTATTTCTGGGTCGGGACCGGCTCTGTGATCGGTACTTTGATCGGAATCGAAAGGTATTTGCGCAACGATAGGAACCAGAACAAATAGAACGTTAGGATAACGACGCAAGGGTTTGCGTAAGGATACACAAAACCCTCTTCAAGCACACGCATTGACCACACCGGCGGAGCCCCACACTCCGCCGGTTGTCTTTTGTCCGAATTATCAGGGTAAGTAAACGAGATTCTCCGCTCCGCGGTCGGAGAGGAAGTGATAGTGAATATGATCGACTTCCTGACCAAAGCCGTTGTTGATCTGGATGCGGAAGTGGTCAGTAATCTTGAGCTTACCAGCGATCACTTTAACCGTTTCATTCATCATAACGAGTGTCTCTTCGGTCGTCTCGAAGAAGTTCCTGCTCTCGGCTTTGGGAATGATGAGCAGATGGATGGGGGCTTTGGGGCGATGGTCGGCGATAACGATCACTTCTTCCGTTTCGTAGAATATCTTGGCCGGCAACTCCCGGTTGATGATGCGTGTGAACACTGATGCCATGGAGGGAATATATTCGGGGTAGTGAAAAAGTACAAGCGGAGAGTGAAGTTGCCCGCGGGAATGCGACCATTCAACGATACGCGTCGGCGTAAGCCGATTCGAAAGCCAGGGGTGGTAACCCGAAATTTCGTTCGGCCATTGCCGAACACATTATCCCCACGTGGCGCTCCGGATGGCTGCC
>CAZFOY010000082.1:0-9242 GCA_964520865.1 uncultured Ignavibacteriales bacterium | reverse complement strand
CGCATCGCCCCGCCGAACATCCTGCGATAGCGGGTTGCCCGGTCGATCAGCTCTTTCGATCCGGCCAGCAATGATCCACCCGGCACGCCAAGTCCTTTCGAAAGCGCGACCGATACCAGGTCAAACGGAGCAGCCAGTTCGGCAGGAGAACGGTTCGATGCGACCGCTGCGTTCCACAACCGGGCACCATCGAGAAAAGTGGCAATCTCCCTTTCTCCGGCCGCCTTGCATATCTGCTCTGCATCATCCTGCGGAAACACTACTCCCCCTGCCCGATTGTGCGTGTTTTCTATCTCGACAAGGGTAGTCGGCGGATAAATAACATGTCCGCGCGGCTTGACTGCCTTGACGAAGTCATCGACCGTGAAACAACCCTCGTCCCCAATCTCCGTGAACTGTATGCCGGCATTCGCCGCCGAGCCTCCGGTCTCGTGCCAGACGGCATGACTTTCCCGGCTTACGATCACGTCGTCGCCGGGCCGGGTCAGCACACGCAGGGCGGTCTGGTTTGCCATCGTCCCCGAAGGAAGCCAGAGCGCCGCCTCTTTGCCGAGAAGAGTCGCCACCTTCTGCTGCAGGCGATTCATCGATGGATCTTCGCCGTACTGATCATCCCCGACCGGCGCTTCCGCCATCACCTTTCGCATCTCGGGAGTCGGAAGGGTAACCGTATCCGATCTGAGGTCAATTGGTTCTGCTGCGGGTCTATTCTTGTTGTTCATATCGTATTGATGTTGGAGAAAGTCGTGTCAATGACGTTGGCATTTTCCACGATGTAACTGCCCTGCTTTTTCAATCCACTTTGACATCCCAGATTCCGGTTCGCTCGATGGCGGCTACAAATCGAGGGTGCGACCTGATCGGGTTGAACAGTGGGCTCCACCAGAAAAATGACATGAAACTGCCGTTCTCCTTCACCGCTTCTTCGATCAGATCGAGCGCTTCGTCGTTACGGCCGAGCGCCACGCAGAGCTGGGCAACCTCACCGAGCATGACACGATGTGTCGTCCGGCCCTCATGAAACTCTTTGAGCAGTTGCTCACCGTAAGTTTTGTCGCCAAGTCTTGCAAGCGCCGTTCCGACGTAGTACCTGGCATCCCTGCTTTTTTCGTCGCGCTTCCCTTCCTCTCTCTCCTCATCAACGATTCGTCGAGCCACCTCGATGTGGGACCTTGCCTCGTCTATCCTCCCCAACTCGATCAGACTCATCGCGCAGGTCAAATGGTACAAGGAGAAGGAATCTCCGAGTTCTTTATACTCCTGAGCGAGGGCCAGTGCCTTTTCGTACTGCTTCGTTCCGTGACTGAGCATCATACTGAGGTGACCGATGGCTGTCGAAAGCGGGTCATAACTGCGTGCCTTTTCGGCGTGCTTAATGGCGAGATCAAATTTGCCGAGCGACGCGAGCACAATCGCCCACCAATGGTTGGCGGTGGGATAATCCGGCTTCATAGCGAGGGCCTTCTTGAACAGCCTCACGCCTTCATCCCAATGACAACTGAAATACTCCATCATGGCAAGTGAACTATACGCTTCGGCAGCTTCAGGATCCAGCGTGAGCGCCTTCTGCGCCATCGCCTTAGCTTCCTGCATGAGTTCGGGCTTCTTCGGATCGTTCGAGTATTGGACGGCACGAACCTCTGCCAAACCGGTGTAGGCAAGAGCGAATTCCGGGTCGAGGGCGATCGCTTTCTTGAGATACTCCCCTGCCTGTTGCAGTGCTTTTTCGGTCCTCCGACCCCAGAAGTATCTCCCTCTGAGATAATAATTGTGAGCTTCAAGATTGGAAGTAACTCGCTTCTTGATAGCCTTCTCTTCGCCTCTAAGCAGCTTGATCTTGAGCTGATCAACGATCGCCAGCGAGATATCATCCTGAATGGCGAAGACGTCATCGAGTTTGCGGTCGTATCGTTCCGACCAGATGTGGAATCCATCCCCTACATTAATGAGCTGTCCAGTAACACGAATGCGTTCACCCGCTTTGCGCACCGAACCCTCGAGAATCGTCCCGACGTTCAACGCCATCCCGATTTGACGGACATCTTTGTTCTGCCCTTTGAAGGCGAAGGCCGAGGTTCTGGCTACCACGCGAAGACCCGCCACATTGGTGAGCGCGTTGATGACTTCTTCGGCGATCCCGTCGCAAAAGTACTCCTGCTCCGGGTCATTGCTCAGGTTGGCGAAGGGAAGAACTGCTATCGACGGCTTGTCATCGACCGGCGTGCTGCTTTGCCTAACAATTTGTATAGATACGTTCTTAAGTTCATCCGAAACTTCCTGCGCGGTCTGGTATCGCATTTCCGGCGCCTTCTCAAGCAGCTTGAGGATTATATTTTGGAGCGCAGGGGGCAGATCGGCCCGCAATTCAGAGGGAGGTTTCGGTGCGTCGTTAAGGATGGAATTCAGGACGGCTGCCTGATTGTCCGATGCGAACGGACCTTTGCCGGCCACCATTTCGTACATTACGACTCCCAGCGAAAAGAGATCGGAACGAACATCGGTCTTGTCACTTCGCACCTGCTCCGGCGACATGTAGCCGATTGTGCCTATAGTCGAGCCGGTTTTGGTCAGATTATTCGCGGCCGCCACCGAGGCAAGACCGAAATCAACGATACGCGCCCGGTTGGCGCTGTCGATGAGTATGTTCGACGGCTTGATATCCCGGTGGACTATTCCCTTGGCGTGTGCCGCTCGGAGCCCTTCGCACAATTGGGTCGCAATGTCGCAGATCCATCCGATATCGTGAGATTCGGACCGGATAACCTCACGCAGTGATCTCCCTTCGACGTGGACCATCGAGAAGAACGGATCTCCCTGATGATCTCCAACTTCAAACACCGGAACGATATTGGGGTGATCGAGCTTGGCGGCCGCCTGTGCCTCCCGGATGAAGCGACTTCGCATCTCCGGATCAGCGGAGAGATTCTTGGGAAGAAATTTGAGCGCTACCCGGCGGTTCAGGCGGGTGTCTTCGGCCAGATACACTTCCCCCATACCTCCGGCGCCTACTCGGGATATGATGCGATAATGAGCGACGGTCGTGCCCGGAGCTATGCCTACGTATGTTTGTGTCTGGTCGTCTTTGGGATTTTCTTTTTCCATAGTGAGGTACTGCAAACGGTCGAACAACGCGAAATCAAGAAATGTTCTCCGTGTGCGTTATGATCCATGGGTTTTCAGCTCAATCAATCGACTATATCATAGCTGCTACTTCATCTCCTCCGTCCAGTTCTGTACAACAACGAATTCAGAACTTCCCGTCTCATCGACCGGTGAGAGAATGTAAAACGTTCTTCCATCACTCGTGGGAGCGAACGGCCAACGGGTGTTGGTACCGCCCCTGTCGACATAGTGATGCTGGAACAGTCTGACAGGAGTTCCTATCTTGAGTCCGTCCCGGTAGGTTATCGAAACAGCCATGAACGAATTGTCCCTGGGAAGGATGTAATACAGCTCGTTGCCGTCCGCGCTCCACCGCGGACACGCTCCGTGATTCGTGGATACCTGCCACTTGCCGCCGTTCGGTGATACCTCCCGTATATAAATCTCCGAATTACCGGTCTCATTGCTCTGATAAGCGATCAGCTTTCCGTCCGGTGACAATACTCCGCGCATCTCAGTGTATTGCTGATCGAGCAGTGGATGCGCTTTCTTCGCATTCGCATCATACAACCAGATATCTCCACGATTCTCAGAGATCACGAATGCCATTAGCGATCGATCCTGCGAAGCAGAGATCAGGCCGACGTTTGCGGTGTCCAGCGAGAATACCTTTTCCGCTCTCCCGGTTCCATTCGCTTTTCTCTTCATGATACCGTAGTACTCTCCGCCCTCATTCGAAGTATACATGATTTCCGACCCATCAGAACTCCACAGCGGCCAGACGCTGATACCGGGACCGAAGGTGAGCCGTGAAGCTACACCCCGTTTGAGGTCGCGTACCCAGATATCAACTGAGTTCAGGCGGTCAGATATGACTCCGTACGCGAGACGAGTATTGTCCGGAGATAGTGAAAAGCCAGAGTAATTTCCTGTGGGTCCGATCTGAACGAGGGAGTCTCCATGGCGGTTCACGGAGATAATTGCGTCCTGGCCGCCGAACAGACCCTGTTCGAAAATTAATGTACCGTTGTCGGAGGCGCTGAAGTCGGCCAGCTGGCCCCGAGTCGCGATATTGTCCGACAATGGGACCGGCTCGCCGGTGATCTTCCGCTTGTCGGCATCGAAAGGCTGCGCTACCAGTATACCGTTCCTTACATAAATGATATGGCCTTTGGAGTATTGTACCCGCGAATTCACGACTGTGAGGGACTCGGCTTTGAATGAATTGAGCTCGCCAACCTTGAGAATCATGTCGGACGCAGACGAATCTCTGTCAGCCATAAATAGAAAATGCTCACCGTCGGGCAAGAAACAGGGCCAAGCGCTCATTCTCTCTCCTCGACCATGATCGATTTGAGAGGCTGCCACCGGCGTACCACCCGATGCAGACACCTTTCTAAGCGAGTCTGTCGACCGTCCATCAAAAAGTATCACCCCGGATTTCCCCCAGGATCCATCGGATCCGTTCGCAGCCTTGCAGATCAGCTGGGCGAGGCCATCGGCCGCCGAGACCTTGTTCAGTTTGTCATTTTCAAAATACGCCAGCATCTTGCTGTCGGGAGACCAGAACGGTCGGGACGCTTCGCTCTGGACCTTGACCAATAGATGTACGTCGAGCGAGTTCAGTGGCCGAAGATAGATGCCCGTCTGGCCGGTGGTATCCTTGGCAAGGAAAGCAATGGTGGTCCCGTCGGGTGAAATCTGGGGCCAGAGCATTTGTTTCAAACCCTTGGGCGGAGATACGGCAAATCGGGTGACCTTCTTCGCCGGCGCTTTCTGGGTGAGGAACTTGAATCCGAGTAGGGCGGTCGCAACGGCCAGTACGATCGTGGCGCTCCACAACGCTCGCTCACGGACTCTTCGTCTCGTCGATACCTTGACCGGAATACCCACTTGCGAGCCCCCTTCGCTCGTCCATTCCAATGCGCGTTTCAGGTCTCCGGCCGTTTGCCAGCGGTCATCCGGTTCTTTGGCAAGGCACTGCTTGACTACTCTCTCCAGCGCCGGTGGCGACATCGGCTGAATCACGGAAATCGGTCTCGGTTCTTCTTTCATGATAGCCGCAATCAGGCTCGCCTGACTCTTACCTTCGAAAGGACGTTGACCTGTAGCCATCTCGTACAGCACGACGCCGAACGAGAACAGGTCGCTTCGCGCGTCAGCCTCTGTTCCTTCGAGTTGCTCCGGCGACATGTATTGGAAAGTCCCAACTATTGTCCCCTCGCTGGTGAGCGGTGTCGATGTACGAGTGAGTTCAGAAATCTGTCCGGCAGGTTCCTGCGCCTGCCACTTGGCAAGTCCGAAATCGAGCAGTTTCGCACCGTTCTTGGTCAGCACAATATTGGCCGGTTTCAGATCACGGTGCACGAGCCCCTGTTTATGCGCCTTGTCGAGGGCGTCGGCGATCTGGACGGAGATTTTGAGCAGATCGTGGACAGGAATCGGCCCCTTCTCAAGTAATTTGGAAAGCGGCTCCCCCTCCAAATACTCCATCACGAGAAAATCGACGCCGTCCTGGTGACCGATGTCGTAGAGGGAACAGATATTGGGATGGTTCAGGCTCGAGATCGCCCGCGCTTCGCGATCGAACCGTTGTCGAAAGTCCGGATTCGATGCCATATGCGACGGCAGGACCTTGATTGCGACTATCCGGTCGATTCGAGTATCGCGGCCTTTGTATACCTCCCCCATTCCACCCGCGCCAAGAGCCTCAAGGATCTCGTACGGCCCAAGCATGCTTCCCGGATTTAATGACATGAACTACTGGCTCCTACTTGAATTGCCCGCGATGGGATTGATTCGATAAAAAAGAAGGCTTCATTGTCGACGAGAAATATAGAGCAATCCTGTCAATAATGCAAATGCAAAGAAGCGGGTTGACTTGAATCGAACGTCTTTGCCGGTTATATTACTTGAATGAAGCCTGCCCTTGTGAAATGTCGGTACATGCTGTTCGTCTACCTCGCCTTAGTTGCCTCTATAGGATGTAATAGAAGCAAGCCACAGACGGCCATTCGGACGCCTGCTACCTTTTCCGGAACGATACCGTGCGCCGACTGCCCCGGCATAAAGTTCTCCCTGACACTCCGTCCCGACAGCCTGTTCTATGCCACCGACGTTTATATCGAAGGCAAAGACCCGGAGCATTCTTCCTTCACCTGGTGGGGACACTGGAGTTTCAGTGAGGCTACTCGGAAGATAACTCTGTTTACCGGGGATCATCCTCAATTTCTCAAGCTGGTCGATTCCAACCGGATTCGGATGCTGGACGGGGAAGGTAACGAGATACCGAACGGGCTCAACTATGACCTGACTCGTGCTCGCGAAACAGACACGCTGCCGGATACGGTCAAATCGACTGGTCTATTCCGGTAACGCTTGCGTTCAACCGACCCGAATCATCCTGATTTTTTTACGTTGACGAAAGCGACTTATTTGTCCATATCATATCCATTGCGACAGTTTCTTCTGCCCTGAGGTATCGTTCCTCGACCGGGACGTGCTTTGGAAAATGAATTCGGATGAAAGGAGTTCCGGGCCATGCGAATTCGGTACAGGGCAATTGTGTTCTTCTGGCTTCTGTTGTTGCTGCTGACCGCAGTGTCATCATTCGGACAAACAGACTGGACCGTCGATCTCGTATTCGATCCGTATCCTTCGCCTTATATCAGCGACTGGGAGAACAACCCCGGCATCGGACAGGCGATCATTACCAACGGCACTGCGAATACCGTACAGGTTCGGGTCTTTCTCAGCATCATTCACGACACACGGTAATGCAGCGAAGACTCAACACCAGTGCAACTGTCTCAGTCGCTGTCGGTGACGTCACTACGACATTGCGACCGCAGTTCAGATCTGCATACTCCCTGACAACGAATCTCACACTAACTGCCGAGATGGAAGCTACTTCCGTGAAGGGCGGATCGGAGTCTGCACGATTCAATGAAGTCGCCGGACGGCTAATTCTTGCCAGACGCTTCTGATCTACAATTCTCAGGCTTAATTTTGACTTGACTTCCTGAAACGAAGTATGATCTTGCCTGTACGGGCATATCATCAATCATCACGCAGCAGGGTTCGAGTCATGAAAACAGCTCTATTACTAATAGTTTTGTTATCTGCCTTAAACGTTTGCGCCGGGGGCGTCAATACTCACAATAGTTCGGATTTACGAAAGTGGTCAGTATCGATTTCGCTGACCAAGACCTTCAAGGGACCTGCCGACGATCTTGCCAATGCGATGAGAAACTCTGGCTTTCGTAAGACGAAGTCATCGTACTCGAACGTTTCCTTCGTCATGCGCGCCAGGTACCGCATTGCCTCCCCGTTTTCGATTGGACTCTCCATCGGAAGTCTGAACCTGGGCACCGCCGATGGCGGGCCCGTTTCTCTCAGTGTCAAGAGCTCGGCCCGTGTAATTGCGCCGGTTGTCACCGGGAGTATCGAAGACTTCCTGAGTTTCGGAATCGGACCGTCCTTGTGCTTCATTGAGGCCGAGGATCAACCGATAGATGTTGACGATATGGTCGACCGATACAAGCAGACAAAAGTCGGATTGTGGCTTGAGGCCGAGTTGCGCGTTCCTTCGCGATCCGCTTTTTTCGCTACGATCGATCTTACGGCACAGAAGTTGGGTAGTGCAGAAGTGGGTCCGTTCAACTACAAGTTCATATACACCAAATCCACACTACCCGCCACCAAAGTGAATTTCGACAATCTTTCGGTAGGGTTTGGCATCGGATTCAGGTTTTGATTATCCATAGCATGGCTACTCGGAATTGATAGACGTAGTTCTGCTGTGAAGTCATATCCTTATCTTATATTCTACTCATACCTGAGACTCGCGACCGGATCTGAGGTGGCCACTCGCCAGACCTGCCACGAGACCGTCAGTAAGGCGACAATGGCCACCAGCAGGTTGCCCGTCATCATTGCACTAAATCCGACTCCGACATGATAGGGCCAGATGCTGTCGAGGAACTTTCCGATGATGAAGTAACCGCCGACGTCCGCGATCACGATCGCTATCACTAACATGAGAATCAGATCCCGGTTGATCAGCAGGACGACCTGTGGCACACTTGCTCCGAGGACCTTGCGAATGCCAACCTCTTTTGTTCTGCGGGCGATGTTCGAAAACACGAACGCTACCAGCCCCATGATGCCTATGAGAATGGCGAGGGATGAGAGAAGCGAGTTTAGTTTAAGCATTCGCTCACTTTCTCGGATGGCCCCCAGGGTGATGTCGTCCTGCCAGTTCATCTCAATCTCGTCGTCAGGATAAAGGCTGGCGTAGATAACCTCAACTTTTTCCCTGACGCTCTGTTCAGTCCCCGATGTCACACGCATGTGAAGCGAATGATAGCGGAGATCGAACGCCGGGATCACGAACATGCACGGCAGAATCTCTTGACTCGTTGAGGCAAGCAGAAAGTCCTGTACCACTCCGAGCACTATTTTCGGTGAACCAATTCCAAGATTCAAAGTTTGGCCGACCGGCGAAGTAAGACCCAGTTCACGAACGAAACTCTCGTTCACGACAATGCCGGTCGTGCTGTCGGACGGAATATCCGGATCGAAGAATCTGCCCTCTTTCAGACGGAATCCCATCATGCGCGGGTAATTGGAGGTTACGAAATACTGTACGATCGCATGCTGCTCGCCCTCAAAGGTGAAATTCCCGGACCCGTATCCGAAGCCGACCCCGCCTGAACTTCCTGAAATATCAACGATGCCGGGCACATTCTCGAGCTCTCGTTGCATTATGCCGGGATCCTGACCTACCGGAAGAGTCACGTTGAGAACCGAATGCAGATCATACCCGGGATCGATATCCCGGTTGTATTTCACGTTCTGAAGGAATACCAGACTGGCAACTACTACCATCATCGCAATCGCGAATTGAAGCACCAGCAGAATGCGATTCAGGATTCCGCTGCGGATTTTCTGTCCTCGCCTCAGGAAATCCAACGGACTGTAGGAACTCGCAACCCAGGCAGGATACAGTCCGCTCGCCAATGCAGTGAAGATTCCGGCGATGATAATGAAGGCAATCAGGTCAGGGCTGTCGAACGGACTCAGGTGAATCCGGACGAAGTAGAACAACCGATTGATTCCTCTGGCCAGAAGCTCCGCAA
>CAZFOY010000081.1:0-9350 GCA_964520865.1 uncultured Ignavibacteriales bacterium | reverse complement strand
ACCATCGCCAGCGTCTTCTGTGATCTGATCTGGTTCTCATAGCTCCCGGCGAATTTGTAACTCACGCCGGCCGGAAGGTTCAATTCCCCATCCGCGATTTTCGACTTGAGGTACTTGTTGGCGGCATCGACCACATCGACCTCGGCATACCCCGGCTTCTTGTCGAATATCACGTATCCCGTCAGGAAAGTGTTCTCTGACTTTATCACCATCGGTCCCCGCACATAGCTGATCTCCGCAAGTTCCTGTAGCGGGACCTGCGCCCCGGTAGGTGTGGGCACCAGTACCTGCTTGAGTGCCTCGATATTGTCCCGGAGTTCACGCTGATACCGGACCCGTACCGGATACCGCTCTCTCCCCTCGACCGTGGTGGTAAGCGGGTCTCCGCCAATAGCCACCTCGATCACATCCTGAACATTGCGAATCTCGAGTCCATAGCGCGCGATCTTCTCCCGGTCGATAGCGATTTCAAGATACGGTTGGCCGACAATCCGATCGGCGAGGACGGCCGAAGGCTCAATCTCCGGTACTTCTTTCAGATACTTCTCGATCTTGAGTCCGACCTGCTCAATCGTATTCAGGTCCGGACCATAAACTTTGACACCCATCGGGGCGCGCATGCCCGACTGCAGCATGACAATGCGAGTAGCGATCGGCTGAAGTTTCGGTGCCGAAGTCACACCGGGAAGCCGCCCTGCCTTGACGATCTCCTTCCAGATATCGTCGGGACTCTTGATAAAGTCGCGCCATTGCCGATACGGCTCGCCGTTCTTGTCGGGAATGAGATTACCCGTGTCATCGCGCACGAATTTGTCCGTCTTATGATCGTACTTGAACCGGATCTTATTTCCATCTTTGTCGATGATGTATTCCGGCTTGTAGTTGATAACCGTCTCGAACATCGACACCGGGGCGGGATCAAGCGGCGAGTCCGCTCTTCCGGCTTTACCTACTACCGACTCTATCTCTGGAATGCTGTTAAATGCCTTGTCCTGTTTAGAGACAATATCCTTTGCCTCGCCAATCGAAGCATGAGGCATCGTTGTCGGCATATACAGGAACGAACCTTCGTCGAGCGAAGGCATGAACTCTTTGCCGATCCCGGGCAAAGCGTGGTTCAGCATAACGTACGGCTGATGTGCTTTCACGAAGTCGGGCATGAAACCGAATATTCTATGGAATCCGAGCCAGACCATGAAGCCGAAAACCACCAGGGCGGTAGGGATTGACAGGAAAAGCAGCTTGTGTGACAGGCACCAGCGAAGGATCGGCTCATATGCGTTCTGAAGAAGCCTGAACAAATACAGGATGCCGCCGAGAAGTGCCGCTACGAATATGAAGTTGGTTGCCATGCTATGCTGCAATCCAAGCGGCATCCAGTGTTTGGTCAGAAAGACGGCCACGACGAATACCGCGATATAGTTGAATACTCTCGGTACCAGTACGTTGATCCGTTCTGGAATTCTCTCTTTAATGAATAGATAAACTGCAATCCCGATCAATATCAAGCCGACCAGCCAGAGATGCAGGAACGCACATGCTACTGAGGCCAACAGCAGACCCGCCGGGAAGTACTTCTTCATTGCGTTCTTTGATGGTTTCTTCGTCAGTAGCAGGTGGGCCAGCGGCGGGATGATCGTGATCGCGATGATCACCGATGCGATCAGGGCGAAAGTCTTCGTGTAGGCGAGCGGTTTAAAGAGCTTGCCTTCGGCCGCGTGCATCGTGAACACCGGAAGAAACGATATGACGGTGGTTGATATGGCCGTTATGACCGCGCTGCCGACTTCGGAAGCGCCCCGATAGACAACTTCGAGCATGTTCGCCCCCGGAGGCGCGGCATCGAGATGTTTCAGGATATTCTCGGTGATAACTATGCCCATATCGACAATTGTGCCGATAGCGATCGCAATTCCGGAGAGCGCCACGATGTTGGCGTCGACCTTAAACAGTTTCATGGCAATGAAGGCGAGCAGAACGGTGAGCGGGAGTAAGCCGGAAATGAGGAGGGAACTCCGGAAGTGCATCACCATGATGATCACCACAATGATCGTGACGAGTATTTCGTCGACCAGTGCCGTGTTCAGCGTACCGAGCGTCTCGTAGATCAGTCCGGTCCGGTCATAAAATGGTACGATCTTGACTTGAGATACCGTTCCATCTTTCAATGTCTTTTTGGGCAGACCGGGAGATATCTCGGCGATTTTCGCCTTGACGTTTTTGATCACGCGAAGGGGGTTCTCCCCGTATCGGACAACCACCACCCCGCCGACTGCCTCTGCCCCGCCTTTGTCGAGCAGTCCCCGGCGCATCGCCGGACCGAGCGTAACGACGCCGACATCCTTCACGCGAATAGGTATGTTGTCCGTAACTCTTACGACGGTGTTCTCAATGTCTTTCACGTTCTTTATGAAACCGAGCCCCCGTACGATATACTCGACTTTGTTGATCTCGATCGATCGGGCTCCCACATCGACATTCGACTGCTTTACCGCGCCGAACACATCCTGCAGGGAAACATGATGTGCCCGCATCGCATCCGGGTTTACGTCGATCTGATACTCCTGCACGTATCCGCCGACGGAAGCCACTTCGGCAACGCCGTCTGCGGACTGAAGCGCATATTTGACTGTCCAATCCTGAATAGAGCGAAGCTCGTTAAGGTCCCAGCCACCCGTCGGCTTGCCGTCCTTGTCCCTGCCCTCGAGCGTGTACCAGTAGACCTGGCCGAGAGCGGTCGCGTCAGGTCCGAGAGTCGGTTTGACACCTGAAGGCAGTGTGCCGAGTGCAAGTGAATTGAGTTTTTCCAGTACGCGCGACCGCGACCAGTAAAAGTCTACATTGTCTTTGAAAATGAGATAGATGCTCGAATATCCAAAATAACTGAAACTCCGAATGTCTTTCACACCGGGAACACCGAGTAAAGCGACCGTCAGCGGATAGGTGATCTGGTCTTCCATATCCTGCGGCGAACGACCCTGCCACTCGGTAAAGACGATCTGCTGATTTTCGCCGATATCCGGGATGGCATCAACCGGTACCGGGTCACGGGGGATCGGTCCCAGATGCCAGTCAAAAGGAGCTACCACGAGTCCCCAGCCGATGAACACCACTGTTACGAGGGCAACGACCAGTTTGTTCTCAAGACAATATCTGATGACACGGTCGATGAGCGAAGGTCTGTCTGTCTGTGGAACATTGTCGGTCATGGTTTACTTCTTGCTGTTGCTTGTACCGGCGAATTCCTGCTTGATCGAGCCGCATCGGAGCATTTTTGAGCCGTAGTACGAGTTGTTAATAGTTTTTTCCGTTTGCAGCCAATAGGCCCCGGCTTTGTTGCGAGCCATCGGGCAAAAGGCAAGATAGTGTTCGGTATTGCCCGTGTGACCGAATGTCTTCTGAAGATCAATCATGGCATTCGATACGCAGTAGAAGGCATCCCGAGAAACGGCGATATCAGTCGCGGCGGCACCTGAGTCCGCGCCCTTTTCGATACTGGCTGCTATCTGCATCCAGTCCTTCATTTGCCCGCTGAACACGTTCATGTCGATCTTCTTAACAGCTGAAGCGATCTCTCGGTATCCGTTCGCGGCGCCTTCAAGATCGTCCTTTGCCAGCGCCGACTGAACTTTGAAATACGCAGCATATACCGGATCGAGAGCGGCCACGCCGGAGCCGCGCGCCTGAATCGGTTCAAGCGCAATCGCATCCTGCTGATCGGTCATTACATCAGAACTCTGGCCCGAGGCGAGATCCGCTGCCGGATTCATCATACTCGGCTTTGCTTCGATCTGTAATTCGCTGTCGATATTGAACGCCCCGTGGGTGACCACGAGCTCTCCCTCATGCAGACCGGACTTCACTATGTAGAAGTCACCTGCCCTCGGCCCGAGCACGACCTCTCGTCCTTCAAACACCGGGCCGGCTGAATCCGACACCTGCACATAAACAACCGCCCGGGTTCCGGTAATGAGCGGCGCCGATGCCGGTATGAGCAGCGGCGGCGTGTCGTTGGTCGAATGCCCCGCACTCACCAGCTGGCCTCGGCTTCCCATGCCGGACTGAATGACACCGCTGACAAACATGTCCGGCTTCAGCTTCATATCCTTATTGTCAACGGCCACGCGTACGCGTACAGTTCGTGTCATGTTGTTGACGACAGGATCAATAAAACTGACTTTGCCTTTGAAGACATCCCCCGGAAACGACGGAGACGTAAAGCTTACTTGTTGTCCGAGGGAAATCCACGGGAGATCCGTTTCGTACGCATCCAGCATCACCCATACGCGGGAGAGATTCGCGATCGAATAGATCATGGAGCCGGTCTGAACATACATTCCTTCTTTAACCGGCTTATCGATGACCACTCCGCTGGTCGGCGCATAGATTGTCAGGTATTCACTCAACTCGTGACCGGTCTCGATATCATCCACTTGATCCTTGGTAAGCCCTAACAGAAGGAGTTTCTTGCGGGCCGCTTCAAGAGTCGACTTCGCCGTCTCAGCCAGCGTTTTGCTCGTTCCGTTTCCGAGCTGATCGGCCATCTTTCTGGCGTTGATCAGTTCTTCCTGCGCTGCGTAAAGGCCGGGTGAATAGATCTGGACCATCGGATCACCTTTGCGGACCGAAGCTCCCGTAAAGTCTACATAGAGCTTCGTGATGCGACCGCCCACCCAGGCAGTAATATTGTCGAGCTGAGTCTCGTCATACGACACCTTGCCGACCATTCTGATTTGGGCATCGGCGAATTTCCTGACAACCGGGGTTGTCTGGATCTCCGCAAGCTTCATCGCATCCTCCGACATTCTCAATTGATCCGGTGCCAGGCCGCTTTCAGTCTTGCTGACCAGCGGAATAAGGTCCATCCCGCAGATCGGGCATTTTCCCGGTTCCTTCAGACGAATCTGCGGGTGCATCGAGCAGGTCCAGATTGTCGCCTGGGTTGCTTCTGTATTCGTCGCTGTCGTGGTTGCGGCGTTCGCGTTCTCAGCCGCCTCGTCGTTGCCGTTACTCCAGTGGCCGATGAAGAAAGCCAGAATAAGTCCGGCTATCACCAGGTAGAGCCCGGCCCCTTTACGAGGCAGAACGCCGAGCAGTCTTTTGTTTGAATTCTTATTCATGACTTTCTTCTCACCGTGCCTCTGGTTAGTGTGTGTGGCTCTCGCCCGAGTTGTTATCGCCTTTGTGCATCGACTTCATGTCGTGCATGCCGGCTTTGTCGGTCGATTCAGATTTTGTCATTTCATCCAGCTTCTTCAGATACGTCTGAGGGTCCTTGTCAAACGTCTTGCTGCAGTCCGTGCTGCAGAAGAAGACCCGTCGTCCTTCGTAGTCGGTGTGAAGGTCCTTCTTGTCGAGCTTCATTCCGCACACCGGGCAGTTGGTCTGGATATTCTCAAAGACGATCCCCTCAGCAGCCGCCTCCTTGAAATACTTATCCGGATCGGCCTTGAGTTTCTCCGAACACATCGAGCAGCAATGGTACACCCGCTGCCCCTGTATGTCCGTGTACTGCGTGGAATCAATATCGCCGCCCATGACCGGGCACTTGGTCTGATGTTTCAGCTCTTTCTTCGGAGCCGCGGCCTGCGGATCCGTTTTCTTGGCATCATTCGCTGCAAAGGCGCTCTGGGTTACCATCAACATGGCGAGCGCTACGAGTAATGTCATGATCTTCTTCATTGTGTCCTCTCCTGATTAGATTATTGGGTAAGCTGTTCTTTTCCGGTTAACATTTCTATTTCAGCCAATTTGGTAGCCTGGGTGGCCAGTGACGTTTCATAGGCAAGCTGGAAATTCAGGAGCTGACGTTCGGCATCGAGCAAGCTCAGAAAATCGGTGTTGTCGGCCTGATACGAAGCATAGGTGACATCAAGCGCCTGCTGAGCTTTCGGGATAAGCCCGGTGCTGTACAACTGACGGCGCCGGTCGGCGTCTTGGTATTCAAAAACCACCCTGTCAACATACGCCGAAAGCTGGTTGCGACTGTCGGTGTAAGACTCCTGCGCCGAGTTGAACATCGCACGCGCTTTCTCACGTTTCGCTTTATTGCGCCCGAACCAGATCGGCAGGCTCACGCCCACGTTCACTTCCCAGGGATACATCTTGATCGAGCCCATCGCCGGCTGCTTCGTGTACATCGCCCCGAGCATGAAGCTTGGATATGATTCTTTAGAGGCGACATTGATCGATGCTTTCGCACTCGCGATCATGTTTTGCATTGACTGAAGATCCGGGTTGTTGGCGAACGCATCGGCGCGAATCGATGACGCCTTGATCGGGGCCTCGAAATTCCGCACCGTGTCCGGAAATGGAAGGCTGATGCTGTCCGGAAGATTCAGGACAGATCTCAACGACGATTCGGCTACTGTCTGTTTCTCATGCAGCGAGGTAAGATTGTTTTCGAGGTTCCCTAACTCGACTTGAACTTTGATAAGGTCCGGCTGGCTCGCCAATGAAGCTGCATATTTCGCCCGAAGGACTTTCTCCCAGAAAGTGAGCAGATCGAAATTATCCTGAGTGATCGCAATTTCACGGCCGAGAAGATAGTAACCGTAATAGGCAGCTTTGACCTGGTAGAAGACCTTGAGCTTCTCGGCCTCATACTTGTTATAGGCCGCGGCAGCGGCTCCCAATGCGACGTCTTTCTTAGCGCCCAGTGTACCGAACCAGGGAAACATCTGACTGAGCCCGAACTTCTCTTTCTCGAAATCGGTGAAGGTCCCGCCGTTTTCAAACATATTGGTGTAGCTGAGCTGGGGATCGGGAAGCGAGTGATCGATTGAAATTTGCCTCTCCTTCGCCTTCCAGGAGTAGAAGGCCGCTTTGACCGCCGGATTACTTCCCTCGGCATAATTCAAGTAATCGTTCAAAGTAAATCCCGTTAGCACTGGTGTCGAATCGGAGGGAGTTGAGTCGGCGATGATTCTTGCCGGAAAAGCGCTCAGCATGGCAATCGCGAGCAGGATAATTGTGAGGCTGATTCTCTTCATTGCCTTCTCTATAGTCAAATCATGTGCCAAACCCCAAATGTCAGCATAATCTATAATATATCAACATGTTATGCGGTTGGCTGGAAAGCAACTCGTCTCCCGCTATTGACAATATTGTCAAGATTCGATAATATAATTGAGAATATTGTCGATTGTTGCGTATAAGCTGGTGATTACCGTTGCTCCCCAAACAGGGACAGCTTTGTATCTGATTGAACAGTCGGAGCTTGACAACCGGCGTGAGCAATAGACGACGACTTGAGAATATTCGGCACCGAATTTACATACTACTATGTCGACACACGTTTTGAGCGAGAAGATATTGAAGGATACGAAGGTAAAGGTTATGACGGTCGCCGGGCTGATGGCGCTTACGGTGGCGACACATTACGGTTGGATTCTGGAGCCGATCTTCGGGCACCAGAGCTGGATTCATGCCATTCACAGCCGCCTCTGCTATGTCCCGATCGTAATCGCGGCGTCATGGTTCGGTCTGCGCGGCGGATTGTTGTCGGCGGCGGCTATCACGATCCTGGTTGTCCCCTACGTCTTCTTCCTCGGTGGTATGGGCGACATGTCCGAAGAGATCGTGGAAATCGTTTTCTACTTCGCCCTCGGCGGACTGATCGGAGGGTTGATTGACCGTGACCTGATCATCAGGAAGAAAAAAGAAGACGCCGAACTGAAGCTTGAACGAGCCCAGAAGCTCTCCCTTATCGGCCAGATGGCGGCAGGGGTTGCCCACGAAATCAAAAACCCGCTCGCTTCGATCAAAGGTGCGCTTGAGATAGTCTCCGATCCGAAAACCGACGCCAAAGACAAAATGGAGTTCCAGCAGATCGCATCGAACGAAATCAAGCGGGTGGATAGTACGATCAAGGAATTCCTCGCCTTTGCCCGACCGAAAGAGACGAGGATGGAGCGAATGGATTTGTCCGCCTCACTCCACGCATCTCTCAAGCAACTGGAGACGCAGGCGGCCGATCAGGAAGTCCGGTTCACCGCTAACATTCAGGACGGCGTGTTCATCAACGGGGACCAGGAGAAGATGCACCAGGTCTTTCTCAACCTCCTGCTCAACGCCATCCAGGCATCGCCTAAAGATTCAACTATCGATATTTCTCTTGTCGCCAACGCTAACCGGTCAGCCGTTCTCAGAATACAGGATCATGGTGATGGAGTCGCCGACGCGGATATTGAAAGAATCTTCGATCCCTTCTTCACGACCAAACATACCGGCAGCGGTCTCGGACTGGCCCTCGTGAAATCCATCGTGGAGAACCACAACGGTCAGGTGCGGGTGGTCAGCAAACCCAAACAGGGAGCCTGCGTGATTCTCACCCTGCCGGTAATTGAGGAGAACGCGTGATGGCGATTCGCATCCTGCTTGCCGACGACGATCCGGGCGTACGACGCGTCATTCAGTTCAAACTGAAGCAGCGCGGCTATCAGGTAACGGCGGTTGAAGACGGCGCCGCGGCTCTCGCGTTGGTGAAACGCGAAGAGTTCGACCTCATTCTCACCGATATGAAGATGCCCGGCCTGAACGGAATCGAGCTGCTTGAACAGGCGAAAAGTATCGCCCCGAATCTCGAAGTTATCCTCATCACCGCCTTCGCCGACATTCATCAGGCCGTACGGGCGATCAAGCTCGGAGCGTTCGACTACCTTCCCAAACCGTTCGAGGACGACCAGCTATTCGTTACGATTGACAAGGCGCTCAAGTTCAAGAAGCTTGAGAACGAGAATCGAATGCTCAAGCAGCAGCTCGATACTCGCGACAACGGATCGTACATTCCGGGAGTCTCCAGAGCCTACAAAGAGATGATGTCGCTTATCGAGAAGATTGCACCGACCGATGCTACCGTTCTTCTCACCGGAGAGTCCGGGACCGGAAAGGAAGTTATCGCCAAGACGATTCACCGCCGGAGCCTGCGCGCAGATCATAGTTTTGTCGCGGTTAATTGTGCCGCGATTCCGAAAGACCTGATCGAATCGGAACTGTTCGGACATGTCAAGGGGGCGTTCACCGGCGCCGTCCGGGACAAGAAGGGGAAATTCGAACTGGCCGACGGTGGTACTCTTCTGCTCGACGAAATCTCCGAACTCGGGATCGAACTTCAGGCTAAACTCCTGCGAGTAATTCAGGAACGAGTAATTGAGCCGGTCGGCTCGGAATCAAAGATTGAAATCGACATTCGGTTGATCGCCGCAACCAATCGCGCCCTTAAGGATCGGGTGGCCCGGGGAGAGTTCCGCGAGGACCTCTACTACCGACTGAACGTCATCCCGATTCACATCCCTCCCCTTCGTGAGCGAACGGATGATATCCCGGCGCTCGTGCAGCATTTCCTGCAT
>CAZFOY010000080.1:0-9737 GCA_964520865.1 uncultured Ignavibacteriales bacterium | reverse complement strand
ACAGGGTAAGGAATTTGTCGTAGACTTTCTCATGAACAAAGATACGCTGCACCGAAATGCACGACTGACCTGCCGACGCGAATCCGCCGTAGATGAGTCGACCGGTGGCATATTCAAGGTCGGCATCATCGGCAACCGCCACTCCGGCGTTGCCGCCCAGTTCGAGCACGACACGTTTCTTGCCGCTGTTCGCTTTGATCCACCAACCTACTTCCGATGAACCGGTGAAAGTAATCAGTTTCACCCGCGGGTCTTCGAGCAGCGGGGACGAGGCTTTCGATGAACCGGGCAGAATGGACACCGCGCCTTTCGGATGATCCGTCTTGTCGATCAGCTCGGCCAGCATCAGGGCCATGATCGGCGTCTTGGACGCCGGCTTGAGAACTATGGTATTTCCCGAAGCAATCGCCGGGGCGATCTTGTGCGCGACGAGGTTAAGCGGGAAATTGAACGGCGAGATCCCGGCCAGTACCCCCAGAGGGAATCGGCGGACCAGACCCATCCGGCCTTCGGCACCGGCATTCCAGTCCATATCCAGAATCTCTCCTCCGATCCTCTTGGCTTCCTCGGCGGCCGCTCTGAACACACCGATTGCACGAAGCACCTCTCCCCTCGAATCTTTATAGGCTTTGCCCAGTTCAAGGCTCATCATGCGGGAAAATCGCTCCACATTCTTTTCCAGTCCAGCGGCAATTGCTTTGCATGTTTCTTCGCGTTTGTACGAAGGGAGTTCACGCGTCACACTGAAGGTCTTGTCGGCGATATCAATTGCTTTGGTGAAATCCTCTTTCGAAGCGGCGGCTACCCGGCCGATCGTCACGGAGTCGTACGGATTGACGACGTTGATCTTGTCTTTCCGATCGACCCACTTACCCCCCAGATACATTTTATAATTCTTAGCCATACTATACTCCCATCAGAGAAACTGTTTCTTCATCTATATGGGACAGACCAGCTGTCCGAGTCTTTTTGTTAATTCGATGTTTTCGCTGTAGTCGACGGGACAATCGATAACGACCGGCTTGTCGCTTTTGAGTGCCTGCCGGAGAACTTCCTGCAGGCTGTCATCCTTCTGTACTCTAATACCGACCGCACCGTACGACTCAGCCAGTTTGACCCAGTCCGGATTGCCGAACCGGGTGGCGAACGGATGACCGAACTTGTTCATCTGCTTCCATTCGATCAGCCCGAAGGTACCGTCGCTCCATATCATATTGACAGTCGGTGTACCCAGTCGAACGGCCGTCTCCAGTTCCTGAACGTTCATCAGGAAACCACCGTCTCCCGATATGGTAATTACGTTTCGCTCGGGGTACACAAGTTTGGCCGCAATCCCCCCGGGAAGCGCAATCCCCATCGAGGCGAAGCCGTTGGAAATCAGGCAGGTATTCGGCTGGTGCACCATATACATACGGGCGATCCACATTTTGTGCGCACCGACATCGCTGATCAGAATGTCTTGATCGTTCAGCACTTGTCGAATGTCATACAGCACCTTCTGCGGCTTGATAGGAAAGTGAATGCTGTTGTCGTGTTCGTGCATTTCGGCAAGAATCAGTTTGCGGTGTTTAAGCGCAAACTCTCCTGACCCCCTGGTAAACTGGTCATCGAGCCGTTCATTCAGCTCCCAAAGGGTTCCGGCAATATCACCGACAATCTCAACGCTCGGATCATACCAGTAGTCGACTTCGGCCGGTTCGAAATCGATATGAACAATCTGCTTGTCACCCTCGGGGTTCCAGAAGTGAGGGGCGTACTCGGCGATATCATATCCGATTGCGATTATCAAATCTGACTCCTCGAACGCACAGGTAACATGATCGCGTGCCTGCAATCCGATCGTGTAAAGGTTGTATTCGTAATTCCTTCCGGCCGCTCCTTTACCCATGAAAGTATTGCAGACCGCCATACCGGTTTTGTCGAGAAAGAGGCGAAGCTGCTTCGTGGCCCGCTTACGGATAGCTCCATTGCCGGCCAGCACCAACGGCTTCTTCGCATCCCGAATTAGTTGCACCGCCATGTCAATCGCCTTGTAGTCGGCCGCCGGACGGCGCATCTTGCGCACTTCGAAATATTCAGGTTTCAGACATTCTTCGTGGGCGACATTTTCGGGGAATTCAAGATGGGTCGCCCCCGGCTTCTCTGCTTCGGCCAGCTTGAACGCCTTACGTACCGCCTCAGCCACAATGTCCGCACGACCTATCTGGGTATTCCATTTCGTTACCGGCTTGAACATGGATACGATATCAATATGCTGATGCGATTCTTTGTGCATTCGCAGAGTATCCGCCTGACCTGTAATTGCCACAAGGGGGGCATGATCAAGGTTGGCGTCGGCGATCGGGGTAAGAAGGTTCGTCGCACCTGGCCCTATCGTCGACAGACACACCCCGGCTTTGCCGGTCAACCTACCGTAGACATCGGCCATAAACCCGGCCCCCTGCTCGTGTCTGGTGAGGATGAATTTGATTTTCGAGGTCCGCAGGGCCTCGAGAAAATCTATATTCTCTTCGCCCGGGACGCCGAAGATATACTCGACCTGTTCGTTTTCAAGGGCTTTGACAAATACTTCGGAGGCGGTTGGCATCTACTGTCTCCCGTCTTGAGTTTGGATCGGCTCAGTATACCCCATAGGGCCGCCCGATTCAAACCATTTAGTTAGGTTCTAACAGGTTAGCGGAATTCCCGTTGATCGCCCCGGCCGAGTATGGGAAACTCCCCACACCCTGTTGGCGTCGGAGGTGGCTCAGAAGCCGTTTTGAACCGCTCGGACCTTCGCCACACTTCCTCTCCGATCGAAAGAAATCCGATTCTGCGAACACTAATCCGTTAACATTCAATAGCTTGTCCCATCAGAACAGCTCCGGATGCAATTTTGTTTCCCGACCGGTACACAATTTACACTACTCCGGCTGAACAAATAGAAGGAATATGTCCATGAAGAAGATACGAGTCAAAAACCAGACCGGCATTACGATTCTCGAGGTCCTGATTGCCATGATCATTTTGAGCATATCGCTGCTCCTGCTGCTCAATATGGGCATGGTTGCGCTCGACGGTAATGACTGGTCGAACAAGACGACCGTTGCCACCCAGCTTATGCAGGAGAAGCTTGAACAGTTGCGCAACGTGCCGAACCTTTCCTCTTCGGCGAGCGGCCACGATACAAGTTCGGGCGTAAGCCGTACGTGGACAGTTTCGGATGCCGGCAGTCATCTGCGCAGGGTGGATGTCGCCGTAGCCTGGGAAGATATAAAAGGAGATACGTCACGAAGTAACATGACGTCATATGTGAAGACAGACTCTATTTAGAAAAGGGCGGGGATGTGTGATGCGGTATTTATGGGACCAAAAGGGGACATCGTTTATTGAAGTTATGATTGCGCTGGTCATTATGGGCGTGATCACCATGTCGATTTTTAAGGCGTATGTAACGCAGCATAAGAACTACATGATCCAGGAGGATATTACGGACATTCAGCAGAGCGCACGAGCATCGATCGACGAGATATCGAGGAACATCCGTATGGCCGGCTATGATCTGCCGGTCGGACTTGAGCCGATCGAAGCGTACAATACGAACCCGGATACGATAGTCCTGACCTACAGTGCCAGCGGCTGCGGGACCTATCTCACGGCGGCAATGCCTCAGCCGTCGAAGGAGCTGAAGTGCGCCGACGTGTCCTGTTTCCACGAAGGAGATTGGGTGTATATCTACGAAGCTGACTCAGCCATTGGCGAGTGGATGGAAATTACCCAGGTGCAGACGTCCAATCACCTGCAGCACAATACCGTCGTCCTTTCTCGCTGTTACGGCGAGAAGTCGCTCGTGCTGGGACTGACCCGGGTAAAATTCTTCGTAGATAACACCACCGATCCGAGTCATCCGAACCTGATGATGCAGTTGCCGGGGCAGAACCCGCAGGTGTACGCGGAGAATATCAGCGATCTGCAGTTCAAATACCGGATGAAAGGCGGACAGTTGCTCGATATTCCGGATATCGTGGAAAATGTGCGCGATGTCCAGATCGAACTGACCGGCCGGTCGAATTTACCCGAGTTGTCCGACGACGGCGAAGAAACCTTTCGCGAACGGACGTTCGCTACTGCCGTCTATCTGCGCAATATCGGAATATAGCGATGAGAAACTAATGATGACTGAAATAGAAATCTGTACGAACGGATGCTGCCCGACCCCGATCCATCCGGTCGGGGTAGCGGAAACTGACCACGGTCTTCCGGCCCTTGCCCGCGCTGTATGACGCTTTGATAAACGCCGGCCGAGACTCCAGAGGTCAAAGCACACTCTGTAGAGAGGAGTTGAAGAGATAATTATGTGTAAGATTCGGAATCAAAACGGAACCTCGTTTATCGAGGTGATGATAGCGCTTGTGATTATGGGCGTTGTCACGATGGCAATATTCCGGGCCTATGTCACACAGCACAAGAACTACATGATTCAGGAAGACATTACGGATATGCAGCAAAGCGCCCGAGCGTCGATCGACGAGCTGTCCCGGAACATTCGAATGGCCGGCTACGAACTGCCGGTAGGATTGGCGCCGCTGGAAGCGTACAATACGAATCCGGATACGATAGTGATGACATACAATACCAGCGATTACCAAACGTTTTTGTCAACGGCCATGGCCGACGGGACTTCGCCGCTTCAGTGCGGATCCTCCGACTCCGGGTTTACGGCCGGCGATTGGGTCTACATTTATGAAGCAGACTCGGCCAGAGGTGAGTGGTTCCAGATCAGCGACGTGCAGGCGTCGCCGCCGGTAATCGCGCATACGTCGATGAACCTTTCACGCGCCTACGGCGAGAAATCTCTGATCATCCCGCTCACCCGGGTGAAATTCTACATCGACAACGTAACCGACCCGTCACACCCGAATTTGATGATGCAGCTTCAGGGACAGGCGGCGCAGGTATACGCCGAAAATGTGTCCGACCTTCAGTTCAAATACAAGATGAAGGGCGGGCAGTTGCTCGATGTTCCGGATATTGTCGAAAACGTGCGCGACGTTGAGATCCAGATAACAGGCCGGTCGGAACAACCCGAGCTGGCCGACAACGGCGATCCCACCTATCGAGACAGGACGTTCTCAACGGCGGTGTATCTTAGAAACGTAGGAATTTAGCTTCGGAAAGAAATAGACCAGGAATCTTGAATCCTCGGTGTCAGTGAGAACATATGGACCTGGAAGGCAGGTATATTATGAAACGATTCAGCCTACAATCCGAAAGCGGCTTCGCCACCTTGATCGCGCTGATCATGGTGGGAATGTTGACGCTGATCGGTCTGGCCGCTCTGTCGACGTCGGATGACGAAGTCACGATCGCCGGTAACGAGCTCCAGGAGACAAGGGCATTTTACGCAGCCGAGGCGGGGCTGGAAGAAGCGGCAGCCGATCTTCACACTTCCATCGACAGCTCCGGCACGGTACCGTCGTATCTACCCTCCGGAGGTGACACGGCCAACGGCTGCACATTTGCGTTTACGACGGTCGACGATGGTGCGGCTCAGCAGAGAGTCCTTACCACCGGAACGCTGGCCGGACTTCACGCGCTGGTCAAATCGTATACGATCACTTCGCTGGGTACCAGCCCGATCGACCAGAGCAAAGTCCAGCTCACCCAGGCGTTCGAAACGGCCCTCGTGCCGCTTTATCAGTTCGCCGTATTCTACGGCAACGATCTTGAAATCGCTCCCGGACCTGATATGAACCTGATCGGTAGGGTGCACAGTAATGGTAACATGTGGCTGCAGGCCGGAAGCAGCCTGAAGATGGACAGTTACGTTACGGCATCCGGACACATCCTGCACGGTCGAAAGGGCGCCGGCTCGGTCGATAACGGCGATGTGCTCATCAAGAACGGATCGGGTAACTATGTCTCCATGAAACAGGGCAGCGGCTGGCTCGAAGGAACCGACGCCGACTGGTACGACTCCTCGGTGTCGCGTTGGAACGGTCGTGTGCAGGATTCCGCTCACGGGCAGGGCAAACTTGAATTGCCGCTGAACGGATCGACCGGAGATCCTCACGCTTTGATCGAACCGGAGGCCGGCAATCCGGATTCCTACGAAAACAAAGCTACCCTGAAGTTCATCGACAACCAGGCGTATCAGCTGGTCGCCGGTATCTGGACGAATGTTACCGCTGACATGGCCTCTAAGGGGATCATCTCGAGAACCGACAACAAGTTCTTCGACCAGCGCGAGGGCCAGTCCGTGGACGCTACCGAGCTTGACATCGGCAAGCTGTACGATGAAGGTTATGGACCCAGCAACGGCGTTATCTACTTCTCCGATGAAACCAGTGACTTTCCGGCGTTGCGCATCCGCGATGCTCAGACGATTGATGCACCGTTGACGATCGCCAGCCAGAATCCGGTTTATACCTATGGCGATTTCAATTCAACCGATAAGAAGCCGGCCGCGATCATGGCCGACGCAGTCACGTTCCTTTCCGGCAATTTCAACGATGGCCTGAGCAGCTCCTACAAGACTTATCGCCAGGCATGGCCGACTACGGTGAACGCTTCGATCATGACGGGAAATACGGAAACGACTGCAAGTAACTACAACGGTGGGTTCGAAAACCTCCCGCGGTTCCTTGAGTCCTGGTCAGGCAAGAGCTTTACCTGGTCCGGCTCCATGGTCTGCCTGTGGTACTCGCAGCAAGCCGATGGACTGTGGAACGGCAGTTACTACGACCCGCCGATTCGTAACTGGTCGTACGATACGGATCTCGATGATCCGACCAAACTGCCGCCGGAAACTCCCGTTGTGCGCGTGTTCCAGCGCACCGGCTGGAGACAGGAATACGTCGGCTACGCTCAGAATTAACCTGCATACTCTCCAACGCAAAAAAAGCCCGCTCTTCATGAGCGGGCTTTTTCATTTCAAGAGAAAATCTGATAATGTCTACTGAATCGACAGATCGTAAGGTACGCGGGCAAACATCCCCTCGAATCCGTCAAGATCAATCCGATCGGCCAGACTCGCGGCAGAATGATCCCGGGCAAATACCGACGCCACCAGATTCACGAGAGAATGCCCGGGCAGATCAAACAACGGGCGCTTCTCAGGGAACAGGCGAACTCTATAGTCCGTCGCGCCGATTTCATGAGCAGTGAACGCTATCGACTCCCTGATTCCGCCAAGCGAATCGATCAGACCGTTCGCCAGCGCCTCTCTTCCGGTCCACTCTTCTCCTTGACCGAGATTGTCCACCGAATCGACCGGAAGATTTCGATTGGATGACACGAGATCAACGAAGTGACCATACATCGCGCTCAGCTGACTGAAGTACTTGTCGCGTTCAGCCTCGGTAAAGGGGCGCATGGTCGAAAGCATCCCGGCGTACTTCCCTCTCGTAAATAGCTCCTTGCCCAAATCTATCTTCTTGTAGAATCCGCTGAAATCTGCCTTGCCTCCGAAAATACCGATTGATCCGGTCAGCGTGGCCGGATTGGCATAAATCCGATCGGCCGTCATCGCAATATAATACCCCCCGGATGCTGCGATGTTGGACATCGACACGACAAACGGAAGCTCCTCGGTGACCTTGCCCGCATCGTGAAATATCTTGTCCCCGGCCAGAGCCAGGCCACCGGGGGAATTCACCCGGAAGACCACACCCGCCACGTTCGGCGTCGTCATTGCCTGGGCAAAGGCCATTTTCATTTTCGAAGGGGTGACATCCGATTGGCCTGCCAGCAATGAAAAGGAGCTGTTTTCCTCGCTAACTTCACCATCGGCGACCACTACCGCGATAGTAGGCACCTGCTTCCAACTGTCATTGACCAGTGTGTCGTCGACGTATAAACTTACCGGAATCTCTCGCATCGGATGCACCAGACTGTCGCGCAACTCGTCATAGTAGGACAGTCCATCGACCAACCCATCGCTCAGCGCCTCTTCGGACGTGAACGGTCCATTGTTGATAATCGTCTTGACCGAGTCGGCGGTAATATGGCGACCTTCGGCAATTCCCTTGACAAACTGTCCGTAGAGATCGTCAAGCAACCGATCCAGTTGTCGCCTGTTCTCGATAGTCGCGGATTCCCGAGTGTATGTCTCAGCGGCCGACTTGTACTTGCCTATTCGAAGCATGTCTATCTTGATACCGAGCTTGCCGAGGGTTCCTCCGTAGAAGCTCAGTT
This sequence comes from uncultured Ignavibacteriales bacterium, assembly GCA_964520865.1. Taxonomy (GTDB): domain Bacteria; phylum Zixibacteria; class MSB-5A5; order GN15; family FEB-12; genus CAVQCT01. The sequence continues at coordinate 1,562 of CAZFOY010000080.1, read as the reverse complement.
CCGCTCGCAAGCCGACCAGATTGAGCTGACTCACGGGCGGGATGATTATTCTGTCCGCCGCACTCGCAACGTAGTACGAAATGTTACCAGGACCGCTCACATAGCAGGTAACGGTCTTTCCGCAGTCCCGAAAGTACTTGATCGCATTGCGTAGCTCCTGGGCCTGACCGAATCCCACTTTGAGATCTTTCAGGTTCACGAGCATCTCGGAGATCGATGGGTCCTGACCGGCACGATAAATAGAAAGTAGCATGTTGAGATACGACATGCTCGAAGCGCCGAACACCGGACGAACCGGATTTTCCTGAGGAGTTCCGGCAATTCCGACGGTCAAACGGCGGGGCGGCTCTTTGACGATCGATGGTTGACGGTGACTGGTGGCGCCTACGAAGAAACTGCTTCCTTGATGATGGCCGTCGAAATCTGCGCTCCGCCGCGCACCGGTAAAGTATTGCAGGAGATTGACGCGAACCCCGATCTGAAAATTCCTGTTATTGTCGACATATCCGTTTACATACAAGCCGGTGAGAGGCGTGAATTCCCCGTGATATATGAAGTTGGAGTGATTGAGCTGCATGCCGGTGGAAAGGAGCATATCGACGGCCAGGGTCAGGGAGTTGCCCGCCGGGCGATATCCCAGCGAATAACGCATCTCGGTCTCTGATTTGTGATCATCGATCTTTCCTCGGTTCAGATTCGAGAAGACCGCCCCCCAGCTCATATGGCTGCTGGCCCAGCCCATGAATCCGATATTCCAGGTGTGCCGTTTATGATAAATCGAGGGACCATCCTTGAAATACCGATAGGAGAGACCGAAACTCCAGTTCGATCCTATCGGTGCTCCACCTGCGAACACATACTCTTTATAGTCCGGGCCACCCGGGTTGTACAGTTTGCGATAGCCGATACCAAGCCCTTCTCGGTCAACAACCGATCCCCAGCTTCGGAAATAGCTTCCGTCGAGATAATCGCCGATAAACTGAAAGCTGCCGATTTTGTATTTGCCCAGCCCGGCCGGATTTACCCAGGTAGCTTCGCCGCCGAAAACGGTCGATGCCGGCTGGTAGTAGAAAACACCCGGAGGTTCCGGGACGCGTTCCGCCACGCCGACGGAGATGGACAGTAAAAGGATTGAAAGTGTAACAGCAACAAACCGACCCCGGCATTTAATCAGATTCATCAGAGCCTCTCACGTAAATATTTCCTTTCCCTCGGATAGATCCGTTGATTAGTGCTTCTCCCTTGCCGGCTACCAGATTTAACCTGTTTTGCTGAATAACTTCCGGCTTGAAAGGAAGATTCGATACCTCGATCTTGCCTTCCTCTTCCACCGCGAGTGACAGGGTCGCGGAAATTGTCTCGGGAATCGTAATGTCTATATCCTCGTACTGATTGCTCAACAACAGCTGCCCCCGGTCCATCTTCGTAATGTACACCATGATCGGTCCGTTGGAACTCCTGATATAGTTATTGTTCCCCGCCGGATGGTAATCTTCGAGATCGATCCGCCCGTAGCTGTTTTTCACGTTCTCTTCGCCGGTAAGACCGTCTATATTGATATA
>CAZFOY010000079.1:8753-10287 GCA_964520865.1 uncultured Ignavibacteriales bacterium | reverse complement strand
AGCAGCCGGCCAGACGAGGGCCATCTTGTCACAGGGCAGCCGGCCCATCCAGCTTTCGTGGCGCCAGGTGAGTCCCTGCTTGATGTTAAAGCTCTCCTGGTCGCGGTAGAGCACGGCCTGCTGACCGGTCGTTCCACCGGAAGTGAATTTCTGAATCTCATCCGGATGATAGTCGCTTGAAAGCAACTCCCTGGAATAATCAAAAGTGATATCCCGGGTGAGAACCGGCAGTTTGGTCAGATCATCGAAATTCCGGAACGACTCCGGAGTGAGGCCGCGTTCGTCTAAGATCCTTCGGTAGTACTTCGTCGTGGCATAGACATGTTTCAGCAATTTCTGCAATTGCTGCCACTGATAATCGAGGAGTTGCTGCCTGGTCCAGAACTGGCTCTCGTTCAGCATGTCCCAATGTCGGAGAGAAGAGCCCTGCTTGTCCCTGCGAAGCAACACCGGGAGGACAGTCTTTCTTAGTAGGGTTGAGTAGTTATTCATACCAGGTGCGGCCGCGGTTATTCCAGGTACTCCATAGGGTCGAGTTTACAGATGCTGAACCGGTATTTGCCGGAAGCGGTTTTGGGTATCTCTTCTACGTAATCAATCTCGAATTGCATCGCTTTGCCGAAGAACTCACGCACCTTTTGTTCGAGCAATTCCAGGGTATGATCGCTGAATTCGCGCCCTTTGACAAGCCGAAGGTTGATGAAATCCTTGCGTTCCTGGACAATTTGAGCCTGGGCGATTCCCGGAACGGTCGCGATGAAATAGATAGTCATGGCCGCTCCCGAGATAACCCGGTTGTCCGGCGTTATCAGGAAGTCGGTCACTCGCCCGCCGGAGATATTCATTCTTGGCAATCCTCGGCCGCAGGCACACTCGCCGTCCATCTCGATCCCCATGTCCTCGATCTGATACCGGATGAGAGGCATGCCGAAATTCAGCAGATCGGTGATGATGATTCTCGACGCATTGCCCGACGCCGGCTGGAATTCCACCAAAAGGGTTTCCGCGCTGATATGCATCCCTTTGTGTTCGGGGCATTCGGAAGCTATTACCGATGTCTCCCGGCAACCGTAGCGGTTGAATACCTTGCACTCAAAGACCGATTCAATAAGGTCCCTCTGGCCATCGGTCAGGAGTTCGGCCGACGTGATAATGCTTCGGGGACGATGGTAGTCCGTAATCTTCTTTTCCCGAATATATCGGGCCAGCAAATAGACGGCGTTGGCGTAGGCGAGATAGTACGACGGTTTGTACGATTTGAGGGTCGAGATGAATCCGTCGATCTTCTCCTGGCTCATGTCGCTTGTGTCGAGGAAAATTCGCCGGTCGTACAGCCGCTGCTTGAGCCGCGCTTTGGCAGTTTCATCCTCGGAGATATCATGCCGATTCCCCCAGAGGACAGCGAGCTTGTCGCCTATATCAAGGCCCGCCCAGCGATCGTGGCGGACGGTGGAGGCTTTGCGGGAATACAAACGCTGCCTGTCCAGGAAGAACTTGAGGGGTGAGCCGGTCGAGCCGCCGGTCTGATTCGGGA
>CAZFOY010000079.1:0-8743 GCA_964520865.1 uncultured Ignavibacteriales bacterium | reverse complement strand
TAGCGACCATAGACTCCTGGTGAGTCTGAATGTCGCGCTTGGTCAGTACCGGTAGTTTCCGGAGATCGCCCGGTGAACTCAGTTTGGATGGATCGAATCCAACCCGGGCAAACACGCTGGTGTAGTAGGGACAGTTCGCGGCGGCATGTTTAAGCAAAGCGCGGAGTCGTTCAAACTGGAGCGCTTCGATCTTTTCCTTCGGCCAGTACTGGGACTTTTCGAGCTCACCCAGGACGGAGCGATAGCTGCTTCCCTCGCGCGCCGTTACGATCGGATCGATGATATGCTTCGCTATCGGTTTTACCAGGTCCATCTCTAATCCAGTCTGAGGTTCCGGGTGTGAATTCGCCTTTATACGGTACGGCTGCCGGGGCGGAAGGCCTCGGCAGCCACGGGCTTTGTTTCTAAATTCCGGGCCAAGATTTTTCGGTTCGGCCCGTCACCAGATATTACGGTCGGTTCAACTTCGGCCGGTACAAATGTACGTGAAGCCGAAGCTCCGGATGTTTTTCGGATTGTAGATGTTACGCGTATCATAGATGTTGTGCGTCCTCATCCGCTTTTTGATCTCCTCGAAATTGAGGTCGCGGAATTCGTTCCACTCGGTCATGATCATACAGAGGTCGGATCCGGCGCAAGCAGAATAAGAGTCGTTGAAATAGTTGATATTCTTCACGTTCTTCTTCGCTTCATCCATGGCTGCCGGATCGTAGGCGTTGACCACCGCACCTTCCTTCATCATCTGCTCAGCCACAAAAAGGGCCGGAGCCTCGCGAACATCGTCCGTGTTCGGCTTAAACGACAGTCCAAGCAGGGTGACTGTCTTGCCGTTGAAGTCGCCGAGCAGTTTGCGGCTCTTGTCGACAACAAACCGTCGCTGCTGGTCATTGACCTCGACCACCGAGCGGGCAATTTTGAAATCATAATCTACGTTCTTAGCTACCTGAATAATCGATTTAACGTCTTTGGGGAAACAGGAACCGCCGTACCCCGGTCCCGGGTGCAGGAATTTGGGACCGATTCTCTTGTCCATGCCCACGGCAACGGCCACCTGGTAAACATCGGCGCCCAGCCGATCGCAAATGTTGGCAATTTCGTTGATGAACGAGATCTTGACGGCCAAAAGCGAGTTGGCCGCGTATTTGATCAGCTCGGCCGTCTCGTTGCTGGTGCTGACAATCGGCGTCTCCAGCAGATAGAGCGGACGATAGATGTCGCGAACGATAGCGAGAGCCCGTTCGGAATCGCTCCCGATCACCACCCGGTCGGGGCGGAGAAAATCGTTTACCGCCGCACCTTCGCGGAGGAATTCGGGATTGGAGACGATATCGAATTCGACATCCCGGGTCAGGTGCTCTTTGATCAGCTTGCGGAGTTCTTTGGCCGTTCCCACCGGAACTGTGCTCTTGATGACAATGACTTTGTAATCGTTCATCGTTTCGGCGATGTCCACCGCTACTTCGCGGATGTACGTGAGATTGGCACTTCCGTCAGGATTCTCCGGCGTCCCCACTCCGAGGAAGACCACGAGGCTCCGATCGACCGCTGCTTTCAGGTCGGTGGAAAAATGCAGGCGGCCCAGTTTGACGTTCCGCTGAATCATGTCGCTGAGGCCAAGCTCGTAGATCGGCACCTTGCCGTCGTTGAGCATATCGATTTTCGACTTGTCCTTGTCAACGCAGATGACGTTCATTCCGAAGTCGGAAAGGCAGGTCCCGGCGACCAGCCCTACATAGCCGGTCCCAACAACGCAGATATTCATGAAGTTATTTCCTCCGAGTATTTGAAAACCATTGTACGAACTTTTGCAGACCCTGATCGATAGAGACTTTCGGTTCAAAGTCAAGTATCTGCCTTGCTTTAGAGATATCGGCAAATGTCTGGTTGACATCACCGGGCTGCTGGGGAAGCTGCCTGACTTTGGCCTTTCGTCCCGAATACTGTTCTAATTTTGTAATCAATTCCGACAGGCGCACGGTGTCGGAACGCCCGAGATTGAAGATCTCATAAGTATAGTTTTTTGTCCGGCAACTGAGGATACCGTCGACAATGTCGGACACGTAGGTATAATCCCGCCTCGAAGAGCCGTCGCCGAACATCTGAATCTCCTCGCCCTCGAAGATCTTCCTCGTGAACTGATGGATCGCCATTTCCGGCCGTTGCCTCGGACCGTACACGGTGAAAAAGCGGAGACAGGCCGACTGAATTTTGTAGAGATGGTGATAGGTATAGACCATCAGTTCGCCCGATTTCTTGGTCGAAGCATAGGGAGAGATCGGGTTGTCGACCCGGTCAGTCTCGGCGAACGGAACTTTGGGGTTGTTGCCGTAAACGGACGAAGATGAGGCGAACAGAAGCTTGTTTACTTTGAAATCCCGGCATCCTTCGAGGATATTCATCGTCCCGATCAGATTCACCTGCTGGTAGAGGACCTGTATCGAAGGTCTCACGCCGGCCATGGCTGCGAGGTGGATAACCTCAGTGAATTCCCCCCGGCGAAAGCAGTCATTGACCGTGGTTTCGTCCCGTAAGTCTCCTTCCACCAATCGATAATTCGGTTGATCGAGATGCGCTTGAATATTGGACCGCTTGATTTGGGGATCGTAGAAGTCGTTGAAATTGTCGAGTACGGTGACTCGATGGCCGTCGGCCAGAAGTCGATCTACCAGAGTCGATCCGATAAAGCCGGCTCCGCCGGTCACCAATATCGATTGAGCCATGAACTTCCTTTTTAGGCGTCTTCGGGTTACGCAATTTTGTCAGGAATTGCGGTGGTGTCAAGTACTATCGGACTTACTGAACAGGTGTCGAGCCCGGGTGGTTCGGTTGAATGTAGTGAAGAGGTCCACTTATTCTCCGGGGCGCCGCAAAAACGTTTGCTTTATCGGGAGAATCTGCGATATTTTATTATGCACGCAGTACCCATCTTCGAACCGTCATCGAATACGGAGGCCTATGATTATTGACCATATCGGCGTGGTAGTCAAATCGCTCGAAGCGGGCGTTGCCCACTGGGAAAAAGTATTTGGGTACCGGCAAATGACCGAGATGGTCGTCAACACAAGGCAGAAAGTGAAAGTGGTCTTTATGACCAGGGAGAGTTCACTGACGGTAAAATTGATTGAACCGCTCGATGATACGTCTATCATTTACTCCCTTGCGCAGAAGGGCGGCGGACTGCACCATGTATGCTTTAAGTGCGATGACATGTCCACGGAATTGGAAAGGCTCAAAGGATTAGGCCTGAGAGTGCTGGCTGAACCACAGCCGGGAGAGGCGTTCGAAAACGAAGATATCGCCTTTCTCTATGCCAAACAAGGACTTAACGTAGAGCTTATCGAAACCGACAAGAAGGCTCTTCGAATCGCTCAAGCAGACTGAGGGCGCAGTCGATATTTTCAGTAGGGCAGTTGTGGACTGAGTGTTGCCGCAACGCCATTCACATATCAACACAACACAGTAACCGAATCGCAACTGTCACGAGGACGCAAGGGCATGTTTCGTGTTTCGCGACTATTTATCCGCGAGTTGTTCAACAGGACTCAACGATTCCGATTTCTGTTCCACCTGTTCAGGAGTTTTCCCGGAGAGACCGGCTATCTCATCCGGCAACGTCTCCTGAGGAACCATCTCAAAGAGATGGGCGAGGGAGTCGCGATTGCCCCCGGTTTCAAATTCTGGAATATCGACGGAATTTCGCTCGGGAATCATGTTCGGCTCGCAGATGATGACTACATTCAGGGGGGCGGCGGGGTAACTATCGGTGATCATACCATCCTCGGTCCGTGTGTAAAGATCTGGTCTCAAAATCACAGTTTCTCCGATCCGGACACCCCGATACTCGAGCAGGGATACGGTTATGCTCCGGTGACTATCGGCAAGCACTGCTGGATAGGCGCCAATGCCTTCATCATGCCCGGCGTGGAATTGGGCGACGGGTGCATTGTATCGGCCGGCGCCGTCGTGGGATGCAAGAAGATTCCTCCCTACAGTATCCTTGCGGGAAACCCGGCGCGGATAATCGGTAATCGGAAGGCAGCCGCGAGTCAGACTACCGCGACCGGCCGCTCGTCCGGTTCGGAAACTTCCGCTGCTTGAGATTCTTCACTGCCTATCAGAAACTCATCCCAATTTGCGTATGAAAATCCATTGTGAGGCATAAGTCCGGTCCGCCTCCATCACCTGTTTGACCGCCTCCGCCTCACCTGAAATAAACTTGTTAATCGAGAGGGAAAACGGGATATTGACCGGCGAAGATGACGGTGAGTACGCCGGGACGACGATTCCGGGCGGAAATTCCGGAAAGTCTGCTCGATTGGTGTGGCTCCCGGAATATTGGTCGATCTTTTGATAAGAGCAATCTATTGTCGGAATCGAAGTTAATCGAATCAGGATGACCCGTTGAAGAAATTACTGATAGTATCATATGTTTTTCCACCAATGGCCGCGGTGGGGGGATTTCGCGTTGTCAAGGCGTGCAAGTTCCTTCCCGAATTCGGCTGGCAGCCGGTTGTGCTCACCGTCAAAGAAGGGTTCAACTATGCGTATGATTACTCCATGCTGGAGAAGCTGCCGCCGGACCTGAAAGTAATCAGGACCCGATACTTTTCTCCGCTCATGTGGTGGGATGAGCGCTCTCAGCCACAAACGGCGACGTCTCAGCAGTCTGATTCATCGGCATCGACCCGTGAGAAAGGTGCGAGCCCGGGAACCAATTCAAGCTCCATGATTGGAAGATCCAAGCAGTTCGCCCGAAACCTGATATCGATTCCCGACTCGCACAATTTCTGGGTCCCGTTCGCAACGGCGGCTGGGTTAAGGGCGATTCATCGCGAAAAGATCGACGCCATCCTGACTACTTCGCCACCCGCTTCGACGCACCTGATCGGATGCAAGCTTTCCTGGCTGACCGGTCGACCACTTGTGGTGGACTATCGTGACTTGTGGACTCAGAATGAGGGATACCATTTACGGAAGTTCTCTCCCGGGTTGCGGAGGATCGACCGATGGTTGGAGAAGCGGGTGCTGAAGCGGGCAAGTGCAATCGTAACGGCGACGGATGAATTCAGCGAATTGGTGAGGGAGAACAATCGGTACAAGCGCCCGGAATCGGTTGCGACAATCACGAACGGGATAGATCCGGATGATTTCAAGGATATTGAGTTCCCGGACAAGAAGAACGAAAAATTCACACTTCTTCACCTCGGGAGCCTCTATGGGAACAGGAATCCGGAGTTTTTCTTCAAAGCGCTGGGTGTCTGGCTTGAACGGAGGCCGGAAGCAGTAGCGAAGACCTCGGTGTTGTTCTACGGTAATACTCCCGGTTATGAGTCGATACTTGAGGGATCTCCCCTGAAACAGGTAGTTGAGTTCAGAGGGCATGTTCCGCAGCATGAGATACTGCCGATGTTGTGGCGGTCTGACGTGCTTTTGCTGATTCTCGGATTTCACCCCGGGGGAGCGGGAGTGATGCCGGCGAAACTATTCGAGTATATATGCACCGGGCGACCGATTCTGGCCTTTGTCCCCGAAGGCGTTGCGGCGAAAGTCATCCGCGAACACAAGCGTGGAATGCCGGTCACGGGCGAAGATATCGAATCGACTGTGACAGCTCTTGATGCGGGGTTTTCGGCCTGGCAGGAGCGATCCGGACCGCCTCCGTCAAGCTTCCAGCTCCCCGAAGTTTTCGACCGGAGAATTCAAAACAAGAAACTGGCTGAAATTTTACACAGTATTGTATAACGGATTGTTGTATCCTCACCATCTAAGACCGTTGCAGTGCACCTTAACGATCAACCGGAAAGATTGACCGCTTGAGCGAATCGGTTCGTCAAGAAACTAACCTCATTCTCAAACACTCCAGTGTTTACGGAATTGCGACTATTCTTAGCCGAGTAATCGGTTTCCTGATGATACCCGTCTACACGGCGTACATTACTCCCGAAGAGTATGGCGTAATGGAGCTGATTCATATCACCATGAGTCTTATCGAAACCGTGGTGGCACTCGGCGTGACAGCCGGACTCAGTCGGCTGTATTTCGATACCGACGATCAGCGTGAACGCAATCGAGTGGTTAGCTCCGCATTTTTCGGGCTCGGCGCTTTCCTGGTGCTTCTGATCGGCGCTTTTATGACGTTGAGCGGGACGCTGGCAACGGTGGTATTGGACTCTATCGCTTACAAAAGGTTCTTTCTGATCGCGTTCTCCTCCCTGGCCATAAACATCCTTAACAACATCTTCATTACCTACTACCGCATCAATAAGCGGTCTATGACCGTGCTGATGATCTCGGTCGGGCAGCTTACCGTTAATCTCTCGTTGAACATTTTCTTCCTGGTTGTTCTCAAGATGAGCGTGTGGGGGATATTCGTTGCCACTTTCATTACGGCAGTACTCACTTTTGTGATCTTCACACCTGTTGTGATTCGGAAAGTCGGCGTCAGCGTCTCCTGGGCGATAACCAAAGAGCTGGTTGCGTTCGGACTTCCGTTGATTCCCTCGAATATCGCTTCCTACATCGTGGCCGCGTCTGATCGGTATTTCATCAAGGAGTATGTTTCGATCAATGACACCGGACTGTATTCACTGGGATACAAATTCGGAACGCTGGTGAATGCTTTCGTCACGCAACCATTCAATCAGATCTGGGGACCGCGAAGGATCGAGATGTTCGGTAAAGGGAACTACGAGCAGATCTTCACGCGGATATTCACTTATTTTGCCCTGATGTTGATTTTTGTCGGAATGACGATTTCAATCCTTGCCCGCGATATCGTACACCTGATGGCCGACAAGGCGTATTGGAGTGCCTATGCGATCATTCCCCTCATTACTCTGGCCCACGTGATCTTCAGTTTCTACTACCACTTCTACGTCCCCATCTTCTACGAGAAGAAGACCAAGTATTTCGCTTACATCAACGTGATGAACGCGATTCTCAACCTGAGTTTGAATTTCGTACTGATAAAGCCGCTCGGTGTGTGGGGGGCGGCGTTGTCGACGCTCGTTTGTTACATCTTCCGCTCGGGGAGCTGCTTCTACTTTGCGAACAGGTTGCATAAGATCAATGTCGAATGGCGGCGCATCCTGACTTTGTTCGGAATTGCATTTGCCTACTTCATGCTTTTCGGGCATATCGAATTTCACAGCACCATTCTCAGCGCCGGGCTGAAAGTAGTTATATGCAGCACTTATCCAGTGCTTCTGTACTTCGTGGGAATTTTCTCGACCGATGAAAAAGAGCAGATCAGGGATCTGCTCAAAACCGGCTGGAAAAAGATCACCCGCAGGGGATCATCGAATTAGGTTGATTCCGACCAACGGAATTGTCAATTTCCGCTATTGTATTGCTCGATCAGATCCAGCACCTGCTGCTGGGTAGCCTGACCTTCCTTGAATTTCTTGATCATCCGATCGATATCAAAACGGAACGTTGTCGGTGAGTTGAAATCGTACACATAGGCACCCATCTCTGCTTCGGTCACCGTTCCGAACCCCTGTCCCCGGCAACCATCGAGCGTTTGCCGCGTGTTGTTCGTACTCACGTTGTAATCGGGATTGAAATACTGCTGGGTGGGAAGCAGCGGCCAGAGTACGTATTTCGACATGTAGTAATCAAGGGACACCGGATCGTCGCCAAGGCCGACTGTCCGCGCCTGGTAGGCATCGGTGCCGTACCGCGAACCATAACCGACCCACTCGGCCGTAGTGATGAAAGCGTCCGGCTTACGGACCAGATTCATCCACCCGCCGACTGCTTCGCCGGTAAGAAATGCCTTGGCCGGTTCGTTTCCGGCGATACACCGCCAGGCACCGTAGGCGTGGAGGTTCGCGTGCGTACCATCGTTGAAATAAGTATTGGTCGAGTTTTCGAGCTCGGCGATTCCAAGGAAGGACTTAGTCGCGCTCGTGATCCCGGCGTAATCCTGGGCGCCGTTGGTGCCGTGATTGTTCAACGTCGGCATCTTGATGAATTTCAGGGCCGGCTGCCCGGCGTAGCCACCGTCGTACACGCCGTTCTTGAGATCTATCAGACGATTGGAATAAGCCGAGCGAATGATCGGATAAGGGAGATAAAACAGGCAGCCGTGGGTCGGCGAAGTCCATTCGGGACGGACCCACCCCTGCCCCTGCTGGGGACCGGTGATGACCGGCCAGGCGTCGCCGTTGTCCTGATTGCGTTGTACTTTGCCGCTGGTCACATTGCTGTGACCGTTATTCTGATAGTAGGCGATCATGTCGTTGAAGTTATACGGTCCGTTGCGAACCATTCCGCCGGCGGTAGCCGTCCAGTAGCCATCGGCCACCATCTGCGTGTTCTCCGTGACAATTACCTCGCCGTCGAACCCACCCGGTCGGCTGAGGATCAAATCGATCAGTCCCATCATGCAGGCACAGTTGGTCGCCCCCTGGTTGGGCCACTGACCGTTCGGGTTGATTACGACTACATCGTTATAGCCGATCAGGTTCTGAATGCCCCCGTAGCGCATATCGATGACTTTCGCGACATTCTCCGCGGGCGTGCCGTTTCTGGCGACGAATACACCGGAGAGAATGGAAGCATGGGCGGTTTCGGGGTAGAAAAAGAGAGAATCAAGCAGATATCCGCCGATCAGGGTACCGCCGGTGATCCGGCCCATATCCTTTATGAACTGGCGTCGATTCATTTCATTCATTTTGTCCTGCCTAATGGATAAAGTGTTGACGTCATTTCGGTTCACCGCGCAAACAGGTCATTCTTG
>CAZFOY010000078.1:0-10817 GCA_964520865.1 uncultured Ignavibacteriales bacterium | reverse complement strand
AGTCGATCCGCCCGTCTTCGTCGACCTGCGGCCGATGGTTATCGGTGGTATCGAAATGATACTCGAATTGAGAGTTGGCGCCGCGAGTCGGCGGGGTGCCTGTGGCAATCTTTACCGGGGAGTTGTAGGTCTCCTCGGCCACCGCCTTCTTGATCGCTTCCTGATCGATTCCGAAAACGATTCCCTGGTCGGCGACCGCTCCGGTGATCTCCTCAACCGTGATCGGCGGATCTCCTTCGGCCGGCTTGCGGAGCACAACCGTAGCAGTCATCGAATCTTTCGAGACGGTGACATATACTCGGGCTTTTTTCGCAGTGTTGACTTCGGCTCCGGCCATGTTTACATCCCAAATCTAAGCCGTTATTTTTTGTCCATGTAGGACAGCAGCCGCCAGTACGCCCGTTCGACCACGAGCGAGATCTCGTACGACTTGAACGGCTTGGTGATATACTCGTCGGCCCCGAGCAACAGGGCGTCTTTGACGGTGTATGTATCGCCGTAGGCGGTCATGATAATGATCCCGACATTCGGGTACTCCTGCTTGACGTACTTGAGGAGTTCGAATCCGTCCATGCGGGGCATCTTCATATCCGAGATCACCAGGCTGACGTCCTCCTTCTTGAGGATTTCGACCGCCTGGACGCCGTCTTCGGCCGCGATGACGTTGTATCCTTCGCGCTTGAGGATCTTCTCCAGAAGACTGCGCATCATTTCTTCGTCGTCTACGATAAGGATCTTAATCGAGTTCTTCATATTCTTTTCGCTAAACTCCATGTTACTTTGCTGCGAATTCACTGTTGCAGGGCGAAATTCGTCGGATTAACGGGCAAGCGTGCTCGTCAGTTCGGCGATGAAATCTTCTAACATTATCGGCTTGTACATGACGCGGCAGGCGCCGAGTATACCCGCCTCGTTGACGATCTTATCGGTGGCGTTGCCGGTGATGATCATGACCGGGACGTGTGGTGACACTTTCTTGATCGCCGTGAGCACCTCGAGTCCGGACATCTCCGGCATAATAAGATCGAGGGTGACCAGGTCGTACTGTTCCTGCTTGACTTTCTGCACCGCTTCCTGGCCGTCGTTGGCCAGTTCCACCACGAACGCATCGGTCAGTTCGCAGAAATCTTTGAATACATCCTGCACCCATTTCTCGTCATCTACAATGAGCACTTTAAACGGCTCGCCGCGCTGCTGAGCCATTTCATTGAGTTTGTCTATGTTGGGCATTGTCATATCGACAGTCCTCGATTGATAGTTGTTCGCTTCGGGACCATACCTCCCCGAACTTCGGATCGGGTTGAACAGCGGTTCGTTGTTCCATCGTTCAAGCTTGAGACGGGCCCGGAAGCAGGTTCAATGCGGGCTTCCCGCATCCTATCATCTATCTCGTTTATCGTCATTATTTGCGCATCCTCAACCGGATATGAGGGATAATTGGCCGAAAACGGCCTTCAGGCGGCATTATCCGTCCGCCTCGCCGACAGCATCATTCTGGAGGGCGATAATAATCTTGTTGCATTGCTGAAGGATCGCCTGAAGTCTCGATTCCAGCTGATCGCCCGTGGCGGCTCCGCTCGGAACATCGTAAGCCATTGTCTCCATATTCCTTGCGGCATTAATGACAGAGGTCAGCTCCTGGACTACCCTGACTGTACCATTGACCAGTTTGATGAAATCCGGCTCCATTCGGGCCAGACTGTCAGATTTTCCCTTGGCCTTGGCCAGATAAATAGCCAGATTGATCGCCAGATTCTTGACTTCATCGCTCAGATATTCGACCTGATCGATAACTTCGACATCGGTTGGTTTCTTATGTCTAACTACCATAATTACTTAACATCTCTTTCACGGTCTGCTTCAGCGGCTCGATATCGGACGATTTGACGACATAAGCGTCGGCGAGCCATGATTTGAAGTCGGATTTATAGGTGGAATAGGCTGAGTTCAGGATGACCGGCATATTCGGGCGCAGTTCGCGAAGTTTTCCGAGCAACTCGAGGCCGGACATATCCGGCATCTCGATGTCGAGAATTGCCAGATTGAACGGTTCGGCGGAGGCTTTCTCGATTGCTTCCGCAGCGCTTGAGGCAGTGGCGACTTGATAGCCTTCACAGCTTAGCTCGTGCTCATAGAGTCGGCGAATATTGCGATCGTCGTCAATTATTATGATGTGTGCCGACATGATCGGCCTCCTTGGCTAACGGAAGTTCTACAAACAGGGACGGCAGCCGGTCGTTGCCGATACTCAGACCGAAATTCCCTCCGTGAAACCGCACAGCTTCTCCGGCCACCAGCACGGTGAGGCGTTGCGAAGTCTTGTTGTCAGTAAAGATCTGCCGCAGGGCCTTGATCGTGCTGTCTCTATGTTCATTGTCGACAATCAGACGAACGGTCATAACGGCGCGCTCCTGAATCACCTCTGTGGTAATCTCGGCTTTGCCCGGAGGAATGATCTCTTCGGCGACCAATCTGAGGAATTGGTAGACGGCGTGAGAGACCTGGTCGTAGTTGCCGTAGACCCATATCTCGGACTGGGCGGCAAGGAGGCGCATAAGTTCAGCCGGACAACGCAGCCTACCGATCAGGAGGGCAAGGTTCTTTTCTACCAGACGAGAAAAGTCAATACGGGTACTCTCGTTGCGTGATGCTTTGGAGAAGTCGAGAACATGGTTGAGCACCGACTCGGCGCGTCTTGTTTCGCCGGCGATAATATTGAGATACTCTCTTTGCTCATCGATAGTGGTGCTCTTGAGCATGAGGTTGGCGAAGCCGCCGATGATGGTCAGCGGATTGCGTAATTCGTGGGCGATCGAAGCGGTGAGTTCACCGATCACCGACATTTTCTCAATTTTGATGATGTGCTCCTGCGATTCCGCCAGGAGGGTGTTGATTTGCTCGACTTCGCGGGTGCGCTCTTTCTGCTCCTCGTACAAGCCCGCCCGCTCCATCGCGACCGCTGCCTGATCGGCAAAGACCTGAAGCAATTGAACGGCGTCATCGCAGATCGGGCGACCGGTGATAAGATTGTCGGCGGCCAGCAAACCCATCAGATTCCCCTTGCTCACCAGAGGAACGAGGGCAAGTTTGTGCGTGCCTATTTTGCTGCTGAATTCTTTCGTCACCGCGTCGACCGTGTCGAGGGCTTCGAGATTCAGCCATGTTTTCTGGGTGCACGCTTTCGCGACAAGGGAGTCACGATTCAAATCGATATTGATCGACGCGACCATCCCCTGTGTCGATCCGGATTGCGCCTGCCCGTTTTCCGGCTGGCCGCTCAGCAGCTCGCTCAATGATACGCGGTTTGCTGCGAGGTTTCCCCAGATGCGACCGGCTTCCTCGGGCGAGCTGGGTCCGACCGCCAGATAGCCACTCAGGCTGTTTGTCGGGTTATCGTACAAAAACAAGAAAGCCCGGTTGAAGCCCAGTCCTTGCGAAGCGGTGGCGCCGGTCAAAATGGTCTTGAGTATGTAGTCCAGATCGTTCGAAGAGGACAGGGCCGAAGCAACCGATGAAAGGATTCGAAGTTCTTCCGGACCGGAAAGCGCCGGAGGTTCCGAAATCTCCCGGACCGGTTCGCGCATGAGCATGATCAGCAGTTGACGTTCTGCGTGCGGCGCTTTCGAAGTAAGTCTTGCCGTGGCGCAAAGCGGGGTACCGTCTACTGAACGGGTGTGAAACCGGCATGGCGGTGTATCTTCGCCGGGATCATTGGATATCATCTCGCGCAGTTTATCGATCAGTCCTCCGGACTTCAGAGGCTCGATTGTGGAAATTGGCGTTGCGGCTGCCTGGGTACCGACGGGGACTCCGAGCCAGGTACCTGCCATCTCATTGCTGACAGTCAGACTCGCGCTACCGTCTATCAGGGCCAGGCCTATTCCGGCCGTGGTGAGGCTTTCCCAAAGCACCTGATTAGCCGGATCGGTCAGAGTTGCCAGATCATAGTTTGACATGTTGTATTACCGGACTTTTTTCTTTACTGTCTGTGGCGGTCGATTCCGCCGAAGTACTTACGCTGCCGTAAATCGAAAGTATTCTGCCGTTTGCCGAACTGATTTTCTCTGCTGCTCCTTCGATTCGTTTCAGTCGGGAGAGCATCTTCTGGTTGGCGGCAGCTCCCTGGGCAAGCATGCATTGGATGTTCCCGACTATTACCGAGAGAGAATTGTTAATCTCATGAATGACGCCGGAGACATTTCGCTTGAGTTCCTGGGCAAAACTGGGTTGCACCAACAGGTCGCGCGATGATTTCAGCTGTTCTTCCGCCTTGCGGAGCCGGTTCTCAAGCAAACGGACCCGCTCCTGAAAGTGCAGCTTCTCCAGTGATACGACCAATTGCTCCCCGGTATACAGAACCCGCTTGAGCATCGCCTCGTCGAACATGTTCGGCTCTTTCGCCCCGAAACTGATAGCGCCGATAACATCGCCATCGGACACCAGGGGAATCGTCATGAACGAAGCGTAGTCGTTCTCCGGATCGAACTGCTTGGTCCTGGAGCGATCGGCAAGGAGGAACGGCTTCTTGTTCAGCGCGGTCCACCCGGAAATGCCCGCTCCGCCTTCGAGCTTTACGAAATTGAGAATCTTGACTTCGCCGCCCACGGTGGCCGCTGTCTCCAGGGCCTGACGGGTCTGATCGAACCAGAAGAGGGTGGCGGCATCGTAAGGAACCAGCTTCTTCAGGCACTTGAGCAGCTCGGCGCCGGACTGGCGGTCGGGTCGTTTATGCCGCGTTGCCGCTATCACTTCACGAGCGATTTGAAGCGTCAATTCGGCGTCTTGTGGGCCGATATTTTTCTTCGTCATTTCTCCTCCTGCACTCTCTACCAGCCGCTCATGAGCGAATGCGCTCTACGGGTCAGTTGCTTGCTCAGTTTCGCTTCGAGTTTGTCCATGAATTCCAGCTTCCGCACCGCTGTCAGGTGCAGGGCCGGATCATTTATATCGTCGTCCATTGACGCCTGAAGGATCTGCGCCCCTCGCTCCTCCACTTTGAACGGTTCCGCGGACAGGAGCTTGCCGTGTCTCAGATCGACAAACCTGAATTCTCCTTCAATAATTCCGACTGTTTCGTACTTGTGAAAGATAAGCGGAAGACTGAACGACTTTCGACGTTCGATTCTTTCGCTGGACACGTCGACCAGCATCAGATAATTTCCGCCGATCTCCTGTCCCCAGTTCACGAGGCTGTCGAGATCGAAATAATGTTCCGGGAAGGACGGTTCCATGCCTTCGCCGCCGTTGACATCCTGCACTCGAACATCCTCTTTGCGGGTCAAATCCTGAATCAGGAGTCGATCGAGTTTTGAGTCGACCGAAATCGGAGGAGCCGGGATGACGCGCAGGAGGATACTCCTGGTTCCGTTGGGCATGGTCCAGGCGCTTCCGAACGCCAGAAGCAGGACGGCCACTATGGCTAACTGTGAACGTTTCATAACTCCAATGCTCCTTCTACCCGTTTCATCATCAGTACAGGTATCTTATCAGGGTCTCGCGCACCCTGTTCTCAAAACTGCACACCGAGTCCTTGACCGTCTCGAACTGGTCCTGCGTAAGGCGATCTCTGAGCTCCTCGCAACCGATGAACTCGATTCCAACGAGGTAACGTTCATCGTCCGCGTCCATCCGTTTGACGATACCCAGGACGTTGTCCAGTGGTTCGACATCCTGAAGCACAAAACGGATCAGCACGACATCTCCTTCGCTGACGGGAGATTCGAGATCGACGAGCATTCCGGTGGCCGATATGTTGAGGATGTTGCCGTTAACGGTGTAGACATCCTCTTCGGGAATGAAATTCCCCGCCTGGTCTTTTATCTGCTTTACCGCGACCGGAAGGGCGATCTCCACGCGCACGAATTTTCTCTGGTTCTCGGTTTCGATGCTGAAAGGCGTCCGTGCCTGCAGCCACCCGTTCCGGTTCGCCCGGGTATCCTGTTTGCGGGTTACGCTGTTAACCATTTGAGTCTCCTGTTGATTGTTGCATCCTTGCACTAATTTTCTTGTCGAGCTGGCTTCTCTTGCTCTGCGTAAACTGAAAGACGACCCGGGGAAGCCGTTCCAGGATCGTCCGTGAAAAATGTTTGTCCCTTTGTTCGCTGGTGATAAACTCGATACCTACACAGTAATTGAAGTTGTCCATCGGGTGACTGTAGCGTACCTGCCCGATCATGAGCGAGGGAAAGTCGAAATCCTCAACCGGGATATTGAGAAACATGTAGGTATCGGCGCTGATCAGGGTAGGCAGCATGATCTGGATTCCGCCGCTGGAAATGTTCAGGGAATCCGTTTGCATCCAGCGAAGCTGCTGGAGCCGGTCTATCGCGAGGGCCGGATTGGGCACGACGGCGCAGCGGACCGGCAGCGAACAGGTGAACCGGCGAAAGCGGCGGCGGGTAAGCGGCACTGCCTGGTGCTCCAGGCTGATCGTACACCGACCACCTTCGGATCGCTTGAAATTGGCCTCGACCGACATCCGCTGACCCTTGTAATCGAATTGTACCGAAACCTTTTGATCGTTGGTCAATCGATTGATCAGTCCGGAACTTCCTCCCCGATCCAGCGACAGGGTTTTGTCGGAGGCCATGATTACTTTGTTAGTGATAGATTTTTCCTGAAGTTCTTCGCTGAAAATTATGATCTCATGACCCACCAACTGCGACAGGTCCATCTGCAGCGTATCGAGCAGAGATTTCTCTCGGGAACGTCTTTCCGTAGGTGTTTCCGTCACAACAGACCCTTCCTGCGCATTTGAATTTGCTGTTGAAAAATGTGATTGACCAACTGGTTCTGGGCGGCTCGATCGAACTCCGTAATGGAGACAGGGAGCAGGGCCAGGCGGCGCTGGTTGAGGAAAACATCCACATTGTCCTGGCGGATGAATTCTATTCCGGCGAGATGCTCCTTCTCCTCTTTCTGAGCGCGCCGGCAGATCGCAGCGATAGGCAGCTCAATGCCCAGATCCTTGAAAATATCAGCTCTAATCAGCAGAATGTCTCCTTCGTGGAGCTCAAAAGGACCGCGAATCAACATGCCGCCGCCGCTTATATTTCGGGTGGAGAATTGATGCCACTCGAATTCTTCCCCTCCGTAATCGGGCGTTGCGACGGCTATCTGGATCTTCTCAAAATAGTCGATCCGGACGAATTGCCTTCGCTGAACCCGTCTCAACTTCTTCGGCGGCGTCAGCAGATACAGGCTGTGCGCCTGGGAGTTGAATCGACGGATCCGGCTGGCGAATTCGTAGACGGCGTCGGTCTTGGTCACGTGCACGGTTACGTCGCAGTTCTCTCGAAGGAGCGTGGTTCCCTGCTGGAATTCGGGTGCGGTGATGAGGATACCGCCGCCGAGGAAATCCTCGATACGTGCGACATAGATTCCTCGCTTGTCGTCATCGCCTACGATGATTTCGAGCTTCTCCCATACTTTCAGGGGCTGCGACAGATTTGACAGGCTGGTCGACACGCTAATTCGTCTCTCCGTTTACGCCGATTTGAGCGCTTCCATGTTCATCTTGCCCTGTTCGATCGCCAGTTCCAGGATCTTTCTTGCCAGCGCCGTCCGGCTGGTGTCGTTCCGGTGCTGGTAGATGAATTCCTGACCATGCTTGATGGTGGCGTTGAAATACTGACGGGCATCGTCGTACGAACCGATCCGCCGTGACAGTTCGGCGATCAGATACGAAGCCTGGATTTGCTGGTTTCCGGCCGAGATATCGCGCCCTTCGGCAAATGCCTCTTTGTAGTAAGTCACAGCTTTCTCCAGAGCTTCGCGCTCGTTGGTAACGATTCCGTTCCAGTTTTGGCGAAGGTCCAGTAGAAAATCGGTGAACGACCGGAACGATCCGAACGAGCTTTCGCCCGACGTCGCATCGCCGCCGAGCGCGGCCGATTTGTATTCGGTCAACAGGTTGGTAACCTGCTCGAACTGCTGCGTAAGCGATTGGAACGTCTGCTCCACCGGCGCCAGACTGGCCGTGAACTTGTCACGATATGGATAGAGCTGCGCTTTCATCTCAGCGCTTAACTTGTCGGTCTCGAAATGAGCCGAAAGGTGACGCTTGAACGCCTCCAACTCCTGCCGGCTGCCATCGGTCGCACTCTTGAGCGAGCTGAACTTGGTGTCGATCTCTATCAGCAGCCCCTTCAGGAACTGCAGGTGCGGATTTTCCCCGCGCTCCAGATCACGGAAGATCCAGGCAATGCGCAGATAGAAGCGGCCGAGATCGAGACTGCTGTAGCGGTCGCACAGCAGTTCGTCAAAGATCGCGAGATGCAGCTTCATGATGCCCGACTTGTTCGGATGATGGGCCAGATCGATCCCGTCGCCCATCCGTCGAATAACCGATTCGGCCGAGGCTAACTGGTCAAGATGTTTCTCTTTGACCGATTTGAGACGGTAGGTCCGGAAGTAATTGTCATTCTTCCAGTCCTTGAAATTGTTGCTGAATTCCCGGGTGTAGAAGCAGTTGCTGCACGTCGCCGTGAAATAGACTAACGGATTGTAGCTCTGGTACCGGGGATAGCGCCATTGAATGTCGAGCGGACAGAAATCGGTGTCCCGGCCGTTTTCATAGTAGGACCCGACCTTGACCGTCTCGAACTCATTGATCGTCTTGCAGATCGGGCACTCCACCTTAGACAGGAAAAATGGGCTTTCGTTTGACATGTTTATCTCCAGTGTTTCTTCAACTATTATTCGTGCTCAGAAGCGACAGCTCGGCTTCGGATATCGGAAGCACCTTGCGGATGCTGTCGTGAGTGGCACCGGCCTTGATCATGCTCCGGGCCACTCTGAAAATTTCGGTCCTGTTACGCCTGTTGACACCTCCGTCGGAGCTGGTCAGTTGCGGTGTCGGATTGTTGCGCTCGGGAGCCTTCCGCTCACCGAACCGGATGAACTGCACTCGGTTCGTTACGGCCTGGGCGGTCGAGGGACGAGCTACCCGCGCCTGTTCCGGAGCTTCAATCGAGGCTGACGCCGGAGACTCTTCCGCTGTGCGAGGTCCGCGACGAAAGAGGCGGTAGATCATGACGCCGATAGTCCCGGCAATGAGATAGCCGACGATATTGATTGCCATGTCGATGGCAAAGTCGGTCGTCAGCAGTGTTTTTAGTGTATGCAGTGAAAGTTCCATTTTCACATTCCCTCTGTTTATGCCGTTATGTCAATATGTTCGGACGGATCTTCGTCGTCGGGTTCGTTTTCACTGACCGACTCGGCGTGGGACGGTTCTTGGTCATCCCGTTCATTTTGTTCTCCGTCCTCGGCAAGTATCAGTTCATCTTTCTGTTTATCTTGTTCATCTCTGGCATCCTTCAGCCTTTTCTTGAGCGTTTCCGAGAAACTCTGCTCGCTCTTGTCCTTGCTGGAGCGAGACATCTTATTCACTCGGTCGGAAACCGGCAGGTCTCCCAGCGCATCTACTCGATCAAGCAGGTCGGCCATTGAAGGGTGCTCCTTCTGCTATTCTCCTGACTCAGCCGGTCAACGCGAACTTCTCTCTGACCATGCCCCGCAGCTTCATGACCGCACGGGTATGGATCTGGGAGACGCGCGACTCGGAAATCGACATGACTTCGCCGATCTCCTTCAGCGTCAGCTCTTCGTAATAGTACAGTCCGATTACCAGCTTCTCCTGACGGGTCAGGCGATCGATAGCGACACCGATAAACGACTGTAGTTCATTTTTCTCGATCGCTCCGAGGACGCTGATCGTCTCGCGGTCGATCACGGTTTCGATCCGCGGGACCTGGCGATTGTCGTCCTCGCGGTAAATGACTTCGTCCAGCGAGAGGATGTTCGTTCCGGAGACATCGTCGAGGGCAAGATGAAGTTCATCCACCGAGAGCTTCATATGCTGGGCCAGCTCTTCCTTTTCCGGAGGGCGGCCTAATTGGTTCTCAAGCACGACGTGAGCTTTCTCGATCTCCCGAGACTTGGCTCGCGTGGAACGCGGCACCCAGTCAAGAGCTCTCAGCTCGTCGAGAATCGCGCCGCGAATCCGCGGCACCGCGTACGTCTCGAATTTCACACCTCGTTCGGGATCGAAATTGCTGAATGCTTCGATCAGCCCGATCACACCGGTGCTTACGAGATCGGAAAGTTCCACCGAGCGCGGGAAGCCCATCGCCATGCGAGTGGCGACATTCCTGACCAGCGGAATGTATTTGCTCAACAGCTCCCGGCGGATCTCCGGGCTTTTCGCCCTCTGGTAACGGGTCCATTCACGTTCTGACACATCCCACTTCTTTACTTTGCGGGTCTTGTCTGTCGCTACCTGGTGTTCGATCACTTCAGGGGTCTTCTTTGACCGGCGTTTTCGAGGTTCGGCTTTAAGTGTGCTAACCATAAGAACGTTATCCTCTTATATCGGCCGGAGCCGTGGTTTTGTTAATTGTGTTCGGGGTGAAAAGCTGCATCCGGCGCGGGTTGGCGCCGATCGATGCAGCGAGGGTATTAAGTGCCTGAACTACAGGCGATTGGGCATTGATTGCCGCCAGCGAGTGCTGGCCGGCCAGTGCCCTACGGACGTCACTGTGCTCCGGAATGAAACCGGCATAGCCGGGATAGGAACGAAGGAATCGTTCGGACACGGCACAAATCTTGGCATACACATGATCGGCTTCTTCCTGCGACTGGGCCCGGTTGACGAGAATTCGGCAATCAATCGCCTTGTCAGCCGCTTTGAGATGCTTGTAAAGACCATAACAATCGGATATGGACGTCAACTCCGGCACCAGCAGAAGCAGGTTGATGTCGGAAGCGTGAGCGAGCACGGTCGAAGTTTTGGAAACTCCGGACGCGTGATCGAT
>CAZFOY010000077.1:0-10869 GCA_964520865.1 uncultured Ignavibacteriales bacterium | reverse complement strand
TTTAATCACCGAATCAAACAGCGCACCTTCATTGCGGCGACGCCGGAGAAGGTGTACTATGTCGTCACGTCGGCGAAAGACTGGGATGCGTTCTTCACGACCGGGATGAAAATCGACCTCAAACCGGGGGGCGAGATGGTCTGGAGCTGGAAAGACTGGGGACCGGACTTCTACACGCTGCAGTCCCCCGCAAAAGTTGTGACCGCCGATCGGCCGCACAGCTTCGCTTTTGACTGGGGCTCCAAAATGATTTCGAGAGTTAGATTTTCTCTGGAAGCAAAACATGGTGGGACGGTATTAACGATAACGGAAGAAGGGTATCCGGACAGTCCCGAAGGCCGCGACGCTATCCTCGAGTGTGCAAGCGGATGGGGAGAGGCGGCGACATTGCTGAAGTTCTACATCGAGAAAGGGATTACATATACACCGCCAGCTCGGTAGGTGCGGCTTAATATAATTGCAATTGGTACGGCAGAGTTGAGGAGACAAGGGATGAAAAAACTCGCGGTTGTAATGGTAATTGTCACCGGGATCGCAACGGCATCTATAATCGCAGCCTGGTACAACATTTATGATTTGAAGTATAATTCGGGAAACTCGTATTTCTACAACCGCTACAAGTATCATACTTCGGTACCCACTCCGGACAAGCTGGTGGAGGATCAGGATTATATCGCCGTTTGCGCTTTCCGATCGGCTCGGGTGATTTATGATCTTGGGACCTTCAAGGATGACGCCGGACACGTGGACCTCGGCTCTCTGGTCGAGTACGAGTTGGAGCCGATCGATGTTATCAAAGGGGACACGCTGAAAGACACGGTGTTTTATTGGTACACGACGATGATCGATCTTGTCGGTGGGTTCAACACGATGATGCGGGGTCATCAATTTGGGAGATTCTTCATATGGGGAAAGCGAATCAGAGGGCCGCAGGAAGTCATGGCGGCTGCCTCATCGATCGCACGATTCGACAAGGTCGATTGGAAATTGGCGGTCGATACAGTAGCGCTGGACAGTTCTCACTACGCTGAACGTGCGGCACGGATCCTCAATTCCTCTGACAGTCTGAAGAGGCTCGGGGCTCGGCGGAGTAAACAAGGCATATTGCTGTATCAAAATACATTTGCATACCTGAATGCATACGACGATGGCTATGTCACAATTAGCGACTGGATTGCCGACAAGTATGAGACGGTGACTCTGGATGACTATATTGCCAGAGTGAGAGAGGCGGCGAAGAGGGAGCAGGCACGAGATTCGACCGAGTAAGGCACGATCCACAAAATGCGACCATCATAGATCAGGAGTCCTGCACTCCTGACGATTCCTCTACTTCCGCAATAATTCGTCCGTCCTTTTCTCGATGTAAGTGAAGAACGAGGCTCCGGCGCCGTACAATTGTATCACGCCGTTACCATCGATAAGACAATAGGTAGGAGTAAGCATGCGGGAATTGTACGCTTCCCAAGCGAGTGAGTCGTAGGGGATGATCGTTCCGCCGTACGGCTTGGCTCTGAGGAAGGTCTTAAGCTTGGAGGTATCTCTCTCGGTAGTGAACGACATCAACCGGAATCTCTTATCCGTATCGCGCGCTACCATAGCGTCGAGTTTGGGGCGGATGCTTTCGCAGTAGTGACAGGTGGGCGCCCAGAAAAAGAGCAGCACGACCTTCCCCAGCAGTGAGTCCGATGCATAAGGAAATCCATACATGTCTTTGGCCGTCCAGGCCGGAGCATGAAAGCCGATTGCCAGCGCCGTGTCGCTTTTGAGTTCATCGAGTACGAGGTGGGTCCCTGTCGGATCCACCGACTTGGCCTGAAATCCCTTGCCCTGAAGGACGAACGGTTTGTCCCAGTACATGCGTTCGGACTCTTCAATGCTGCTGTCCGGGCTGAAAGCCCACTTATAATTCTGGACACCGTCGCGATTCATATCGGCCAGAGCTACCGTTCCTTTGCCGCCCGAGAAGTACGGTGTGTTCACCGACGTAAGCACGACCCGAACCCAGTAGTCCTTGCCGTTGACCTTCAACGTCCCTTCACGGCATTCGCCGATTCGCGCCGTAGCTCCGGTATCGTCCGATCCGACCCGATAGATGAGCTTCTGAAGTTCCTGGCCGTTGGTCCTCCGTTTCACGGACACCGCGACATCGGCGAACCTGTGGCCGCCGGACTCTCTGAACTTGAGGATGGGATCATCGATGAATGTACCGTTCGCATTGGCATCGACAACGTATTTCCGGGTGCCGTCATCGGCTTTGAATCGGGCTATGTCGACCTCCTGAAACGAGGCATTGTTCATCAAGGTACCGGTCTCGATAGTACTCCAGTCAGCCGGGAATTTGGTCGAATCTCCCGGCTGGATGGCGAAGCTGACGATCCTCGCATGAGGAAATTCGGTTGTATCGGGGAGGATCACTTTCTTTAACGGGATTTCAACTTGTCCCTGGGCAAACAGTGCTCCCGGAAGTAACAGCAGGAACAATATTAAATAAATCAGGGAATTCATTCGAGTGAAATATCCGTTAGGTCTGACTGTACAATGATTCGTGGTTCGCACACTCACCTGCCTTTTCCGCGAAGGTCTTGAGAAGTCCATCTGAATCTCGGTATGTCGACAATCTGAGTTGTTGTCAATCAACGTTTTGTACATCGGGTTCCGTCTCTCGGTTCCCGACTACAGTCGGTTATACGTCTTCAAATGTAGGTATGGTTAGAAGTTAGACAAGTTTTAAGTCCGCAGCCGCCTTCTGAAGGTCACAAGTCAAAGAGTGACCTATCGGAATTCTGTCTGCCCGCCCTTTACCAGTCCATAGATCCACAAACCTAAGACCAGCCCGACGATAATCCACACGAGCACAACCACTACCGCAGCTCGCCGATTGCGCGGCAGGTCGTTTTGCAGTATCGATGCCCGGTCCAGGCAGTCCTGCCAGACATGGCGAGGGATAAGCTTTACGGCGAGCCAGATTCCAATCGGCAGGATAATGATGTCATCGATATAGCCGATCACCGGGATGAAATCCGGGATCAGGTCAATCGGACTGAGGGCGTAAGCGACAACGGCGCCGATCACCAGTTTGCTTGTCCACGGGACTCGCGGGTCTCTGGCGGCGAGATAGAGGGCATGGACCCGTTTGCGGAGTCGAGTGGTCAGACCGGTGAACGAAGGTCTCATTTTGGCCGCACGTTCATTGATCTGAGATCCATCTGCTTTTCAATCATACCAGATAAGCTGCTTCAATTGTGCGTTTAGAGCAAGGAATTAGAATACCTGACTTATAAAGCTTGAAAGTCGTCGTCGTACACTCAGACCGACCAATACATACGCATCGTCAGTATCCAAAACCGGAATATGACAATCCTATTTTACTTTAACAGAATAGCAGACTCTGCATTTTCGATCATCCAGGGTTTGCGATGGCCTTTTCCCTTGCATGAAGTGGCATGAACGGCTATACTGCAATAGACCCGACAAAGGGCATAAGTGACCGGGCGCACTTTATTTGACAGACAACGCGGGGATCTTGATCAATCATACTACAGCGACTTCACGATCTATGTGAGTGTCTGGGTACCTGGCAGTGTTGCTGCAGGGCTGTGTCGGAAAAATTGAGGACGGTACGAACACTCGTTACGCTCAATAATCGACCCACCCAGGGAATCAATTCGAACATTCTGCGGACCATTCGACAGGCGTCATCAACCGTTTGTTGGATTGCGATCACATTCAGACTCAGGGACAGGAAGGTGGTGATACGCAATGGACAACTAAGGAAGCCTACTACTATCGGACAATAAGCAGTGGACAAAGTAGTTGTCCATTGCAGGGACTCTGCAATTACAAAAAATCCTTAACATGTCAGGAGGACTGAATGAGAAGCTCTCTGCGCTCATTGTTCTGGATTTGGTTGCTGCCCCTCATCATTGGTGCGAACGCATATGGGCAAGTAAACTGGAAATCCGTAGAAGTTAAAGCAAGTGAAGGAGTGTTCACGCTTGCATCACCGTCGGCCAAGGCGACCATCTCACAGGCAGTTGTGTCGCCGAATCTCCGCGACTTCCTCAAGTCATACGGGGCTGTCGAAATAGAACGAATCTTTCCTCTTTTTGAAAGAAAAGACACGCTCAGCTACGATAAACAGGGCGAACTGGTCCGCTTGATCGATTTGAGCGAATATTACTTCGTCCGGTTTGCCGATTCCGTTGATTTTGTGAGTCTCAAGAATGCGTGGGACCAGAAACAATGGGAGAAAACCGTTCAGCTGCTTGGGCCGAGCGTCTACATGCGGTCCAAAGGGGTGCCGCCGAACGACCCAAGCTATTACTCACAGAATTGGCTTTACTCGACCGCTCAAGGCGCCCAGAGAATCCAGAATGCCTGGAACTATACCCAGGGGTCAAGCAGCGTGAAGATCTGTGTGATCGATGACGGTATCGATGATGGCCATTCGGATCTGTCATCGCGGGTCGTGGCCTCCTATCGGGGAGAAACGCAGCAACCGGTCGCTCCTCCATACGATGTTAACGACAACCATGCTACCCCGGTGGCGGGGATCATCGCGGCGGTTTCCGACAACGGAGTCGGCGTTGCCGGGATCAACTGGAATTCTCCGCTGTACGATGCCCGAGCCGGCGAGGATATCTTAGATCTTTCGGGGTTCCCGACGTATGTAAACGATAAGTGGTATGACGATGGCTTCGTGGCGCGTTGTCTCGACTGGGCGAGAATTCAAAATGTCGACGTGATCAACATGTCCTTTGGTTTCTCACCCAATTGGCTGGCAGAGCTGGGTATCTCCATCCTGTGGGGCAACGCCCTTTCGGCCGCCTGTTACAACGCCTGGGCCAGCGGCATTCTCCTCGTTGCTGCGAAAGGGAATGAGAGCTCGACCGACTATAACCGGCCGTCGGACCTTCCGACTGTCATGGGAATCGGAGCATGTGACCTGTGGACAGGTGAGAAAGCTTCATTCTCAAATTACGGCGGCGGACTGGACGTATTAGCGGCCGGTGTAAATCTCTATACAACCGCATGTCCTGATACGTATGTCGATTTCTCGGGAACATCAGCCTCAACCCCGGTGGCAGCTGGTGTAGCATCGCTCTTGATGTCGTATGCACCGGATCTTACTGCCGACGAAATCGAGCAGATAATGGAGGTCACGGCGCTGGATCTCGGTGCTCCCGGTTGGGACGAGACTCACGGATGGGGTGTCCTGAAAGCCGACGCAGCCCTGGAGTTCATTAAGAACAACCAGTTCATACGCACGGAAGCGACGAATTTCTCGCTGCAGAAAATCGAAGACACTCACAAGCATACGTTCCTGAACAATGGGGGCTGGACGTCGGGAGTGTATTTCGTCGAGACCTATCGCGCCACCCACCATTTCGATTGGCCCGATCTGCACTTGGAGAGTCCTCCGACCATCCTGTTCCGCCACCGGGGGAATAGTGGCTGGAGCGCCGGCAATCCGAGCTTCGAAATGCCGTATGCGAGGGTGGTGCCGGGGACTCTGACGTCCACTGGATGTGATGTTGAAACATATGCGTTCTACATCAAGTACAACATCCTCGGACAGACGATAAACGAATGGATCCCCTGCAACACCGGTTCGTGCGATAACGGCCCCTACCTCAAGGTCAAAATCACTATCGCTACCGATGACAACTGCCCTTACGTTTCCAACCCGGGACAGGAGGATTTCGATCAGGACGGCATCGGAGACGTTTGCGATGTATGTACCGACAGTGACGGCGACGGTTTCGGCGATCCCGGTTTCGCTCTCAACACTTGCGACGATGACAATTGTCCGAGTGTAAGCAATCCGGGTCAGGAAAACGCCGACGGAGACGAGTTCGGCGACGTCTGTGACGACTGTCCGAACGACGAGTTCAACGACATCGATCAGGACGGTCTTTGTGCCGACGTGGACAATTGTCCTGAAGTCGCCAACGCCGATCAGGCCGATTTCGATGGCGACGGAGTCGGCGACGCTTGCGACAACTGCGTCAACCTCGCAAACCTGGATCAGGCCGACGCCGACGAAGATGGTGTGGGCGATGCTTGTGATAATTGTCCCGACGATCCCCAGAACGATGTCGACGGCGACGGAGTATGCGGTGACTTGGACAATTGTCCGACGATGGCTAACGCGGATCAGATCGATACGGATGGGGACGGTTTTGGTGACGTATGCGAACCGCCTTCCATCGTCGCGCAATATCCGCCCAGGAATTACTCCAGCGCGGCAGTTAGTGGTTTTATCGACATCTTTTTCGACATGGACATGGATCCCAATACTTTGACCACTGAGAATGTCAAGGTCTTTGGCGATCAATCCGGATTCCACAGCGGCACCCTGGATTACTATCCGATTCTGAGAGGAATAGAATTCCAAACCTCAACGCCGTTCTACGAAGGTGAGAAGGTGACGGTGGCGCTTCTGCCTGAAATTGCCTCCCAGTACCACGGGAACCTGGTGTACGGTTACTCGTACTCGTTCACCGTTGGAGTTGACTCCGGCCCCGGCCTGTTCCTGCCTTACTATTCTCTGAATCGAACAACGGAGAATTCGCAATCTCTCGCCATCACGGACATCAACAACGATGGCGACGCCGATATCGCTACCGTCATGGGACCGGCCGGATTTGAGGGCGGTTTGGGCGGCAGCTACTCCGGCGTGCTGTTTGCTTCGAATAATGGCACCGGCGGCTTTTCGACTACATACAACAGCGGACTGAACCACACCGATCCGACCTGTGTTGCCGCAGCCGATTTCGACAATGACGGTGACAAAGATGTCGTCGTTGCGAATCACTATGGCGATTACTTGCTCACAGTGAGGAAGAACAACGGTCTTGGAAACTTCTCAATTCATCAGGAGTATACCGTCACCGCCTTTCCCTCGAGAGTAATTGCGGCCGACCTCGATAACGACGGATATCAGGATATCCTTACCGAGGACCTGACGATCCTGTACAATCTTGGAAACGGAACCTTTGCTCCCGAAGTATCCGTGCCTGGCGGCGGTGCCCGGGTCGTTGCGGCTGATCTCAACGGCGATGGACTTTTGGACCTCGTTACCAATACCAGTGGCAGCGATGTGTTGACAGTGGTCCTGAATCTCGGCTTAAGGAACTTTGCCGCTCCCGTTCAGTACACGGTCGGCGACAATCCTAAAGGATTGACCGTGGCAGACGTTAACGGCGACACTTACAACGATCTGATCTCCGCCAATTACAGCTCCAACGATGTCTCGGTTTGCCTTAATAATGGAGACGGGACGTTCGGCGCCCCCACTTCGTTCACGGTGACTGATAATCCAATCGCGGTCTGCGCCGCCGATCTCGACGGAGACGGTGACATGGATATTGCGACAGCGAATCACAACTGGATCGGTTCCCGGCCCTATTACGCAAACGTGCTCAAGAACGACGGCAATGGCAGCTTCGGCCCCCACTCCGAGATCGAGCTGGGTAACTCCGTTCCGCTGGATATCGAAGCTGCAGAGGTGACCGGTGACAATCATATCGATCTCGTGGTTTCGGTCAGTTGCACTCAGGAATTCCCGGATTGTCTGTGGCATAGTGATGAAGTAATCGATATTGTTCCCAATCTGGGTGACACGCGTAAGGCGCCATACGCGCTGAACTACCACAACGGTTCGAGAACGACAAACCGAAATCCGAACCTCGTCTGGACCAACTATTGGCAGGGGGAGGAGCAGCAGGCGCAGATCTCTAAAGGAGCCCTGGTGTACTCTTCGCCCGCCGGTCTTGATGTTCCCGAATGGACCACTCCCTATCTGTCAGACGGGTTCTGGGTATGGAAGGCGAGAACCAAGATCGACGGAGTCTGGTCCGCTTATTGCGAACCTCAGACGTTCGAAGTCTATACATATCATCATACTGACCCTTCTTGCCCGATTCTCTATGCTTCCGATGGCCAGAACTACGTCAGGGAGAATCCGCTGCTTACAGCGAGTGCTCAAGCCGGCTATCAGGCAAGTGTGACGGACTACTATCATCTTACGACCAACGTTGTTCCGCAAAACGGACAGGTCGAATTCCTCCTGCAGGAGGTCGAGGATGAGATCACTTCGATCGAACACCTCGAGCTGATAACGATTGATCACTCGCCCGAAACGAGAGTTGCTACGACTGTCGACGGGAAGGTAGTCCTCTATCAAAACACCGTCGCTCCTATAAGCGCCGTGGACAACAGAGGACAGGACATTCTGAACCTCGTTACCAGTAGCGACAACCTGAAATATGAGAGCGAGGAGTCGGGATATATAATCGTCTCGTTCGAAAATCCCGGCGGCGGTGATCAGACGATGTTTACGGTCGATGACGACGATTGTCAGATAAACCACGAGATCCTGCAAAAGGAGAATGTTGGTGACTCTGTATCCGTCGTTGCGGCGACGGAACTTGAAGTAGAGATTTTAGGTCAGGAAGGAAGCTGGCTGCCTCTGGCGACAGTTCCGCCCAGAGAAAACCATGTGTCCAACTGGATCATGCACCGGGAAGGACTTTCTTCTACCGACACGATACAACTCAGGATCTCATGGAACGGTCCTTATTCGACCGACTTCATTTCCCATCTGATCCCTGTCGAAGAAGAACCGGTAGTTGCGAAATGGCCGTTGACGAGGTTCACTTCCTCGGACAACCCATCGGCGGGAACCTGGGAGAACTCGGTAGGAGCGGCACCTCTGACTCTGAAGAAGGGCCAGAATGTCGAGTTCAGCTTCCGATGCGATCCGGCGCAGCCGGGCGAGACCATCCGCGACTACATGCTGGTTGCCATCGGAAGGTACGAGCCCGACTACAATGCGACCAAAAAGCTGTTGCCGGACGATATCAAGCTGTACGCCAACTATCCGAACCCGTTCAATCCGACAACGACGATCGCGTACGATCTTCCCAAGGGAGCGGATGTAACGCTTGAGCTGTTCAATATCAACGGACAGAAAGTCAGAACGCTGATAAACTCGTTCCAGACGGCGGGCAGACATTCTGTCTTGTGGGATGGCACGAACAGTTCCGGTCAACAGGTGGCTTCCGGGATGTATTTCTATCGTCTGACATCCGGGAAGATCACGCAGACACGTAAGATGCTTCTGCTCAAGTAGTCATTTTCTCTGACAACTTCATCTCAAACCCGCGGCGCTCATACCGAGCGCCGCGGTATCAACAGCCCACTCTCGACTCCGTCCGAATGCACATCGCGAAAAGCATGGTGGTTGAATGTGTCGATTCGTTCTTGTTTGCCACGATTGTTGACGGTATATTGATATCATCACAGGACAGGGCAACCGAAGCAGGGTATGTATGAATCAAGGGTTTGCAAGCACATTCGGACTTCATCACAATGGGGCTGTGGTACGTCACTCATTTAGCAGGACAGGGCGGATTCCTTTTGAGAATGGTCGCTCAGCGTTCAGACCGATCCGGCAACGCGCTATAGGGCAGGACCTTCTTAGAACCTGCCAGAGAGATCAAGAAGTGTGAGAGTTACGTTGTGCAAGCAGAGGCAACCTTCCGCAAATGCCAGGTGTACCCGGCGATGATGAACAAGAACCCATTCCTGCTGGCGGTTCTCGTTGCTGCGCCCGTATGGTGCCTCATCGCAATCGACGTCATACTGTGGAGATTTGGTGTAGGTTTCCTGCCGGCGATCGTTCACGCACCTGGATTTCTGCTCATGTTGGCCTTCAATCCATCCTGGGCTGGGATGCACAATTATTCCGATTGGCAGCACCTGTTTGGAAATTTCATATTCTATTATCTGCTCGCCCTGGTTGTGATACTTGTGGTCCGGCGGTTCAGGAGACCAAAATCGACTGGCTGACACGAACGGCGGCGACCAGGTTATCTGGAACAGCCGTGTAGGGCAGGTCCGTCTTTGAACCCGTTAGGGAGATCATGAACAGTGAGAGTGACGTTGAGCAATGAAGCTAAATCCACAGCAGACGGACGTACCACGGCCAGGCGGACAGGAAGCTTGAATGAGTAATTTCTATCAGCGTACCTGGTTCAAAGTCTGGGCCACAGTAACAGGCGCCCTTGCCGTTGCTGTAGTTTCGTGGATGGCATTCTATCTACTGTCTACAGGTGGGGATATTCAGAAGATCCTTCCTTCAATCCGTGTACTCTTTCCTGGTGAGTATGAAGTGACTTTTAAGGACGAGGGCGCGTATGCGGTTTTCCACGAATACATCGCAGTCACTGATTCGGGAGACTACTCGGTCCGCGAGATACCCTATCCTATGACTATCAAGGTGTTCGACATTCAGCGCGACACATACCTAGAGATGAGGGTTCCGCGTGCGACTGTAAGCTACAGCTTTCCCGGGAGAGCCGGTATCTCCAAATTGGAGTTTGACGTGTCTCATCCGGGCCTCTTTCGTGTAGAGGGACACTGTGACAACGGTGATACGTTGCCTCGTCTCATGTTTGCTTTCGGTCCGCAAGCTGCGCAAGAGAACCTGGTAGACTATGGAATCATCCTGTTCTTAGGAAGTTTTGTAATTGCTCTCATTGTGATACCCCTTGTAATTCCGAGGTTTTGGAGAAAGTTCTCCGGAGGAGCCGATCCGCCCCGAATAACTGAACCGGAAGACAGGCGGACCGATTTGATTCATAGTCTGCGAGATGAGCAAATGCATGGAGAGAGTCAATTGATCGATCGGAGCGACATGACGAAAAAGTACCTCCGCAAAATCCGGACACGGGCAGTAATTATGCTCATTTTAGTGTCGGCTGTGTATGCAGCGGTTCCTTACTTCAGCGAGCCAATGCACGACGGAAGAAGCGGCCGTCCTGAGCCTATTGTATACATCCTGCTGATCCTGGCGGTATG
>CAZFOY010000076.1:0-11235 GCA_964520865.1 uncultured Ignavibacteriales bacterium | reverse complement strand
TCGTAGGGATCGGCGGACATGATCGTCTTGTCCGAGTTCTTTTCGAACCGGTACAAATAGTCCAGATCAAATTCCAGCTTGCGATGATAGTCGCCTAATCGATACGACGCCTGTGCCGACGTGAAATTCCCGTTGCGATTCGAGAGGGCGATCCTTCGATTGTCCCGGTAGATGTCTCTCCGACCTTTCGCCGACACGAGGCCGAAATCGTAAGCAAATTGCTGGCTCAGGTCGTAGTAGGGATGGCCGATATGAAAGGCGCGAAATTTGTCGAGTGGATTGCTGCTGTAGTCGAAGCTGATCCTTATTGGATTGCCCAGCAGTCGTCGATTGAGATAATTCGCGTCGAAGTAGTTTCCTTCGATAGATCGATCGTAGTAATTCAGCGAGACATACTGTCCTGTCCCCAGAAGATTCCGCTCCTCGACTCCAAAGTTGTATGTCGTCTCATGTCCTTCCCGCAGGTATTCGGCACCACCGGTGAGGCTCCACTGGTCGATCGTCACGACCCGGACAAGCAGGCCTCCTCCGGGAAGCGGCTCGGGTTCAATCCAGGCATCGTAGAGAGCCAGTCGGCCTCTCATATTTCTCGCCGACTCTTCGGCCAATTCCTCCGAGTACGGTGCGCCCTTCTTCAGAAGGAGTTCATAGCGAATGACCCACTTCTTGGTTCTCACATGTAAACGGTTGGCCAGCCTGAAGATGAAGCTTCGATAGGCGGCGTTGGTGGTATCGAAGATGTTTCGATTGTCGATGACAATTGAGTCGATTGTCTGGCCGTCGAACCGCGACGAAGCCGGTTCGGGCAATCCAGCCCCCATCGCAAACCTCGGAAGAATGGTTGCCACAGAGAGAACCGCAAGCAGCACAACGAGCTTCGTACAGATATTCCAGCGGCTCTTATGATCCAATCGGCTCTCCTTCTTTTTGTTTACCGACAACAGTCGTCCACTTCCACGGTCAACTCACGATTCGAGACAAGGAGGGAGGGCTAAAGGCCTTCCCCGAGTCTTCCGATAACATGATAACCAAAGATATATTAAACAATTACAAAGATTATGGCTAAGAAGAAAATAGGCGATATTCTGATCGAAAAGGGCTTTGTCGATTCCAGACAGCTTGAGGAAGCTTTGCGTGAACAAAGCGTCACAGGAAAGCGTCTTGGTGAGACTCTGGTCGACAAGGGGCTGATCACCGAAGAACAACTTATTGACACAATCTCCGAACGCCTCTCCATTCCCAAGTTGACGTTGAGTCTGATGGTCATCGATCCTCAGGTGATCCAGCGAGTAAGCGTAGACATAGCTCGTCGTTATACGCTCATCCCGATATTCGAAATCGGCAACACGCTCACCCTTGCCATGGCTGATCCCCTGAACATCATTGCTATCGACGAAATCAAATACGTCACCGGCATGAACATCAAGCGGGCGATCACCACCTCCACCGAGATCCGTGACGCCATCGATCAGTACTACTCGGTAAGTGATACGCTCAATCAACTGATCGGCGTAGGTCCCGACGAGAAGGGCCCGGCCGATGAGAAGTCCGAAGGACTCGGGGACGGTCAGTCGGAAGCTCCTATCGTCAAGCTCGTCAATCTGATCATCTCCAAAGCAGTCAAAGAAAAAGCTTCGGATATTCATATCGAGCCGGAGGAAAATCGCCTGCGAATCAGATACCGAATCGACGGCGCTATGCGAGAGGAAGGTGCGCCGCCTAAGTCGATGCAGAACGAATTGCTCTCGAGGATCAAGATTGCCGCGAACCTCGACGTATCCGAAAAGCGACTTCCCCAGGACGGACGCTTCACGGTCAACGTCGACAACCGGATAATCGACCTGCGCGTTTCCACCCTGCCGACTATTCACGGTGAGAAGATTGTCATTCGTATCCTTGACCGCCGTAATCTCCTGTTGAGTTTCGACAAGCTCGGATTCACGAAGCGTCTTCAAGACCGCTGGGAGAACGTGATCACAAAACCGGAAGGACTGATTCTGTTGTCAGGTCCTACCTCCAGCGGTAAGACGTCGACCCTGTACGCAACCCTTCAGGATATCAATTCGATCGAAAAGAACATCATCACGGTTGAGGACCCGGTGGAGTACTCTCTTCCCCTGATCATTCAGGTACAGATCAACGAGAAAGCAGGTCTGTCTTTTCCGTCCACGCTTCGATCCATTCTTCGGCAGAATCCGGATATCATCATGGTCGGTGAGATCCGCGACACCGAAACGGCCCGTATGGCTATTCGTTCGTCGCTTACGGGCCACCTCGTATTCTCCACGATCCACACCAACGACGCACCCTCGGCCATAACGCGGTTGGTCGACATGGGGGTAGAGAGCTACCTGGTAGCCTCCGCGCTAAAGGGCGTCCTGGCTCAACGGCTCGTTCGAGTGAATTGCCCGGAGTGCAGTGTGCCATATCGCCCGATCGATTCGATCCTTCAGCGGGCCGGTCTTGCCGATCTGGCCGACTCTATCGAATTCAAACACGGTATGGGCTGTCCGCAGTGCCGGATGACCGGCTTCAAAGGGTTGACCGGAATATTCGAATTCGTGGAAGTGACCCCTTCGATCGCGGAGCTGGTCATTCAGAATGCCTCGATACCTCAAATCACCGAGGAATCACGCAAATTTGGCTTCGTCCCGCTGTTCGAGATGGGACTGGAGAAGCTGACGCGAGGAATCATCAGTCTTGAAGAGTTGCTGAAAGAGACCTCGACGAGTGAAAGCTACGATCCTTCGGCAGCCCAGGTGAAGGCGACAGTCGCAAATGCCAACCCGGTATAAATACAAGGCGCTCGACGGAACCGGCCGATTTCAGCAAGGTGTGGTAATTGCTGAATCGCCCGAACAGGTTGTCGATCAGCTGAATTCCCACGAGCTGGTGCCCGTCAACGTGTCCAGGTGTTCCGAAAGGAGCGCCCTCTCCCTCTTCGGCTTTATCCGCGGCACCGACTACGACAATCTCATCCTGTTCACGAACAATCTGTCGACCATGTATCGTTCGGGCATCCCGCTCCTTCGAGCCCTCTCGATCATCAAGATCGGACCCGACGGGAGTCGCTTCAATCAGGCGATTCAGCAGATCCGCTTCAGCGTCCAAAGCGGCAAGTCGCTTTCGCAGGCAATGGCTGAATATCCGGACTTGTTCTCCAAGGTCTACCTCAACAGCATCGCCGCCGGCGAAGAATCGGGTAAGCTCGAAGAGATTCTCGATGAAATGGCGGTCATGCTCGAAAAGGAAATGGAAATTTCGCGGCTTCTCAAATCAGGTCTCCGTTACCCGATGATTGTGATCTCGGTAATCATACTTGGCTTTGTCGTGCTGATGGCTTACGTAATTCCGAAGTTTGTTGCGTTCTATTCCTCCTTCCACGCCCAGTTGCCGCTGCCGACCAGGATCATGATCGCGATAAGCAGTCTCTTTACGACCTATTGGCCGATCCTGGTCATCTCGGTGATAGCGGTGATATTCGGGATCAGGCAATTGCTCGTGAACCCCAAAGGAAGGCTCTTTGTAGACACTCAGTTGCTCAGACTGCCGATTTTCGGCGGCCTGATTGCCAAGGGAAACGTGGCCAGGTTCTCTCTGATGTTCCGGATTCTGTTCAAGGCCGGTCTCCCGATCATCAAGTGCCTTGAGATACTCGCGGACTCGGTCAAGAACAGCCGGATGACGCAGGAGATCGGGAAGATCGAAGATATCTTCAAACGCGGCGCCGAGTCCGAACTGTCGACCGAACAGTTTGCCTTCTTTCCCGATATGGCCCGGCAGATGATTGCCATTGGTCTCGAATCCGGATCACTTGAAAACATGCTCGAGGAAGTCGGGGCCCATTATTCCAAAGAGGTCCAGTATACCTCAAGGCAGCTGACCGCCATTTTGGAGCCTATTCTGACCCTGGTTGTCTCTGTTTTCGTGCTCATGATGGCCCTGGCGATATTCCTGCCTATGTGGAATCTGATAAAGGTGTTCAACGGAGGATAGCCTCAAAGAAAGCTGAGAAATTCCGATATCAAGAATAAGCGATTTGTACCTAAACAAAACCTACCCTGAGGAGGTATCATGAATTTCAAAGGGAATCAGAAGGGATTCACGCTCATCGAGCTGGTCATGATCATAGTCATCCTCGGCATTCTTGCCGCCGTGGCTATTCCCAAGTACCAGGACCTTTCGTCGGAAGCCAAAGAAGCTTCCGCCCGTAGCGCTCTCGGTTCACTGCGCTCCGGTATTACCATCTATTACGCCAACCAGGCTGTTACCACCGGTACGGCGACCTGGCCGAGTCTGGCCGATGTGGCTACCGTCGGTAACGTCATGGCTCAGGCGATTCCGAAGAATCCGTACCAGACTGACACCAACGCTCCCGACTCGATCGTCACGGGCGTAACCAAAGGCGTCGTAGTCGGTACGAGAGGCGGCTGGGCATACAACGCGGCCAGCGGAGAAATCTGGCCGAACACCAGCTCCGTAGGCGAGAACAACTGGTAAGCGATGTTCCTCCCCCGACGATATCCTGATGAGAATTCCAGCAAGCTCGATCAACGTGGGTTCACGTTAATCGAGCTTGTCATCATCATAGTCACGCTCGGGATTCTGGCTGCGGTGGCAATCCCTAAGTTCGGCGAACTGGCCGAGAACTCCAAAAAGACCGCGACCAGAGACGAACTGCAGACGCTCAAACGGGCCATCGTCGGCAACGCCCAGGCTATTTCGGGAGGGAAATACGTTGACAAAGGGTTCGAGGGGGATATCGGTTATCCTCCCTCCCGGCTCGAAGACCTCGTCAGCAAACCGGACTCGATCCCGAACTACGATAAGTTGACCGGGATCGGATGGAACGGACCCTATATCGATAGTTCCGGGAGCAGCTACCTGGCGGATGCGTGGAAGGTCCCCTATGTTTATCAACCGTCGTATCGACGATTGGTCTCGGTCGGTGGCAGTGACAGTATAATTGTAACTTTCTGAACCGGTGGATCATGAACCTACTTGACGACACAGCGCAGACACTGGAAAAGATGCCCGAGAGCAGCTCTACCCCTCCGACCCCAACAGAGCCGAGTCGTTTCAAGGTGAAACGGCTGCCCCCGGCGCAAAATAAGATATTCGGCAAAACTATAGCCATCTCAATAAACGAATCTTCGATTCAGATGGCTGCGGCGCGCCATTTGGCAAGTCGTCGCCGGATTCTCGATATTCGAAAAGAGTACTTCTCTCCCCGGAATCCGGACCCGTCCCAGAAGGCTGACTTGATCAGGAAGGAAATTGAAGAGTTCATCGGTAAGCATGGCGGGGTGTGGACCCGATT
The DNA here is from genome assembly GCA_964520865.1 of uncultured Ignavibacteriales bacterium. Classification (GTDB taxonomy): domain Bacteria; phylum Zixibacteria; class MSB-5A5; order GN15; family FEB-12; genus CAVQCT01. The sequence continues at coordinate 5,915 of CAZFOY010000076.1, read as the reverse complement.
TATCCTCACCATTCCGTCAGGCAAAGAGACCTCGTTCCGCTCGTTCCTCATGCCTGCGCTGAAGCCGAAGGAACTGGCCTCGGCAATTCAGTTCGAAATTCGCAAACAGATCCCTTTCCCGATAAACGAATGTGTGTACGACTATCGGGCCGTCTACGAGATCCAGACCGAAGGGACAAAGCGGTATAAGATTGCCCTTCAGGCAGCCACCCGACAGTTTATCGAAGGACAGATGCAACCGGTGCTGGAAAACGGGGTGACGGTTTCGCACATTTACCGCACCCAGGACGCGATCGGACAACTACTGCAGCATCTTGATGATTTCGACGAAGACGCCAACTACGTTCTCCTGAATATCGGTGTCGAGACGAGCGAGATCTCGTTTTATCGAGGTACCACTCTGGAGTTCTCGCATTCGAGTCCGCTGAATTCGAATCTGCTCGGGGATAAACCGGATCGAACGAAATACGAGTTTTTTGCCGAATCGATCACCAACGAGATACAGAACTCGCTGGATTTCTATTCCGGTCAGTATTCAAGCGGTGCAACGAGCCAGATCTACGTTTACGGCGACCTGGCCTACTCCGATGATCTGCTTTCGATGGTGAACAGCAAAGGCGGGGTGACTCTGAAGCCCTTTCCGGTAGAGAAGCTTCGTCACCTGTACACTTCGGAAGAATCTCTACGCGATACCTACTCCGTCTGCCTTCCGGTGTTGGCGGCCGCCGTCTGCCAGGCCTCGCTCGCCGACTTGCTCCCGCCTCCGGAGAAGCTGGCCAGAAAGCAGCGTCGTTTTCAGAAGTATTCACAGGTGGCAGCGTTGTTAATCCTGTTGGCTTCCGTAATCTCGTTTGCGTTCCTCAATCAGAAATCTCAGTTGCTCGAAGAGCGGGTGCGCAACCTTGACAATCAAGTAGCGGATTTCACCAGCTCCGAAGCCTATCATACATACAATGTGCTTAAGCGAGAAATCGCTTTCGATACACAGTTGCTGAGCCGGATCAAAGAATCCCCCAGCTATTTCGGGTTGAACCTGAAAGAACTGTCGAATATCACGCCAACTTATATCCGGTTGTTCCATCTGGACTATCAGCCGGAACTTGACCAGGAGAATTTCTACCTGCAGGGATTGGTTACGTCGGCCGACGTACCCCCCGAAGTCCTGCTGGCGGAATATGTTGAGGACCTGGGCGCTTCTCCCTTCTACCAGAATGTCTCGATTGTAAGATACGTCAAAAAATCGATCCCCGAAGGATTTCAAATCGAGTTCCAGATCAAGATGCAGGGGGTAGTATGAACCGCTCGTCACAACTGTATGTCACGATCTCGATTGGAATCGTGGCCGCCTGGATCTTTCTGGCCTTCCTTCCAAACGAACACCGGCAACAGCAGAGCCGGATGCGCCTCACCGAAGATGAACAGAAACTGACTGACTTTCAAACCACGCTTGAACAACTGCCCCTTTACCTCGGGCACAAGAAGGATCTGGACCGGCAGAAGACCGATCTCACTTCAAAACTATACACGAAAGAAGATGTGCTGAACCTTTTCGATCGAATTCGCGAACAAGCTGTCGAGAGGCATCTGAAGGTTACGGAAATCACTCCCCCGGTCGAGGAGCTCCTGTATCTTAACACCATCGTACCGGACTCCAGCACGCCTCAATTCCTCAATATCGGTCTTCGCCTCGGCGGCAACTATGTCAATTTCGGGAAGTTTGTCTCCGATCTCGAAAAGGCAAACTACTTCCGGGGTGTGAACCGTTGCCAGATTGACGCCAACGCCGACGGATTGAAGGAACCGACGTTTTATTTCGGGTTCAAGGCTCTCCTGGGAACCTACAAGAGTGAATCATGAGTGACAGTCTCAGGAAAAAGATCGTATTTGTGGCTTTCATCGCGGTTGCCATATGGGGATACACGAATTTTCGCGGGTCGCATCAGGGACCGAAACCTCAGGAAAGTATCGTTACCGGCAATGAACAGGCTCCGGACATTCGGGTGAACACGCCGTCACGCCCGGTGAATATCGAGGAGAAATCAAGAGAACCGTGGGGAATCGATCCGTTTCACCTGATTACAATCCCGGCTACCAAAGAGAGTCAGCCGTCGGCCGGACTGTACTGGCAGCTTTCCGGAATCATCTATACGAATCAGTCGCAGGTTGCTATCATCAACGAGAAGCCGGTTCAAATCGGCGAGACAATAGATAACGCAAAAGTAATTTCGATAGATAAAGATCAGGTCGTCCTCGAAGCCGACGGCGTCAGGATGACGTTAACCGTTTCACAAGGATAGCGGAATGAAACTGAAAATACTCTGTCTCGGCCTGATACTCACACTCCTGTCAAGTTCCGCAGCTTTCACCGGAGTGTTCGATACGCAGGAAAAACTCTCGCTGGACCTCGAGTCGGTGTCACTCCCGATGGTCCTGAATATGATAGCCAAGCAGTATAACCTGAACGTCGTGCTCTCAGGCGATGTCGACGGCAAAGTGTCGGTACGTTTGAACGAAGTCGATTTACAGACGGCGCTTGAGTCAATCCTCTTCCCTAACGGATACAACTACTATCTCGACGACGATGTAATCGTGGTCAAGCCGCTTGCCAATATCGCCCTCGGCGAACTGACTTCGAAAGTGGTCACCCTGAAATATCTGGAGCCGGTGACAGCCAAGAAGGCGCTGGAGTCAATGGTGTCGGATAAAGGGACGGTTGTTATTCTGGATCAGACCGCAGTTGTATCAACGGCCGGCACGAGCGACAAATACAAACCGAACAGACTGCTCATTACCGACTATCCGCAGATGGTCGACAAGATGATGGCCGTTTTGAACGAAATGGACAAGAAAGAGCGGCTGATTTCGATCGAGGTTAAACTGATTGAGACCAAGCTCGACGATCAATCGAACCTCGGGCTCGCCTGGCCGACCGAGATCCGTTCGAATCTCACTACCGGCACCACCACCACCGACGGTACTTCGGGAACAACCACCAACACAAGCAACCAGAAAGTGGCCGGAAGCGCGAATCTCAACGGCGGCGGCTGGAAATGGGGGACCTTGAATGTGGAACAACTGAGTACCGTTCTGCACCTTCTTGAACAGAGCGGAAACAGCAAGCTGATTTCGGATCCCCACCTCACCACCCTTGAAAATCATGAGGCCGAGATAAAGATCACTACCGTCATTCCGATTCCAACGGTCACAAGATTCACCGAAGGGGCGGCAACGCAGGATATTCAGACGTTTTACGATGAAGAGGTCGGTATTTCGCTGGTTGTAACGCCAAGGATCTCTGAAAACGGTCAAATTACGCTGGAAGTAGTACCTACGGTATCGGATATCCTCGGCTATGTCGGCTCGGCCGATTCACAGAAACCGATTACATCTTCGCGTTCGGTCAATACGCGCATCTCTGTCGCGGATGGTGAGACGGCAGCTTTGGGCGGACTCCTGAAAGAGGATACAATCGAGAAACGTCAGAAAGTGCCGTTCCTCGGCTCGATTCCGTTGCTGGGCAAAGCACTCTTTACGTCGAAATCGAAAGAGAAGGCCTCGACCGATCTGATAATCCTGATCACGCCGAAGATCATGCCCTGATCAGGATTTCGCCAGCATCCACCTCTTCGAGCGGCTGAACAACAACTGAAGAGTAAACACGACCATCACGATATCACGCCAGAGAGCGTCGATGGCCGAAGAGTTTGTCGCTCGAGCTGCTTTGAAACACCCACAATCGATACTTATTCCTCTTGCCACCGCGGTTGCCAGCGCTGCAATGAAGATAATCGTGAGCAGGTTAATGAGCACGACTGACCCGCGATACCAGATTCCGAGGATCAGCGTCAAGCCGCATAGGAACTCAAGCCAGGGGAGGATAAGCGCCATCAGATTAATCAGGCTGCCCGGTACCATGTGATAATACCAGATAGATCGGGCAAATGATCCCGGATCGAGGATCTTGTAAGCGGAGGCATAAATGAAGATACCGCCGATGGCGAGACGCACCAGCAACGTCAGCACGTCGTTGTCGATTATTCTTCGCAATTCTTCCTCCTCTCCATCGTGAGGCCGAACTTCTCCCACTCCCTCGCGCCGCCGAAAAATATCGCCACGTTCGTATATCCGTACGCCTGCAGATTGCGGCCGAGTTGAAGCGAAAGATCACACTCTTCTCCCGAACAGAAAGTAATGATCGGGAAGTCCTTCTTCACGCCGCCGAGGGCGGAGTCGAAATAGTGCGCAAGACTGTCTTCCGGCAAATACTCGAACGGGATATTGATCGCGCCGGGGATTGTCCCGCACTCATACTCTTCCGGATCACGGGCATCGACAAACAACGTCTTCGAGTTGCTGTGTTCCATCTCGGCAACGTCGATCGCAATAAACGGAGGATCACCTTTCTCGGCCGAAGGCGGGATGATCGGACCTTCGCCGGAGGAGAGCGACCGGTAGTGTCCGACATAGGGAATCTTGTTGGGATGAAAGGTGTTGACCACGAGACCGAGGCCGGCCGCCAACACGACGATAATGAGGATCTGTTTCAGGATCATGCAGGCTTCCTTATGTGAATCAGATTATGGCGGGAGGATTCGTGTAACCGCCTCTGTCTTTCTATACGCTTGTACTCAGGGTAACAGCAAATCCAATATGAAGTTATACGCCGAAGGCTCCTTTCGGTTCGCCGTTTTCATATATCAGTGAGCATGGTTCAGGCTGAGGAATCCCATGATGATTGCCCCCAGGAAGAGCAGCACCAACTTGAGCCATCTTCGCTGACGGGTATGGAATACTTCGGGGAGCAGTTCTCCTACGGCGACATATAGAAACGTACCCGATGTCAACCCGACCAGAGGGGCAAGAAGCGCTCCGCTCTCCGACGAAATGACCGGCGCCAACAACAATGCACCGAGTGGAGCCATCAGTGAGAATACCGTAAGCAGCAAGAGGCTCTTCCCTTTCGGTATCTTGGCCAGGACAAACAGGGACGTTAACGAAAACGAAGCGGTCATCTTGTGGGCCAGAATCGAGACAAGTATTGCTGATTCGATTCGCGGGTACTCCGAACCGACCGCCAACCCAAGCCCCTCGATAAACGAATGTACGGAAAGCCCGACAAATGCGGTGATGGAGATCACCATATGACCGTGCTCTGCCCCGCCGTCTTGTCGCGCAAAAAGAATCTTCTCAATAAAGAACAAGAGCAGATACCCGACCAGTGCAAACGGCGCCGATCTGGCCACATCCGGCCCGGAGAACGTCTCCGGCAGCAGATGGAGGAAGACCGTGCCGAGAAAGATGCCTGCGCCGAACGAAAGAAACATGTGGAGAAGTTCGTCCGACCAGCGGCGGATGAGGGTGATGATCCCACCCACCATGGCGATTCCGAAGATAATGGCGGCATATAGGACGAGGTGCTCCGGCATACTTGCGAATCAAGAGCAATAGGCAGAAAGTGTCAAGTTAATTCGACCGGCGAAGACAGCCCCGAATCGGGCAAAAAAAAGGGGGTTCATCTACGATGAACCCCGAATCTCTTATTCCGCTTATGATGCTGCAACCGACTTTGTGATCTACTGCAGCCCAGTCGGCAGTTCTTTATTTAGTTTTGCTATAATGAGCGAATACTTCCCATTCAAAATGTTTCCGACTACGCTTGAAAACTTGGCCGGTGTCAACATCTGCAGGCTGTAAGAATGCCAGCAGTCCTTTTCTCCTAATAAAGCGAACTTCTCTTCTTCTTTTCTTTTTGGCATCTGACAACTCCCTATTCTTTCACATTCCCCCCTATCACTGTGAAGTAGTTGCGGGTAAACATGGATAGCGGTGAATTAATAGGGATCACGGTTTATAAGAGATACCACCTCCAATCGAGGGCCTGAGATATGAATGTTTAGGTGCTCGCGGGTACTTAT
>CAZFOY010000075.1:0-11723 GCA_964520865.1 uncultured Ignavibacteriales bacterium | reverse complement strand
GATCTGGTCAAACAGGGTCCCCGATACGAGAATACGTCGACCAACTGGCCGGACCTTACCATTCGTATTCAGAAATTCAAGACGCTTCCGCTGATACGGAAATACGTCAATGCGTTCATCGACGTTTTTTCACCGCGAACCGGCTATTCGCGATCTCAGAAGCAGACCAAAGATATCAGCGGCGGATACATTACCTCGCGAACCTCCAGTACTGACCACAATCCGTATTTGTCGGTCAATTTCAAACTGTTCCGCTCGCTCTCTCTGTCCGCTTCCTACAGCAGCGGCCAGGATATGCGCGAGAACTACAACCCGTCGAACGGCAACCGTACGGCCCAGACGATCACGTCGCAAAATTCGTTCGCGCTGACCAGCCAGTACTCGTTCTCAGCGCCGGGCGGGATAGCGATTCCTCTGTTCGGCCGGATGAAGTTTCATTCGACGGTCGACATCAATGTTTCGGTGAAAATGAATAACAGCCAGACCGAAACCGATCGATTCGACGGCCTCGGGTTGGTTCCGACCGAGGATAAGTCCGATTTCTCGGTCACGCCTGTCATCTCCTACACCTTCAGTCAGCAAATGAAGGGTGGACTGACAGTGCGCTGGCAGGATGCGAACGACAAGACACGAAGCCGCAAGAGCCATACCCGCGAAGTCCAGCTCTGGACGGAAATACGGTTCTAACCTTTTTCGTTTGACTTGCGTCCCGGATTCTTTCTTATTGTCTCCATGCGATACCGAGCCCTCGGCCTATGTCTCCTCATACTGTTTGTCGCTATCGGAGGGTGTTCCGGGGATCTGACCAAGGCGCCGGAATTCGACGGTCAGCGTGCCTACCGGTACCTCGTCGATCAAGTGAATTTCGGCCCGCGGGTGCCCGGTACGGAAGCATCGGCAAAATGCCGGGACTACCTCTACCACTTCTTCGACTCGCTCAAGATCGCCGTCGATTCCCAGAAATTCAATTTTTTTGATCCCTACTCAGCCAAAGAAATTCATATGGTGAATATAATCGCTTCGGTCACACCTATCGGAACCGACACCCGGAGCCGGGTATTGCTCATGGCGCATTACGACAGCCGGCCGCGGGCGGAGCACTCAGTCGATCCGGCCATGCGGGAGCGGCCGATCGATGGAGCCAACGACGGGGCATCGGGAGTTGCCGTTTTGATGGAATTGGCCAACCTGTTCGCGGCCACACCTCCAGCGATCGGTATTGATATCGTATTAGTCGACGGTGAGGACTGGGGAAAGGAATCCGATCACGATTTATATATGCTCGGGTCACGGGAATTCGCACGGCACAATATTCGGAATCGTTACAAATACGGCATCGTGGTCGATATGGTGGGTGACAAAGACCAGAACATTTACAAAGAAGCGTATTCCGAGATGTATGCCGCCAAGCTCAACGACCTGGTTTTTGCGACCGCCAAGAAACTCGGCATTCACACGTTTATTGACTCGGTAAAATATTCGATTCAGGACGATCATTTGTCTTTGATTACGGCGGGTGTGCCTTCGGTCGACATTATCGATTTCGACTATCCGTACTGGCACACCGTGCAGGATACGTCCGATAAATGCTCGGGCGAATCACTGGCCAATGTCGGGCGCGTTCTTGCGAACATTCTGTACAGCGGGCGGGAGTCGATTGAGTGAATAAAGTGATAAGACAACTCCGCGACTTCCCGTCGATCGAGGAGCTTCTCCAACACAAGAAGATAAGCGAGGCGCTCACACCAATACCCCGGCCGCTGGCGGCAATTCTGGTTCGTGAATCAGTGGCGGCCACGAAGAAGACGTTCACATCGGCCAAAGAGGAGGTTTCGCTTCAGAAACTGGTCAACAGAATTGTCGCCGATATTGAGATTCACCGAAGACGTCAGATAGGCCGGGTGATTAATGCGACCGGCGTTGTCGTGCACACGAACCTTGGACGTGCGCCGCTCTCCACGAGCCTGTTCGACTCAATCAAGGAGACGGTCACCGGATACGGGAATATTGAATTCGAACTTCAGACCGGAGTTCGCGGCGGGCGTGGCGGCGCCTGCGAGCAGTATCTGGCGTTGCTTTCCGAGGCCGAGCGGGCGACCGTCGTGAACAACTGCGCCGCGGCTCTCTTCGTCACGCTAAACACATTTGCGAACCGGAAGAACGTCATCATCTCAAGAGGCGAACTGGTACAAATAGGCGGCGGGTTTCGCATCCCTGACATTCTGAAGAAATCCGGCGCCCGATTACATGAAATCGGCACCACAAATATCACCAGTTTGAAAGACTACGAATCTGCTATCGACGAACGAACCGGGCTGATTCTGAAAGTTCACCAGAGCAATTTCGTGCAACGCGGCTTTACCGAAGGTGTGCCGTTGAAAGAGCTTGTTGCCCTCGGGAAGAAGCACCAGGTCATGGTGGTGAACGATCTCGGAAGCGGCGTGTTTGTACCGACTCGCGAGGTTTTGGGCTATGCCGAGCCGACCGTACAGCAATCGGTTCGCGACGGTGCGGATGTGACCTGCTTCTCGGGAGACAAGATGCTCGGTGGCTGTCAGGCCGGATTGATTGTTGGGAAAGCCCCGTCGGTGGATAAGATCAAGAAGAATCCGCTGTTTCGCACGATGCGCGCCGATAAGATCGTGTTCTCGATGCTTGAGCGGCTCCTCAGCTACTATCTCGATGGTACCTGGCAAAAGGAGATCAAGCTCTGGGCGCTCCTGACTGTCCCTGAATCAGAGCTATACAAAAGGGGTAAGGCTGTCGTGAAAGAAGCAGGGAATCCTCCGGGTGTGTCGGTTGAAGCTACCAAGTCGTACGTCGGAGGCGGGGCTTTGCCGGAATCGAATATCCCTTCGGTGGGTATCGTGTTTTCAAAGGAATACAAGGCGGTGGACCTGATCTCCAGATTCAGGAATCAGGCCGTACCGATAATCGGTCGTATCGACGACGACCGCTTCATCCTCGATCTCAAGGCGGTCGATGCAGAAGATCTCCCGCTCATCCGCGAAGCAATCACGAAAATTCTCCCCTGAGTGAAGCCATGCTGATTATCGGAACAGCCGGACATATCGACCACGGTAAATCCTCGATCGTTCAACGGCTGACCGGAACGGATCCGGACCGACTTCCCGAAGAAAAGGCACGGGGTATGACTATCGATCTCGGATTCGCCTTCTACAAGACGCCGACAGATGACACCATTGCCTTTGTCGACGTACCGGGACATGAGCGGTTCGTAAAGAACATGGTCGCCGGCGTGGGGGGGATCGACGTCGTCATGCTGGTTATCGCTGCTGACGACGGCTGGATGCCGCAGAGCCAGGAGCACTTCGACATCGTACGGCTGCTCAATGTGAAGAACGGGCTGGTGGTAGTCAACAAGATCGATTTAGTCGAGCCCGACTGGGTGCAGCTTCTCGAGTCAGAAGTGCGAGAGAAAGTGAAAGGGTCGTTTCTCGAGAACGCCCCGATCTTTGCCGTCTCGGCTCAAACAGGCAGTGGCTTCAAGGAACTGACGGACTATCTCAATCAGCTCCCCGACCACGTCAAAGGTCAGAAGGATATAGGGAAAGCACGGTTATACATTGATCGCTCTTTCGTGCGACCGGGTATCGGCGGCGTAGTGACCGGGACGCTGAGAGGAGGGACCCTTTCGGTTGGTCAGCAAGTGGGTATCTGGCCGTCCGGGAAATCCGCCAAGATTCGTACCTTGCACTCCAACAATCGAAATGTCGAGACGGCCGTGCCGGGCCAACGGACGGCCGTGTCGTTTACCGGGATCGACAAAGAAATGCTGGTTCGGGGAGGAGTCGTCTGCAGCAGCCGGGATATCAGCTACTTTAGGGATAATCCGGTGGCGGCCCTCTCGGTCGAGATGCTGAACGATGCCGAAGTCCCGCTGACCGATCGCCGCCGAGTGTTGGTGATCGTTGGAACGTCGGAGATCGAAGGAGAAGTCCGTATTTATAGTGATAAACAGATAAGTCCGGGAGGAAAGGGGATAGTGTTCTTCCGACCCGATGATCCGATGCTTTCGTTCATCGGCGACCGGTTCATCCTCCGTCTGCCTACCCCCATGGTCACGCTGGGCGGCGGGCAAGTTTTGGATCACTTCGAGCACTTCCCTCGCAAAAGAGACTATTCGCGCCTGGAATATTTGCAGAAACGGCTCCCGGTTTCAGTCGAGCAACTGGTGTTGTCCGAACTACAAAAGAACACGATCGTACCGGTGAAGGGGATGCTTTCGGCGTCAGACTTTTCGGCGAACGAAGTCGAATCGGTGGTCAAAGACCTCTGGTCGCGCAAGAAGATTCGCCTGTTCGAAGAGTGTGCTTACGATCCGTCGTACCTGGACGTCGCCCTGTCTGAATTTAAATCTTCGGTCGCTCACCATTTGGAGGAGAACCCACATCTGAAAGGGCTTACGATCGACCAGCTCATGGTAATCAACAAACTGGATCAGTCGCGTACCGAGCTGCTCACGCGGTTCCTTATCAAGAACGGAGAGATTGTCAAGACGGCCGACAAGTACAATCTGCTCGGACGAGGGATGAGTCTCAAGGGACCGGTCAAATCCGCCCACGATGATATAATCGCGATCCTCCGTATGGAGCCGTACGCACCTCCGAATCTGTTAGGTTTTTCCAACAAAGGGAAGTCGCATAAAGAGGCGATCGGGTTCATTCTGGAAACAGGCGAGGGCTACAAGTGCGGCGCGGATTTCATCTTTCTTGCTGAAGTCTGGAATGAGGTGGTGAGCTTTGTGAAGGATCGCATAGCGACGAATGGAAGCATGTCGGTTGCTGATCTGAAGGAGCGATTTGGGTTCTCCCGGAAATACGCAATCCCGATTCTCGAAGAGACAGACAGAATCAGGTTGACTAAGCGAGATGGTGACGTTCGAGTGAAAGGAGCGAGATTTGACGATCCGGAGTTTGCTTTATAACGGCAAGATTCTGACTCAGGCGGAGGGAGTCAAGGCCGATTCCATGGCGATCTACAGGAACAGGATCGTGGCGGTCGGCAGCAACCTTCAGCATGATCCGGATTTCTCGCGCTTTCAACGGATCGACCTCAAGGGTAAGACGGTGGTGCCGGGGCTGGTCGATGCCCACACGCACTTTTACTATTTTGCCCTCTCGCTCGGAAGAGCCGATCTCCACGACGCCACTTCGATCGATGAGTGCCTCAGGATTCTGAAGAAGTTCTCTTCGAAACTGGGTAAGAACGAATGGGTGGTAGGCGAGGGGTATTCCCCGGACAGGTTCAAACAAAGGGAAGAACCGGACCGTTTTCAGCTCGACCGGGTGACAGGAAGAAGGCCGGCATTTATTTTCTCCAAAGACGAACACTCAGCCTGGGTGAATTCGCGGGCGCTCGAATTGGCAGGCATATCTGCACGGACCAAAGACCCGTCCGGCGGAGAGATCGTGAGGTTGCCCAGCGGCGAACCATCGGGTATCCTGCGGGAGATCCCCGGTTACGGCGGGGTGTTCGAATTGATCCCGCAGCCTTCGAAATCGAAAATTGACAGGCTGTTTCGAAAGGCGACTGAATATGCTTACGAGAACGGAGTGACCGGGGTGCATTCGGTCGACGGACAGTCCGGGTTTGTCTATATGTCAGACCTCGCGCAAAAGAACAAATTAGGCCTTCGCGTGACCTACTACTTCCCTGCCGCCATGCTCCCGACGCTGCATAAGAATCGCACGTACTACGGTACCGGGACGGATTTCTTCCGCGTGGCGGGTGTGAAGATATTTGCCGATGGATCCCTGGGCAGCCAGACGGCGCTGTGTTTCAACAAATATGTCGGTTCCAAAGACAATTATGGCATCGAAGTCCTCTCGACCAGGAAGATAGCGCAGTCGGTAAAATCCGCCGCAAAACTCGGTTTTCCCTGCGCGATTCATGCTATCGGAGATCGTGCAGTATCGAATGTGCTCGAAGCCTTTGAGCAGTCGCCGCCGCTGTATTTCGGCGCGCGGCACAGGATCGAGCACGTGCAGCTGATTCGACGGAAGGACCTTCAACGGATGAAACGAATGAACGTAGTCGCTTCAATGCAGCCGACCCATTGTACTTCGGACATCGAAATGGTCCGCAACTACTGGGGGGCGCGAGGGAAGAACGCCTACCTTTTCAAGTCAGCGATAGACAAAGGGATCGATGTCGCGTTCGGATCGGATTGTCCGATCGAACCGCTGAAGCCGCTGGACGGAATCGCGGCCGCAGTCACGAGGGCTCGCAAGGGGAGTCGCGACAGGTTCTATCCGGACGAACGAATCTCCGTCGCCGAAGCACTCTATTGCTACACCGTCGGACCGGCCGTCGCCGCCGGTGAGGCGCATTGCCGGGGATATTTGCTCCCCGGTTACCCGGCCGATTTCGTCGTCCTGTCGGAGGACATCTCGAGGATTTCTTCAAAAAGGCTGTACGACGTGAAAGTTCTGGCGACCGTTCTCGACGGGAAACCTCGCTTCCGTCGTCCCGGTTCGCCGCTGTAAGGGCGTTTGATCCAATCGCATCGCATTCTGTATTTTGCCGATTTAGATTGACATCAGATTCAACTCAGTTCATATTGAACTATGAGAATCAAGCGGTACATATACCTGTTTCTCTTTGCCTTTCTTCTCGTTAGCCCGATAGTTTCATTTTCGCTCCGCTCTTCTATGGCCGATACCCTGACTGCTAACGAAGACAGTACGGTCGCCGATACTGTTATGCCCGCTGCAAACGAGGAGCGGCAGACTCTGGTCGAGACGATGGATATCGACGGTCCTATCGGCACGGTTGTGTCGGACCGGATCAAGTCGGCTGTGAAGAAGTGTGATGAAGATCATGCCGAACTTCTCGTCATTTACCTCGACACGCCGGGTGGATTCACCGAGTCAACCTGGGATATTATCAAGACAATCCTGAATTCGCCGGTACCGGTGTGCGTCTATATCGCCCCTTCCGGGTCGCGGGCCGCATCGGCTGGTGTGTATATTACGTACGCGGCCAATTTTGCCGCGATGGCGCCGTCCACGAACATCGGCGCCGCCCATCCTGTCGGCGCACAGGGACAGAAGATCGATTCGATCATGAACGAAAAGATCACGAACGACGCCGTCGCCCAGATCAAAGCGACAGCACAACGTCGCGGCCGGAATATCGAATGGGCCGAGAAAGCGGTACGGCAGTCGGTTTCGATTCCCGATCAGGAAGCTCTCAAGCTGCACGTTGTTGATTTTGTCGCTTCCGATCTGGACAGCCTGCTTGCGCAGATCAACGGTCGCCAAACTGAGACGCCGAACGGACTTCGCACCATGCATCTCAAGAGATACCGTGTGGAACCGATCAAGGAATCGTTCATCCGTCGGCTTCTTGAAGTTATTACTAATCCGAATATCGCATTCATACTCATGTCGTTGGGAGGGCTGGGGGTGCTTCTTGAGCTGTACCATCCGGGAGCGATTCTCCCCGGAGTGGTCGGGGCTATCTGCCTGATTCTCGCCTTCTATGCCTTCCAGACACTTCCTATAAATTATGCGGGCGTAGCGCTGATTGTGCTCGCCGCCATATTGTTTATCGCCGAGATCAAGGTGGTCAGCCACGGCATCCTGACGATCGGCGGACTGGTCTCCCTATTCTTCGGAGGTCTCATGCTGATAGATACAGCCGATCCGAGCATGGAAATATCGAGAGTACTTCTCCTGACGGTGGTCATTTGTGTCGGTATCGCTGTCGGACTTGCTTCGTACCTTGTCATCAAAGCAGCCAAGCGTCAACCGTTCATCGGCAACGAAGGTCTGGTCGGCAAAACCGGCCATATCCGGGACGATGGAATGGTCTATGTCGAGGGCGCCCTGTGGAAAATTGAGTGCGATCAGCCGGTCGAGAAGAACGACACGGTTGAAGTGCTGTCGGTCGATGGTCTGACGTTGAAAGTTAAAAAGATAACCTCATAGCGAAAGGGGAGATCTATGATTTCGTTCCCGGTCCTGGGCGTTATAGCATTCTTTATTTTTCTGATTCTCGTAAACGCGGTTCGTATTCTGAAGGAATATGAGAGAGGCGTCGTCTTCCGGCTCGGACGACTGATCGGCGCCAAAGGCCCCGGTATCATTTTCCTCATTCCTATTGTCGATAAGCTGATCAAAGTCGACCTGCGAATTATCACGCATGATGTCCCCTCGCAGGATGTCATCACCAAAGACAACGTCTCGGTCAAAGTGAATGCCGTGCTGTATTTTCAGGTACTCGACGCCAACAAGGCAATCGTGTCAGTCGCGAACTTTTTCGAAGCGACCTCGCAAATCGCCCAGACCACTCTTCGGTCGGTGGTGGGACAGGTCGAACTCGACGAACTGCTTGCCAACCGTGACAAGATCAATGCCGAGTTGCAGCATATTATCGATGATCAGACCGAACCCTGGGGGATCAAGGTCTCTGTTGTCGAGGTGAAGAATGTCGACCTTCCGCAGGAGATGCAACGGGCAATCGCTCGTCAGGCGGAAGCGGAACGTGAACGCCGTTCGAAAATCATTCATGCCGATGGTGAGTTCCAGGCAGCTCAGAAACTAACCGATGCTGCGAAAGTAATTGCGACTTCGCCAAATGCGATGCAGCTGAGATTCCTTCAGACGCTCGTCGAGGTCTCCGCTGAAAAGAACTCCACCCTGATCTTCCCGGTACCGATCGACCTGCTCGATGCGGTGCGAGGGTACCTGCATAATAATTCGAAACCGCAGTAGTTGTTTAGTCGGAGCCAGTAAAATCTGTTCTTAATGTGCCGTCAGGAATCTCTTCCTGACGGTTTCTTTTGTTCGATGATATCGTAAAGGCACCATGTCTTGAGTAGGGCGGCCTCGTCTTCGAGCCCGCCATCACCACATGCTCTCTGGCAGATCTCCTGCCTCCGGCCGGAGGAATAGTCGAACCAACAGTTCTACAGTTCTAATGTAGGTCGGTGTTCCGACTGAGCAGACCCCATTCATGGGGGCGGCGACGGAGGAACCCGACATCGGAATGAAAGAAGAAACCCGCGTATGAACGAGGGATACGTGCTTTGTAGATCGGCGTGCCCATCTTTTCGGTGGGATCGTACGCGCCGAATTTCCAGCCATAGGGTGGGGCACCGGGCGCGGAACGGCACGCCCGAAGACGGCTTATACCCGGCGGCAGACAAAGACAACGCCAATTTCCCCCTTGAAAACCGCGCCAAAATCCGATATACTCCCGCCATGACTACTCACAAAAGAACCGATTACATCAGCTGGGAAGAATACTTCATGGCCATAGCCCAGCTCTCCGCCAGGCGTTCCAAAGATCCTTCCTCCCAGGTAGGAGCCTGTATCGTGAACACGAAAAATCGGATTATCGGTATAGGCTACAACGGTTTCCCGATCGGCTGTTCCGACGACGAACTGCCGTGGAGCCGAGAAGGTGACTTTCTCGATACCAAATACGCCTATGTCTGCCACGCCGAGATGAACGCCATCACGAATTCCTCGAACAAGACCGAACTCGAAGGGGCAAAAATCTACGTTTCCCTGTTCCCGTGCAATGAGTGTGCAAAATTGATCGTTCAGGTCGGCATTAAAGAAGTGATCTATCTTTCCGACAAATACAACGGCGAGCCGATATTTGTCGCTGCCCGACGGATATTCGAAATGGCCGGAGTAGCCTGCCGCCAACTCCAACCGGAGCACAAGCAAATAAGCCTTTCTCTTGAGTAGCCGAGTCCGGTATCAGGGACAGATCTTCTAAGAGATTTCAGAAGGGAACCGCTCAGGGTTTCCCTGATTTTTGACGGGGCTTCTGGAGTGCCGCGTAACTGCTTGTTCAGTAGATCGTTGCAAAACTGGGATTGTCCGAACCTTTTCAATTTTATATTGTTTTTGGTGCTTTATAGATTACCTTAGTCGCTTATTAATAGTTCGAGTTACCCTATAAAAACTTACCGGAGGAGCCGCAGAGATGACCAAGACCAAGGAAGATATTCTAAGAATGATAGATGAGGCGGGCGTACGTTACATTCGCCTCTGCTTCACCGACATTCTCGGCAAGATTAAGGGGATGTCGATCACCCGATCCGAAATCGAGCAGGTACTCGAAGAAGGGCAGGGGTTCGACGGTTCCTCGGTGGAAGGATTCGCCCGTATCGAAGAATCCGACCTGATGGCGATTCCGGATCCGCTCACGTTCCGCATCATTCCCTGGGATATCGCCGGCGAGAAGATCGCGATTCTCTTTTGCGATATCCAGAATCCCGACGGCACTCCCTATGCCGGAGATCCGCGCTGGATTCTCAAGAAGAATCTCCAGAAAGTGCAGGATAAGGGCTGGACATTCTATGTCGGTCCCGAAATCGAATACTTCTATTTCAATTCAAGCGAAGGTCCGGAAGTGATCGATCAGGCCGGGTATTTCGACTATGAATCGGTCGATATCGGCACGATGGTCCGCAAACGGACGGTTCGGGCGCTCGAAGAGATGAATATCGCGGTCGAATGCTCACACCACGAAGTAGCTCCGAGTCAGCACGAGATCGACCTGAAATATCAGGACGCGCTGGTCATGGCCGATTTCGCGCAGATATATAAGTTCGTCGTCAAGGAAGTAGCGATGGAGAATGACCTCTACGCTACCTTCATGCCGAAGCCGATTTTCGGCCAGAACGGAAGCGGCATGCACTGTCATCAGTCACTCTTCAAAGGAGACAAGAATCTGTTCTTCGATCCGAAGGGAGAATACAATCTTTCCAAGACGGCGCAGCAGTATGTGGCCGGCATTCTGACGCACATCAAAGAGATCACGCTGGTGACCAACCAGTGGGTCAATTCGTACAAGCGGCTTGTGCCCGGATATGAAGCACCCGTTTATATCGGTTGGGGTAACCGCAACCGCTCCAGTATGGTGCGTGTGCCGATGTATCGTGTGGGCAAAGAGAAGGCGACCCGCGTCGAACTTCGCTCGCCCGATCCCGCCGCCAATCCGTACCTGGCCTTTGCCTGTATGCTGGCGGCCGGTATGAAAGGGATCGAAGGCAACTATAAGCTGCCCGCCCCGATCGAAGAGAACATCTTCCATATGGACGATGACACCAAGAAGAAGCTGAATATCGAGACGTTGCCCGACTCGCTGGAGAATGCGATCAACGCGTTCGAGCAGTCTGATCTCGCCCGCGAGACCCTGGGAGACCATATCTTTACCAAGCTGATCGAGAACAAGCGGCTTGAGTGGGATCAGTATCGGGTGCACGTCGGTACTTACGAGACTGGCAAGTACCTGCCGCTGCTGTAGGCAGAGTATAGAATTCAATTTGTCCAATCGGGCAGCTTCGGCAATGAGGCTGCCCGATTCTCTTGCACTACCTTGCGCTGTGATCGCTTTGAGCTATATTGGGCGTCATGTCCGGTATCACTCATCAAAGCGCGGTCAATATTGTTAGCCAATTGAAATCTGGTCGTAACGACGTCGTGGAAACCGCACGAGCCGCAATACGCAATGCCTCGAAAATTGGAACAGCCCTCAACGCCTTCATCACAATCGCCGAAGACAAAGCTCTCAAGCAGGCAGGGGCAGTTGCACGATTGGTCAAAGAAGGGAAAGCGAAGGAGCTTCCTCTCGTTGGTGTACCGATTGCGGTCAAGGACAATATCTGCTATCAGGACTATCCAACAACCTGCGCATCGAAGATGCTCGAGAAGTTCGTTCCGCCGTACGATGCTACG
>CAZFOY010000074.1:797-12122 GCA_964520865.1 uncultured Ignavibacteriales bacterium | reverse complement strand
TCTTGGCATCAGACTATTGCCAAAATAGAGAGATGACACGTGCCTTAGAGAAGGACCGAGAAGGATCGGCAAGGGTGATTCCAGTGATACTACACCCATGTGATTGGCAACACAGCGCCCTAGCTCGACTTCGAGTGACTCCACCCGACGGAAAGCCAATATCACTATACTCCAATTTTCAGGAAGCGTTCGCATTAGTCGCCTCAGAAATCCGTACGGCCATCGAGACTTCTTCCAGACACGTGGCTGATTCCGAAACCGCGGATCGACGGATGCAAAAAGTCACTGCCGCGACATCTATGCCTCGATCGAAACATATTAGAGTCAAACGGTCGTTTGACGATCACGACAAAGATGACTTTCGAGATGAGAGCTTCGACTACATTTCTCGCTACTTTCAAGAGTCTCTCCGCGAGTTGTCTGAGAAGAACCCTAGCATTACCACGCGATTCAAGCGGTTGAGCACGACAAGATTCACTGCATTTGTTTACGCCCGTGGTTCTCGTGAAGCGGAATGCTCAGTTTGGGCAGGCGACGGTGCGCTATTTGGCAACGATATCTATTATTCCCATTCAACGGATTCGATTCAAGGCAGTTTCAATGAGTCTCTGACCGTAGTAGACGACGGATATGAATTGCTGCTCAAGCCTATGGGATTACACGGTCTTGGCCAAAGCGCCGATCCTCTGACTCAATCAGAGGCGGCAGAGCTCTATTGGAGCATGCTCATTGAGCCGCTTCAGCGGTGATTGATCATCAAGCTTATAATACCAAAACTCCCTTGCGCCCCCTTCCCATTTCCCTTAACTTATTGCCGCTAATCGGCCTGCCGGAGTGGTGGAAGTGGTAGACACCAGGGACTTAAAATCCCTTGCTTCGAAAGAGGCGTGTCGGTTCGAGTCCGACCTCCGGCATTGTGTTATCCATGCCAAATGATTGATTTTTCGCCCCGTGGGGACGATGATCCCGGATCACGGCAATGAACCGGGTCACGTTAAGTATAGGTATTCCGGATTTTAGTGGAGTCTCAGGTAATAAGAAGGAAACGGGGTACGAGGGATGTCACTATCCCAGGTTCTAAGAAGGACCTGGGCTACGAGGATCTGGGCTACGAAGAATGTCGAATCCCGGGTTATAAGAATGACCCGGGCTAAGGAAGAGTGGGCTATGGGGTCTCGGCGGGGATGGGGCGGTCGACTAACCGTCGCTCCGACTCCAGAAACCAGCGCACCCATCGGTGAACGTCATTGCGTCGAACTTCCGAACGAAGCAGCCGCATCCGACGCTGCCGTTCCTCCGGAGTCATCACATAAGCCTGATAAATAGCGTCGGCCGTGTTCTCGACATCGTACGGGTTCACCATAATCGCCCCCTTGGACATCTGATCGGCGGCGCCGGCAAACTCCGACAGAATCAATACCCCGTTGTTGTCTACCGAGGACGCACAATATTCTTTCGACACGAGGTTCATCCCGTCGCGAAGAGGGGTGATCAGCGCGATCTCACAGGCGCGATAGTAGCCGAGAAGCTGTGTCCGGTCAAGCTCGCGGAACATATAATGAATCGGCACCCATCCTCCCTGAGAAAACCGGCCGTTGATATTTCCTGCAAGCGTATCGAGCTGTTCTTTCAGATCCTGATACTCCGGTACATGCAGACGGCTCGGCACTACAATCTGCACCAGCGAGACATTGCGATGAAGATCGGGGTATTTCTCCAGTGCCCGCTGGAAAGCCAAAAACCGCTCCGGCATTCCTTTGGTATAGTCCAGCCGGTCGAGCCCGAGCAGGAGCATCCGTCCGGGGAGATTCTCGTGCGTGAACCAGGCAGCTTCGGCAACCTCCTGACTCTTGGCGTCGCGATTGAATTCGTTGAAATCGATACTGATCGGGTAGGTCCCCAGCTTGATCTTACGCCCTTCGAGATGCACAATCGACTGCCGGCCGCTGGTGGTCACCCGCGCATTCGGGATCAACGACTTTACGCACTGGGCAAAATTGCGCCGGTCGTGGGCAGTCTGGAAACCGATATGATCATATTCGAGCAGGCTGTAAATGATTTCATTCTTCCAGGGTAGCCGAGCGAACAAGTCGGCCGAGGGGAAGGGAATATGCAGAAAGAAGTTCAGTTCGACGGAGATTCCCATTTCACGGAGGTAATAAGCCACCAGCATCAGTTGATAGTCATGAATCCAGATAAACTGATCGGGGCGGTGGAGCCTTGCGATTTCAGTCGCGAATTTCTCGTTGACCTTGTTGTAGTAGTTCCACTGATCGAGATCGAACGTGCAATAGCCGAGCAAATCGTGAAAGAGCGGCCAGATTGTCTGATTGGAGAACCCCCGGTAATAGCGATCAACCTCGGTGGCATCCAGCGGCACCGCCTTGAGTTCGTATCCTCGTTCTGCGCTGTATTGTTCGAGCAGGGGATCGAGGGGAGCATCCTCCTGCACTCCGGCCCATCCGAGCCAGAGGCCATGGTTCTGCTTCATCAATGGATCCAATGCGGTAACCAGACCGCCGGAGCTGGGGAAGATCTTCCATTCCTCGTCTTCTTTTCCGACCACCAGGGGGAGTCGGTTCGAGATGATGAATAAACGGCGATTCTGTTGAGACATATAAACTTAAGACTCCTTCGGCGTAACGCGATGATTTCCCCGGGGTATCCCTTAATGCCAGCTGCCTGCTTCTATTATACCACAATTCAGGGCAAAAGGCAAATTTGCCTGCAAGGATGATGTTCGTAATACCGAACCGATTTTGCCCACGTTTCGACCTGTCTCGGTGCCGTCAGTGATGAGGGCGAAAGCCCGAACGACCGCCACGAGGGTCCTATTCGAATTGAGATCGCCACGGCTTCACGCCTAACCGCCGTGATAGGCGCCCCGCGATGACGACATTTCAGCTCGCGCTGGACGGCAGACGTAAATCCGATCCTGCTAATTCATGACTGCACGTGCGGCTGCGTGGCAGGTTCTGAGAAGGACCTGCCCCACAAGGACTTTCCCATGCCTGACAGCACTCGTATTGCGGCGGGCTCGAAGACGAGGCCGCCCTACGGGATAATGCGGAACAAGGACCTGTTGATCAAAAAGATGTCTGATAGAACTACTGCTCAGATCCATCGTTTGAGAAACTCGACCAGTTCGTCCGGAGGAGTGAGCCATAGATCGGCCCTGGTGTCGCGAAGTTCGGTTCGGACCAATACCTTGAGGCCGCGTTCGCCCAGCGCCTCAAAGGCGTCTTCATCGGTGAAATCATCCCCGCAATAGGCCAATGTTGTGCCGGACGTAGAGTCTTTCAGAATCTCGCCCACGGCGTCAGCTTTGGAGATCTCGTGCATTCGAAACTCCAGACCGCCATCGAATTCGTATACCGCCAGTCGAAACTGTTCAATTTTGTTCGACCACTCCTGGGTCACCTTGTCTCGAATCTGTTCCGCCTCGTTCCCGGACAGACCTCGCCAATGGAAGGCGATACCCGATGGTTTTCGCTCGACGTACTTCTCCATATCGTTGGAACGGATCCAGTTTTCAATTTCATCGAGACCTTTCCTCGTATCCGGGTCAAGCGGTTTCAGCGAGTACTTGCCGTCGCGAGAGAGATGTTCCAACCCGTGACATCCCCAGACCTCCGGGAACTTGTCCATGCCGAGCAGCAATTTGAGCATCTCGACCGACCTTCCGCTGACAATAATCAAGCGGGTCCGGGTCGAGTCGGCAAGTTTCCTGAGAACGGGAATCAGCTCGGGGTAAGGGTATGCATGCTCACGCTCATTTCGGAATGGAGCAAGGGTGCCATCGTAATCGAGCATGAGGATACGATCTCCGGAAGTATCCAGTTCTTTATAAAATTGTTCGAGATTTAGAGAGCGATTAAGCACTCGCATAGGGAAAGCTACACGGAAATGAGGTCGTTGTCCAGACCCCGTTTAAACCCGACCATCAGCGTTAGGTATTCGCGAAGGTGCCGGGTGAGCAGGAAATTCTCTTTGACGAAATTGCGGGCAGTGTTGCCGATTTTATCTATTCTCTCCGGCTGGCGGAGGAGCTCGCGGATGCGGAGCGCCGCGCCTTCGGGCGTGTCGACCAGATAGCCGGTATGGTGATTGTGAACCTGAAGGCGAATACCGCCGGTGTTGCCGCCGATAACCGGTTTGCCTTTCCACATCGCTTCGGTCACGGTCAGACCGAATCCTTCCTGGATCGACTTCTGGATGACGATAGTCGAGCCGCGCTGCAGGGCGTTGATCGTCCGGTGAGCGTCGCTCGGAAGCATCAGGATCCGGATTCGCGGATCATTTCCGGCGGCGTCCAGCACATCCTGGTAGACCCGTGCGCCTTCCGGATCATCGGTAGCCCCTCCTCCGGCGAGGACAAGCTGAGCGTCGACCGATCCGTTCAGCATTTTGAACGCCTCGATCACGCCGATCGGGTCCTTGAACATATCGAACCGTGACACCTGGGTGAGCACCGGCTTGTCCTGTGAGATGTCGTATTTCTTCAGGACTTCCTCGATCTCTTCCGGCGGCAGCTCGCAGTTTTTTTCGCTGATCGGGTCGATACTCGGTGCGATGATAAATTGCGGGTGGGGGAGACGCTGCGCAAAACTCGGCATCGAGAAAATACTCGCGTCGAAATCCGAGACAGTCTTGCGGACGTAGTTCCAGATCCGACGGTTCGGGTGGGATACATCGATATGACAGCGCCAGATCCACTTCCCCTTTCGATTCGGACAGAGATTAAGCAGATAGGCCGGTTGCGGGTCGTGGATGAAGACATAGTCGGCCTGTTCGAGCGATTCGCGAAGGCGGTCGGCATTGCCCGCTACCGTATCCTGATAGGTCTGGATCATGCTGTCGCTGAGGGGGACGTGGTTCCCCTGCAGGCCGTTGTGAAATGACTTGGTGACATTGAAGAACGGTTCGTTTCCTTCGATAACCTCCCACGTACACTCGAGACCGAGGTCGTTCATGAGCGGCTGCAGCCAGTGGAGGATTTCCGCCACGCCTCCGCCCGCCTTGGTCGAATTTACGTGAACGACTTTCGCGCCGGTCAGGTCGTCGGCAAGCTGGCGCAACTGCGAGGTTGCGACATGGCCGACAATAGGTTCGTACATCGACAGCGACTTATCGGACACGCTGCACCCCGTGAGTGAACGGACGGACTGTCCGGATGATCGCGTTCTTCAGTTCCCTGAGTGTGAGATAGTAGAAATCGATACTCTTGAATGCCTTGATCAGCTCGTTGTGTTCTTCGCCGAACTCGTGCAGCCAGGCGGAGAAATCATCGACCCCGTCCGGGGTCCGCCGTCTCGCCTCGATAAAATGATAGTAGACGGTGCTTGTGCTCATCGCCGAAATCGCTTTGGCGAGGCCGCGGGGTGTTTTGATCGTCAGATCGGTATCGAATACCACCGTAGTCGCCTGCATGAAGATAAACTCGTCACCTTTGGGGACAGAGAGGACGTAGGGCAGTTCGCTGATCCGCTCGTCGATCGCGTCGGTGATTGCTTCGCGGAGATCTTCAAGCGAGCTGAACTGATACGGATTGAGCACGCCGAGCCGTTCGGCGAGAACCCGGTCGCGAAGTGTCCGGGCCGACCAGACGGCGAAATCGTTCCTGAATTCGGGGTCATCGAAACTCGGTCGGACAAGCGTTTCCGAGAAATGATGGAAAATGCATGCCTGCGGGCAGGTGAGAAGCCTTTCGCGGAGTTCCCGGAGGTTGACGGCTGAGGTTACGCCGGCCATTCGGGTGATCAGGGCGCAGTCTTTTACTTTGAAAGGCATATTCTTTGTGTCGGATTTGGCCGGCATATCTTTAGAGTCTACCTCTTTTCTATCAACGAGTTAATAGGTGCAACAGCGATCATCGCGATGAGTTCAATCTTTTTGTGCAATGCGTCACAATGACCGGATTGCATCATTATAGGTCTGCACCTGAATCGGGGGATATTGAGAGATCAGCGACGGTTGATATCGATTGGCCTATCGCTTCAAGGCTGAACTGACAGGTCAATTGAATTATGAAACGGGTTGTGAAGCAATGGAATTTGCCGATAGACGATTTATCTTGACCAAAGCCGAAATTTTGTTTTATTCAGCCTTCGAGAAGAGAGTAGAAGAAGCCACCGTAGCTCAGCTGGTAGAGCAACTGATTCGTAATCAGTAGGTCAGCGGTTCGATTCCGCTCGGTGGCTTTTGGTATTGCACGGGGGTGTCGTTAGGCTATTCGCAATTGACTGGCGGCGGACCTGGAGGGGTTCCAAAGGAATAGTCAATGAGGTAAGTCACATCTCCAACATCCACCGTTCCATCTCCGTTTACATCGGCCTCCTCCATGCACGTCGGGGCAGGCCCATTGGCGAAGCTGTAATCTATGAGATAAACCAAGTCCGAGATCTCGATTAGGTCATTCCGATCGTCGTCGACATTGCCCCTGGGTCCTACACAACATTGACCGTGTTCGTACCAGATATCGCGCATAGCGTGCAAATGACCAAATGATGTCGGCGCGAACCAGGCAGTCCAGAACTCGTGCATATTCTCGGGATGAGAGTCGTTCACCGTTCTTGTACACATTGAGTTCAGAATGTCACTATATTCATCCCAGAGAGTATCCCCGACTCCATCCGGAATCTGGCGGTATGGATCAGGATTAACCCCATACGAGCTGCAATCGTCGTCATGCTCGTCGTATATGTCCCAGAGCATCCCCGCGACCGCGGCCTCGAAATAGACACCTCCGTTGTTGGCAGAATTTATTCCACCAGCCTGCCAAATGTCGCAATTGCATTCGCCGTTTTCTGAATTGAGCCAAACAGTGTCTTGAAAGCCGTTACATGTGTTTACTCTAGTACAGGAGAATCTAGCAGGATGTTCGCGAGAAAAGTAGCCGAGCCTTCCAGCGAAGCGGTACCTAATGACGTAGCCACGAGCCACTCGTGCATTCCACCGCCTGAGAAGAAGAACCCAAAAGCGTGCTGCAGGGCGTGAGCGTATTCATGATAAATTACGCCTCTATCCCAGGTGTCCCGCAGAGCCATGGATGCATCGACTTTGTCTGAAATGTGCAAGGCATGCTGAGTTGTATCGTAGAAAGTCATATTATCATTCGTTGTCCAGACAGTTTGTACTTGAGGTGGCTGATCATTCGGACGCATTTGTTCCCATACTTGCTTGGCATCGAGGATTGCATCAGCGACAAAAAAAGGACCGCTTGCGACAGGAGTGAGGAAGAAAGTGTTTTCGTATTCACCTCCAGGAACGTCATTCTGTGTCTGAGTCTGCAAATACACTCGATTTCCATTATATGCTCCAGTCAAATATGTTGCCTCATTTTCTGGATATATGCGAAGGTAAGTGTCCAACTTTCCCAAAATATCCGAATTATCAACTGGGCCGATTTGATATGATCCGTCGCTCTCAGCTACCGCTGTCGCCAGCGAATCGTCGCCGATAATATCGCTATCCCACAAAACTATTCTGCAGTTCCTCGCCGGTCTGTAGTCTGGTGGAGACAAGGTAGGATCGTAGTAATAGATGTAGCCATAGTAAGTGATCGAGTCTCCCCTAATTGTAAAACAATGAGGACCGTCCCAATCAGGGGGGAATGACACGTAGCCAAAATCATCGGACCATTCCCATCTACCTGCGAAGGGAGGAGCGAAATTTGATGAGTCAATGCAGATCGTCTTACCTATATCATTCTCTTGGAACGGACCAACTGTGATTCGATATGCTTCTTCATTAAAACCGTTTTCCAAGCCTGTGCCCATTGATATTAACCCGGAATATGCAACTGTGTCCGAAGCAATTCCATCTGTATTCCGAAGTATTATCTTAAAATCAAAATCA
Source organism: uncultured Ignavibacteriales bacterium (assembly GCA_964520865.1). Taxonomy (GTDB): domain Bacteria; phylum Zixibacteria; class MSB-5A5; order GN15; family FEB-12; genus CAVQCT01. The sequence continues at coordinate 4,265 of CAZFOY010000074.1, read as the reverse complement.
AATCTGTCGTTCCAACCTGCACTAAACGTGTCCGCCATTGTGGAAGTCCAGTCGGCCCCGTCCGGAGAATAGACCCTGAATCCATTCCCCAGACCACCGACTGTAATACCATAGGAATTGTTCAGTCTCAGGTCGAAAGTGATTTGACCGTCGTAAGGGATATAGTCATACGAGGTCATCCCCTCAACACCCGATAGTGATACTCCCGCGAGGAAGGAATTGTCGTGGGAACCTGCATCGCCCTGCTTTTTGCCGCTGGAATCCAACTTGTGCAGTTACCCTGGGTCATTCTCTCGATGTCTCCATGGTGGGGGTACCACGAATTCAAAGTCCAGGCCATTGTCAGCCAGCTCTTTCAACTTGCGCAGACTCGTCTTGACTTTGGCTGTCCCGTTCTTTTCAATCGCCAGCTTCTGTTGCAGAATTTTCTGTGCTTTCATCAGATTCTCTGGTGCGCGAACGTCGATGTATACTTCGTATTCCGAACTCCAATCATGTTCTGACAGCGTATCAAAGTCAACTTCGGGCGCGGGCGGCTTGGGGAATTTCCCACCACTATACGAGCCACGAGGATCCCCTTTCCACGTTTGGATACTGTCCACAACCTTGGCAAGAAAATACCTGATCTTGCCGGTTGAGCCGGATTTGGTACAGCGCCATGCAAAATCCACTTCAGCCGTATCCGCGCTCAGCAGGTGAAGGTCAACTTCTCCGTGATAGGTCTTGGAGCTGTCGAAGGATACGAGCCAATGCGTTATGCCACTCGCCCGAACTCCGTTTGGCGTTACACAATTGACATCGAGTGTTCCGCACGGACTAAAGTCCGCTCTGTATAGAGAAAACGTAAAGCCGAGCTTAACATACCCTGCTTTGTAATCAGAATTCAGTATCTCAAAAGAATAGTCTACCGGAGAGATGTGAATAGCTGGCATCGTAGAATTGCCCCGAAGTACAGTCAACAGTACGAGGACAACAACTGTTGCAGCGGATTTAACTATCGCTTTCAAAGTACCCTCCTCTTTCACTGTGATAGAGTTTTGCCATCCTTAGATTCTATTAGCAAGGTTTTGTATCTCGATACACCTCCTTTCAACTCGTCAATAAAGGGACGAAACACAACCTGACTGTGTTTAGCAATGTGGCTGGGTGGCCCGCACGCTTGCGGCGGGTGTCTTGTTCAGACTAGATTTCTGATTCCTCCGCCGCACAGTAAACGAGTTGGTCTTGCCCCGCCGGAACGTCGACTTTCGGCAATATTACATGCCTGTCTGCATGAGCGCAACACCCCACCCTAAGAACGGTCGAGCCCACGAGAGATTGGTCGGGTGGCCCGTCTGCTTGCGGCGGGTTTCTTCTTTGAACGGTAATATCACATGCCTGTCGGCATGAATGCAACACCCGGCCATAAGAATGGTCGGGCCTACGAAAGACAGGATAGGGCCGCAACGAAGTCACAGCAGAGCTCTGGGGCACCTGGGAGGCAGTCGTGTTGATTGAGGTCAACCCACAGCAGAGCTGCAGGGCACCCAGCCACATTAGATCGGTATAAGCCCCCCCGCAATCTTCTCTTGCCAAGTTGAAATTAAACCGTACATTATGTGAAAAATGTCACAATAATTGTCTGCTTATGTGAGGTATGTATGGCAATCGAAAAACTGACCAAACTGGCTAAAGATAATCGCATCGAATTCATCGACCTGAAATTCGTCGACCTTATCGGCCTCTGGCATCATATCACGATTCCCGTCTCATCGCTGACCGACAACCTGTTCAAGAACGGCGTGGGGGTCGACGGCTCTTCGCTGCCGGGATTCTCGAAAATCGAGCGGGGAGATATGATTGCACTGCCCGATCAGTCAACCGTCTTCATCGACCCGTTCTACGAGCGCCCGACTCTCTCGTTCATCTGCGATATCATGGATGTCTCCGACAAGATCCTCCCGTACTCGCGGAATCCAAGACGGGTGGCGGCCTATGCCGAGAAGTATCTGGCCAAAGTCAAGCCGGGAGTGAAGTCGATTATCGGGCCGGAGTTTGAGTTCTACATGTTCGACAAGGTGAACTTCTACCAGGGACCCGACCAGGCATTCTATTATCTCGATTCGATGGAAGCGGAGTGGAATGCCGCGATGGACGAAGAGAACCTCGGTTACAAAATCCAGTACAAGCGCGGTTATCACGCTGCTCCGCCGATGGATCGGGCGTTCAATCTCCGCTCGGAGATTTCATCGATGATGGCGAAAGTCGGAATCGAATTGAAGTATCACCATCACGAAGTCGGATCGGCCGGCCAGCACGAGATCGAGACGAAGTTCTCGCCGCTCCTGAAGATGGCCGACCAGGTGATGCAGGTGAAGTATTTCGTCAAGAATCATTGCTTCCGCAATAACAAATCGGCCACGTTCATGCCGAAGCCGCTTTTCAATGAACCCGGATCGGGACTGCATGTACATCAATATCTTGCTGACTCGAAGGGTTCGATGTTTTTCGACGCCAAGGGTCCGGCACGGTTCTCCAAGATCGGTCTGTACTACATCGGCGGCATCCTGAAGCATGTCGATTCACTGCTTGCCTTCACGAACCCGTCGACTAATTCGTTCAAACGGCTGGTGCCGGGATTCGAGGCTCCGGTGGCCGGGACTTACTCGGTGGGGAATCGCACGGCGTGCATTCGTATTCCCGGGTATCAGCGCGATCCAAAGATCATGCGATTCGAGTTCCGTCCTCCGGATGGGACGATGAATGCATATCTGTCGTTCTCGGCGATGCTGATGGCGGGAATCGACGGGATCAAGAACAAGATCGATCCGGGCTTGCCGTTTGATCGGAATCTGGACGAGCTGACTCCCACTGAATTGGAGGATATCCACCAACTGCCGACCTCGCTGAACAAGGCGTTGAACGCGCTGGAGGCGGACAACAGTTACCTGCTCGAAGACGGTGTGTTTACCGAGGATCTTCTGGAAGCCTGGATCAAGATCAAGCGGAAAGAGGTGACGGAGATTCGCGTCCGTCCGACGCCGTACGAATTCGATTTGTATTACGACGTGTAAGAATCATGCGGCGGGATTGGGTCTCTGGCAGAGCAGATTCGCTTCGAGCCTGCCGTTCAATGTCAGGAACGCAGCGTTCCTGACCTACGACGCTTCTTGGATACCTCAATGGGGCCAAGAGAATGTGCCACCCTACACTGAGCGCGGGTGTCTGTCATCGCGAGGCGTCGGCCTGTCACCCCTGCGAAGGCAGGGGTCCAGATTGAAGATAGATTCCTGCCTACGCAGGAATGCATGCCCGATGGCATGTATCCAACGTCCGGCCATAAGAATGGTCGGACCTACAGCTGTCGGGTTTCTTCTTCGCTCCCTATCGGGATCTCATCCGGAACCCGACCTACAGGATTTGGGATCAACGACAGGCGTCGGCCTGTCACCCCTGCGAAGGCAGGGGTCCAGATTGAAGATAGATTCC
>CAZFOY010000074.1:0-697 GCA_964520865.1 uncultured Ignavibacteriales bacterium | reverse complement strand
GCAGGAATGCATGCCCGATGGCATGTATCCAACGTCCGGCCATAAGAATGGTCGGGGCCACAAGTGTCGGGTTTCTTCTTCGCTCCCTGTCGGGATCTCATCAGGAACCCGACCTACGGGATTTGGAGTCGACGAAAGGCGTCGGCCTGTCACCTCTGCGAAGGCAGGGGTCCAGATTGAAGATGGATTCCTGCCCACGCAGGAATGAAACGCCCGATGGCGTGTTTCATGCGGCGGGCTCGAAGACGAGGCCGCCCTACGGCAAGAGAACCGTGGATATGAAAAACATGAGGGGTGGCTACGCGGTATAGAAAATGCCGTACTTCTTCATGCGATAGACCAACACATGCCGGGGGATCTTGAGCAGTTCGGCGGCTCTTGATTTGTTTCCGTTCGATTTCGAAAGGGCATGCTCGATCAGCTGCTTCTCGGCATCGTGGAAGCTGAGGTTCGACGGAATCGCTTCCGCCTTTCCGATAGATCTATCGCCTGCAACTGACGGCACTTCGCCGAAGTCCGGCGGCAGATCTTTCTCGGTGAGCAGGTCGGACCGACGGAGAATCGCCATCCGTTCCATCAGGTTCTCCAATTCACGAATGTTGCCGTGCCACGGGTGCTCCATCAGGACGTCCATAAGCGCCGGGTCGACCGAAAGCGGCTGGTCGGTACTGAACTTGTGAAGAAAGCCCTGCACGAG
>CAZFOY010000073.1:0-13049 GCA_964520865.1 uncultured Ignavibacteriales bacterium | reverse complement strand
TATCCACCGCGTACAGGTAATACTGAATCACCGTTCCCGGTGACTGGGCGGGGATGTATCCTGAAAACTCGTCCGGATTCCCGGTGGCTGTGAGCGGAGCGGTATACCAGGTTGAACCCGGGTTATAAAATATCAGTAGTGAATCAGGGTCCAGAGTAGTGTCTGAAGTGATGTCACAGATGATTTCATAGTCGTTCAAACTGTCTCGTACGTCGGTCAGGGGAGTATGATCGATCGAAACACCACAAGGATAACCCTGCACCAGGAGCAGAGAATTGTAGACGTTCAATCGACCGCCCGTTACCGTTATTCCCTGCAGCGAGGAGATCGGATCAGTGCCGTCGAGCAGATACTGCTTCATCTGGACAGCGAGTGCACCGGGGTCGTTCCTGTAAGCGTGCAGCATGGTAGGACAAGCGGCCGACCAGAGAAGAGCCACCGCGCCGGCCACATGAGGTGTCGCCATCGACGTACCGGTCAGGGTACCGTAGGAGTTGCCGGTCTCGGTCGAGTAAATGTTCGTTCCGGGGGCACCGAGGTCGATCGTCGTGGCACCGTAGGCGGCACCACTATTTTTGACGTCGTTGTTGGTCGTATTCGTAACAGAGATGAGATAATCACTCGGGCAAGCTGTCGGCACGTCACCCTGAAGATCGACATTCAGATTGATATTTGCCGTGGCCGCGGCGCTCAATACGCCGACCGAGCCCAACGAGTCGTACATCGCGCACCAAATGGGGAAGCTGGCCGGGTTGCCATAATCAACACCGAACGACGAGTTGGTGGATACCACAAAAGCACCGCTGGCACCGTTGGTCTGATTGTACAAGCGGCGCATATCAAATACGTAGGTATAGGCCTGGACCACCACCGACTCGGTACCGCTCGAACCGGCTACCGGCATTACTTTGCAGTGCCAGTTGATACCGGTGACGCCGATTCCGTTGTCTCCGATCGCAGCTACCGTTCCGGTGACGTGAGTTCCGTGAAGGTCACTCGGGATGTTCCCGCTGCTGTCGTACGCGTTCCATCCGTCGTAGTCGTCGGTGTATCCGTTGCCGTCGTCATCGATTCCGTTGTTCGGGATTTCGTGAGTATTCTTCCAGAAGTTCAGGTCACTATGATCGAGCTGGAAACCGCCATCGACCACCGCCACTACGATGGTATCACCGAGAGCTGTCACTCCGCCGGTTGTAATGTCCCATGCCTCGGGAGCGTCGACGTCAGCGTCCGGAGTACCACCTGTCTGCCCGGTATTGTTCCAGTCCCATTGCTGCGAGAAGCCGGGATCGTTGGGAGTCGTTGAACGGGGGGAGACGTAGTGGTTGAACTGAGCAATCAGCACTCTACTGTCGAGTTTGACTCGATCGAGCACGGCAGCTTCGTCGGCCGCCTTGGCCACCGTCGTGTCAAAACGAAAGAGCCAGATGTTCATGCTCCTGGAGAGCTGCTCCACCGGCTTCAATTTTACATCGGTGAACCCCGCCTGAAGGCTGGAAGCAGCCTGAGGCGTGGTCAACTGAGCTATGATCTCACCATGTTTGTAGGGAGGTTCGGAGGTTGTATCCGCAAATAGCCGGATGCTTGCCAGCAATACAGAAAGCGCGATGCCGAGCACGAACATGCTCCGCCGTGTTACCCAATGCTTCATACCTACTCCTCTGAAATGTCCGACAGACAGTTATCCTGCGTCTCGAGCAGACCTCAAGCGCCGTATACTTGAAATGTAATCTTGTGTTCCCAGGTAATCTATGCAACAATATAGAGCATTTTGAATCTTTGTCAATTGTAAGTTCAGGGGCCCGCCTTTTCCCCGATTGACACGGATTTCTTAACAGCGTACCTTTGATTCAATTAGAACTATCGATAGGAGATTTCTCATGTATCGTTCCACAAGACTTGGTCTACTGATAACTATGTTAGTTGCGCTTGGATTGTGTACGGCATGTATCGAACGACGTAAGCCGGAACCGCCGATCGCGAAAATCGAACCCAAGACCAACACGCTTCACGGGGAGAACTGGACGGATAACTACTACTGGCTCCGAGACAAGACCAATCCTGAAGTGATCAACTATCTCAAGGAAGAGAACGCCTATACCGACGCCGTCATGGCCCCGACCAAGGAACTTCAGAAGAAGCTCTTTGACGAAATGGTGGGACGCATCAAGGAAACCGATCTGTCGGTCCCGGTCAAAGACGGTGACTATTACTACTACAGCCGGACGGAAGAAGGACAGCAGTATAATATCGACTGCCGCAAGAAAGGGAGTCTCGATTCTCCGGAAGAAATCATTCTCGATCAGAATCAGCTTGCGGCCGGGCATGGGTTCTGGAACATAGGCGTTTTCGATGTCAGTCCGAATCAGGACATGCTGGCCTATTCGGTAGACACCACCGGGGCAGAGGCGTTCACGCTCCATTTCAAGAATCTCAAGACTGACAAACTCCTGCAAGATGAGATTCCGAATACCTCCACCGAATTTGCCTGGGCGACCGACAACAAGCACGTTTTCTATACTACCCTGGATGACGCCAAGCGATCCTACAAGCTGTATCGGCACGAGCTTGGTACGAACTATCGGGAGGACGTGCTGGTTTACCAGGAACCGGATCAGATGTACGATGTCTCCATTCGCCTTACTAAAGACAAGCAGTACCTCTTGATGGACCTTGAGAGCACTACGACTTCGGAGATCCGTTATCTGAAAGCGGACAAGCCGGAGGATAAGTTCCAGGTTTTCAAACCGCGCGAACATGAAATTCAGTACGCGGTCTATTCCCACGGCAAGACGTTTTACATCGTGACCAACGAAGACGCCAAGAATTTCAAGGTGATGACGGCACCGACCAAAGATCCCGGTGTCAGGAATTGGACAACGTTCATTCCGGGAACCGATTCAGTGTTCATCGATGGACTGGACATGTTCAAAGACTATGTGGTAGTCTATGAGCGCCTGAATGGTCTCCAGGAAATCTCCATCGTGGATCCGGACACACGGAAAGCGTATGCCGTGAAGTTCCCCGAAAAGGACTACACCTATGACCAGGGAGAGAATCCGGATTACAAAAGCAAAGTCCTTCGGTACACTTATTCGTCGCTGATTACTCCACGGACCGTGTATGACTATCATATGGACGATCAGACGGAAGAACTGCTGAAGCAGTACGAAGTACTGGGCGGGTATGACAAGAACCAGTATACCCTTGACAGAATCTACGCCACAGCTTCGGATGGAGTGAAGATCCCGATATCGATCGTCTATAAGAAGGGGATGGTCCTGAACGGTCAGAATCCATTTTTCCTCTACGGTTACGGATCCTACGGCCTGACCATCGACCCGTACTTCAACTCGACTCGCTTGAGCCTGTTGGACCGGGGTTTTGTATTCGCCATCGCTCATGTCAGGGGAAGCGGCGAGATGGGCCGGGCCTGGTACGAGGATGGCAAGTTGATGAATAAGCGCCATACCTTCACCGACTTCATCTCCTGTGCCCAGTATGTAATCGGCCAGAAGTACACCAATCCTGAAAAGCTGGTGATCAAAGGGGCCAGCGCCGGAGGTCTGCTTATCGGGGCGGTTCTCAATATGCGTCCGGACCTGTTCAAGGCGGCGATCGCCGATGTACCATTCGTCGATGTGCTCAACACGATGCTCGACCCGACGCTTCCGCTCACGGTGACTGAGTACGAAGAGTGGGGGAATCCGAATGAGAAACAGTATTTCGACTACATCAAGTCGTATGCCCCTTACGAAAACGTGACGGCTCAGAAGTATCCGAATATCCTGGTCGAAACGAGTCTTAACGATGTTCGCGTATCGTACTGGGAGCCCGCGAAATGGGTGGCCAAATTACGAGCGCTCAAAACAGATCATAATCTGCTTCTGCTCAAGACGAATATGGACGCCGGCCATTTCGGCTCCATGGGCAGATACCAGTACCTCCATGATACTGCTTTCGAGTATGCGTTTCTATTGTACGTACTCGGAATGAGTAAATAGACCGATTCAATTTCAGCAAAAGAGAAGCGGCAATCAGAGTATCTGGTTGCCGCTTACGTCTGCAGTTGTTCGAAACGTCAGTTTCTGGTAGGTTCGTCCTGCTTCTTGGCGATCGGATAGTAGATGAGAAAGGCGATGCCGGCAAACAGAAACATCAGGCCGACCATCATTTCATCGCTCACCGAATACGGGGCAAGCTGACGGACCAAAACAGCGATACCGATACCTATGAGTACCATGCCCCATTTGATATTCGAATGGGAGCATCGCCTGCCGTAATTCTGGAAAAGATACTTCACGTTTTCGTCGACCAGCCCCTTGTTGATGATCCGGTGACGGGTCATCGTGTCCGTTATGATCTTGGTTATGATCGCGAAAGCACCGAACACCACCAGCATTTGGATTGCGTCTTGCATTCTGATCTCCTCTCGTTAATCTTACAAATTCACGTGCTTCTAATCCAGCAGACAGGTCGAATTAGAAAAAGTTGCGGTTGGGCCGAAAATCTTTTGCAACATCTTTTCAGGACACCGGTCGTATAGTATAGGAAATGACAGTACAACCAGACTACAGGCAGGAAATAGCAGCGGTCCTTGAAGGGGCGGTTGATGCCTTTGAGGTTATCATAAATGACCATAAGAGGTTAGTGGCCAATGTCGTCGGGCGGATGATCCGCGTCGATCAGGACCGGGAGGACATTTGTCAGGATGTATTTCTCAAAGTGTATCAGAATCTCGGCAGATTCAAATTTGGCTCCAAGCTTTCGACCTGGATTGCCCGCATTGCTTACAACACCTGCCTGAATCATCTGGAGAAGCACAAGGTGCCACTCGTGGGAGACAGCGGGAACGTGGATGAAACCTGCGATTCGTTTGCCGATGCGAACGCTCGAGTAGACAGGCAATTCGAGGAAACGGAACTGGGCCGCATATTGGTCCGGGAGATCGGATATCTTCCTGCCCAGTACAGGGTGATAATCACGCTGTATCACCTTGAAGAAATGTCGTATGAAGAAATAGCGGACGTAACTTGCCTTCCAGACGGGACTGTAAAGAGTCATTTGTTTCGGGCGCGCAAGCTTCTTAAGGATAGGTTGATGGCCAAATACAGCCAGGAGGACTTATGTCGGTAGAACATATTTCTGATGATAAGATTCAGGATTATCTCGACAACCGGGACAGCAAGAGGGATATTTCTCTGATTCGACACATTCGCCAATGTGATGAATGCCGGGCGAAGCTTCATCACTATCGTCTTTTGTATCACGGACTCAACCGAGCGGAGGAAGTATCGCTGCCCCAAGAATTTGCCTCCAGAACGATGCGGGCAATTCGTGCGCTTCCGACGCCGGTCGAGAAAAGAAACTGGGGTGGTTTTCTTGCCGGCGCGGCAACCGTGGCCGCCATGATCGCAGCCACTTTCTACTTTTTGGGAACGGCCTGGATTTACAGTTCGGCCGAAGCGGTGCAACAGGTTGCCTGGCATAGCCATTTCAGCGTCATTGACTTAATGCTACAGGGGATCAGGCGACTACAGGATGGCGCGACGATTGTCGCCGCGGCGGCCATCATCCTGATCGGGACGGCTCTTCTTGACAAAGCGATTGGAAAGACTAAATTCAAGAGGATTTCGCCGCTATCGCTTTAACAGGGAGGAGTCAGCTTGAGACCTCAAATCCGTGAGTTTTTCGCCAACGACGAATTCGCCGTCGTGGGCGTCTCGACATCGAGAGCCAATTTCGGCGGATCACTGTACCTAACTATGAAGTCCAAGGGCTACAGCGTTTATCCGGTCAATCCACGATTGAAAGAGTTCAGTGGGGACCGGTGCTATCGCAACCTGACCGAGGTGCCCAAATCTGTCCGCGCAGTACTCGTGTGCGTCAAACCGGCGAGAGCTGTCGACGTCACCAAAGAGGCCGTGAGATGCGGCATGAAGCAGATCTGGTATCAGCAGGGAGCCGATTTTTCAGAGTCAGTGAAACTTGCCCGCGATGCCGGTTTGAGCACAGTCTCAGGCAAATGCGCCCTCATGTATGCCGAACCGGCGAGTGGTCTTCACCGGTTCCACGGCATGATCAACAAATTATTCGGTCGCTATTAGTTCACGCTGCATACCGGCGCCGGGCCCGGGGGGTCCCCGAACGAATAATCCACCAGATAAATTATGTCGGTAATGTCCAGCGTGCCATCGCCGTTGACATCCGCAAGTTGCGGATACAAAGGAGGCGGACCCTGAGGCGAACCAAACGAATAGTCCACGAGATAGATCAGGTCGGCAATATCCGGCCCCTCACCGTTGTTGTCGACATCTCCGCAAATTCGGACATAGAAGTTACGAGTCTCCGAGTAATCGGAGCTGTCCGAAGTTGACTGGTCAAACGCCTTGACTCTCCAGTAGTGGATGCCCGAGGGAAGAATGGAGAGTGAGGCGAAATTCGTATCGGTAACGATCGAAGTGTCCAGGACTGAGAAATCGGAGCTTGAGGATACTTCTACCCGATACTGGTCCTGATTGTTCTTCCACGAAGTCGCCCAGCTGAGCATTGGACTGACCAACACGCTGTCGTCGGTCGGCGGATCAATCAGACGGGGTTCAAGCAGGGGTAAGTACCAGTTCGCTGTATAGACTTCGGAATTACCGTCGCGCGAGTCTGTCCACACGGACACGATCTTATCATGAAACGCCGTGACCCCTATATACTCGCCGATCAGACCGCCCTGAGGCGATATCCTCAGAGGTTTCACGATCCCATTGTCTTCGACCACAAAAGGCGGGGGCTGGGTCGAGTGTTTCAGATTGCTGGGGGAAGAGGACGCAGTGGTGATTCTCTGGTTGGTAGTAAAAGTCTCTCCGCCGTCAAACGAATAGGCTGCGAAAAGATCGAATAGAGTGTATGAGGGGGGATCGAGGCGCTCGTCATAGAATACAGCAATCAAGACTCCGTCCTCGTTGCAGATTATCCAGGGCTGAAAGCTGTCGAACAAACTGGAATTGGGATCGTCGTTCACCTGCAGACGAGATGACCAGGTAACGCCATTGTCAGTTGACTTCACCAAGTCGATATCGGTGGTACCGGGATCCTCCGGACCCTGATTCGTGAAACAAATATACAGGTTGCCATCGAAAGGTCCGCCGGTGATATCGGCCGCCGTTACCGGCTGAGAATAAGTGTCGATTCCTCCATTGGCAAAGGTATATCCGGAGACCGTCAGCACTGTATCTTCGGGCGTGAACGTCTGCCCGCCGTCTGAAGAGACCACATGCTTGATCTTGACAAACCCAGAGCACTCGCTCCCCGAATCGAGCGCATATCCTTGCCAGAATACGTGAAGATCACCGTTGGATGAGACCACCGGGAAGGAGAACTGACCGGCATCGATCTCGCTCGAGCCGCAACCGGTCGAAGTCTGGACGGGACCTACCGTGACCGGAGGCTGAAAGGTCTGCCCGTTATCGGTCGAGCGGATGACAAGAATCTGGTCCGGGTTGGGGAAGCGGGTCCACGAGCAATAGACGTTGCCGTCGTACGGCCCGCCCGTGTTGTCGATGGTAATGAACTGCTTGTCTTCAAAGACCGGCAATGTGCCGTCGCTGTTCGTAAACGGACCGGTCCAGGATATTCCTTTGTCAGTCGAGCGGTAAAACGATATTACCGAGTGACTGACCGAGTAACTCGCGTCATAATCGAGTACGCACATGATGTAATTGCCGAACCGGTCTACCGCCATGGTCGGGTCGGATTGCTTGGAGTCGAATAAGAAGTACTCCATGCTGAACGGGATGAGAGAATCGGTCCAGGTTTGGCCGCCGTCAGTGGATCTGCCCACTCCGACCTGCCTGAAACCGAGGCGGAAGTCACGCCAGTTAGCAATTACGATATTGCTGTCGGTGGGACAGAGGAAGACCTGCTCTTCATTGTTGAGCTGGGGGATATTGGTAATCCTGACATTCGTCGGCGGGGGTGGTGTCGAATCGACCGTCGCGGCGACGACGAACAAGATCAGGGCTATACACACGAGTGCTTTAGCGAGTCGCATATTGCGCTCCTTAGAATTTAGTTGAACCTGGCTTCTGTATCGAATTGCAGGAAGTAAGAACTCCGCAACCGCATAATAGCCTATTGTCGGGTTCCATGCAAGTTAATTGAGGACAGCGACATATCCTGCGCCGGGATATCGCGAGGTAAATCGAGCGAGTCACGAGGCACGATTGACGTCGAAATAGGTTCCGGTCAGCTTCCGGGTATCCGTTTCGAGTTGATCGTAAGGTTTGCGGCTAATGTCTCCGTAGACGTCGCCTACGATGATAAGAAAGTTGTCCAGCAACTCTGGGTCGAAGAGGACCTCACGGCCGTTCTTGAGGGCCGAATAGGCTACATCAAACGGCAGCGCCTCTTTGTAGGGACGTTTTGAAGTGAGCGAATCGAATACGTCGGCGATCGCGAACACCCGGGCGTTAAGCGGAATGTCGGTGCCGCGCAAACCACGCAGGTAGCCGCTCCCGTTCCACCGCTCATGATGATAAAGTACAATATCGATCGCGTCTTCGAGCCAGACAACGTCCTTAATGATCTTGACCCCAAGCAAGACATGCTCCTTGATGTATTCGTATTCGTCGGGGGAGAGGTAGCCGCGTTTCAATAAAGTGCCGTCGCGGATTCCGATCTTACCAATATCATGAACATACGATCCCTTGATGATAGACTGTATCTCCTGCTTGGGTAGCTTCATACGTTCGGCGAGGCGGACGGCATAGATGGTGACACGGAAATTATGTTCAGCCGTTCCGGAGTCCCGCTCGGCTATCGCACAGCCGAGGGCATGGATCATCTGCAGGTTGCACTGCTGCAGATCTCTCTGCATCTCTTGTACCAGTCTCGTGATTATTTGCGAACAGTCGCTGGGTTGAATGTCGGCGATACGTGCCGGTGCCGCGGTGGCTTTTGACTGCCCCATGCGCATCTTCAGGTCGTACAGGAGTACCGCGGCCGCCGCCGACATGAATTCGTCTTCGGAAACATCCTCCGGTTTATCCGCAATGGCGGCTTTTAGCTCGGATATCAGAACTTCTTTGAGCTGAGTGTCTTTGAGGCGGTTTTCAAGGCGAAGTAGTGTTTTGCGCAGCATGACTTCTCCTTACCGACAGACGGCCACCGATTACGGCCGCTATGTGTTTGCGAGAATTGGGTGTGAATTTCTATTGGCGCCAACCGCCGGCGCTTCCCGAATGTCGTGCACGAGAACAATCGAAGGTTTGGCGTCCTGCAGTCCGAAACCGCGGCCGGCGAGGGTTTCCTGATAGACGATCGTGTGTAGATCGGTGAAGCCGCCCGAGAACTCCACTTCCTCATCGTTGATGGTAATCGATCGATAGGTCCGCTGACCCCTGGCCTTAATCTCATCAGGCAGGTCGTTTTGGTTGACCGAGAGAAACCATTTTACATTGGCGCGCTCCAACTCCAGAAAACCAGCCGTCCTGGTGGCATTAGAGATGTGAACTTCGGAGCGTTCCACCTTGCCGAAAAACCACATAAGCAGATCGAAAAAATGGATGCCGATGTTCGTTGCCAGTCCGCCCGAACGATCCACCTGCCCCTTCCAGGACACAAGATACCAGGGTCCGCGCGAGGTAATGTAGGTGAGGTGGACGTCCTTCTTGGCGCCCGAGGTCTCCTTCCGGAGTTTCTCCCGGAGTGCGATGAGCGACGGATGGACCCGCAACTGCAGAATGGTGTAGATCCGTCTCCCGCTCTCGTCTTCCAGTTCCTGAAGCGCGTCGATATTCCACGGATTCAGCACCAGCGGCTTTTCGCAGATCGCGTCGGCTCCGACTCTCAAAGCAAATCGAGCGTGAGCGTCGTGCAAATAATTCGGGGAACAAATGCTCACATAGTCAATACGCTTCGATTCGTCGGACCGACGAAGCTTTTCGATGTATCGATCGAATCGTTCAAACTCGGTGAAAAACCTGACATTATCGAAATACCCATCCAGAATGCCTGCCGAGTCGTTGGGATCGAGGGCTGCGACAAGATGGTTTCCGGTCTCTTTGATAGCTTTCAGGTGACGGGGAGCAACGTAGCCGGATACACCGGTGATGACAAAGTTTTTGGCCATAGGTAGCTTCGATAACCTTTCTGTTTAACGAATCGACAGGCAGTGTTAAGACACTGGATGATAATAACAACCGGGGCTAATCACAATAGAAATCTGACGGACAAGAGGTTATACCCGACAATCCTCGAATAGATTCGGCGGCAGAGCCGGGAAGACTCTGCCGCCCGACACAATGGGAGAGGTGGCAAGCTACAACCAGAAATAAGTCGAAGCAATCAACCTGTAAGGAGATTTTTATACGGCGCTTTCCATCGCAGGCCGCTCAGGCGCGGTTCTGTCTTCCGCTTCTGAGTCCATGCACTGAGACCATATCCCGAACATTTCATCCTTCTTAGTCTTCGAGTTGATTACCTGGTCGGCCTTGCCTTCACGAACGAATTGCGAAAACGAGCCGAGAAGTACCGGGTCGAACGATGACCCGGAGCCTTCGAGCATGATGGCCAGGGCGCGTTCGGTGTCATACGCGGCCCGGTATACGCGATCGGAAGTCAGCGCGTCGAATACGTCGACAATACAAATTATTCTGGCGCCGAGCGGGATATCTTCCCCTTTCAGACCGAGGGGATACCCGGTACCGTCGAGTTTTTCATGATGATGCAGAATAAGGGGCTTGATATCCCAGGGGAATTCCATGCGGCGGAGCAACTCGACGCCAACTTCCGGGTGCTTCTGGATACAGTCAAATTCATGATCGGTGAGACGACCGGGCTTTTTCAGGATGTTGTCTTCGATTTTCAGTTTGCCGATATCGTGAAGCAGCGCCGCCGCCACGATTGTTTTCAGGGCATGCCCACGGATGCCAAGTTCTCTGGCGAGAAGCAGCGCAAGTGACGCGACCCGGTCGGAATGTCCCTTAGTATACTCGTCTTTGCGATCAACCTCGCGGGCCATCGACTCGAATACCTCAAGATACAATTTCTCGATCGAATCGATCACTCTCTCGGTTTGCTCCCGCTTGCCTTCAGCCTTCAGAGAATTGTAGATAGCGTAGGAGCCTTCAAGATCGGTCAGGGCATCGAGGTTGCGTTTCATGGCACCGTAAAGTACCCCGCGTTCCATCAGGACCTCAGCTTCGAGAAACTTCGCACCGATCTCTCTGGCCGTCTTGTGAGCATCGTTGAAATACTGAAGGGCGGTATCGTAGTCTTTCCGCTGATAGGCGATCTTGCCGGCAATCTTCCAGGTCTCCACCAGATTGCCGTTGACGCTCTTGGACTCCATCAGATGCTCTTCGGCCCGAATGCAATGTGCGCTGGCCTGGTCGTATTGCTTCTCCTTGAGGTACAAGTCCGCCAGATTTATGTCTACGATTAACGCCAACGATCCGTCTTTGATCTCAAGAGCGGTCTTGTGGGCCTTTAGGAAGTACTCAAAGGCGCGGCTGTAGAAGCCTCGTTCACAAAGCGTGATAGCGAGATTATTCCGAGTGTAGGCGCATTTTCTGATCTCATCGTTGGCTTCGTAGATCTCCAACGATTCATGGTACAGATCGAGGGCTTCCTCCCAGTTTCCCTTCATGTTCTTGATGGCGCCAAGGTTGTTGACGAGGTCGGCGTACAGCATCCGGTCCCTGATTCCTTCGGCTAACTCCACCGCTTCGTGGTAGTTCAGTTCGGCTTCTTCGAATTCTCCGAGCTGGACATAGATAACGCCGAGATTTCGGAGCGCCTTGCACATTCCCGGTTTGTCCTGGAGCCTTCGGTAGGCTCCGATTGCCCGCTGCAGATATCCCAGGGCACGGTCATGATCTCCTTTCTTGGCAAGCAGCTGACCGACCTGGTTGAAAGTCTCGGCCTTGACGACGAGGTGAGAACTATCACGGCAGTACTTAAGAATCTTCTGATATTCCCTGATGGCTTCTTCGTGTTTGCCTTGAGAGGCGAACACCTTCCCTTTTTCGCGATAGAGTTCGAATCTGAGGTCGATTGAGATTTCCGGGAGACCTTTGGAGTCCCATATCCGTTCGAGGTGGGAGAGGTAGGTGTAGGCTCGGTCGAAATCGAAGGAGTTGTTCGCCTCCTTGGCGAGAGCCATCAGGTTCTTTACCGTGGCGATCCAGTCCGGCTCACTGCCGGACTGGGTCGCGCCGAGGATTCTATCCGTATCCGTGCTCATCGATGACCTTCCTTGTGCGCATTCAGAGTTGTGACTTACGGTTCAATTGTTCGAGCACCTGCACCGCTTCCTTGAATCCTTTTTCGATACCGAAGGATTTGAACTGGTCGACTGCGGCGTTGAGTTTTGACACGGCGAGGGAATTCTTGCCCATGTCACGATACAGCAGTCCCTGTTCGAGAAGCAGATCGGCTTGCAGTGCCTGTAGGTTGTTCCGGCAGGCCTGTTCATAGGCTGCCTGTAGCCGCGATTCCGCGGTACGTAAATCTCCGGTAAGCCGGGATATTTTGCCTTCGATGGAACACAACTCGGTCTCGAGCGCTTTGGAATTGAGACCGGGGAGAATCTTGCGGGCAGTTTCGCAAACGGATCGTGCCAGCACGGTCTCGTTCTGTGAAAGGTAGCACCGCGAGATGTTCTGGTAGCAGATCTCCACCAGGTTCAGGTCCCGAATTTCCAGCGCGATTGCGAGGGCGCCATTTAACGAGGCAATGGCTTCGGAGAAGTCGTTCAGTTCGGTCTGAGTCAGACCTATATTGAGCAACACGTATCCCTGCCGGGCTTTGTTGCCGGCGCTTTCGAAGTCGGCGAGACAGAGCCTGAGCACTTTGACGGCTTCATTCAGATAGCCGGTGGCAGATTTGATTGCACCCAAAGTGTTTAGAATTGTCGCCCGAAGTTCATAGTCATTGATTTCCGAGGCCCACTCAAGCGCCTGCTCACAGAGATCCTCGGATTCAACATACCGACCGCGCTGGAAGAGCATGTTCGCGCGGTTGCGGGCCGACTCGGCGGCACCTTTGCTGTTTCC
>CAZFOY010000072.1:0-13059 GCA_964520865.1 uncultured Ignavibacteriales bacterium | reverse complement strand
CCGTGGATGATCTTGTAACCGAGCTTGGGATGGCTGTTCATCTTCTTGCGTTCTTCGTCGGTCAGGCGGCCCGGCTTGTTCAGGATCGCATCCGGCACGCCGATCTTTCCGATATCGTGTAGCGTGCATCCCATTATGAGCGTGTCGATCCTGGATTTGTCCCAGCCGAGTTCATCGGCGATCAATTCGGCCAGCTTACTTACCCGGTCGGTATGTCCGGCCGTGTACGGATCACGTGCTTCGATCGCCTTGGCCAGTCCACGGATAGCGTGCAGGTAAGACTGCTGCAATTCCTGGTACAGACTCTCGTTGGCAATGGCCGAAGCGGCTGAATTGGACAGAATCGAGAGCACGTTCAGTTGACCGTCGGTGAGTTCGTCGAATCTACTCAAGACGAGCAGATTGATAACGGCGTGCAGGCGGCGGCGAACGAAGATCGGCTGAGAGATGAAGATTTGCGTCAGCGTCTGTCCGTCGACATACGTCTGGTCCTTCCGAACAACCGGCTTGCCGCTCTTGGTGTACATGAAGTTCGTTACCGACGTTTCATCGAGCACCTCCGACCGGTATCTGTCGTTATCGCAACTCTCGACTTGATTCTGTACGCTTTTGCTTTCCGGGTCCAGCACGAGAACTGCGGCGGCGGTCGCCGAGAGTTCCTTCTTGGCCGATTTTATCACGAGACCGAGATATTCGTCAATCGATCCCTCGGCGGCACCGGCGTTGGCGACCTGAAGGAACTCGACCTGGCCCTGTAGCTGAACGTTATCCCGCAGAACCCGCTGGTGTTCGAGGCCGCGAGTTATCGTTGCTCTCAAAAGATCGAGCTTGAACGGCTTGACGAGAAAATCGTACGCACCCTTCCGCAAGACGGAAATCGCCGTCTCGACGGTGGGGTGGGCGGTCATCAGAATGAATATGGCGTCACGGTGGGTTGCGAGCGTCGTATCGAGAACCTCGACTCCTGAACAGTCCTTCATAACCAGGTCGGACAGAACGAGGTCGACGTGGTTGTCGCGAATAAACTGCATAGCCTCGCGGGAATCGGTGAACGCCTTGACGGCGTATTTATCCGAGGCCAGAGCTTCAACGATGATATTGCAGATGTATGTTTCGTCGTCGACAACGACGATGCTCGCGTTCCGTTTATCCACCATGAATCTCCCTTCGAGGCGGTTGAATTCATGATAGGTATCGGATAATTGATCTGATTCCGAAGAGTCCTGAAGCTAACTGTATAATTATTGGTCTCGGAGTTACACCATACCGGTCAGGAAGCGAATAGATCGGCCTTGTACGAGGAACGAACAAGCGGCGCAGAGAATACGTTTTTGATTCCGGCTTGCAGAGCCAGCTCTCTTAACATATCGAACTCGTCGGGATGCAGGTATCTATTGACAGGCAGATGGTCCTTCGACGGCGACAGATATTGCCCGATGGTTAAGTTTGAAACGCCGGTATGGGAAAGATCCCTGAAGAGTTCTCCAAGTTCTGCGACCGTCTCCCCCAAACCGACCATGATACCCGACTTGGTTACGATGTCCGAGTGCTCACGAACATATCGAAGAAGATCGAGCGACCGAAAATAATCGGCCCCGGGACGCACCTCGGGATACAGTCTTCGAACCGTCTCGAGGTTGTGATTGAAAATATCGGGAGCGGCATCGATTACCACATCTGCGGCCGCCGGCTTGTCTCTGAAATCGGGAGTGAGAACTTCGACGGTAACCGAAGGGATTGCCTTGCGCAGTTCACGCACCACCATGGCAAACTGTTCTGCTCCTCCGTCCGGAAGGTCATCCCTTGTTACCGAAGTTATTACGACATGTTTGAGATGCAGCTCGGCCGAGAGGGCAGCGACCCGCGACGGTTCATCATGATCTACCGGAGCGGGAATCCCGGAGGGAACATCGCAGAATCGGCAGTTGCGCGTACACACCGGACCGAGAATAAGAAACGTTGCAGTTCCCCGGTTGAAACACTCCCCCCGATTCGGACAGTTCGCGGCCTGGCAGACAGTATTGAGATGATGCTTTCTGAGAAGCTGATTAACTTCGTCGTACCTGTTGCCGCTGAAAGCCTTGACTCTCAGCCAATCGGGCTTTCGTCCGGGAGGATTCATGGTCACTTCCTGTTCAACTTTTGAACAACGACCGCCTCGCGCATCCACTCATGCGGATTCGCTCCTTTTGCCGGCGGTCTGCCGTCAAGTATACCAGAAATCGCTCGATAATCAAGATAAGAATGCCTTAAAACATCCTTGATAGGAGCTGCCATGTCTCGATCATACCGAGGTTTGCTCTGCCTGTTCGTCATCCTGCTCATAGCAGCCCGAATCAGTGCCGGGGGCAAACCACAGGCCCGTATAGAAGCCGTCACTTCAAGCTCTCTCAAACAACTGACCAACTATACAGTCATTAGCGCCGCGGATACGTGCACGGTCCGGCACGATGCCGGTATCGCCTATAAGATCGATGACTGGGTGGTGGGCAATGAATTGTACAAGGGGTATCTTGATCCATCACAGACGTGCACCAATCCATATCCCTTTACGGTAACGGAAATCAATATGCCGATGCATTTCATGTCGGCAACACCGATAAGTATTTCGGTTGACGTCGAGCTTGCCGACCTAACGAATCCTTCCTGTCCGGTACCGGGCGCTCTTATAGCGATCTCCTCGCAGTATGATCTGCAAGTCCCGGACAGCGGACTTTACGATATCTGGATTCCGCTCGACACGCCCTGCATAGTCAACGGACCTTTTTTCGCCGGATTCTATCTCGGCAATTATTTCGATGCCGGGACCGGGCCGGCGGTTATCACGGATGACAACCCCAATGCGCTGTGCCAATCCTACAACGTATGGAATGATTCAATCGGTTTCGTTGACTTGCTCAACAACCAGTTCTGGAATTTCCCCGGACAACTGGTACTTTACGCGGCCGGGATAACCGGAGGCAGCGGCGGTGGTGGAGGTACAACTGAGCCTGCCCCTCTCGTCAGAGTCTTGACGCCAACGGAGAACCAGGATTTGTTCGGACAGGCTTCCCTCTGGGCGGAAGAATACTCCGGTTCCAGTATCATCGACTACGTCAGCTTTTCATACTCGAACGGAGGATCGTTCGTCACCATAGGTCAGGATTTCAACGGGACCTCTCCGTTGAGGGACGGAATATCCAACGCTGTGGCTGGTGACGGCTATAGCTATATCTGGGATTTCAGCGGACTGCCCGAAGGGGCTTACGTGATTCGTGCCACGGCGCACGATACTTCGGGACGAACGGCAACCAGCGATGTCACCGTGTATATCGATCCGACTCCGCCTACGCCGAACATCGTGACTCCGACCTCCGGAAGCGATATCTGTCCGTCGTTCGACGTTGTCTTCAACGACAACGATGAAAACCTGAATCGAATCGACCTGTATCGTAAGCAGGCTGATTCCGCTTACTCCTGCGGTATGACGGCTTTGAGCGAGTTCAAGTTCGGTGATAACAACGGCAATCCGAACGACGGCAACCACGTCGCTTCGGGTGAATATGGCGAGTACTATTCCGGTCCGGTGGCGGCAGCCCTGGCAATCAAAGTCTGGGCCGACCGCGGCTATCCGCTGCTCATGCGCGAAGGGATCGTGACGATTTCAATCGATACCCTGGTAGAGAGGATGGCGACATCGTTCGACGTGCGTGTCAATCACGGATGCTACGACGAGCTGGTCTATTCCGGACTCAACAGCTTTAACGCATCCAAATCGAATCCACTCAAACTCTCGGTCATGCGCGATCCCGACTATTTCGCTCTTCGCCAGGCGGTCGAAGAAGAACAGCGCTCGGCCCTGCTTGCACTGGGCAATACACCCGGTATGTGGGTGGCTGTCGACGGATTCAGCGGATGGAAGCAGCTCGACGGCTCGTATCGAGTAGTCGTATGCAATCCTGCAACCGGGATGAAAGAAACCGTGTCGATGCGCAATAACGGCGGCCTGAGCGAATTGTATTTCGGCGGTTCGTGGAAACGAGTCGATATGATGATCACGATGGTACCGGTTTCATGGGCGGTTTCCCGCACATCGGTTGGCAGCGATACGAACGGCTCGGACGGCTGGGCGATCAATACCAGCACAACGGGTCTGGCCAGCGGAGCGCAATATTTCTACCGGGCCGAAGGAGTCGACAACACCGCTCTTCGAGATGTCTCGACAATTCTGGTCAAATTCGACTGCTCCGGCTATTATGTCCAGGGCGATTATAACTTCGACGGACGGGTTAATATCGTCGACCTCAACTACCTGATCGCTTTCGTGACTCATACCGGTCCGGCACCTATTGGCGGAGCGGCGCGAGCCGACGCCAACTGCGATGGTCGGGTGAACATCGCCGATGTGGTCTATTTCATAAACTTCCTCTTCGGAGCAACGACTGCTCCCTGTCGTTGAGAATCGACTAACTTGATGCAAACAAAAAGCCACGCAGTGCGTGGCTTTTTTGCTGTCGGCAGCTATCCTACTTTCGTGCTACTGAGGCGTTGATGGCCCGACGGGCAATATCTTCGGAGATGCCGCAGATTGAGATCAAAGCATCAATAGCTTCGTCCAGGTGCTGCAGCCACTCTTTGTCCGGATATTTGGACCGAAGGTCATCGGTGACTTCGTCGGCGATTGTCGCGATGTAGGTCGCGTACTGCTTTCGGTTGCCGACCGACAAAAACGGGATGATATACTTTTTCGCCACGTGTCCGACGAGCAGCAGCCCTACCGAACCGAGCAAACCGAGCCATGAACCGGGGTCAAGCGAGAATGCTTCCACTTCTTTTCCTCCTGCTATATGGGTGTGTAACTGACGGTCACCAGGATAACTGCCACTGGGCAGCGGACGGAACGGTCACCCGCTGGCGGAGGATGGTTCCGTCCCCCAGGCGGATCGTGAATTCGTAGAGGGAGCCGGCCGGCGAGAGAGAGTCCGACGGTATCAGATCGAGAAAGAAGTAACCGTCTTCGTCAGTGATCGCAGAGACCGTGAACGGTGCCACGATAAGGTCGCCATAGCGAGCCGCCCCTGCTGGGAGGTATGCCTGAACGACGGCGGATTGCTCGGGCGATCCATCCAGCGCGTACACATGTCCGTACACCCGACACAGCTCCGGCGATTGCGGAGAGCCCGGATCAAAGCGCGTGCCGAAAACAGTGTCCGGCTGGCCCGACCCGACTTCCAGGGTATCCCGGGAGCCGAATAAATAGCCCGCTGCGCTTGCGATCACGAGGTAACTGCCTCCATCGAGATTGATGACCGTAGAGCCGTCGGTGCCTGTCCGCACTACACCGAGAAGAGTCGTCTGCTCAAAGTTTCGCACCGCAAGATTGACGCCCGGAATTGTCTGTCCGGTGGCCGAGTCGTACGCATGGATAGATTGTGCGAACGCGCCGGAACCTCCCCCTACCGCAGAGATTGGACTGTCGAGATTTCCTCCGAATGTCCCGGCATCAGTGTGATGTGATTGCGGCGTGTTCCAGACCCAGCGGGCAATAGAAGTCGAATCGGAGCTTCCACCGACAACTCCCGAGTCGGCCGTTGCGGCAAGTTTGTGCCAATAGCCTTGATCGAATACCACCGAATCACGATTGAACAACGTATCCGCTATTTCCTGTGCACTGAGTGTCGAACGATAATTCTCCGGGTCCTTTGTAAGCACCGAATCAGCGGAAGGATCGAATCCGTCGAGGTTTTCGACTTCTTCCTGCCTGGCGGTCCAGGTCGACTGACTGTCCAGTGAGTCTTTGAGACTGGAGATCAGAGCAAGTTGGTCGTCGAGTTCAGTTGTTACGATTTGGAACTGGGCCGACGTTGTCCATCTGAAGAACGGACTGTCACGTTGCGCTACAATCGCCAGAGTGTACATCCCGGGCTGACCCGAACCATCGATATCAGCCACAGCTACGGCGTATCGATACAGAGTAATTCCCGAGACCACCGACGAGTCGATGTGGGACGAGGCGACAGTCACTCGCTCGGCAAATACCGAATCGCCCGACGGTCCAACGGTGAGAACGAAGAAGCTGTCAGCGTACGTCGGGTTACCTAACGAATCGCCATTCATCACCACAACCGCGATCGAGTCTTCAGAACTCGTTCCGCTGTTGTTGACAATCCCTGCAGATACGTTTGTAGCGAACCAGCAGATCCCCGTTACCATAATTAGAAGGCGTGTTTTCATTTCCGATTACCTTTCCCCTGAGTTCAGCCAGGATTGCTGAGCCCGCTTCCGTCTCGGCGGCAATTGCGTTACCCCTGATACTCCTTGCGAGTAGACGGCGTAAATGCTCAGAAGCATCGTACCGTCGACAGTATGATTCCAGCTTGCTCCCAGTTCGGTTGAACTTGTCTGGCGTGAGTTTTGGCCTGAAATACCGGAATCATACTGCACGCGTGCCCCATTGATTGGATTGCCGACGCAGAGTGTGTAAACGGACCCATCCGTCAGTGATTCGTCGACCGCAACTCCTCTCCGGGCTACGGTGCTTCCAGACCCAGAAACGGTCACCGCCGAGCCCGCTCGCAACGAAGGATTTCCCGATTCAACCGTGTAGACAGCCAGGTCGGCGTAGTAGGTTCCGGCCGCGTACGATTTGAGATAGGCGTACAATGAGTCGACGTGCTCGGATCCGTCCGAAGTAAAGAAGTATTGGCTATTCTTATTTCCCCACGCCTCGACAGTGCTCAGAGCGGTACTGGATGCTCCGCCTGCGCTGAACCCGAACGTCGGGTCAATTGTGACCGGATAGATCGCACGTTTGAGATATGCGGGGTCAAGAACGATCGTCAGTATATTCCCGAGCGTATCTACTCGAAGGTCCGCCCAACAACTGTCGCCGGAGCTGTCCCAGACCCGGGGACGATAAATGTGGAACGCCTTGCC
This sequence comes from uncultured Ignavibacteriales bacterium, assembly GCA_964520865.1. Classification (GTDB taxonomy): domain Bacteria; phylum Zixibacteria; class MSB-5A5; order GN15; family FEB-12; genus CAVQCT01. The sequence continues at coordinate 6,144 of CAZFOY010000072.1, read as the reverse complement.
CGTACCGTAGGAAGGGACATGGCGACGATCGCCCGTGGCCGCCGAACGATAGACCGCCCATGAATAAAGTACCGAATCGGCTCTTTCTGCGCCCGACGACTTCTCAGAATCACTGAGACTATCCTGGAAATAAAACACGAGGTTTTGCGTCAGGATCGGAAATGACAATGAGCAGGAAGAGGGAGCATGGTCCAAGACGGCCAACCATTCAAGACAACCATCCTCGCGGGCAAATACCTCCTGTTTCCATAACGCGCCGCTCTTGAGAATAATGTGTTCTCCCAAGTGCACGTGCGTTTCCGGTAGAACGGTAGTATCTCCGGGAAGTCCGATTGAAAGTGAACAGTTGTCGTCAAAACAACTGATCTTCAGAACGTTCGAATGACCTATGGCCGCGTCCTGGAAAAACGTGCACTCTGCGCGTATCAGTTTCTTTCCCTGGCAAGTCGTCTCCTTCCTGACCAATGTCCGGGACGCGCAAAGTGCAGTTGCGATCTGCACGCCGAAGACTATTGCAACGACGTATGCGAAGGAGATTGTGAGTTTAAGCCGCATTTTGGCGCACCGATCGTTTCTTTGTCTTTCGGCTCTTTCCGGCTTTCGGGCCCAGTTCTTCCTTTCGAATTTCATCAAGCATCTGCCAGAATTTCCGTTGCTCGGCATTCGACGGGCTGACTTTTCGTCGCAGTTCTATCATTTTGAGAAAATCTCCAAGTTTCGGGTTTTCATCCATATTGTTGCGTATTTGCCGGTAATACCTGACAATGAGATCGTCAAGCAGGGCGATCGCCTCGGCAAAGTCTTCTTCATCGATCTTTTTCACGGCCATATCATTTTCCCATTTCAAGCACGAGCAGGTCGACGGTGACAGGACCGGATGCGACAAGGTCCCGCGCGATCCTGAACGACCGGTTGGACGCATGACCAACAGGAAACGCCGCGAAAGCAGACCGGGGACACACGACAACGCGAGGGTTCGTGATCGATTCCGGCAACAGATTGCCGCGAAAGTCGCGGAGTTCGGAAAAGAGCATTTCCTGAGTTGAGCCGCCGATGTCGACGGAGTGATACATGAGGCTTCGTTGTCCGTTGGAATTCTCGACCATGAGCATGTCAAGACCGCCCCACGATTCGGTACCCCAGACCTTAACCTCGGGTACATACCAGACTCGCATCCCACTCAGAGTCAAAAATGCAGGAATCATGCTACCTCCTTCAGCTCAACGTTGGCTTGGAAATGCTGGTCACGGGTGGACGGAAGGCCCTGATCAGTACGTCAGATCTTGCTGCGTAATGATCGGCCAGCTTCATCCAGACAGACGCGGTACGGTCATTGCTCGATCCGCCTGAGAGATCGCGAGTAACGGCCGTCCGGCAGACTATCTCGAGGGCGCGACAGGTTGCCGCAGTTTGCAGCACGGGATCGGCGCCAAACTGCTTGTCAGGATCAACTGCCCGTTCCACCAGACCGTTTGCCTCGGTCACTGCAGCTTCGAGCAGATCGGTCCCGAGACTGTCGTACAACGGCCGATAATCGAGATAAACTTGCTCTCCGTCGGCGATGTCACCACCGGCAAGACGCCGAATTGATCCTTTGTCTTCATTGACTGTGTAATCGACTCCTCTTTCGTACAGGGTGAAGGCCAGGTACCATACAGCCACCGTCGCGTCGATCTGAAGACGACCGGAGGATTTTATTCTGAGGATCGAGGCCGCGGCATCAATCACGAAGTCTTCGTTTTCAATGTAGATGATTCCGAATGAGCTGTCGGATGCTACCGCGACCGTCCCCGGCACCAGAGGATTTGCCGCTATTACCGTGGATTCTCCCTGCAAAGTCACCAGCGTTCGGGAGGGCAGCCGGTTTCGAATTGATTTAACGGAGAGAGAGGAACCGTCAATCGGGCCGCCGTAGAAGATGACATCGCTGACACCGCTTAACACGATTGATTGGTTCATCACGGCCGACTGCGCCGGATAACGTTCGATCAGGTGTCGCCTGACCAATTCAGAGTTTGTATACGACACGCAATCACCTCCTTGCGACCAATGATTCGATGTGAGATCGAGACGTAAGGCGGCTGCCGATCGGAGGAGTCGTGAAATTGGTTACCGTCTCGATCCGCACCCAAAACAATGTATTGTCCTCGATGGCACACTTCTGCCAGTCGACCGGGATCGACGACAGATCTGCCCAGAGCGCCAGTTGTTCCGTGGCCGTACTCAGATTGTAGCTGCTGCCGTGAGGCGTGAACGACTTCCAGGCCAACCCGTCCCAATAGGAATAGGAGACGCTTCCTCCTTCGCCCGGTGTGGACAAATGAAATTGCAGATATCGGAATTTCCTGCTCAAACCGACGAAAAGGGCGTCTCGTTGACTGCTCAGAAGTGCTCCCGAATCTTCGTGAAAGAAGTCCGCGTCCGTTGCGCTGGCGGCCGTGCTCGTACAATCTGAGTACCTGCCGGTGCCGGAATCATATAGAAGAACGCGGTCGAAAAGATCGGCTCTCGGCTCCAATGCCTGCGGTGATGAGAACGCTCCGGTCGAACGGTGCACGAATTTGAGCGCTGTCTCCTCCCCTTCGGTCGTTCCGAGATACACGACCACGGGAAACTTCCTGCTGAAGTAGATTTGCGGAGAGCCTCCTCTCGATTCGTCGAGTACCGTCTGCGCCCCCCAGTTTGATCCGTCGAATTCACGATAGTAGAGCCTGTCGCTGTTGAACACGACACCGAGCAGCCCATCCTCGGAAACAGCTGCATCGAACTGCTCGTTGAGGTCACTTCCGGTGGCTATCAGCTGCTCGTCGCTCCAGTCTCCACCGGACAGCGGCATCCACCGCGCGTAGATGTCCGTAAGGGTACCGTTATAGACGGCAGTGAGTTTATTCGGACTCAGCAGAAGCCGACAAATCGGCACATACAGTGATTGTCTCAGCGTATCGCCAAAGTCCGACGAACCCGAACCCCAGGTAGCCCCGTCGTCCGCAGAGGACTTCACCTGCATGTCGAAAAAGCCGGCGTTGAGGCGACCGAAACCTAACCAGAGTTTACCCGACGGCTCTACTGCTATCGATGGACCGAACGTGTTGCCGTAAAATGCGTATGCCTTTTCTCCCGCGGTCCATACGCCGTCTGAGAACGACAACTTTCGCACCGCCAGGTACTCGGTCGTGTTTTCCACATAGGCTATCCAGACAGTGCCGTCTTCCGCCATTGCAGCATCGAACGGAAACGAAGATGAATCGCTTGCGATCGTCTCCGGCGTCGACCAGTCGGTGAACGGTGCATCAGAAAACGAAAAGGCAATGTCATGATTCGATTCCCGGAAGATAGCCAAGATTCGGCCAGCGAACTCCCCGGAATTTACCCTGAACAATCGCTTTCCCGGAGGCACGCCGAGAAGATTTTGATAGTCGATCTGAGCAATTATGTTGCGCATGGTTCTTCCCAATTAGAGAGGGACCCGCGGAGCGGGTCCCTGGTCTCGTTAATACTGTGTGTTCAGGATCACTGCGGCTTCTTTGAGCACCTTGGCGAATGTCACCGATTCGGAGATGACCGCTTCTTCGAACCGCTGATCGATCACCTTGTCGTATTCAATCGTGAGCGGCTGAGTGATAACTTCTTCGATCGCAAACCGGTTGTCCAGGCCGATGACGTACCCGGACGTCACCTCATCGGAACGGACGAGAGTCGCCCCAAGCGGGCTGAACATCTCGCCTGAGTTCTGGAAGCGGTATCCGGCCATCGGATCCTTGAACTCGTCCAGCGTGAGAATCGACTTGAGTTCGTTTACACCGCAGATGATCGTATTCATCGAAAACGGCGTGAAGCTCGACCAGAGCGTGATCAGATCCTCGTACACGAGGCTTCCGGTGGCTGCTGATTCAATGATCGACGCGGCGTTGCTGTTGCCGTCGCCGTTGATCAGGCAATCGACCAGCAGACCGATCTTGTCGGTTTGAATCCTGAAGCCGATATACCAGAGAAGCACGCGGAACTGCGAGGTCGTCCGGTAGCGCAGAGCTTTGTAGCTCGCTTTAAGGGCAAGACCGTAGTCACGGACGTTTACCGGATGGTTCTGCTCGGTCACCAGGAGCTGCGGCACCTCTGCGCCCTCTCCGATTGGCCTGAGTGAGAAGCGCGCCTTATCATCCGTATCAATGAAGAACGGAGTGTACGTATTGCTTGCAACGGTCGTGCTGTTGGCAATCAGGAGTCCAAGTTCCGGGCGCATCGACTGTCCGCGTCGAATCTCCCGAAGCATGAATTCCGGAAGAAGCGCCGGCGCCTGCTGATAGAATTGCTCTACCGTTGTCGGCGACTTGCCGCCAAGTCGAATGCCCGCGAGGACAAGCTGTCTTTCGAATGCGTCGAGCGGACTGTTCGGTGGAGTCGGATCGTATTCGTCGGACTCCAGAAGTTCCGAGAGAGTCATGCCGCGCGACTCCGCCTCCAGGTACAGATCTTTATCGATTGTCAGTGCTGCGGCGTGAGAAAGATCGACCGAGCCGGCCGCTGAATCGATCTCAGTCTGTGCTTCCAGCTTGGTAACTTCGGCACTCCTGAGAAATTGATTGAAATCCATGTTTTCCCTCCTCAATTCAGCAACAGCGTGCAGTCGATCGTTCCGTTTATCTCAAGCACTGTCCCGCGCGCGATATTGCCACCGACCGGGTCCGATGCCACTGCCGCTGCTTGTTTCACGGTGCCGCTTCCACCGCCCGTCACGCGATTGCCGATAACCGGATACGGCGATGAAACAGACAACCGGCAAACTCCGCTCACCTGTACCGTGGCCAGTCGTTTACCGTTATTCGCGTCCGACAGACTGAGTCCTACCAACTTGCCGAGCAGTTGCTGATCGTTTGCCAGCGGGCCGACCTCCAGCCCGGCGGTCAGCCCGACCGCGCAACCGATATCGGCGTCTTTGAGATCATCGATACCGCCCGTCTGATGAATGCTGAAACTCACCAGGACGGGCGCGATGGTCTCGAGATTTTGCGTTCTGATAGACATTAGTTACCTTTCCGTTTTTCGTGACTATTTTGGCCGGGCGTCTGCCCCCGTGGCCGGGACTTTCGTCCCACCGCTACTTGAATTCTTTGAATTGATCTGACCTTACCGAGCGGCGCCTGGCTCGCAGTATTCCAAAGCTCGATGGAAATGTGTCGTGAAAGCGGGCCTGGGTTTTGCCGTACAGGTTGATGAGTTCACGTGCACCAAGCGTCTTCAGGGAATCGATCAACTCTTCCGCCTCCTTTAATTTGCCCGCCTTCCGCTCCGCTACTGCGATCGCCTTAGCCATCCCGGCGATTCTTCGGCAGTAGTCTTCTCGAAGCTCATTCAGCTCGGCCGTCTGCAATTCATGTTCGCTGACAAGCCCAACAAAATCAGTCAGCCGTTCGGACAGAGTGTCAAAGTCCAGTTCATTGATGCTGCCGGAGCTGATCTGGTTTTGCAGCCCCTCAAGATAGGTTCGCAGGTTATCGATCTTCATCACCGCCCTTCCCTTTATCGTTCTGAAGTAGTATCTCAATCCGGTTCAAACGAGCCTCGACATCCCGGGAGAACGTGTAGAACTGCTCCTTGCTCACCACCCCTTCGCGGATCACCGCTTCGAGATTGGTCAGTTTCTTATCGATTAGCTCGACCGCCGGACCCTCCGCCTTTTCAGCCAGTTCCACTTTGAGCGACTGGATCGTGAGAAAGTAGGCGGCAGCAATCCCGAGGATAGTTGTGATAATCCTGAGGGTCGGACCGCTGACGAACAACGAGCCACTATTCTTGACACACATCTTCGTCCTCGCTCAGTATGATTGTTGCGGAATTCTCTTCCGAAATCGTCTCTGCATTTGCTCGATAGAACAGGAACCGCCGGAGACCGTTGATACGTATCGGCTGCAGCACCGCCGTCTCATGCAGGCTTCCGTTGAGCGAGAGTACAAAACTGCCGCCATAGTGCTGTACCTGAAGATCGCCGGCATACCGACATGATCCCCTGACGACTTGCGCAACGGCAACGGATTGCGCTTCGTCGCACAAATACCGTCCACCTTTCCTGAATCGAGAAAGGCTGAACTGTCTGATAATGAAAGAACGTTGATGCGACTCGTTGTAGAAGCAGAGCCCGGCGTCCCC
>CAZFOY010000071.1:0-13086 GCA_964520865.1 uncultured Ignavibacteriales bacterium | reverse complement strand
GGGAGGTGTCGGATCGGATTCTTCGGTAGGGCGGCCTCGTCTTCGAGCCCGCCGTATCGGGCATGCCCTTGGGCATGGGACTTTCAGGTGGACTTAGGAGAGGTGATCGTTCCACAAGAATTCTGGTAAGTGCCTCGCCGAATGGCACGGCGGGCCCGAAGCGGGTCCACCCTACAGCAGAAAGCGGTTTCGTAGTAGGGCAGTTTCGCTTCGAACCTGCCATTCGGTGCACGCCGTCAGGCGTGTATCTCACACATCCGGCCATAAGAATGGTCGGATCTACAAACGCCGTCCCACGCGAGCTACAAGGTCGTCGTCGCGAGGCGTCCATCGCGCCGGTCAGGCGCGAAGCCGTCGCGATCTCGACTTCACATAAGACCCACGTGGCGGTCGTTCAGGCTGTCGCCCTCCTCACTGACGTAGGCTACGGGAGGAATTCATGAAGCCGAGATTGTCACGTCGCCCTACCTCGCTGCCGCTCGGTTTTTCGCTCCTCACAATGACACGCCCATGGGCATGTCTGAAAAGTCCGGCCATATGAATGGTCGAACCTACAAAAGACTGGTGCTCTCGACAACAAGCTCCGAGGTCAACGTCAAAACCGCAAGGGGTTTGTCCACCCCGCCTCCTACCAATACTATCGGTACATGCCCATCCTCTCCATAACCTGTTTTAAGTTGACAACCGATTCGGGGGCAAGCTTTTATAAATCGTCACGCATGGTCGAATAAATCATTCGAGGAAAAGTATTATTGCTAACCTTCGGGGACTCCCCGACGGTGAATAAGAAAGAAAGGAGCCTGTATGCCGAATATCGTCTGGATCTGGCTTGCCGCTCTGGTCATTTTTCTGATCCTGGAGTTGATGACGCCTACGCTTATTTTCGGCTGCTTCGTAGTCGGCTCGTTGGTTGCCGGCCTGTACGGTTATTTCTCTCCGGAGTCGTACTACGTTCAGATAGGCCTGTTTATAGCCGTATCGGTGATTCTGATACCATTGACCCGGACGCTCGCAAAAAAGATCACGAAAGAATCGCCGTCGAAATCGAATGTCGACGCTCTGATCGGGAAGGTCGGATTGGTCACCAAGGCGATCGACCCGGACCTGGGCGGACAGGTCAAGATCGAAGGGGAAGTGTGGGGCGCGCTCGCCGATGAGGCGATCGGCCTAAACGACAAAGTCACCGTGACCTCGGTCCAGGGGACCCGTCTGTTGGTGCAAAAGAAGACTTGAAGAAAGGATGACGTCATGAATCCTATTGTAATATTTCTACTTGTGTTCGCGGTGTTCGCGTTCATCATCGTCACCATGTCGATCCGGATCATCCGGCCGTTCGAACGCGGACTGGTCGAGCGCCTGGGTAAATTCCAGCGCGTGCTCGATCCGGGGCTCAACCTGATCGTGCCGTTTTTCGACACGGTGGTGAAAGTCGATATGCGCGAGGTGGTGCTCGATGTACCGCCGCAATTGGTGATCACGGCCGACAACGTGTCGGTCGAAGTAGACGCGGTGATCTATGCCCAGGTGACCGACCCGGCAAGATCCCGGTATGAGATTTCCAACTACATCATGGCGGCGACGAAACTCGCCCAGACCAACCTGAGAAATGTCGTCGGTGAACTTGACCTCGACTCCTGTCTCAGCTCTCGCGACCGGATCAACGGCCAGCTGCGCGATGTGCTCGATGAAGCGACCGACAAATGGGGCGTGAAGGTCAACCGGGTGGAGCTGCAACGGATCGATCCACCTAAGGACATCACCGATGCCATGAGCCGCCAGATGAAGGCGGAACGGGACAAGAGAGCGACGATTCTCGACGCCGAAGCAGTCAGACAGTCGGAGATTACCCGGGCGGAAGGTTCCAAGCTGTCGCAGATTCTTCAGGCTGAAGGGTATGCCGAAGCGGTGAAGAAGAAAGCTGACGCCGAGAAGTACCGCCAGCTGACGGTTGCCGAAGGTGAAGCGAAAGCTATCAACAGCGTTTTCGGTGCGATCCACGAAAGCAAGCCGGACGAGAAGCTGATCACGCTGAAGTATCTCGAAATGCTCCCGAAACTTGCCGAAGGCGACGCGAATAAGATCTTCCTGCCTTACGAGGCGAGCGGGATAATCGCATCGCTGGCCGCCATGGTCGAGGGGATCAGGCAGAACGGCACGGGCGGCAAAGCCGAGACGGTCTTAGTCGCGGAGCCACCCGCCCCCGCCGCCCCTCCCGCGAAGGCGTAGGGACGAATCTTCTTCCAAGCGGCCGTTGCACCTCTTTACAAGCAGACGGCCAATCAAGCGTAATAAACTACGTACCAGGGCACTATCGAAGACGATAGTGCCCTTCGAATATCCGTACTCCCGGGAGGAGATTCCGGATCAGCCGCCGGAAAACGCCGATTGACTTTAGGACTGATTTGGTATACCATTTGAGTGTAGACAAGAAAACGTGAAAGAGTTAGATGAGCGCTCAGACCTCAGATATACGAAAACCGGCCGTGGCCGGCCTTTTTTATCCTTCGTCCCCCAGTCAGCTGGTCAAGAAGATAGCCCAGCTCTATTCCGAAGTTAAGAAAACGCCGCTGGAGGGCCCGCCGCTGGCGCTGGTCTGCCCGCACGCCGGGTATCCATACTCCGGGAAAGTGGCGGCCAAAGCATTCAAACTGCTCGACGGTGAACAGTACGATGCGGTCGTGATCGTTTCCCCGTCTCACACAGTTTTCTTCAAGGGTGCTTCGGTCTACGACGGCGCCGGATATGAAACGCCGCTTGGCGTGGTCGAAATCGACAAGGCGCTCTCCAAGAAAGTAGCCTCGATCCATCCCCAGGTTTATTTCTCGACCATGGGACATGCCAGCGGGTCAACACGGGGAGAGCACGCGCTCGAGGTACAGCTCCCGTTTCTCCAGGTAGTACTCGGCAAATTCAAGCTGGTGGCTATCGTCATGGGGGATCAGGAGGAAGACACGATCAACGCGGTCGGTGAGACCCTTGCCGCTGCCCTTAAAGGGACCAACACCCTAATCGTGGCATCCACCGATCTGTCCCACTTTCATACCGAAGAGGCGGCCCGAAGACTCGACATCAGTATTCAGCGCGCTATCGAACAATACAGTCCCGAACTTCTGGTAGAGACGCTGGAGTCGGGCAAAGGAGAGGCATGCGGCGGCGGAGTGGTGGCGTCGGTCATGCGAGCCTGTCAACGCCTCGGCGGCAAACGGGCGGAGTTTCTCGATTACACCACCTCCGGTGAGGCAACCGGCGATTTCCAGGAAGTGGTCGGGTACCTGTCGGCGGTGATTGTCGGAACGAAGCAGGCGGTCGAGAGAGCCCCGGTCGGAGCAACGGCCGCCAAGCAGGAGTTTTCTCTCACCGATGAGGATAAGAAGAGTTTGCTCATGATCGCGCACGACGCTATCGAAGCGGCCTTGAAGGGAAAGAAGTACTCGCCGAAGCCGGCCGAAAAATTCGAGACTCATCGCGGCGTCTTCGTGACCCTGACAGTCGGCGGGGAGCTGCGCGGGTGTATCGGTATGATCAAGGCACGCGGGCCGTTGTACGAGACCGTCGCCGAGATGGCGGTATCGGCGGCGATGGAAGATCCGAGATTTCCTCAACTCGATCCGGACGAATTCCCGCACCTTAACATCAGCATCTCCGTATTGTCCCGGCTTGAACGGGTCCACGACATAAACGAGATCGAAGTCGGTCGCCACGGTCTGTTGATCAAGATGGATATGCACTCCGGGTTACTTCTTCCGCAGGTGGCAACCGAACATGGCTGGGAACGCACCGAGTTCCTCGAACAGACCTGTCTTAAGGCCGGACTGCCGAAAAACAGCTACAAAGATTCCTACGCCGAGATTTACCGTTTCACCGCCGACGTCTTCGAATAGCCTCTCTATCTCCGGGCTTGTGCCCGTCCCATGAATAGTTTACCTTTGACGCATGTCTGATACTGCTCCGTCTGTTCTGATCACCGGCGCGAACGGATTTGTCGGCGCCCGGCTCTGCCGCTATTTCCTCAAACAAGGCTTCCGGGTAATCGCCGGGGTCCGCAAATCGTCAGATCTGAGTCTACTCGAAAGTCTTGAAGTCGAGTTTCGATACGGGGATGTTACCCGGGCGGAGTCGTTGCCGGCGTTAGTCGAAGGGGTGGAATATGTCATTCACAACGCCGGAATCGTGAAGGCTCGCAAACCGGAGAGTTTCTTCGAGGTCAACGAAAAGGGAACCCACTCGCTGCTGACCGCCGTCGAGAGTCACGCTCCGAATATCAGGAAGTTTATCTATATCTCGTCGTTGGCCGCCGTCGGACCTTGCCTGAACGACAAGCCGCTCACCGAAACCGTTTCACCGCACCCGGTCACGACCTATGGCAAGTCCAAACTTGCCGGGGAGCGGGCCGTGCAATCTTACGCCTCAAAGATCCCGGTCGTGATCGTCCGTCCTTCCGGAGTCTACGGTCCGGGGGACAAGGAGGTGTTCTCGGTTTTTCAGACGGCCGACAGGAGGATACGCGCCCTGGTCGGAGATCTGAATCGGAAACTGCAGATGGTCTATGTCGATGATCTCTGCTGCGGCGTGTTTCTCGCGGCCACCGGGCAGACCGAGTCGGGCTCCGTCTACTTTCTGGCGGAACGGGAGACATACACTTACCGGGAATGGGTCGAGACGCTCCAGCGGGCGATCGGCAAGAAGGGCTTCCCGCTGGTTCTGCCTGCCCCGGTTTTTCGACTGATCGCAGCAATCTCCGGACTCGCTTTCAAACTGGTGCGAGCCACTCCGATGTTGACCGCAGAGAAAGCAAATGAACTACTCGCCTCCTGGGAGGTTTCTATAGAGAAAGCGGAACGCGAACTTGGATACGGGCCGGAGGTGACTTTCGCCGAAGGTGCTGCCGAGACCTATCGATGGTATAAAAACGAAGGATGGCTCTGATGGTATCGACTACTCTCGTGCTCTACTGTTTTCTGGCCGCCGGGATCTACTTGTTGCTGATAAGCATGTTGATCGAATTCCTGGGAAAACACCTCGGGCTGCTCAAGGGGTTGTCCCCCGAACTAATCGAGAAGAGTTCACCCGGCATTTTCGTCATGAACTTTCTCATTGAATTTCTCTTTTTCGTCGTCATCCCGACGCTCGGCTACAGCTTCTTCTACCTGATACTTCCTTACGGAGGAGTGAAAGCGGGTGTTGCGACGGCGCTGTTCGCCTTTGTCCTTGGGGCGGTGCCGCTCAGTATGAGCATTTCAGTGAGGATAAAACTGCCGATGCCCTATCTTCTGTACACGCTGCTCGCTTATCTGCTGAAAATCGCCGGGGCGCTTGCCCTGATCGGATATGTATACACACTGTAGGAGCTGCCATGAATCACAACCCGAATGACAAATTCGCCCGGGCACGGGCGTTGTTTCCGCATACCGAGAATGTAGTCTATCTCAACTCAGCATCGTACGGTCCGTTCTCAACCGTGCTCAGAGAAGCGGTCGAGAAGAACCTCGATATCCGAGTCGCGGCGGATCATGACGATTCGCACGAATCATTTGAAGTCCGTGCCGCATTGCGGCAAAATTATGCCGCGCTTATCGGCGCCAAACCGGAAGATATCGGCCTGGGACTTAACACAACTTTCGGATTGAACGTTGCAGCATTCGGCCTGCCCCTGAAGGAGGGGGATGAAGTGCTGGTTTCGGATGTCGAGTTCCCTGCGGTTGTCTACGCATTTCGGGCCGCCGCAGCATCGCGCGGACTCAAACTAACCTTCGTAAAATCGAAAGACCGGCGATTCGATATCGACGCTTTCGAGAAAGCGATTTCAGACAGGACCCGTGTACTGGCCCTTTCCTTTGTGCAGTACTTTAACGGATACAAAAACGACCTGGCGACCATATCCGAGATCTGCCGAAAGCACAATATATTCTTCGTGGTCGACGGTATCCAGGGGATGGGGGTGGAACCTATCGATGTCAAGGCGCTCAATATCGACATATTCTCCTCCGGCTGTCAGAAGTGGATGCTCTCGCCCCAGGGCTGCGGATTCTTCTATCTCTCTGACAAGATCCGCGGCAAACTCAAATTTCCCTTCATGAGCTGGCTGGGAGTCGACTGGAAGTTGGATTTCACCGACCTGTTCCGGTATGACCTGCCGTTTATCGATTCAGCGGAGGCGTTCGAGATGGGCTACTATGTAGTTCTGAACCTGCTGGGCATGAAAGCATCAGCCGACATCTTCAACGACATCGGGATACCGGAAATCCAGGCACACAATCACCGCCTGATCGACCGCCTGGCCGACTTTGTCAGATCGAACCCCTACTATAAGATCGAATCCTCGATGGAACCGGTACACCGGTCATCGATCTTTGCATTCAGCTGCCCCGATGACAAGGAACTCCACCGGGAGTTGCTCAACAACAAAATCATCCTGGTTCGCAGGGAAGGTGCGATACGGGTCTCCGTCCATCTGTTCAACAATGAAGCGGATATCGACAAGCTGATAGGAATTCTGGATCGGTTTGCGAAAACGAAGAGTTAATCGCGCAGCAATCCGTTACTTGTGAGCGAGCGGCTCCTTTTCGAGCAGCGGAATGATGGTGGCGGCTATTGCTTCGGCCGCGACCTGGTGTCCCCTGGCATTGAAATGAATCGGATCATCGCTCGGATTGTTGAACAGGTCGTTATACTTGTCGAACGCCGACTGAAGATCGACAAGAGGAACCTGTTCGTATTTCGACGCCTCCACAACTTCATCTTCATACTTCTTGTGCAGGTCGTGAAATGGGGAGACCATCCCCGGGAAATAGATATTCAGCGCCGCCACCGGCGGAATCATCAGCACCGGCTGTGCATGGTGTTCGCGCGCCGTACTTATGATGCTTCTCAGGTTCGCCAGGAACTCGGAGGGTGAGACCCGACGCCGGCCCTCCGTCTGGTACATTGGAACTGCGGACTGCTTTTCGGTGGAACTGAGTAAGAGCTTTCTGGCAAACTGATAGAGTTCCAACGACGACACCAGGTTCTGTGCTGCGAGGATGATTCGGTTCGGCGGCTTCTGCTCTGCATCTGAGATTCCGTGTCCGGCGGTCCACTGATCGTTCCAGCCGAACATGATGAGGACCATGTCGGGCTGCAGATTGACCATTTCGTTTTCGAAAAACTCCTTCCCCTGAAAGGAGCTGTAGCCGGGGACGCCGGCATTGATCACTTCGTACTTTCCGGGTGACTGGCGGTCGAGGATCTCCTGAAGCCGGGTTGTCCAGATGTTCTCGTACCGCACGCCCCACCCGAACGTACACGAGTTACCCAGAGCGAGGATCCTGTATCGAGACTTGTGCGGATCAAAATCGTGCCCCCGCAGTCCGGCCGAGTTAATGTGATAGGAGATGTCGGAATACTTGCGAGAGTCGATTGTTTTGTTCGGACGGAAGCGCCAGAACAGATGGGCGTCCTTCTCGAACACGTTGGGGAAGTCGATATCTCTGTTGAGAGGGAAGAACTGATTCTTGTAGTAGAGATTAACATCGAAAATCCGCAGACAGACTTCGCTACAAATTACGAAAAGCAACAGGATGGCCAGCGCGAATACAAGTTTCAGCCAGACTGGCTGCGCAGCGGAGGTGTTTCTCGTTGGTGACGCCTGCATCTTAGAAGAGCGAATATATGAATGGCGCCAGCGCGGACGATTCGGTGAAGACCACGAGCAGTGAGATCAACAGAAGGAAGATGAGAATAGGTCCCAGCCACCATTTTTTGGAGGTACGAAGAAAATACCAGAGTTCGGAAAAGATGTTAAGCCTGCGAAACATAGAATAACCTTTGTCGTTTCGCGTGTAACCTGGAGATCATTCTGTTTTGTGATAATCGAGCCGGCGCCGAAAGAGGAGTCAGTCAAGTTGTTTACCGACGGTGAATCTCTCCCGTAGCGAATCCGGCAATTCTAACTTGTTAACAATATATCGTTCAAAGAGCAAAATGTCAATACCTCCGGAGCAGAAGGTGGCGAACGCCTCTTCCGGACGGTTCACGATCGGGTGCCCGCGCAGGTTGAAGGAGGTGTTGAGCACCACCGCCACGCCGGTGAGTCGCTTGAATTCCGATATGATGTCGTACAGGAGGGGATTGTCCCCCCGGCTGACCGTCTGTATGCGCGAGGAGGCATCGACATGCGTCACTGCCGGAATGACCGACCGCTTGTCCGGACGAACCTCGAAATTGAACAGCATGTAAGGCGAGGCGACCGAAGTGTCGAAGTAGTCCGAAGCATCTTCGGCCAGCACGGCCGGGGCGAACGGCCGGAACGCTTCCCGGTATTTGACCGCCGCGTTGATTTTCTCTTTCATCTTATTGTCTCTCGGATCAGCCAGAATAGATCTGAAGCCGAGCGCCCTCGGGCCGAACTCCATGGCCCCCTGGTAGACCCCTACTATTGCCCCATCGGCGATCTTCTGCGCGACAACCGATGCCGTCTCCCCCGGAGTAAGGTCTTCGAACGGGATATCATTTGCCTCAAGAAACTGCTTCACCGACTCGGACGTGTACGATGGTCCGAGCCCGAAGAACGGCTGGGACTGCTTAGCCTCTCCAGTTATTCGGTGATAGGCGTACAGTGCCGCACCGACAGCACCTCCGGAATCGCCGGCCGCAGGCTGAACGTAGATCTCATCGAAAACTCCTTCGCGAAGAAGGACACCGTTCGCTTTGCAGTTCAGCGCCACCCCGCCCGACATGCAGAGCTTGTCCTCGCCGGTAACTTCGCGCACGTGCCGGCCCATTCGGACAACGATCTTCTCTGTCACTGCCTGGATCGATGCGGCCACATCGTTGTGGAATTGGTTGAGTTGTGCTTCGGGGGTCCTGCGTTCCTTCCCGAACAACTTCTCGAACCGTCTTCCGGTCATCGTCAACCCGCGATGAAAAGTGAAGTACTTCATATTCAAGTGGATAGATCCGTCGTCGTGAATGCGTACCAGCTTATCCTCAATAAGATCCGTAAAGACAGGTTTGCCGTAGGGGGCCAGTCCCATAACCTTGTACTCCGCCGAATTAACGTGAAAACCGAGGAAGTAAGTAAAGGCAGAGTAGAGCAGGCCGACTGAATGAGGATAGGTCATCTCCGCGAGCAACTTCACCCGGTTATCGAATCCCGTTCCGAAGGAGGCGGTCGCCCATTCCCCGACTCCGTCGACCGTGAGAATCGCGGATCTGTCGAAAGGAGAACCGAAGAAAGTCCCGGCAGCATGGGAAAGATGATGCGGGAGAAAGAGAACCTCTTTGTCGAAGCCGAGTTCCTTATGGATCACATGATAAGTCCAGAGCTTACGATTGAGCCAGATCGGAAAAGCCTGAAACGCGGCGCGAAAAGCCCGGAACGGCTCTGCCATGTATCCCGAAAGGATCCTCTCGAATTTCAGGAGCGGCTTGTCGTAGAACGCGACATAGTCTATATCCGACATCGCTATCCCGGCCTTCTCGATACAATAGGCAACGGCTTGCTCCGGCAGCTCGGGGTCGTGCTTGATCCGGGTGAAGCGCTCCTCACTGCAGGCAGCCACCAGCCGGCCGTTGCTTACAAGGGCAGCTGCGGCATCGTGATAGAAACAGGAAATGCCGAGAATGTTCATGGTTTAGCTCTGACGACGCATCGATTCAATATCCGGCTCGCCATCGCGGATTTCTTTCCAGTTGGTGGATTTCCGGAGGTTTTTTCGGTTTACTTCCAGCGGATCCCAACCGACCAGACGACCGATCAGTCCCAGGGGAGAGAGAATGAGCAGATAGGCTACAGCCACAATCACTCTCGTCTGAAATCGTCCAATACGGTGCGCGATCCGTTTCCAGCCGGTCCAGAGTTTTTTGAGTAGTTTTTTCATCCGCCTTGCCGGGGAATATTGTATATATTGAGACTACTTTTTGCCTGCTTTCCGCAAATATAACAGGCTGCTCGGAAGATGGTATAAGAAAATATCGATAATATGGGCATAGATATTCACAACGACAGGATTCTGGTAACCGGAGCTTCCGGCTCTCTCGGCAAGCAGCTCATTTACGAACTGAACAAACAGGGAGTCAAACCGATCGCCCATGTACGCGAAAGCTCGGATACCTCGTTCGTGGATTCGCTGGGTCTTGAGAAAAGAGTCGCCGATCTCCGCTTTCCCAAGGCTTTTCCGGAACTGCTCTCGGGAATAGATATTGTTGTCCACACGGCAGCCTGGGTTGATTTTCGTGAGGACCGCCTCACCCAGTTTACCGGCATTAACGCGATCGCCCCGCTCGATCTGTTCAAAGCATCGCAGGAAGCGGGGGTGAAGCGCTTTGTTCACGTCTCCTCGATTGCCGCAGTCGGGGCATTCGATCGACGCGAGGTTGAGCACGATGCCACGGAATTCGACCTGATCAACGAAAACTCGCATTTCAATCTGGAAGGTCTTCACATCCCATACATCATGACCAAACGGGCGGCCGAAGTCGAGCTGCAAAAAGTCAGCTCTCCCGGGAAAACCGAACTGATCATGGTCAATCCATCGATCATCATCGCCCCGGTCGCCTCGGGCGATGACCGCAAGCGGGTCATGCGGGCGTTCAGCAAGTTTGTCATTCCGGAATTCCCGGTGCGGGTGAATCTGGTGGACATTCGCGATGTTGCCCCGGGCGTCGTTGCGGCAATGGAGAAAGGTCGTCACGGCGAAAGATACATCCTCGCCGGCGACAATGTTGTGGCGAGTGATCTCTCACTTGCGATTTCTGCGGTACTCGGCAAGATTCCGCATCTCGTTCGGTTTCCGAGACCGATGTACGACTTCTTCGCCCGGGTTTCGGTCACTTTCAACAAGCTGCTTGGACGGGGGAATATTCGGATCTATCCGGATCTGGTCAAACTGCTCGACTATGACTGGGCGTATTCTTCGAAGAAGGCCCGCGAAGAACTCGGCTACCAGTCCCGATCGATTTACACGACTCTCGACGATCTGTTGACGAACAACTTCACCGGAACCTACCTGAAACCGGGCATCGAGCAGTATTCCGGTCGGTGACGACGGTGCCCGAGTCTGTGGCTTTTCCTCGAATTACTTCGTAACTTCAACCGGCTTCTTGTTTTCGTCCACCGCTACCATCGTGAAGCTTCCCTCGATCGCCTTTTCTCTTGAGTCGCTGTACATCTGCTCCATAAACACCTCGACCTTCACCTGCAGGCTGGTTTTGCCTATCCTGACGACCGTGCCAACCAGTTCGACAATCGTGTTCCGGCTGGAATCGGTTTGGTGAAGTCGATTCGGTCGATGGAGACGGTGACCAGCCGCTGGCGGCAGTAGCGCGTTGCGGTGATGAAGGCGACTTCATCCATCCATTCCACAGCCTGGCCGCCGAAGAGGGTGTCGTAGTGGTTGGTAGTATTCGGGAAAACCGCCTTGACCACATGGGTCTCAGCGCGGTTGAGCTTGTCAGATTCCGTCATGCTTTTTCCCGAAAAAGAGATAATCCAGGGAGTATCGACCGGGGCCGGTGAACAGGAGGGTCAGATAGGGAACGAGATAGACCATCGCCAGCTCCTTCCTTGCCCAGGGATCCCCACCGTGAATGATGAATGCTGCCGTACACAGAAGGATAAGCAGCGGAATGACAGCGAGTCGGGTGGCGAAACCGAGTGCGATCGCCAGCGAACAGAAAAACTCGGCGAACACGGCCAAACCCAGACTGATGGAGCTTCCCACACCGAACGGGTCGGCGAAAGTCGGCGCTTTCGCGGCAAAATTGACCAATTTATCCGAACCGTGGCCGAACAATAGCAGCGCTCCCGTTCCCACCCGGAGCACGAGCAGCCCGAAATTGAGCAGAAACTCCTTACGGTTGGAGCCGAAATTCGGCGTCGTCCATCGACTCGATCTATATGCCATATTCAGATCCAAGTTTTCTCATAAGCATTGGTCACAGTTTAATTTGTACGAAAATACCCGGCCAAATGCAACATCGATGTCGAATATCGAGGGTTATTGCGCCA
This sequence comes from uncultured Ignavibacteriales bacterium, assembly GCA_964520865.1. Lineage (GTDB taxonomy): Bacteria > Zixibacteria > MSB-5A5 > GN15 > FEB-12 > CAVQCT01. Next base: position 1,100 of record CAZFOY010000071.1, on the reverse strand, counting down.
GATATCCTGCTTTAGTATATTGCCCGCCTGACAACTTACCCAAAACCCCAAATTCCAAGGAGTCCGACATGCGCAAGCTTGTTCTGCTCGTATGCATGTTTCTCATCTCACTGGGAGCTGAAGATCTGTCTGCCGGAGTGATTCCATCGTTCGATTCTCCCTCGGGCCAGATCGGTTTCCATCCGATCACCAACGAGATCTCGTTCTTTCAGAATAACGAGGACAATGGCGCAAATCGTGGCCAGACCATCCAGATTGTCTCGATCAACAATTTCAAACTGCTGACCAGTTTCAATTTCGAGTTCACCGGCGATTTCAATTTCGGGTATACCTGGGGACTGAAACGGGATCACTATGTGGAATTGTCGATTGTCAAGCCGTTGAATTCCCTGATAAGTCTGAATGTTCAGCGGATTATTTCGACCTTCGAGCCGGAGTCGATCAATCAGTTCGGGATCCGTCTTTGTCTGTGAATATCGGATTACTGGAAAAGTATCTTATATATGAGGTACAGGCAGAGCAGGCTGAAAGCTACGGCGCCGGCCAGTGAGAACCAGGCAAAGAGGTTGGATTTCCGGGGCTTTTTCACCTGTTGAAACCTTTGCTGAATGGTCGCGTTATAATCATTGCGGGCGTTGTAAACGCTCTGCCGATACAGTATATTGTATTGATTGTTCTTTGACAAATGAGGTTACACCGGTCCCGGTGAACCTTAAGAAGCTTGCCTGTAGATACTACGGGGGTGACATGGCTTCGACGGGTTTAGCGAGGGACTATTGGCGTGCCGGAGTTGTCTGGGTCTCCGTTATCAAACCGGGCGAACACACAACTGGCGAATTTAACTACGCCATGGCTGCCTAACTTAGTTAGGATTGTGCCCGTCGCGCTCGATCCCCGCCTTCGGGTTTGAACCGCGGCGTCGAATAAGGAAGGCTCGATGGCCCGATGCCTTTAAGGGTCGTTTAAACTAAAGAGGCTGGCCGGGTTCGTGGCCTGTTAGTCGGCAGCGATTTCGGCGAGAACTTATAGACTGACTACGCACGTAGAGGATGGTTTGGCGTTATTCTCGGACGGGGGTTCGATTCCCCCCACCTCCACCA
>CAZFOY010000070.1:1775-13101 GCA_964520865.1 uncultured Ignavibacteriales bacterium | reverse complement strand
CCGAAAATCACGGAAGTGACAGTGATAATTATGGAAATCACGGTCACCGAGATTGGCTTGGCATATCCTGCGATCCAGGGAATAGTCGATGCTCCCAGCAGATCTTCGAGATGAAGGACCAGGGTTGCGCCGCCGAGAACCCCGGTGAGGGTTGCGAACAGGGTTATACCAATCTGAACCGAGGCAAGGAATCGATCCGGATTCTGATGCAGCTTAACGGCGGTAGCGGCGCCTCGCTTTTTCTCCTTGGCCTTCTGTCGGAGTTTGCTGTCGCGGCTCGCGATAATGGAAAACTCTGAAAGGGCAAAGAAACCGCTGCCCAGAATAAGAACCAGAATCGCGAGAAACTCAAGAAATGACCTGGTGTCCATTTCAGGCGCTCGCTCGGTTAATTGATGAAATTGTCGGTAAGTCGGAAATATCGTCTGGCGTCAATTGGTTACCCCGCGAGACCCTGGTAAACGGAACTATGTGCCAGCTCGTGGAGCCGGGCAATTCTCTTTTCGACAGGTGGGTGCGTGGAAAATAGGGATGTCAGGCCGCGCCCGGAAAGTGGATTCGCGATCATCAGGTGGGCTGTGGCCGGATGTTTGTCCAGATTCAATCGCACCGGTGACCGGTGGAGTTTCTCCAGGGCGGAGGCGAGCGGCAGGTACTTGCCGGTAATCCTCGCGCCTCGTTCGTCGGCGCCATACTCGCGCTGACGCGAAATGGCCATCTGAATGATCATGGCGGCCAGCGGAGCGACGATCGCTGCGGCAATCAGTCCGGCCAATCCGCCGTTACGGTCATTGGCCCGTGAATAGCCACCGAAGATGGCACCCCAGCGGGCAATCGAGGCCAGTATGCCGACCGCGCCCGCGAATGTCGCCGCAATCGTCCCAACCAGCATATCCTTATTCTGTATGTGAGCGATCTCATGACCGATGACCCCTTCGAGTTCATCGTCATTGAGAATCTCCAGTATCCCTTCGGTTGCCGCTACTGCGGCGTGCTCGGCGTCGCGCCCGGTCGCAAAGGCGTTCGGACCCTTGCTCGGGACAATGTATACTTTCGGCATCGGAATCATTGCCTTTGTCGCAACATTGGTTACGATGCGATAGAGGCGGGAGTGGTCGTTCGGGCTCACCTCTTTGGCCCGGTACATTTTGAGCACCATCTTGTCGGAAAACCAGTAGGAGAAGAAGTTCATGGCCGAAGCCAGAACAAAGGCGAGAATCATGCCGCCCTGTCCGCCGACCAGGTAGCCGACATACATGAACAGCGCCATCAGCACCAGCATGAGGAATGTAACTTTAAGTCCGTTCATATCAATATCTTCCTACAGAAATATCTTAGCGAGAAATGCCTTTATGGTCAACTACTTTTATACTACCAAGTATATCGAAAATTCGGTGGAAAAGTTCCCTCTGCACAGCGTGGAGGCCGGTCCGATTCCGGTCGTAATCCAAAGTCGAACATAAAGAAAGCCGGAGTGGAATCACCCCGGCTTGCAACCGTCATGATCGGCTATTTTTTTCGCTTACCTCGGCCGAACGAAGCACCTTCGGTCGAGTATTCAGGATCTTTGTTTTCTTCCGGTTCGGAAGAAGACGTTTCCGAATCAGACTCCGGTGAGGATTGCCGCTCTTTCTTGAACTGCTGACCGCGTCGTGATCGGCCCCGACCGTAAACGACTTCCCTTTCAGACTCATGGTCGTCGTGCGAAGGTTTCTCCTCTTCGTGAGCTGAATCGGAGCTGCTGCTTTCAGGTTCGGGTGTCCGCTTGTGAGTCGGCCGCTCTCGTTTGCGAGAATCGTCCGACTTCGGTTCCTCGCTGTGGTGAGATCTGTGGGTCACGTCCTGAGGTTGAGGTTCACGCGGCTCGGGATTATCGGTCGGCTTCTTCGGCCGTTCCTGAGACGCACTTTCGTCCTCCGTATGCGTGGGCTCCCGCGGCGGCTGCGGTTCCTTTTCGCGCATCGATGCCAATTGGGCGGCTATGTTTGCGCGTTCGTTTTCCAGCGATTCCTGCGAAAGCGCGTCCGGTCGGGGTGCGGTTGTGGAAGATCGGTCGACAGGCGGCTTTTCTTCGGGCTCCGGTTTAGGTTGCGACTTCTTTCCGGCCAGTTCTCCTTGGAGAACATGGAATGGAACGGGAGGAAGAGTGTATTTGAACGGTTTTTCCTCGTGCTGACGGGGCGGTTCTTCTTTGCGTGGAGTTTCCTGCCGACTCTTGCTGTCGGAACGGGTGCGTGAGTCCGACCGGGTACGTCGCTGACGGGGTTGACGCTCTCGCGGTGGACGTTCGCGCCGGGTGTTCCGTTCTTCCGTCGACGTCGAAGACGAAGCGGAAGCTGCCGATGCCGGCTTCGACCGGGTACGGCGTGTCGACGGACGTGTCTGTGGTCTTTCCCGCTTGCGGTCGGAACTGCGTTCGTCTGAGCGCTCGGTGCGGCCCGACGACGTTCTCCCGAATCCTCGTCTCATCGGCGGGTTCGGAGGGGTCGATCGCGCCGTTTTGAATTCGAAAGTCTCTGAGATGACGGCTGCTCCGACAGCATCTCCCCAGACGTTCAGGGAGGCGCGCCAGCGCTGCCAGAACCAATCGACGACAAGGAGTAAGCCGAGTCCGGCAAATGCGTTGGCTGAGAATCCCGCGGCGTTAATAACTATTGCCACCATCAGGATCGAGGCACCGGGAATCAGGGAAACGACGAACGACACCAAAAGGGACACGAGTCCGATCAGGACGATCTGCAAAGGGGAGATCGGAATGCCGAAAACCTGCGCAATAAACACAGTGGCCGCCGCAAGGAAAAGGGCGGTTCCGTTCGTGTTTATCATCGCGCCGGTCGGAAGAGTAAGCGATCCTGCACGTCGGTCGACGTCACAATCATCGACAACGTTTTCGAATGTAACCGGCAGGGCGGCTGCCGATGAACCGCTGGCGAACGCGGTGGTGATGGCCGGAAGGAGATTGCCGAGATATTTGTACGGCTGGCGTCGGCCGTAGAATCTGGCTGCAAGGGGGAGGATGACCAGACCGTGCACAAGAAACGCAATCGCCAGGGTGAATGAAAAGGCACCCAAGGTTCCCACTACATTCGATAGTGAGCCGCCGTCTCGTGCGGTCGCCTGCCCGACGAGGAAAAAGACCCCCACCGGCGCGACATACACGGCATAGTTCACGAGTTTGGCGATGACATCGTTGAATCCAACAACGAACGACATTACCGGCTTTGATTTCTTGTCGTCTATGCTCGCGAGGACAATTCCAAAAAGCAGTGAGACGATAATCAGTCCGAGCAGCTGCCCCTGGGCCGTGGCCAGGAAGAAGTTGTCGGGAAGGATTGATCCGATCACACCCGAGGTGGTCAGTTTGCCGATTTCAGTTATGTTCTCGGGAATGAACGCTCCGTTCGAGGAGGTGACGACACCGGGACGGATAATTAGGACGGCCATGAGGCCGATGACGACAGCGATCGCGCTCGTGGAAGCGAAATAAGCGATCATGTTCCTGATCGCGCGCGACACTTTTTTCATGTGACCTATCGCGGCGACAGCAACGATAATCGATGCCGCGACGAGCGGAATCACCAGAATATTCAGCGCATTGACCCAGAGCTGTCCGATAAACGACAGCGAAAGCATCACGTGGGGAAGATAATATCCCAGGATGCCGCCTACGATAGCGCCGAGGACGACGGTGATTAAAATGACACTGGAAGACTTGCTACTCATTACAACCTACTGGTTTCAGTCCGGGCTTCCTTCTCTCCAGCTGCTCAATGCATCCGGACCTTGGTTAAACAGTTCGCTAAACGCGAGGTGGATTTCTACAGTGGGGCGCGGTTAAGCCGGAGAGCTTTGATACAATTAGATGGGGTGATGTCAACGGTAAGCGGGGGAAAGCCAGTTCCGATTACCCCGATACGGCGCACCCGAAATCCTTTACAAGCAATAATGATAGGCAGAAACAAGAGCCGCCGCAACGCTTTTTCCCTGTTTTTGGCGAAAGTGCTTGCTGTACAGCGAGTTGTCTTTTTTCTTGGTTTGGCCGCTCCGGTGCCGATCACTTATCTGGTTTCGGACAAGTGATTGAATCGGACTGACAACTTACTTATATTCGGTCATGGATTTATTCGAAAAGGATAAGCCTGAGTTCACCGGCCGAGGGTCTTCGGGCATTCAGCCGCTGGCCGATCGGATGCGGCCGGTCGATTTCGATCAATTCTATGGTCAGGAAAAGATTGTCGGACCAGGCTCGCCGTTGCGCAAAGCTATCGAGAATGACAAAGTTACTTCGTTAGTCTTCTGGGGGCCGCCCGGTTCAGGCAAGACCACGTTGGCCTGGTTGATAGCCCGGGCCACGAATGGCCAGTTCATTCCCTTTTCGGCCGTGACGGCCTCGATCAGGGAGGTCAAGGAGGTCATTTCCAAGGCCGGCAATTACTTTCGAATGACCGGAAGACGGACCTATGTCTTCATCGACGAAATCCACAGGTTCAACAAAGCCCAGCAGGATGCTTTTCTTCCCTATGTCGAAAAAGGGGACATCGTTCTGATCGGGGCCACAACCGAGAACCCGTCTTTCGAGATCAACTCTGCGTTGCTCTCGCGAATGCGCGTCTATGTGCTCGAACGTCTTTCGGAAGAAGCGATCGCGAGAATCATCCGTCGCGCGTTGGACGACGAGACAGCAGGGTTGGCGAATTTACATTTGAAGGTCGATGATGATGCCCTCAGTTTTATTGCCTCGGCGGCCGACGGCGACGCTCGTCGCGGACTCGTCTTGCTGGAGAATACGGCGCTCTATCTCGGTGAAAATTCAGAAATCACGGTGGATGCGCTGAAGCAGGTTCATCAGAAGAATATCGCGATCTACGATAAGGCGGGTGAAGAACATTTCAACCTGATCTCGGCCCTGCACAAAACAATTCGCGGGGGCGACCCGGATGCATCGCTGTACTGGCTGGCACGAATGCTCGATGGGGGAGAAGACCCGATGTATATCATCCGGAGGATGGTCCGTTTCGCCACCGAAGATATCGGTCTGGCCGATCCGTATGCCCTGACGCTGACTTTGAATGCCAGAGATACCTATCACTTCTTAGGATCTCCCGAAGGAGAGCTGGCGATTGCGGAGGCAGTCGTATACATGGCCTGCGCGCCCAAATCAAACTCAATCTACACTGCATTTCAAAAGGCTCAGCATGACGCCCACGAAAAAGGGTCCCTGCCCGTGCCGCTCGATATTCGCAACGCAGTTACCAAGCTGATGAAGGCGATTGGCTATGGCAAGGAATACAAGTACGCCCATGATTTCGAGGATGCAGTAACCGACCAGCAGTACTTTCCCGACGACCTCAAGGGGACTGAGTATTATCAGCCCAAAGGAGTCGGAAGGGAAACGAAAATGAAGGAATATCTGGATTGGTACCGCGCCCTTCGAAAGAAACTGATGTCCGATTCCGACCAATGAGAACTCAGTTCCGGTCAGCCGGAGGAGACTATTGAGCTGAAGCATCTCCGCCGGCAGCTTTTCCATTCAGATCGTCTTCAGATTGCTCCATTTCTGACCACTTTTTCGACTCCTTGCACCTAAATCCACTGCCTATCCGAGGGGGAATACAGCCCGGCCGGACTCTGCCGATAACTTTCAAATATCCCGGCCGATGGGAAGATCGGCCTGCGGTATTGCCGATTAGAGAGGTTTGGTAGGAAGAAGTACGGCAGAGAGGTAGAAGCATATGTTCAAGAATATCAAGATTCATAGCAAGCTGATCATTCTCTTTCTTATCGTCGGCTTGGGACCGTTGGTGACCATTGGCTGGATCACCCTGTCTAACTCAAAGAGTGCCCTTCAGGACCGGGCGATGGACCAGTTGATTTCGTTTCGGGAGGCGAAGAAAAGCCAGATCGAAGACTACGTCAACACGGTTGAGGAGCAGGCGAGGACCTTTTCGAATGACCGCATGATAATCGACGCCGTGAGACAGTTTTCCGCCGCCTTCAATAATATCGCCAACGAAGGAGAGGATGGAAATCCGGTCAGCGATGAAACCATAAGCAAGTATCGCCAGACCCTCGAACGTTTCTACCGGGATCAACTCAGCCAGCAATTCAAAAGAAGCAACGGAAATCACGAGAGCAATACGCTGGCGAGTGAGGCCGGTCTCCTCGATAAGGAGTCGCTAATCCTGCAATATCGATATATTGCCGCCAATCCCGAGGCGCTCGGGCGTAAACAGAACTACCTCGATGCCGATGACGGTTCCATCTGGAGCATGCTGCATCAAAAGTATCATCCGCATATAAAAGCATATCTCGAAGGATACGATCTGCAGGATATACTGCTGTGCGATGCCGAGACCGGCCGCGTCGTGTACTCGGTGGCCAAGGACGTCGACTTCACTACCTCGCTCCGGAACGGACCGTACGCTTCGACAGGGATTGGAAAGGCATTCGCTGCTGCCGCCGCAACCACCGATCCGTCTTTTGTCGCCATGGAAGATTTTGCTCCATACGAACCGTCTTTCGATGACCAGACCGCGTTCGTGGCTTCGCCGATTTTCGATCAATCCCAGAAAGTCGGAATTCTCATTTTCAAGCTGCCTGCCGATCAGGTCAACCGAATCATGACGAGTGAGCACCGATGGTCGGATGTGGGTTTGGGCAAAACCGGTGAGACGTTCCTCGTCGGTCCGGATCTGCGCATGCGCAGCGACAGCCGGCTCGAAGCGGAGAATCCTAATCAGTTCACCAGGGAAGCCGAGACCGCCGGTATCGATAAGAATGTCCGTGAAATGGTAGCCGCCAAACAAACTACAGTCGGACTGCTTGAACTCAAGTCGACTACGGTAAGGGATGCGGTCGAAGGAAAGTCCGGTAACGTCGTAGACAAGGGATTTCGGGGCGAAGAGGTTCTCACTTCTTATTGCCCGCTTTCGCTCAAAGGTCTGAATTGGGCAATCGTCGCTCAGATTGACAAAGATGAAGCCTTTGCTTCGGTTGGCAGTATGCAGCGGACCGCACTGATTGTCGGAATCCTTGCCGCGCTTGGTGTCGTTCTGCTCGGATCGTTGTTCGCCAAGACGCTGTCGCGTCCGATTCACAAAGTGGTCGGACTGACTCGTCAGATGAACGACGAATTCAATCAGTTTGTCGAGGTTGTAGACGCCATAGCCTCGAACGACCTCACCAAAGAGATTAAACAGTCCGAGATCGAAAAGCTCGGCATAGACTCGAACGATGAGATCGGTTTGCTGATACAGACAATCGAAGAGACTATCTCGGCAAAGAATCGAATCGGTGAATCCCTGAACGGAATGACGGAGAATCTCAGTCAGATAGTACGGCAGCTGAGCCTGAACGCGGCCCAGCTGGTAGGAACCGCGAATGAGATCGCCTCGTCTTCGGAGCAGATGTCGAAAGGCGCGCAGGACCAGTCGCAGCAGGTGACCAACGTGTCCACTTCCATCGAAGAGATGCTGGCCACGATAGTTGAGTCCTCGCGGAACGCCGCCGATGCAACCGATGCCTCAAGAAATGCCTCCAACACGGCGACAGCCGGAGGGCAGGTGGTCGGTGATACGATCCAGGGGATGCAGCGGATAGCGGAGGTGGTCAGAAGCTCCGCGTCATCGATTGAGAAGCTGGCTACTTCGGCTGACCAGATCGGTGAAATCATAGGGGTGATCGACGACATCGCCGATCAGACCAACCTGCTTGCGCTCAACGCGGCAATCGAAGCTGCGCGTGCCGGTGAACAGGGACGCGGGTTCGCGGTGGTGGCTGACGAAGTGCGGAAGCTGGCAGAACGTACCGGTAAAGCGACCAGTGAGATCACGGAGATGATCAAAGGCGTTCAGCAGGAAACGGTCGATGCTGTACAGTCGATGCAGTCGGGGATGGACGAAGTGGATCGCGGGCGTAAGTTGGCCGACAAAGCGGGCGGAAGCCTCAACGAGATCGTCGTGACAACGGAACGGGTGATGGAGATGATTCAACAAATTGCCACTGCCGCTGAAGAGCAGTCGACCGCGGCCGAACAGATCTCCAAGAACGTCGAACATATCTCATCGGTCACCCAGGAAACAGCTTCGGGTGCGCAGGAGTCTGCTGCCGCGGCCGAGGAACTCAATCGGCGGGCCGAAGGGCTCAAATTGATTGTCGAGAAATTCCGGACGAAATAGTATTTCGTCTGACAGGCAGTGATGTCGCGACGGGTGGTCTCTTTCGAGGCAACCCGTCTTGTTTATGCAGGGAGCCGCTCAAACCTTGATCTCAGGATCAACAACGATAACGGCCGCACCGGTAAACTTGCCGCTTCTGAGATCAGTAAGCGCGTCGTTGGCTTTATCGAGAGGATAGATGTGAACCTCAGATCGAATCGGAACTTCGGGCGCCAGCGCCAGAAATTTCTCGCCATCTTCGCGGGTGAGATTGGCGACTGACCGGACGACTCGTTCTCCCCACAATATCGAATAGGGGAAACTTGGGATGTCGCTCATGTGGATTCCTCCGCAGACTACCACCCCTCCTTTGCGTACGGCACGCAACGCCGCCGGCACCAGTGAACCAACGGGAGCGAAAATAATCGCGGCATCCAGTTCTTCGGGTGGCTGCTTTCCTGAACCTCCTGCCCAGACTGCCCCAAGACTCTTCGCGAACTCCTGTGCTTCGATATCGCCGTCCTTCGTAAAGGCGTAGACACTTCGGCCGTGATGCCGGGCGACCTGAATTAGAATATGGGCGGCCGCACCGAAACCATAGAATCCGATACGTTCCGCCTCTCCGGTCATACGGTACGACCGGAATCCGATCAGACCGGCGCAGAGAAGAGGAGCCGCCTGCAGATCCTCATAGCCTCGGGGAACGGCAAAACAGAATCGCTCATCAGCTACGCACTTCTCGGCATAACCGCCATCGATCTGATACCCCGTGTATTTCGCCTTGTCGCACAGGTTTTCCTGACCGGACCGGCAGTAGCGGCACTTGCCGCAGCTCCAACCGAGCCAGGGGACGCCGACCCGGTCTCCGGGTGCGAATTTGTTCGCCGATGAACCGCATTCAAGCACGGTGCCTACGATCTGATGGCCGATGACAAGAGGGAGTTTCGGTTCGGTCAACTCCCCGTCGACAATGTGCAAATCGGTCCGGCAGACTCCGCACGCATGCACCTTCAAGAGCACCTGCTGCGAGTTAGGTTTCGGGTCGTCAACTTCTTTGTATAAGAGCGGTCGTTTGGCCGCCTCCAATATCATCGCCTTCATGCTTCGCTTTCCTCGTTCAATCGGCCGCGTCCTCGGTCGGCTTTGTCGTGTACTTTGTAACATGCTGCGCGCGCGTTCGTTTCGCAAGCAGCTTTCACGGCGGCCGACAGGATCGTCGTTCCGATGCTCATTCTCTACATCATTTGTCCAGTTAACAGATTAGCGGCAGTCGCTTCAAGGCTGTGTTAAAATTCGAACCAGCGGGTTATTATCGTCGATCGGACTGTCGATACCAGAAATGACGGACCGAGCCGCGGTTGGACTCAGCCGTGACGTTGATTCAGAACAGAGCTTTGGCGGAGGACTTCATGTTAAAAGAAATAAGACGCAATACCTGGGCACGTTTCCTGAAGAAATTCAGCGCAGAGAACCGATACCGATTCATCACCGTGGCGGTGAGCCATCGCGGGAAAGCCCGGACGACAGTCAGTGAGAATATCCCGCTCCTGGGGGCCGGTTTAAGCAAGGAAGGTCGGTTGATAAGCGGTATCGACCTGTTCGCCGGACATTGGGCGCCGGAGCAAATGAGTATGCCGGCTGTTTCGATGAAACAACCGTCGCGTCTGCTGGTCGATGGCGAACCGAATCACGATCAAATGCTGGTTGTTGAAGGTGAGGACGGTTCCAGGCTGGAGATTCGTCTTGATGCGAATCGCGCGGAGCCGCGATCGCTGGTCGAGAAACTTGCTTACACGCTTGCCGAGCGCAAGGGCTTCACTCCTCACTGCGAACTCGACAACTGGCTTGAAGCCGAACGAGCTGTTCAACAGGTCGAAAGCCTGTTCGTCTGACAGCGCTACAACCAATTAAATTGTTCTGGTCGGGCAGAAGGACCTCAACTGCCGGACCAGGTCTCGGATAACACCCGCTCGTTGGGTGTTTTCTGCTGCAGGGTTGCCGCACCGCCGGACAATACTCCTTGACGACCCGTCCTGCCTTCCATAGTTTACTACAAACTACTCTATATGCGGAGGACGCTCATGGGTTTGATCGGCCTATTAATATTCGTTGTCATCGTCTTCATCATAGTTGCCTGGCTCATCAGCATGTACAACCGGCTGGTAAGGCTCCGCAACACCGTGCGGTCGTCGTTTTCCGATATCGACGTGCAATTGAAGAAGCGGTATGACCTGGTCCCGAATCTTGTCGAGACGGTGAAGGGGTACGCGGCTCACGAGAAAGGGGTGTTCGAAAAGGTGACTCAGGCGCGCGCCCAGGCAATGCAGGCGGGTTCGCCGAAAGAGATGGCGGAAAAGGACAATATGTTCAAGGAGACAATGAAGAGTCTCTTCGCCGTCGCTGAAGCCTATCCCGAATTGAAGGCGAATACGAATTTCCTGCAACTCCAATCTCAGTTTCAGGAGCTGGAAAACAGCATCGAGGCGGCCCGCCGGTATTACAACGCGGTCGTCAGAGACTATAATACTTCGATCGAGACTTTCCCGGCCAACCTGATGGCATCGTCGTTCGGCTTCAAGCAAGAGGAATTCTTCCAGCTCGATTCGCCCGAAGAACGCAAACCGGTCAAAGGAGATTTCAGTTCGTGACGAGGCAGTCAGGAGGGACAAGCCAATGAAAGCAAACGGGACACGTGTAGCCGGATTCTGGCTGGCTGCACTAATGATAGTAGCAGTCGTCGCGGCAGCAGCTCCGGCGGTGCAGGCGCAGTATTTCACGATAACATCGTTTCACTCCGACATTAATATCCACTCCGACGGCACGGTCGTGGTGAAAGAGGATCTGAAAGTAGAATTCGATCGCCCCAGGCACGGCATCTATCGCGAGATTCCATACCGGTACAGCGATGAACTCGGTGGCACGCAGAGGACACCGATACATGTCGAGTCAGTGACCGATGAATCGGGACACAAACTGAAATACCGAGTCCGGCACGAGGGGAATGTCGTCAATATTCGGATCGGCGACGCCAAAAGATACGTCAACGGCGAACAGAGCTACGTCATTACCTACCGTGTCAGCAACGTGGTGATGTTTCTCAAGGACCATGACGAGTTGTACTGGAACGCCACAGGAAATTACTGGAAGGCCCCGATCAACGAGGCCTCGGT
>CAZFOY010000070.1:0-1675 GCA_964520865.1 uncultured Ignavibacteriales bacterium | reverse complement strand
ATGTTTCGACTGTACTGGACAAGGGGGAGGGATCCGAAGGTTCGTGAAGCTCTGGTGGTGAAGTACGAACCGCCGAAATTCAACGGCAAGCCGCTCAACGCGGCCGAAGTGGGAACGCTGGTCGATGAAAGCCTTGATCCAAGGGACCTCACCGGAGCGATCATCGGACTGGCCGAGAAGGGATACCTCAAGATTGAGGCCCAGAAGGTCGAAGGCTTCATGTCAATGTTCGATCATATCGACTATCGACTGATTAAGGAAAAGCCGGCCGACAGTGACCTGAGTCCGTTCGAGCGGGAATTGATGGATTCGATTTTCGTTGAAGGAGCTTCGGATATCATGGTATCCGAAATGAAGAACCGGTTCTATCGCAGCCTGGGGATTTTGAAGTCGACGCTGTTCGGCGATCTGGTCGACAAGAAATACTTCACCCGAAGCCCCGAGACGGTCAAAGGACAATATTATTCGATCGGTGTCGTCCTGATTATTTTCGGCGTCTTCGCTTCGCTCATTCTTACACCCGATTCTTCGTTCCGATCGATCATCATGTTTGCGCTTGCAGGTTTGGTGTTCATCCTGTTTGCCCGCGCAATGCCGGCCAAGACACGCGACGGAGCCCTGGCCAATCAGGATGTGCACGGATTTCAGGAGTTTATGAATCGAGCGGACAAAGACCGTCTGGAGCGGATGGGTCCGGAGGTCTTCTATAAGTATATGCCGTACGCAATCGCGCTCGATGTAGTCGATCACTGGTCCAATGCCTTTGCCGGTCTGTTCAAGGGATCGGTAGCCCCTCCGGCGTGGTATGTTGGTCCGTACGCGGCGACAATGTTCAGCCCGGTGACGTTCGGGCAGTCTTTGAATAATGTGACTTCGTCTCTGGGTTCGGCCATGTTCTCGGCGCCGCGAGGGAGCGGTCTGTCGGGCGGTGGCGGAGGATTTTCAGGCGGCGGCGCCGGTGGCGGCGGGGGTGGCAGCTGGTAAAGCTATCTGATTATGAGTAAATAAAATACGGATCGGCGCCTATCATCACCGATCCGTATTTTATAGAGAGGGTGTCGAAAAAGAAGGTAACCGAAAATTCCATTTCGGTTAATTTTTTAAAGAAACCCGCCAGTTTTGCTGGGCCGCAAGTTGTCCGCTTCGCCAGCCCGAAGTCCCCTTTTTGCCCCGGTGCCCAGCCATCTCCTTTGCCCCCAAAAGCACCGACGGGTTCTCTTTAAATTTTCTTTTATCTTCATCGGCACCTATTTGCAGGTAATCAATGAGACAATTCTGAGTAGAAATTGAGTACGAGTAAGTATGAGGAACTAAACCCCGAGAAACTGCCGGAGAATTTGATATCGACGCCAAGACCCCTCGAAAACGGGCATTTGTTATGACATTGTTTGGGCTGAGGAGGAAATCTACTCAGCGGTTGCATTTCGCTTTTGATTTCAGCTTCTTACCTGTTCAGATACTGAACATTCCGAAAGGAGCAATTGACCCTGACTCGCTTGCAGAGCTCGAAAACAGCAATCAAGATAGGAATATCGACCTGTTTGCTTGGACAGAAGGTCCGGTTTGACGGCGGGCACAAGAAGGATCGCTATATCACCGATACTCTCGGAAAATATTTCCAGTTTGTTCCTGTCTGCCCGGAGCTGGAGGTCGGCATGGGAGTACCGCGTGAGGC
>CAZFOY010000069.1:12199-13385 GCA_964520865.1 uncultured Ignavibacteriales bacterium | reverse complement strand
TCCGGCCCCGTTACCACCCAATCGTACGACGAACCATAGCCGTCGTAATTGTTGTCATAGGGTACCACGGCAAGATCTTCCCAACCGCCTCCATTCCTTGACAATTGGATAGTAACTGTGGTGGGCGGGACACCGTCATCGGCAATCCATTGAAAGTGTACGGTAGAACCGATTACACGATCAGCATAAGCTGAATTGCGATTGACGATATCGAAAGTCTCGCCGTTTGTCACGCCGGTGAAGTAGACCTCGTAGCGCAATTCAGCATCAGGGCTCGCATTGTATAAGAGGTCTCCACCGGCATCGTCCAGATTTCCGACGGAACTCCCGTTGACGAATTTCTCAGTATACGATATAGTCACACCGCCTTCGGAGTTGAACCAGAATATACTTTGATCCACTTGGGGATTGAACGTGAATGGCTGGCTCAGTGGATGAATCGTCGGATCGCCGGAGTTATGCGAAACATAAAGCGTCCAATTGCCGGCGTCACCTGACGGGTCTTTGCCAATGTAGTTGAAGTTCACATAAGCCGTGCCGGTAAATGCATTGGCCACCAAAAGGCCAAGCGCCGAAATGAACAGAAATGCCTTCATTACGATTTTCATGGGTATATCCTCCGCTTATTCCAATATCTTCCCGGTATTTGTCGGTTCCGGATCAACCGGAACACCAACTGAATTTGTGTTCCCTCCTGTCGAATTTCCGAATATCACGTTTACAACCGTCGAGAAGAGTCAACTAGCTACTGTTATCAATAGTGCAGCTACCTGGGATGCGATGACGATTCACATTGATTCACCTCCTTCAAAGTGCGGATGCGAAGACTCGAAAGCGTCTCGCTCCCGCGAAGTCCTCCACGTGAGGAGTGGGAACTCGAGACAGGCGCTTCTCCCTCCCCCGGAAGCGCTTGCATTCAAAATGCTATTATCAAATTGACAAGACTGGTTTCTTTGGCTGAGGCGGGTCCCCCGGAATAGCCATAAAGTGAGAGACTCGCTTGATTCCTCTACAAGTGATATTGCGCTTCCCGGCGATACCTTACGCAGAGAATGAATCTATTGAGAGTTTTTTGGAGTAATGCGAAGAGGAAAAGGAAAGGTTACTCGTTACCCACCAGAACGAATCCTCCCCAGAAAATGGGATGCGAGGTGTGCCTTTCGCGTTGTGAGCTGCGCATCATGGC
>CAZFOY010000069.1:0-12099 GCA_964520865.1 uncultured Ignavibacteriales bacterium | reverse complement strand
TCTTCGGATGCGGCCCGACCGTAGAATTCCCTGACAGTTTCACCTTCGTCTTCGGCGAGTATGCGGGCTATCGTCTTTGATTCGTTTCTGCTGTAGCGCAGAGGAGAGAACTCGGAATTCAGGCAGTCAAGGACTCCCAGCGATCGCACCTTGTTCGAAATCAACTGGAAGGAGGCAAACCCGGGCGCGCCGGCATCACCCTCACTACTTCGGGTATCGAAATCCGGGTCCGCGAAGAGACAGGCAGAGCTGCTTCTGTTGGTAGGATGTGATTGGGGGATCAAATCGAGAGCGGATGACAGATATTGAATTGGATCGCACTCGACAAGATACCGGTTCTTATGGTCTACCAGCATGGCGAATTGAAGCAGATTCAACATGCCGTCCGGTGAGATAATAATTTTTGACACGTGGTGGAGATCATCGGACAAGGGTCCCAGAAGTAAATCGTACAGCCGGGCGTCTATCTGCCGGAGGCGGTCTTCGGACTCATCGATGTCTCCCAGATAGTAACTTCGGTTCGCAGAGTAAAGTATCTCCCGGCCCATCGCGACCAGACTGTCGATGGTAGCGGCACTGCCGCAATCGTAAATTCTGGTCGTGTCTGTTCGAGTGAGAGCGAAGACCAGATAATGATCTGTTTCACTGTCGCACTTATTTGTAAAGTCATAGGGTCGATACTTTACGAATTCGCAGAGAATCGCTTCCGGGGGTATGTTTGCTTTAACGATCGAATCGTTCGCGCCTGCATTCAACAGGTAGTCGCCAAAATCGGCACAGCGTGAGCTTAACGAAGCTTCGACTGAGTCTTGCTCCTCCATCAGGGCCGGAAGTTCCTTGCGCGCATTGATTCGTTGGGGGGTGTTCGCTTTTCCGAGCGCGATATTCGCGATGAGCGTTCGAAGATCGTTTCTCCGCTGAAGCAGGCTGTCTATCTCACCATCGTCGGAGCACGCCGCTATGCTGTTCTCCTTCATAAGCGCATCGACCACCAAAGATTTCCCCCAGAGCACCATATTGTAGGCGACATCGATACTTCGCCGATCTTTCTCGCGTACACCGAGCGACAGGAGAGAGTTATTCAGAGGGGGATACATGCGAATCCACTTCAGCTTCTGACTTTCGGACGCCGACGTGAACGAGTAGTCCAGAAACTTCCGAAGCGAGTAGATCGACCGATCGTAGTAATCGAGACTTTTGGAGAATTCGCCCGTAGTTGCGTACAGCTTCGCCAGACTCTGCAGTATCAGAAACACATATGGGTGAAACTGACCGAACAACTTCTCCCGAATCTCCAGTGCTTGTGTATAGTAATCTTTCGCCTGCGGGTACTGCCCTTGTTGGAAGTACAAGTCACCCAGATTGTTCAAGGAATGAGACACGTATTCGTGGTCCGGACCGTAAACACGTCTTCGGATCGCAAGCGACTCCTTCAACAACGAATCTGCTTCGGCATACCTCTTCTGGATTATGTACAGTTTGCCCAGGCGGTTGATCACATCGGCATAGAATTGATTCCGACCGAATGCCTGTTCGTAGATCGCCTTGGATCTCATCAGATACTCCTCGGCCTGCTGCACTTGTTCCCGGTAAATGTAAAGAGAAGCAGCGCTGATAAGAATCTTTGCGAGATATAGCCTGCCTTCGGGATGATATTGCTCCTGTAGACGAATGATATCTCGATACAGTGAGTCAGCAGTCCCGAATCTTCCCTGCTTGTAGGTCAAATCGGCATATTTGTGCAGCACGAGAACGTAGAATGCGTTTTCCTGATCGTTTCTGTTGATTACCGCCTGAATCGCCTTCTTATAGTAGAACTCAGCTTTGTCGTACATGGCCTGGTCTTCGTACAATGACGCGAGTCGAGTAAGAGTCAGAAGGACGTTCTGATAGTTCTCGTCGGGAGATACTTCGAAAATTCGCAGAGCTACCGTGAGAAGCGAATCGGCTTTGCTGAAATCACCGTCGCGTTCGGATTGCATTGCGGACATTCCGTATACCTCCGCATAATGCACATCGTCTTGATCGCCATATAGCTGCTTGCATAATTCGAGAGATTCTTGAATGGTTTTGCGAAGGTTGTCGGTCTCGACACGGGTGTAATATATCCGCAACAGATTGTATTGAAATTCAAGGCTTCTCGAATTATGCGGACCGTGACTCTCGATAATCTCGAGTCCCCTCTTGCTGAGAGAAACGGATTCGTCGAAGTGTCGAAGGTCGAGCTGAATAATCGCCCGCCTCAGCAGGATGCCGCATAGCTTCATATTGTTCGGACCGAGTTCCTGCTCGGCCTGACTTAGCGCTAATTCCGATAGAACGAGGGCGGAGTCAAGTTTCGAGGCTTTGTACAGCGAGTCCACGACCTTGACGTTGTCTTCCCACTCGGATGCGTGCAGGCATGCGAGAGGAACAACGAGGAGGAAACTTATATATAACGTAAATCTTTTCATCTACGTGCCACCATGAAGAATCAACAGCGGAATTATTTATAGACGATATTGAAACGGTATTCCCGGGAACCGGCTTCGGAAGGAGCCGACGGATCGGTGATGGACAGGCGATATGGCCCCGGTATGAACAGTGACGACGGAAGCGTCATTTTGCCCAGACTATTTTTGTCAAATGCGGTGAAATGTTCGTCCTTATGTACGATCTTGCCATTGCTGTCAACAAAGGTGACGACATATTCCCGGTTCGGATCACTATCCTCGAAAACGAACTGAAATTCGATATTACTGTTTTTCGAAACTGTGTAGACGCTGCCTTCCGAGCGGTCGGGCAATAGAAGCACCGTTTCGGTTGGCTTCGGAGTTCCATGCTGTACTGAAATCAGATAGTATCCGAAAGGCAACAACAGGAGTGCGACTACTGCGGCAACCCGGATCAGGAGCCGCGTTCCCGATTTGCCGGTCCTTTTTCCCCAAGAAACATCGGTCGGCTGGTCGTCGTGACCTGACCGTCCTTCAGTCAGCTGCGCTATAAGATCCTGATTCTCAAGTAGTGCTTTCGAGACGTGAGAGCCATTCTTCAGTTCATGCAAACAGAAATCGCATGACAGAAGGTGCTTCTCGAACTGCTCCCGCTCAGCTTCATTCAGAAGATCAAGCTCATATCCATGGAGCAGAGTCCCGATCTTCAGGTCGATACATTTCTCATTCATCTTTCTTACCGTTTCTGAAAACACAGTCATAGAGGAGTTTTCTGCAACGATGCAGCATTACGTAGAAATTGGCGGTCTTGATCCCGAGGGTTCCGCAAATCTCGTCGGTCGTATATCCCTGATTCCTCAATCCCAGTATCCTGAGATAGTTCGAATTCTGAAGCGCGACTTTCTTCAGACAGTTTTCGAGCACTCTCTTCAATTGCGCGCTCGCTGAGTAATCGTGAGTGTGACCGACGGAATCTATTTGTTCCACTGACTGTACCACCTCTCGAACCTTGGCGGCCCTCAGGTGACTCCCGATCGTGTTACGCAGAACCTGATAGGCCCAGGCCTCGAATACCACATCCTCGGGGAGGTTCTTGTATTTCTCCAACACCACGATGCATGCGTCGTGCACGATATCCTCGACATTGTCTCTCCTAAGTCTATGTTGCGCAATGACCGAGAATCTTACACGGAGGTCGGCAAAAAACTCTTCTTCATCTGCCTTATTCCCGTGCTTCGCCCGCTCAGACTTGTACTGAATGCCTTGACGCTCTTTCATGATGTCGGTCCCTGTCGTCGGCCGCCACTGATCGGCTCGGACATGTATCTCCGGGAACGGAAACGTGTTTCTTCCCGAGGAGCAAGGGGTCACGCAATGAAGTCCGTTTGCTCTGTCCGAACGCATCCGGGGCGAATTGTAATCTCAACTAATTCGGTAAAGACAGCCAAAAGAGGGTAACGCCCGCACCCTGGTCCAAGGGCCATACCCTATACTATTATTAGCCTGTATTCCCGTTCTACGCAACGGTTTATTTTGTTTATTGAGGGGTGCGCCCGGCTGATCTCTGCTCTCGACTTCGCTGAGCTGAATAAAGAAATGTGACAGGCGAGTCATGACCGGGTCATTCCGCTGTCAGCGATGGCCGTCGACGAGGCCGCTGTTAGGATTGTACCTTCGTATTGAACCTCCCCGACTGTGTCCGGCAATTTGCGCCAGCTCGAACACACTTGGATTACTCCGGTGTTTCCGAGCAAAGAAACCTGCTACGAGCACTATCCATAAGACGCAAACAGCGTTGATTTGTCCAATCGAATACGCAATTGTGGACATCCCTTTTTTCATCGGTTGGGACTGGGTGCGGTGACGCCCGAACGGGACGAAAGAAGAAGGAGGAGGCGGTGAGCCTCCTCCTTGTCTATGTTATGGCAGAGTATGATTTGAATATACTTGCAGTAACTTGCTGTGCGAATTCGCTATTGGCAGTCGATATCGTTCTGCCATACATCCCAGCAGCTTCTGGCGCCATTTTTGTAGTCGGGCCACTCGATGTTGCCGGATCCGTCCGGGTACCAGTTAATCGTACCGGTACTGCCGTTCGTAGCGTCGTGAAATTCTATCGATGCCATTTCAGGCGCTTCATCAAATACCAGCGTGGTGCCCTCGGCCGTATCGCCCGGCTTATTCACGAGGAGAGCGAGCCTCTGGTCGTTCGCGCTGTATTTCTGCCAGTCGATACGCACAGTCTGGATTCCGGGAGTACTCGCCACTTTTCCGTTATAGGCTGCGGCAATCGCCTCGCTTGAATCGGGCTCGTAGAACTGCCAGTAGCCCGAATGCCCGTCGTTGTTTACCTCTCCATCGAACCAGACGAAATGGTCAAGGAGCAGGGACGGATCATTGCTCGAAACTCGCATCGTCCATGCCACGGACGTATCCATACGCTTCCCGTTAAGAAAGATGCTGTACTCAGAGCCGTGGTTGTCGACATAGACGTAGGTCCACAGCCAGGAGCCGTCCTGCTGGTATTGCGGCACCGAGTGAATCGCTGTCGCGAACGCCGCCACGGGCTCCACGAGCGCCGAGTAAGTGACTACGTTCAGAAAGAAGACGCGCACGGCGGCATTGAGATAGTTGAGCTTCAACGCGGCGGGGGAAGCTGCAGTCGGTTCATTGAGCTTTCCGGACCTCACCGATTGTGTGTCGAACTGCGCCGATTGGAAGAAGTTCAGATCCATCGCCATGGTGGACACCGACGGCAGCGTCAACTGCTCCGGCGTCTCAGGTCCCGTCGGCTGTTTGTTTGTCGAACATCCCAGCAGGGAGATGACCGTTACCAACGCGACCAAACAGATCAGAGTACGGTGACTACGCATTTTACTACCTCCTAATCAATATCGAATTAAATGCCATAATTATCTCAGAACGAATAACCTGCCGTGATACCTAACGAGGTCAGTCTCGCGTGCTCGTCGGTGTTCGATTCGTAGCTGAGCTGACCGAGCGAAATACTTGCTTTGTCAAACCGGATCATATTGTGCGTGAGATCAGCGCCGAGTGAAAAACGTCGGGAGAGAAAACACCGAAACCCGCCACCAAAGACGATTCCGCCACCACTCATTTTGGCGCTCGCCGATCCATAGGTGAGGTTCAGACCGTAACCGCCAATACCGCCCTTGAGATAGGGTCGAATAGATTTCTCGGGCAAGAACCGATAGTAGCCGAGGATCTGGACCAACACTACCTGGGCATCGATCGCGGTATCCGAAGTTTTGTGACTCGCACCACCGGCCGAGAGCTCGAGCATGAAGACCGGATTGAACCGGTACCCGAAACTGACCTGTGCTCCTCCCCCGTCTTGCTTTATATTGAAGGCCGATGAAGCCACGTCGGAATGGAACGAGGTCCCTTCCAGAGTCAAGCCGAGAAAGAATCCACGCTCGTCTTCGGTGGACTCGGCCTGCGTGACGCTCGGCGCGAGATATGTACACAGAGCAACCAGCGCGGCGATGAGAACGAATTGTCTCCCCAATACCTCTTTTCTAACATTTGACTTCATCATTTCACTTGTCCTCTCTGTCTGACATTGTCCGCAGGATCAATGTCTTTAGGTTACTCGCTTTGTTACATATCAAGAAGGGTGCCAGCTTTCGGGGTTCTTCATCCGGCAATCGGGAATCAACCATAAAGCATTGATTATCAATGAATTGTCTGGTAATCTGCTGAGCTGATCAGGTTCTCCCCCGGCGTCATCAGGTGTGGCCGATATTCACGGCCTGTGGCGATTTTTCACTCTTTTCGGGCGATGCCGTAGTGCTTCATCTTCTTGTGGAGATTGGTTCTCTCGAGTCCAAGTTCCTCGGCCGCTCTTGTCACGTTCCAGTCGAAGCGCTCGAGTGCCTGAAGAATCAGCGCCTGCTCGAGTTTTTCTTTGGATGCCTGAAGAGTCAGTCCTTCGTGATTGCCTGTCTCGGGAACCGATGGCGTGTCCGGTGCCTTGAACGCCCGTATTTCTGTGCCCAGATCTTCGAGGCGAATCTCTGACCCGGCCGACATGATGACCATGCGTTCCACCTGGTTGCGAAGCTCTCGGACGTTGCCGGGCCATGAGTATCGTTCGAGCAGCTCCATCACGTTCGGCTGAAGTGTCTTCCTCGGTAAACCATTCTCAGCGCAGTAAGCGTCGAGAAAACTGTTCACGAGAAGCGGGATGTCTTCCGGATGAGAGCGCAGGGGCGGAGATACGAGAGGGACTACACTGATGCGGAAGTACAGATCTTCCCGGAATCTCCCGGCGGACACTTCTTCGGCGAGGTCCTTGTTCGTAGCGGAAATGACGCGGACATCGACCTTGATCGTCTTGTTGTCACCGACCTTCTCCACTTCCCCCTCTTGAAGGACCCGAAGGAGCTTTGTCTGAACCTTGAGGCTCATGTCACCGATTTCATCGAGAAAGAGTGTTCCCCCGTCTGCTTCTTCGAACTTTCCTTCACGTGTCGCGACCGACCCGGTATAGGCGCCTTTGACACTCCCGAACAACTCCGCTTCGATAAGCTCTTCCGGTATGGCCGCACAGTTTATCTTCACGAACGGGCCGCCCGATCGCTTGCTCCGCTCATGGATCTCCCGAGCGATGAGTTCCTTGCCGGTTCCGGATTCACCGCGTATGAGCACCCTCGCGTTGGTCGGCGCCACTTTGGCAACCTGCTCGAGGACGCTCTTGATACTCTCACTTTTCCCCTGAAGCTCCTGCCTGGGCGCCTGGCGGTTGCGAAGCAGACGATTCTCCCTGGCAAGGGCGGAGCGTTCCAGCGCATTGCGGGACGTGATAAGAATCTTCTCCTTGCCGAAATCCTTTTCAAGAAAATCGAACGCACCTAACTTGATCGCTTCCACCGCTTTCTCGACAGAACCGTGTCCGGTGAGGATGATGACGACCTGATCCGGCTTGCGTAGTCGAATCTCTCTGAGTACGTCGATTCCGTCCCGATCACCCATCGCCAGATCGAGATAAACGACATCGAAATGCTCTGTCTGCAGCCGCTCAAGGCCCGTCTCTCCGTTTTCAGCCGAAGCCGTTTCCCAGCCGGCGTTGCGGTGGATAGTCTCCATCATTCGACGGATATTCGGTTCGTCATCGATTATAAGTATGCGGCCAGTCATGATCGTCTCACCTCTCTTCCTGATTGGTGCCGGTATCGCTGTCGGGTTTGCCCGGACCCTTCAGCGGAAGCGTGATCGTAAACACGGCTCCTCTGCCTGCCGGGCTGTCCACCTCTATCGTTCCCCGATGCATCAGGACGATGCTCTTCACGAGCGCAAGGCCAAGCCCTGTCCCGGTTCTTCGCGTCGTGAAATACGGATCAAATATCCGGGGGAGATTCGCTGCCGGAATCCCCGGCCCGTTGTCTGAAAATACGATAATCGCGTCGTCGGAGCGACGTTTCATTTCAATACTGATCTTCGTCTCATTTACATCGCGGGATGCGCTCCGGGAATTGTCAAAGAGATTCACGAACATACGGCGCAATTGGTCGTTGTCGAACGGAAACTCCGGAAGGGCGGGGTCAACCTCGACATGGGTCTCGACTCCGGGATAGAGCTTGGTCAGATCCGACACGAGGTGCTCGAGTGATCCCCTGGTCGGCGACAGCCCCGGCATTGTGGCAAACGCCGAGAATTCCTTCACGAGTCGCTGGAGGTGTCCGAGCTCATCCTCGACGACGCGCGCCGATTCACCGACAAAATCGCGGTAAGAATCATCGTCCCCCCGATACTGGTCTCTCATTTCCTGCACTGCAAGACGGATCGGAAGAAGGGGATTCTTGATTTCGTGCGCAAGGTGTCGCGCCATCTCACGCCATCCGACTACTTTTTCCATGTCGAGAAGGCGCCGACGCTGGGAATCGAGTCGACTGACCATAAGATTGAATGAGTCGATCAGACGACCGATTTCGCCTCCGGTCTCACGCCGCAACTGTATCCTCCAATTGCCGCCCGCAACCGCCACCGCCGCTTCGGTGAGTCGTCTCAAAGGTGCGGCCATCCGTTCCGCCATCAGGAGCGCGAGCAGCAGGGCCAGAACGAGAAGCACTCCGTACACGATTATGAAAGGATAGAAGAAACTTTGACTCAACGCACCTTGGGCGAGGCGAAGCTGGGCGAATATCTGACGTCCATTGACAAGTTGTCGTGCGCTGGCAACGAAGTCAGGGTCGGTCTTACGATAGAAAAGGAAGCTGTTGGCAGATGCACCGGAAGGAGCCCAGAGCGCAAGCTGCACGGCTTTATCTTTCGTTTCGTAAAATGACAGATCCTTCGGCGCGGGAAGGTGCGGCGGCCGTACGGCGACCGATCTCGATTCCAGCAAGTTCCGGAACTCGGGTTGGTCGGCAAAAGCGCGAAGGGCCGATGGGAGAGTATGGACTGCGCTCTCGTCATGATCCGCTTGATTCTGCGAAGCAACAAGGTAACCATCGACCTGATGTGCTTGCGCCAATTTCTCGAGTTCGCCTTTGACTTGCGAGGAATCGGGATGTCGTGACGGAACACTGGTCGTGATCTTTTGCACGTCCTCTTCAAAATCAGATTCGATCCGAATCATCAACTTTCGAGACACCAACATGCCGCTGTCGAGCGCATCGGATACTGTAGTGCTCAACCCGACATTGAAACTTTTCTCAAGGAGATTCCGAACGAGCAGGGTGAGCGGCATCGCCGGCAGGATGGTGACGAACACGCAGATGATGACCAAGCGGAACCTGATTGACATTACTTCCTCTCCTTATCCTTCTCGCCAAGCGAATCAGGCTTCACGAAATCGGATTTATACCAGCTGCTCTGATTGACCACACCGCGCTCCTTCGAAAAGAAATGCGAGATAAGCTCGTTGAGGTTGAGGACGTGTCCGTGCCAGGAGTTGTCGTCGCTGGTCTGCATATTCTCACTTACCCATCCGGCGATCTTCTCCCGGTCCGCTCCCCGGAGAGGGTTGATCGTAATGCTCATGTGCACGCGGTAGGATCGGTCGGATTCGAGCGAGTCAAGCGGTACCAGCTTCAGCTCGTGCAGATCCTGGACCGTCTGCTGCATCTCAGCAAACGTCTTAAACGACAATGTCGTATCCGGAGCTTCGATTGAATATATATCTTCCCACACGTCATAGTGGAGCGAAAATGACAGAACCCCTTCCGCCAGCGTACTTCCGTCGAGGGTGGAGAGATAGTAAAAGAAATCAACAACCGCCGGAAGACCGCTCTTCACGGTGCCGGTAATACGTTCCGAGAAGAGGTTGGTGCTCGTGACATTCGCGGTCAAATATCCCCGATCGGAGGAGAGATTGACGCTCACGATGGCGGGTCGCGGCTCTTCCGCGCGCACGGCAGGTGACCAGGCTCCTATGAGGAACGCGCTCGCGAAAACTGTCGCTGTTACTTTACCAAATGTCATTGCACTCCGGACACCTATCTGTCAAAAAGAGAAACCGAGGCAGCCGTGAATATAGAATTGATCTCCCGTCCGGCCATCGGTGAACGGGACGCCGGCATCGATGCCGAGCGTACCTATCCACGGGAGGCGCAGACGCACACCATAGCCGGCCGCCGCCTCGATATCGGATGCTTTGAATGCTTCGCCTCGCACCCAACCGATCCCGGCATCGACAAAGACCAGCCCGGTGAGTTTAGGCGGAACGTTTGCTCTCGAAGCAATGAGCGGGAAACGGAACTCTTCGCTGCCGATCATGAATCCATCGCTTCCCCTGGGCGGCGAAAGGCTCAGCCCGCGGAAGCCGCGAATTGAGTACATTCCCCCGAGGAAGAACCGCTCGTAGTAGGGCGTTCTTTTCGAGACGATACCCGCGGAGAGGCGACTCGAGAGAACACTCCAGCCTCCAAGACCGATATGTTTGCGAAGATCACCGTCCGCTTTCACAAAAGTCTCGTCTCCGCCAAGGATCGTGCTGTTGGTCTGCACCTGCACCAATCCGAACGATCCTGCCCGGGGATAAGCGAGAAGGTCGCGGGTGTCGCGAACGACCCTGAAGACCAGCCCGGTGATTGTGGAGTTCTTGATCCCGGTCTGAAGGGATGAAGGAAAATCAGCGAATTGATACTTCTGCCCGCTCTCGGACTCAACGAAAGAACTTTCGGGACGCACCCCTTCGACATGATAACCGAACGAAAATTTCGTGCTGTCCGCCAGCTTGCTGAAAAGATACAACTCCGCCCCGGACCGTTTTATCTTCTGCCGAAACTGCCGCGAATACCGGGTTGCATCGGTCGCATCCCAGATTCCCGGGGCGGATTCGCCGGCAAAGAAGATCTGATCCTGCGAGTAGAGATGAAAGTTGCCGCCCAAACCAATTCTTCCCGGCTTCGGGTGTTGTTCGAACTCTCCGTCCAGCCCCGCAATATGGAAGCCAAGACGCAACCCGAGCCGATATTCAGTGCCATAGGCGGCGGCCGGATCGATGCGAATGCCGAGGAGTGTCAGAAACCAGCCGTACGTGTCATGCAGACCGTAACCGGTTTCAAAAACAACCGGATTTCGCTCGACCACAGCGATATCAAGGATGATCAGTCCGCGTCTGGACCCGGGGGAAGTCGAAAGATCCACCGACTTCAGGAGCGGAAAATCTTTCAGCAGACGGAGCCGGGCATCTTCGAGGATTGACACGTTCACGGTATCGTGGGGAGCGAGACCAAGCGTCTCGAGGATCTCTGAATCGGAGATATGCGAGTTGCCGGTCACGACGATTTGTTCGAGTTCGAGGACTCTGTGAACGGGCGGTGCAACCGGCAGAGCTGTTCGAATCACTGTGGACGAGGCCGATGTCGTGGCAGCTTCGGCAGCCTGCAGTCGCATCGGAGCCGCTCCGCATGCGAGCGACAGCAGTATTACTATTTCGATCAATCGTTTCATCAAGCAGTTCACCTCCGAATGCGCAGGGAGCAATTGCCGTGCCACCTGTGCCAATCGAGCGTATCGCGTTAATATCGTGTCAACAGACGTGTTACGCGATTCCACATTGTGGCCTCCGCCGCTGCGCCTTCGGATAGTGTGAAGAAAATTCACAGGATCGAAAATCGGAACGGGATGTAAGCCGGACTTCCGGCGGTCCTGGCCGGACAGCCATAGCTTTTGATTTCCGGATTCTCTTCACCTGAATAAGTTGTGGGGAGTCATGCTGCGTAATTGTAACCTCACTCCATCTTGTGATTCAAAGTAAGGTAGTTCAATTACCTTGTAAACTCGTTTCTTCCAGTCACCTGCACGACTGCGATTCGACGGGGTTACGAGTGGGTGGCCACCGTTTGCGGCCCGACCTACGTCAACTCAGAGACCTCTTGTTGTTCCGTAAGCGACAGTGTGTTTCGTGTCAGCGAATTTGCGACTTTGGAAGCACGAGTGGCCAACCGGAGGAAAAATCCCTACAGAATACCATCTGAATCTTGAATGACTTGCCCTTTTATATTGACATGATGGACTGCCGGCGCGTCAATATGGCAAGAGAGGCATATCAGACGATACCAACGAGGGGAGACTATGATTATGGAGGCCAACTTGTCAGTGTAAATGGTGATACACTCGCCAGCTATGCATACGACGGTCGACACCGTCGAGTCAGGAAGACCACCGGTCCCTATTCAAGGTACTACTTCTACTCGGC
>CAZFOY010000068.1:0-14128 GCA_964520865.1 uncultured Ignavibacteriales bacterium | reverse complement strand
GAGGTACACCATGACCGATCTTGAAATGCTCAGACACACCGTGGCAACACTGGCTTATCGAGCGGCCAAAGCGATGCGGGATACACCGGAATCGTTTGCCGATTTCAAACCGGGACCGACAGCGAGAACACCGGTGCAAATCGTTGCTCACATGGGCGACCTGTTCGATTGGGGCTGGTTGATGATACAGGGGGAATGGAAATGGCACAACTCGGAGCCGCTGAAGTGGGATGCCGAGTGTGCAAGATTCTTTGCGGCTCTGGAAAAATTCGACCGGGCGCTCGGTTCGGGCCAGCCGATCAGGCAGGAGCTGACTCTTCTTTTCCAGGGACCGATTGCCGATGCGCTCACCCACACCGGACAGCTCGCCACGCTTCGACGTCTTCACGGAGCCCCGATGAAGGGCGAGAGCTATGTCCGGTCCGACATTCGGATAGGCCGCGTTACCGCCGAGCAGACCCCGCCCAACCCGAAGTACGAGTTTGAATGAGGGGATTCGGGTATGTCTGGATTCCTGCCTACGCAGGAATGATATGCCCGAAGGCATATTCGGATTTGCCGACAGGCGAAGGCCTGTCACCCCTGCGAAGGCAGAGGTCCAGGTTGGAGAAAGTTGCATAGGTTCCTGCCTGCGCAGGAACGACATGCCTGAGGACATGTCTGCAATTGACGACAGGCAATGGCCTGTCACCCCTGCGAAGGCAGGGGTCCAGTAGATTCTTGGTATGAGCTATTTTGTTTACATTATGGCGAGCAAGCGAATCGGTACGCTCTATGTGGGAATGACCAATGATCTGATCAAGCGAGTATTTCAGCACAAGAACGACCTCGCTGGTGGATTCACCAAACAATACGGAGTCCACATGCTGGTCTACTACGAGCAGACGGAAGATGTGATGTCGGCAATACGACGGGAGAAGCAATTGAAGAAATGGAAAAGGGAGTGGAAGATCAGGCTCATTGAAGAGACTAACCCCGCTTGGAAAGATCTATACGACAACCTTCTCTGAATCTGGATTCCTGCGTACGCAGGAATGACATGCCTGGGGGCATGTTCGGATTTGCCGACAGGCGAAGGCCTGTCACCCCTGCGAAGGCAGGGGTCCAGCCGGATATGACGAATCTGGGTTCCTGCCTGCGCAGGAACGACATGCCTGAGGACATGTGTGACATGGCGGGCCCAAAGCGGGTCCACCCTTCACCGGAGAACTCATTCGTGGTAGGGCGGCCTCGTCTTCGAGCCCGCCGCGTGACCGCATACCACCAGGCACGCGAGTAACACCCGGCCATAAGAATGGTCGGGCCTACGTAATGAGGCACGGACCTTAAAACAGGGGTCCGATAGAAGGACTCGTGGCCTCCTACAAATACCTCTCCTCGTAATCCGTATATCTCCCGGCGAAGAACCTGCCGGAGTCCATATCAAGTATCGCAGTCGCGGCCTCGTCGAGCAGATAGCGGTCGTGCGTGACGAGTACAACGGTGCCGTTGTACTCGCGCAACGCCTTCTCGAAAGCTTCGAGCGACTCCAACTCAAGATGATTTGTCGGTTCATCCAACAGCAGGACGTTTGCGTCGGTGAACAGCGCTTTGGCCAGGGCAGTCTTGCTTCTTTCTCCGAGTGACAATGAGTCTATCTTTTGAAACACTTTGTCCCGGCGAAGATTCAAACCGCCAAGGATTGTCCGGGCCAACGCCTGTTCCGTAACCCGTCCCTGGAGTACTTCATCCAAAATCGACAGATTCCGGTCGAGATTCTCGTGCTCCTGCGCATAATAACCGACCTGCGCTTGGGGCGCCCAAACGACACTCCCCCGATCGGGCTCAAGCTCCCCGATCAGGATCTTGAGCAAGGTCGACTTGCCGCTCCCGTTGCTGCCGATAACACCCACCTTGTCACCATTCCTAACGGTGAACGAGAACGATTCGAGTATTTCGTTTGAGCCAAAGGCCTTTGAGATCTCTCTCACGTCGACCACGACTGGGTTTTTCAACTCGCTTTGTCTCAGTTGGATTTTTCGTTCTTTCTCGATGAACGGTTTCAGCTCGGCTTCGACCTTGATTTCCGCCTCGATTCGCCTGGACATCACGACTGCCGATCGCATTTTCTTCGACGGATCCGCCTTGGTGCTGGCCGATCCGGCGTCCCTCTTCTGTACGGATCCCTTCTTCGACACCGACCGCTTCGCTTTGAACCTCTCCATTTTGTGCGCGTCTTGCCTCCGCTCCGCTGCCGCTGCCTCAAGGCGCTTTACTTTCCGGTGCTGGTGATCGTGCAGGCGGTGTTTCCGCTCCCGTTCGTTCTCCCTCGCCCTCTTGTAGAACGAGTAGTTGCCGCTGAATTGAGTGAGTTCGCCGTTCTTCAACTCCCAGATGTGGTCGACTGCCCCATCAAGAAACCGTCGATCATGACTTACGGCAACATAAGGAATGTCGATCTGGTGAAGATAGCGTTCGAGCCAGGCGCGCGACTGCATCTCCAGATGATTCGTCGGCTCGTCAAGCAGGAGCAGCGTCGGATCGGCCAGGAGCAGACGGATGATCGCGACTTTCGTCTTCTCCCCGCCGCTGAGTAATTCCAGCAGAAGATTAAGTTTGTCCTCGCTGATTCTAAAGTCCGAGAGGAGTCGCAATATCCGGCTCTCGTAGGTATCCCCTCCGCGGGCGTAGAAGTCGGCGACAGCATCAGCGCAGGATTCGTCGTCTCGATTTGCGACATCTGCCTTTTGCTTCAACTGAGCAAGCTTCGGCCGCGCCGACCATAAGTAGTCTCTCACCGTCAGATTTTCACCGAAGCTCACTTCCTGCGGAAGGTAGCCGACACTCACATCCCTCTCGACAATGAGCGAGCCGGAAACCGGCTGAAGCTCTTGTCTAATTAATTTCAACAGAGTCGTTTTTCCGCTTCCGTTGCCCCCCACCAGACCGATCCGACTGCTCTTGTCTATTGAGAACGCAAGCCCTCGCAATGTGAGGTCTGGCTGCGAAGGATATCGAAATGAGAGATCTTTGGCGAGCACAAAAACCATACCTCATAGTATAGTATTTTCAGACCAACGTCAACAACGGTCGGGCCCGGATGCGAGGATGCCAGCATGGATAAACTCGTTGATTTTAGGCCGTTTCGGGGCTAATTTGTCTATGAACGTCAAAAGAGGAGGTAAAACCATGGCTGTGTTCATTATGGCTATGCAGATCAACAGCAGTGCCAAGAAGGCGCACCCCGACCTGTCGCACCATGTCAATGAGTCGCTGGAGATTTTCACCAAGAACAATGTCCGCGTAGAACGGCTCTACGCCACGCTTGGCCGGTACGATTATGTCGCGATTTTCGATGTCCCTGACCAAAATATCGCCTTCAGAATCGCCTCGCAGATAAACAGCCTCGGCGTTCTGGATACCGAAACCTGGCCGGTTATTCCATACGAGGAGTTTTCCCAACTGCTTCAATGAAGCCCCTGAATGGACAAAAAAGTCTTGTAATGCTGACAATTTTAGTTATTTTAGATTGATGCTCAGATTCCGGGCTGTTTAAGAATTTCGAGTGAGGTGTTGTGTGGGAACATGTTTACGTACGCTTATGAGCAGCATTCTGGCTGTGATGTTACTTCTCCTTTTATCTTCTACGAGTATTCACGCTGCGTCATCGTCGAATAGATTCGTCGATCTCGATGGCGACGGTTTCAATGACAATCTTGTCGACAGCGACAACAACAACATTCCGGATGTATTCGAATCGGCCGCGAAGGTGGCCACATCGTCGATACTATCTTCCGTGAGCAATGTATCCTCGGGGCTGTTTTCTGAATCGTCTTCCGAGTCTTCTGTGTCGACTTCGTTTGAGTCCCGCGCCGACCATTTCAGCAGTCGGCTGAGCGGTTGCCTTGGTCTGGACAAGTGCCGCAACAACTTCGAATCTGATTTCTCAGGTGGAATCGGTTTCAGCCTCGGCTCCGGAGGCGGGTGCGTGGGAGGGGTCTGCTTCTAAAATGTTACATCCAAGATTCAGCACCGGTGGATTTCTGATTCTTTTCTCGGCTTATTTCCTTCTTCTCAGTCAGGCCAATGCGGCGAACCGGGAGTACAGTATCGAAGCCGGGATTAACAATGGCTACACCGGTAATCTGGTGAAGGATTCAAGCGACCGGAAGGACACGTATTCGAATGCCAGCTTGCGCATGAAGCTCTACCCGCTGTCAATGACGCAGGTGACTTTGTCGACGGAATACACCTATTACAGTAGAAATTTTCAGCTCTCCAATTTCCAGTATGGCGGCGGGCTTACATTTATTCCCACGTCGGGAGATTCGCGTCTTGCGGTCTATGTGGACGGCAACTACAAGCACCACAAGTATCGCGAGCCGAATCTTGCCGCGGGTCCGGACGGACGCATTCCGAGAAACGACTTTCCGACTGAAGATATCGATGCTACTGCCTCACTGAGCTATCGGTTCAATCCCGCCTTCAGGTTCCGCATGGGATCTATCTTTACTTCGACCGGATATTCGACAAGCGATCTCGACAGCAGAAATAAGCTACAGGCGTTTGCGGGCTGGAACATGAGTCTCTTCAATAAGATATCGCTCGATGTTGAAGGCGGATACAACTACGGCAATTTCAGTTATGTCAATGCTTACAAGACGATTTTCGATACGATAGTAGTGAGATATGCTGTGGTCGATGGTCAGCAGTACAGTATCCTACAAGAGGGTCGACTCAAGTCATTCTATATCTCTCCCCGCTTGTCCCTTCCCATCGGCCAACGAACTGGAGTGAGTCTTACCTTTGGATACAGGTCCTTCATTGACAAGGACAGTGCTGCCATTGTCTACGGTTATTCTACTGGTTACGTTTCACCCTGGGCGAACGAATACGACGGTAACTCTATTCAGGCAAGAATCAAGACGTATCTCGTTCCACACCTGGTAACGACCGTTGGTGCCGGGTACTGGAACAAAGCTTATCAGAACACTATTGAGAGACACGAATTGGGCAATGGGACGATAGTAGTGTCGACTAAGTTTGCGCAAAGTCGTTCGGACGATGAGAGTCGGGCTTATTTGAATATTCAAGTTCCGCTGGTAATTGGACACCAGTATCACATCGAGCCTTCGATCCGTCTCGACTACACGCATAATTCTTCCACGATAGATGTGTACAGATATAGCGATCTTTCGATTTCTACAGCGTTCAATCTTCAGCTGTAGACACTAAAACAGAAATGAGACGAAAGACCACAGAGAGACTAACAGATAACACGAGGGAAACAGTATGAAACGTTGTTACACGTTCTTCCTTGCGGCAGTGCTCCTGCTTCTATCCCTGTCGGTGTCCGCCGATACCAATCCGATATCGGTAGTCCGTCAACCCTCCAGCACTAAACCGAGCGTAAACTCGTCGAATTCCGCCGACAAATCAGTCGGGCGGGATGCATACACGGGAACAGTCAGGACATATATCGTCGAACCTGTGTCGCGTTGGCGGGATTTGGAGGGACACAACTACGGTCACGCATTTCTTGATTGGGGACCCGGCGGAACTGTAAACATCGCCGACGGAACCAGGTGGGAAAGCAGTCAGACCTGGAATTCCGTCACGGCCGGAATCGGAACGATATCGTCATCAAATATTGAGGCCACAACTGCCGTCTTCACGTCGACGGAAGTCCTGGCGGACGCTGATCCGGGAGCCGGCTATTACTTTCTCGCTCACTATTGCGACGCTGCGGCTTCGGGAATACCAGGAACGCCCGGACATAACGAAACAGCCGCCGGCTTTACCCACTCAGTCTTCGTCGAGGAGGCCACAGCGACCTGGTGTCAGTACTGTCCGGCTACTCGGAAGGCGCTCGAAGGCATTTATGGTTCGCACGATTATCCGTTTCACTACGCCTCGATGGTGTGTGACGTAAACGGCAAGGCTCTGGATAGAATGTCCAACGACTACAATTTCGCCGGCTACCCAAGCTGCTTCTTTGATGGCGGCTATCAGGTCTTTGTCGGTGGAAGTTCGAACGAGAACGACTATCGTCCGCTTATCCAACTGAGCGGGGCGCGCGACGTACCGCCGCTTGACGTTCTCACCGTTGTCAATTGGCTCGGCGCGAACTCAATTGAAATCAAAGTTAGAATCGGAAACGGTGTTCCGGCCAACTATGCTCCGGATGATCCGACGATCACTTCGGGACCTACGAATACCGTACCGGGCGACAACTGCGAATTTGAGACCAGCTCCACCGACCAAGATGGCGATCAGATGTACTATCGCTGGGACTGGGGCGACGGCACAACGAGCGACTGGATGGGTCCGTACGACTCCGGTACCAAGATGACCACTTCGCACACCTGGCAGCAGAATGGTGAATTTGCCGTCAAAGTGCAGGCAAAAGACGATTGGGACGCCGAGACTTCGTGGTCGGCCGACTATTCGGTCAAGGTCGGCTGCTGTATCGGTCTTCGCGGTAACGTCAACAATGATTCCGAGGATGCGGTCGATAT
This sequence comes from uncultured Ignavibacteriales bacterium, assembly GCA_964520865.1. Taxonomy (GTDB): domain Bacteria; phylum Zixibacteria; class MSB-5A5; order GN15; family FEB-12; genus CAVQCT01. Next base: position 7,631 of record CAZFOY010000068.1, on the reverse strand, counting down.
CAGTGACCTGATCTTCCTTGTCGACTATTCGTTTGGCAGCGGCCCGGCACCGGTCTGCGCCGATGAAGCCGATGTCAACGGAGATCTCACTGTCGATATCACCGATCTGATTTATCTCGTGGATTACTCTTTCGGCACGGGACCCGCTCCCATTAGCTGTCAATAGAGTCAGTATCCGCATAGATACAAGAAGGCTGCTTCAACTCGATTGAAGCAGCCTTTCTTATGTTCGATCGAGACCAAGTTCGCTTTACGGTAGAGGCACCTGCGTCTTGGGGAGTTCGAGATCACAGCGGGCACCGTCCTGCTTGACAATCCGTGCCGGGATTCCCGCAACCGTCGTGTTCGCCGGAACATCGTGCATGAAGATATAGCTGTTGGCGCCGATTCGCACGTTATCCCCTACCGTTACCGGTCCGAGGATAATGGCGCCGGTGCCGACGAGGACATTGTTGCCGAGGGTCGGATGTCGCTTGCCGACATGTTTGCCGGTTCCCCCCAGCGTGACGTTGTGAAAGAGGACGCAGTTGTTACCGATCAGGGTCGTCTCACCGATCACCAATCCCGCGCCGTGGTCGACGAAAAACCCTTTGCCGATCGTCGCCCCCGGATGGATCTCGAGCCCGGTCAGAAACCGGTTGATCTGCGAGAACATTCGGGGAATGAACGGAATCTTCGCCTTCCACAGGAAATGGATAAACCGGTGGAACGTTATCGCGTGAAAGCCCGGATAAAGGATAAATTCGATATTTCTACAAGCCGGGTCGTTTCTAAAGATAGCCCTGATATCTTCAATGATTGCCAGCATACTCTTCGTTATCGGCAGGGGTCGCCTGCGCCATGAGCGGTCATTCGTACAACGCGGTGGAGATGTAACGTTCGCCGGTATCGCAGACAGTTGTCACAACCGTCTTGCCTTCGCCCAGCTTTGCGGCCACCTGAAGCGCCGCCCAGACTATAGCTCCGGAGGAAATACCAGCAAGAATACCGTCTTTCAGGGCAAGCTGCTTTGCTGTTTCCAGGGCGTTCTCGTTAGCGACCCGAATCACTTCGTCGACCACCGAAGCATCGTAGTTCTTCGGGATAAATCCGGCCCCGATTCCCTGAATTGGATGAGGTCCGGGATTGCCGCCGGACAGCACCGGTGAGGCGTCCGGTTCGACAGCGTACACCCGGCATCCATACTTCTTCTTCAGGGCACTGCCCGCGCCGCTCACCGTTCCGCCCGTGCCGACTCCCGCCACGAACGCGTCCAGGTGGACGCTGCCAAGGTCCGCGATGATCTCCGGACCGGTCGTAAGGCGGTGCACTTCCGGATTCGCCGGATTGCTGAACTGGGACGGCTGGAAGAAGTTGTCTCCGTTAGCCAGCTCTTCCGCCTTGGCGATAGCGCCTTTCATACCTTCCGATGCCGGTGTCAGAACGAGTTCGGCTCCGAGAATTTTCAGCAGAGCCCGGCGTTCTTTGCTCATCGACTCCGGCATCGTCAGGATACACTTGTATCCTTTAGCCGCCGCCACCATGGCCAGGGCGATTCCGGTATTGCCGGAAGTCGGTTCGACAATTGTCATACCCGGTTTCAGCTTTCCGTCACGCTCGGCCGTCTCGATCATCGACTTGCCGATCCGGTCCTTAACCGAACTGCACGGATTGAAGCTTTCCATCTTGGCGTACACAGTCGCCGAACCCGCGGGGACGACTCGATTCAGCCTGATCAACGGCGTACGCCCCACCGCCTCTACCACGTTCTCAAAGCGCATCTGATTACTCCTTCCGGGTGTTTTTTGCCTAACACCGGCTGGACCGCAAAGTTCCACCGGCTCCTTTTGTCCCGAATCTTTCGCGGACAGTATTGTCTTATATTACAAAGGCTTAGATAGGCCGGACCGAATGGACTGTCCTTATCCACCATCCTGCGAGATGCAGAAGCAAATCTCGTTCCGCCCAAATCGTACATTTCGGCAGTTTACCTTGTTTGTCGGCTAAATCTGTTCCGGGTTTCTTCCGATGATACCAATAAGAGAGAGATTCTCGCCTGTCGGGGAGCGGTCTGTTGCCTGCCTCACCGATCCAAATATGAAAATACCTGGGGAGAGGAAATAAGTAGTATGAGAATACTGGTGGTTGAGAACAGTCCGGGGCCCGAAGGTTCGATCGGAGATATCCTCAGGGATAGCGGATATTCTGTCGTCTGTTCGAGCGATATCAAGCAGGCGATCACCGAGGTCAACAAAGGCGAGCCGTTCAATCTTATCGTTTCCGATCTCTCTTTTCCCGATCTCGACGGATTTCATTTTCTCCAGTTCCTCAAATCGAGAACTTCGAACATCAGCATACCGATAATTATCGCCAGCGAGATCACCGACAAGGCATCGGTGCTCAGGTGCCGCCAGCTCGGCGCCCGTGACTATATCGTCAAGCCGGTCAGCAAGGATCTGCTGATCAGCAAGATTGAGCATGTCATGAAGAATCGGGCGGAGTCCGTGCTGGTGGTCGACGATGACGAGCTCATTCTGCAGTTGCTCCGTAAAGTCCTCGAACGCCAGGGGTACCGCGTCTCTACAGCAATCTCCGGCGATGCCGCCCTTGAAACAATCGAAGGGGACAACGTGGGGATCGTCATTTCCGATATCGAAATGCCCGGCATGGGCGGTCTCGATCTGTTGAAAGCCGTCAAAGAAAAACACGCCCAACTTCCGGTACTTATCGTGACCGGGCGCGGCGGCAAATACAGTAAAGATTACATCCTCCAGGCGGGCGCCGACGGTTACATCACGAAACCGTTTAAGAATTTCGAGATCCTTGAAGCTGTTGCCACTCATATGAAGCAGGTTCGCGCCGCCGCCCAGGCGTAGCTCCGTCTATTCTACGTCTCAGCATCTCCCTCCGTCGCAGTCGCCAATGGTCTGGCTATCACCACTTCAGACGGAACACCAAACGCTACTACCGTCTCATTGAACTCAATATTCCACCGCCTCGAATCTACGTGCTCCTGAAGATTGATCGGTCGACATCCACCGACTAACGACGGACGCATCCTGAAGACAACCGACCATAGGCGCGAGACTGCTCTTGACAAAGCTGTCGTTCCGTTGGTGAGACTGACCAGACAGAGCAGGCCGTCATCGTTCAACACGCGATAAGCTTCGTCAACGAACGATTTAATATCAGCGTCAGGCAATAGATCAAGAACGTAAGCGGAAATCACACGATCAATCGAGTGATCGGCCCCCGGAAACTTCACCGAACCATCGGTGAGCAATACTTCGGAACGATTCTGATACGGCTGCAGTTTCTCCCCGGCAAGTCCGATCATGGTCGGACTCACGTCGCAGCCGCAATACCGGCTGTCATGAGGCAGGTGTTTTGCCAGTAGTCGTGCCGCGAATTTGCCGGTGCCGCAGCCGAATTCGAAAACGTTTCGAGCTTGCTCGAACCGCCCCTGCGAGATGAGGCAATCCAGCGCCGGGTCCTCATAGAATCCCTGAGAATCCTGCTTCTTGCCGAAGCGATCGTAGTACTTTTGGACTTCTGGCTTTGAAAGAGTCATCCTGTTATACGTAACAACTCTCGGCTCCGAATGGCTCTGGATTTTGCCTATGCAGTGAACTGTTTCTTCATAAACTCGTCCACCTTCGGCCTGACGATATTCCTGTGCGTGAAAATCGAAACATGCTCCCCTCCCTCGACTGTGAGTAGCTCGACGTCGGGGACCCGCGATTCGTAGATCTTCGTGTTCTTATCGAACGGCACCAACCGGTCGGCGGTGCCGTGAACGACCAGCACCGGGACAGTCAGCTCTTCGAGCGGGTATGTAGCCGAACTGCTGATGCGATGTCGTTCTCGGTACCGGTGATCCGCCGAACTCTGCATATTCGATTTTGCCGAGAGGCGGGGCGGCAATTCAGGAAGTAAGCGATTCCGAGAGTTCAGGATTCGCAATGTCAGGCAGTTTGTCCATGGTTATCAAACTAAATGGATAACTCTATCCAGATCAAGCCTGATTTTGCCTTTGCAGATGTCTGTCTGAAACCATCTCGCCTCAACGCTGTTACAGTCTGAAAAAGGAATTTGCATGAGCGACAGGAGTTTCGATATAGGCATGGTGGGGCTCGGGGTGATGGGACGCAATTTTCTGCTGAATATGGCCGACCACGGTTTCTCGGTAATCGGCCTCGACCGAGATAAATCCAAGGTCGATGCGCTCGCCTCCGAAGGTGCCGGTAAACCGGTCGAAGGGGTCACCGATATCAAGCAGTTCGTCAAACAGCTCAAACGGCCGCGTGCCCTCATGATGCTGGTACCGGCCGGAAAGCCGGTCGACGCGGTGATCGATGAATCGGTCGGGCTGCTGGACAAAGACGATATCATTATCGACGGCGGCAATTCTCATTTTACCGATACCAACCGTCATGCCAGCGCCCTCTCCGCAAAGGGTATCAACTTCCTCGGGATCGGTATCTCGGGTGGCGAGAAAGGTGCCCGGTTCGGACCGAGTATGATGCCGGGAGGTCCCGAACCTGCTTACAAACGGGTGCAGCCGATTTTCGAAGCTGCAGCGGCTCATGTCGATGGCTCTCCATGCGTGACCTATCTCGGACCGGGATCTGCCGGGCACTACGTCAAGATGGTCCACAACGGCATCGAATATGCCCTCATGGCCCTGCTGGCAGAAACCTACGACCTGCTTCGGCGGGGAGTCGGACTGAGCAACGATGAACTGGCCGATCTGTTCGCGGAATGGAATGAGACCGAAGTCAAGTCGTTCCTCGTGGAGATAGCCGAGCAGGCGTTCCGACAGCAGGACGACCAGACCGAACATCGGCTGATCGATATGATCCGCGACCGGGCCAAACAGAAAGGAACGGGCAAGTGGACTTCGCAAGACGCGATGGAACTTCAGGTTCCGGTACCGACCATTGACAGCGCGGTCGAGATGCGCGATATGTCGGGATTCAAGGAAGAGCGAGAGAGTGCGTCGGAACATTTGAAGATACATACAGGCAAGTTTGCTGAAGACAAAGGCCTCTTCAAGAAACAGCTCCACCGCGCTTTCCATTTTGCCATGATAACGGCCTACGCCCAGGGGATGGCGCTGTTGAAGGCCGCCTCCGAAGAATACAAGTACGGTCTAAATCTTGAGGATGTCGCGCGAATCTGGAGGGGCGGCTGCATCATTCGCGCCGATCTGCTTGAAAATATCCGAACAGCCATGAAGACCAACCCGAATCTCCCCAATCTCATGGTCGATCCGCATTTCGGTAAAATACTCATGGACTACCATACGGACCTTCGCGAAACTGTCCGCACCGGCGTCAGCCTCGGCATCCCGGTGACTTCCTATGCTTCGTCGCTGGGCTATTTCGATTCGTATCGAAGCGCCTGGCTGCCGGCAAATCTGATTCAGGCGTTAAGAGACAATTTCGGCTCGCACACGTACGAGCGGATCGATCGGGACGGAATATTTCATACCGAGTGGGGAAAAGATGCCTGAGCCAAAGACAACTTCCGACCTGAAGCTGAAGATTTTCGACAATTACGAATCGGTCAGCCGCGCGGCCGCCGAGCTGTTCGTGGTACGGTCCAACGAAGCGGTCAATAAATCCGGCCGGTTCTCGGTCGCCCTCTCCGGTGGAAGCACGCCTCGTCGATTATACGAGCTCTTGACAACCGACGAATACTCGTCTCGGATACCGTGGGATAAAGTGCACGTCTTCTGGGGAGATGAGCGGTGCGTGCCGACGTCCAGTCCTGAGAGCAACTCCGGCGAGGCTTTTCGTACGCTGCTTGATCATGTGCCGATACCTGAAGCACAGATCCATCCGATCGACGGTACCCTTCCCCCCGCTCAGGCAGCCATTGAATATGAGAAGGTCATTCGGGATTTCTTTGAGAGCGGGCCGACCCGGTTCGATCTCGTGTTTCTTGGCCTCGGGACGAACGGCCATACGGCTTCGCTCTTTCCCGGTACACCCGTTGTCAAAGAGTCGACGCGCCTGGTCTCAGAGGTATTTGTAGAAGAAATCAAGGGACACCGGATAACGTTGACGGCCCAACTCATAAATCAAGCAAGGGCACTTGCCTTTCTTGTTTCCGGAAGAAGCAAGGCGGATGTTCTTCATGAAGTCCTCGAAGGGTCCTACGATCCCGATCGTCTCCCCGCCCAGCTCATGCGATCCGCCGCAGGCGAGGTCCTGTGGTTTGTCGACCGAGCGGCAGCAGCAAAACTCGCCGAATGATACGCCGGGCCGGAAGACCGGGCCGCCCTACAACAGAAATATATCCTGAAAGACTCGTCCGTCCGTAGGTCCGACCGTTCTTATGGCCGAACGTATGAGTCATGCCGGCAGGCATGAAATTTCGGGCCGCTGGCTACTTCGACACCGTACCCATTGCCGTTGGAACATAGAGAGCAGTGATACCCTGGTACCCTGCCTTCATAACCGCCAGCGTATCGAAGCTACACCCTCTGCCTTCGAGTCTGAAGGTATAGGTCCCAGCAGTTTTCTGGTAGACCTTATCGACGTACGCCGGTAGCTTGTCGTAGTAAACCGGGTTGGCATGAGCACTCAAGCCGACGTCGATGTAGCCGCTGGTGGGGGTTTCCATTCCTCCGGGTGTTTCATCAATCTGCAGAATTACCGTACACTGTTCAGTTGTTCCCCTGATGAGGACATCGGTCCGTCCCTGTACGAGTATATACCCGTCAGCGGGCGTGGTGATCGTAACGGTGGCTATATCAATCATGCTGTCGCACACGAGATCCCGAAATACATCCGAGTGATTCGACGCGATTCCGGTAGTAGCGGAAGTCGAAGGTGAATTCGGCTGCCAGCCCGTGCCGTTCCAGGTAAGGACATCACCGTTATTTGCTCCCGGAGTGGTGAGGTACTCGGCGCTGTCTGCGCTCCCAGCATGTCCGGCCGTCTGAGCGGCGTACGCCGAGTCGGACATGACAGCATTAATGGCATATCGAGCAAGGGATGAGTAGGGTGTCGACACGAACCTGCTACGAGGGGACATCTCACCATCAGGCGGAACCGTGATCCCGATATAAAGAGAATCCTCGGTCACGAACACGCCATGGTCGAGCGGAGGCATCGGTGACTCTCCAAGCGTGACCGAAAAAAGCCCGTCCTTCGTCGTGACAGATACCGAACCGCTGGTCCACACCTGATTAGCCATAGCGGAGGCTGTCGGATCGTTCCAGATCGTGAATACGACGGAGTACGTGTTGTCGGCAACCGGACTGCCGCCCGACGTTAGCAGCCTCCCCTGGTAATTGACGAGCGTCGGTGGAGTGGCGGCGCTGAGAGCGCCGGCTGACACAAGAAGACCCAGCAGGGCCACAGCCATAGCTGCCTGAGAACGGAACATCTGCAACCTCCGGAAAATTTTGTTTGTTCTGGGGTAACCCGGCGCCAGAAAATGTCATGGTTTAGTCTGCGGGAAGGAAAAGGGCTACATATACCAATATAGTCCACAATGTAACCCGTAATGGCTGTTTTGTCAACTCCATACTGAGGTGTAGTCATTCATATCGGAGGTCAGGAGCCCTGCGCTCCTGACGGTGTACGTCAATTCGCAAGCGGCTGCGGACCAGGTCAGGTTCGTGCATTGAACGCTGTCGC
>CAZFOY010000067.1:0-14768 GCA_964520865.1 uncultured Ignavibacteriales bacterium | reverse complement strand
GTTTCGCCATTCGTGAGGGTGGTCGGACGGTCGGCGCCGGTGTTATCGCCGAGGTCGTTGAGTAAAGTATAGTTTTCGAATAGAGCGAGTAAAATGCCAAGAGACAAAGTGATTCTGGCCTGTGGTGACTGCAAACGTCGCAACTACTACATGACCAAGAATAAACGGCTGCATCCTGAGCGCGTGGAATATCGCAAGTACTGTCCGTTCTGTGATAAGCACACTGCGCACAAGGAAACGCGGTAAGGGATATTCCCAATAGGCCAGTAGCTCCAATGGTAGAGCGCCGGTCTCCAAAACCGGATGCTGGGGGTTCGAGTCCCTCCTGGCCTGGAAAAATAAATGGTGGTTCTACTGTGTTTGAGAAGATTCAGAAGTTCTTAAAAGAAGTGATCGCCGAACTGAGGAAGGTCACGTGGCCGACCAAGCAGGAACTGATCGGATCGACTATCGTTACGATCGTTGTTTCTCTTATTGTGGCCATATTCATAGGTGTCGTTGACCGAATCCTGGCTATCATAATCCAGGCGATCTTCGGCGGCGGCGCGTGAGGACCGGAGATTGATGGCGAAAAGATGGTACGCAGTCCATACCCTTTCAGGGCATGAACAGAAAGCGAAACGGTATCTGGAATCGGCGATTACGAATGCCGGGCTGGAAGAGAAATTCGGCCTCGTGCTGGTACCGACCGAACAGGTCACCGAAATGAAGCAGGGGAAGAGGACGACGAGCACCAAGAAGTTTCTGCCGAGCTACATTCTGGTCGAGATGGAACTGACCAAGCAAACGCAGGAGTTGGTGGTCGGGACGCCGGGAATCACCAATTTTGTCGGCGCCGGCGGCGCACCCCGGGCTCTTCGGGAGAATGAGGTCACCCGCATTATCGGACAGATCGACCGCAGCCGCACCGAGGAAGTCAGTGATATTCCGTTCCAGGCGGGAGATGCGGTGAAAGTGAACGACGGACCGTTCATGGATTTCTCCGGCACGGTGAGCGAAGTCAATTTGGAACGCAGAAAAGTAAAAGTAATGGTGTCGATATTCGGTCGACCCACCCCGGTGGAACTCGATTTCCTCCAGGTGGAACTGGTTAAGAAATAATTCATTTGAAGTCATTGAGGATATAAAGCAGTGGCAAAGAAAGTAGCAGGCCTGATTAAACTCCAGATACCGGCCGGCAGCGCAACACCGGCCCCCCCGGTAGGTCCGGCGCTCGGTCAGCGCGGTGTCAATATTATGGAGTTCTGCAAGGCCTTCAACGCCCGCACGCAGAACGGCAACGGTATCCTGACGCCGGTGATTATCACCGTTTATACGGACAAATCGTTTTCGTTCGAGACCAAGACCCCGCCGGCATCGACGCTTCTGAAGATGGCGGCCAAGCTCGAAAAGGGCTCGGGCATTCCTAATAAGAACAAGGTCGGACGGGTGTCCAGGGACCAGGTTCGGCAGATCGCCGAGACCAAGATGAAGGATTTGAATGCCGCAACGATCGAGACCGCAATGTCCATGGTTATGGGCACGGCTCGCTCGATGGGCATTGAAGTCCAGTAAATATACATGTATTCGTTACCACCTGGCACGACTGTCGTGCGCAGGGAGAATAGGAGTCTATGAAACATTCCAAAAAGTACCTCGCGTACCGCGCGAAGATCGATCCGTTCAAGAAGTACACAGTCGATGAGGCGATAAAAATCCTCAAAGAAAACAAGTATGTGAAGTTCGACGAATCGATCGAGGTGGCCGTTCGCCTGGGCGTCAATCCGAAACACGCGGATCAGATGGTTCGCGGAACGGTGGCGCTTCCGAACGGAACCGGAAAGAAAGTCCGGGTCGCCGTTTTCGCGCAGGGTGAGAAAGCCCAGGAAGCTACCGCCGCCGGTGCTGATTTCGTCGGCGCGGAAGATCTGGCGGAGAAGGTGAAAGGCGGCTGGACCGATTTCGATGTCGCGGTTGCCACACCCGATATGATGCGAGTGCTCGGTCAGCTCGGTAAGGTGCTCGGCCCGCGCGGCCTGATGCCCAATCCCAAGACCGGCACTGTGACCATGGATATCGAACGGACCGTTAAAGAACTCCGCGGCGGCCGTATCGAGTTCCGGGTCGATAAACAGTCGAATGTCGCCGTCTCGGTAGGCAAGCTGTCGTTTGAGGAACAGCAAATATCCGAGAACGTCGTCGCATTCATCGATGCCATCCTTCGCGCGAAGCCGACTTCGGCCAAGGGTACCTACTTGCTGGGGGCATCGATATGTACCACGATGAGTCCGGGTATCGCCCTGGATCATCAGAACCTCGCAGCGACGACGAAGAAGTAGGAAAGGAGCCAATAACATGCCAAAACCGGAAAAACTCCAAGCTGTAGCCGAGATGAAAGAACTCTTTCAGACGGCTGGCTCCTTGTTTATCACCGATTACCAGGGTCTGAATGTGGCCGATATGACCGGCCTTAGGAAGGACCTCAGAGAGAACGGTGTAAGGTACCTGATCGCCAAGAACACGCTGATGAAAATTGCCGCTAAAGAGGCGGGCGTTGAGGGCCTGGACGAGTTCCTGATCGGCCCGACCGCAGTCGCATTCAGTTCCGATGATCCGGCCGTGGCCGCCAAAGTGCTGAACGACTCGTTCAAGAAGCGGGAACTGCCCCGGATGAAGGTGTTCGTTGTCGACCAGAAGATGTACGAAGGGAAAGACATCGGTCGTTTGGCCGAGCTCCCGTCGCGCGAAATCCTGCTTTCGCAGGTAGTCGCCTCGGTCGAAGCGCCCTTCACGAGCTTGATCGGAAGTATCGAAGGTTTCTTCAGAGAACTTGTTTACACGATCAATGCCCTGGAGAAAACGAAAGGGTAACCTGGAGAAGCATTTGAACTTAAGGTGCCCGGCCGGGTCCTGCTTCTAAACGGCATACTTATCCGTTTGGACGGCGGCTGGTGCTGATAGAGTAGTATTGAAAACGAAGAACTAATCTTAGAACAAGTGAGGTAAATGAAGTGGCAAACGCAGCTATTAACGAAATCGTGGACAAAATTGCGGAACTCTCCGCGATGGATCTGGCCGATCTGTCCAAAGCGATCCAGGACAAGTTCGGGGTGACTGCCGCTGCTCCTGTCGCCGTTGCGGCCGGACCTGCAGCCGGCGGAGCCGCCGCTGAGGCGGAAGAGAAGACGGAATTCGACGTCGTCCTGAATTCGGCCGGCGACAAGAAGATCCAGGTTATTAAGGCGGTCCGTGAGCTCACATCGCTCGGACTGAAGGAAGCCAAGGATCTGGTCGAAGGTGCCCCTGCCAAGGTCAAAGAAGGTCTCTCCAAGGACGAGGCTCAGAAGGCCAAGGCAAAGCTCGAAGATGCAGGCGCCGTTGTCGAAGTCAAGTAACTGTACGGACGTGCCCGACCGGGAACATATTGGTTTCCGGTCGGTTTAACAGTCACATACGTCAAAATCCCTGTTTTTTTGCTTTGTGTTGGCTGATTGACTGCTGAGGAAAGCTCCCCGCTATAAATACTTTGGGGAGACAAGTAAGACGAAGGACAGAATCGCCACGTGTCTGTAAATAAAAAAGAATTTCCCGGCCGGCCGGGGGAGGTATTCCCTGTTGCCTGGCTTGTTTTTCATTTGTTAGGAGGGTTCGACTTTGGCCCAAACCAGACTCATTGAGAGATTTAATTTCGGCACCTTTTCCGACGCCACCGCGATGCCGAACTTTCTCGAAGTTCAAGTGGAGTCGTACAATAATTTTCTCCAGCCCGACGTTCCGGCAAGCAAGCGGCAGATGGCCGGCCTGCACCAGATCTTCAGTGAGATCTTCCCGGTAACGGACGTGCACGAGAATTATTCGCTGGAGTATGTCGGCTACCATCTCGGCCCGACCCGCTATTCGATCGACGAGTGCCGTGAACGAAATATGACTTTCGCCGCGCCGCTTCGGGTGACCATGCGCCTGATCTCACGACAGGGTGAGGGTGAGGAAAAGCAGGTTAAGGATATTATCGAACAGGATGTGTATCTCGGCGAACTCCCCCTCGTGACCGAGTGGGGAACATTCATTGTCAATGGCGCCGAACGTGTCGTGGTCAGCCAGCTGCATCGAAGCCCGGGCGTGTTTTTCGACGAAGATCGCCATCCGAACGGCAAAAGGCTCTATTCCGCGCGAATCATTCCGTACCGCGGAAGCTGGATGGAATTCAGCACGGATATTAATGATATCATGTACCTGTATATCGACTCGAAACGCAAGCTTCCGGTTTCGACTATTCTCCGTGCCCTCGGCTATTCGAGCGATGACGAAATCATTTCGCTTTTCTACACCCCGGAAAAAGTCAACCTGACCGGCAAGAAGGCCAAGGATCTCGAAGGTGGCTTCCTGGCGGAAACAGTTGTCAATAAGGAGACCGGGGAAGTGCTCTACGGTGTCGGCGAAGCGCTGACCGACGAAGTCATGCAGGCGATTATCGACAACGGCGTCAAGTCGGTAAAAGTCGTCCGGGTCTCGGACCGTCGCGAAGTCCCGGTTATGCTCAACACGATTAAAAAGGATGCCACGCATTCCCGCGAGGAAGCGTTGTTCAAAATATACGGCATTCTTCGCCCCGGCGAACCGCCTTCACTGGAAATGGCGGAATCCCTCGTAGACAAGTTCTTCTTCGGTAACAAGCGGTACGACCTCGGAGAGGTCGGCCGGTATATGATAAATCAGCGGATGAGCCTGGATATCCCGCTCGACCGCACCACTCTCGATCCGAAAGACTTCGTGGCGATAATTCGCTATGTGGTCGGCCTGTGCAATGAGACCGGCTTCACAGATGACATCGATCACCTCGGCAATCGGCGCGCGCGCACAGTCGGCGAGCTGCTGGCAAACCTCTTTTCGGTTGGTTTGACTCGTGTCGCCCGTACGATTCGTGAGCGGCTGTCGCTTAAGGATCAGGAAAACGTTACCCCGCAGCTTCTCGTGAACGCTCGAACGGTATCATCGGTCGTTGAGACGTTTTTCGGCTCATCGCAGCTCTCCCAGTTTATGGACCAGACCAACCCGCTGTCCGAGCTCACACACAAGCGCCGTTTGTCGGCACTCGGCCCGGGCGGTCTGACGCGTGAACGAGCCGGATTCGAAGTCCGCGACGTGCACCATACGCACTACGGCCGGATGTGCCCGATTGAAACGCCGGAAGGTCCGAATATCGGACTGATTACTTCCATGGCGACCTTCGCCCGAATCAACAAGTACGGTTTCCTCGAGACGCCGTACCGCAAGGTCAACAATGGCAAAGTGACCGATCAAATCGAGTTTCTATCGGCCGATCAGGAAGATCGGTACCACATTGCGCAGAGCAACGAGGAAATCGATTCGCACGGCAAATTCGTCAACGAGCTGGTGACCGGACGTATCCGTTCGGACTATCCGTTGCTCCCGCCGGGAGAGATTCAGTATATGGATGTCTCGCCGAGGCAGATCGTCTCGGTAGCAGCTTCGCTCATTCCCTTCCTGGAACATGATGACGCGAACCGCGCTCTCATGGGCTCGAACATGCAACGCCAATCAGTTCCTTTGCTTCGTACCCAGGCTCCGTTCGTCGGGACCGGTATGGAGCAGAAAGTCGCTTCCGACGCCGGTGCGGTCATCAAGACCAAACACGCCGGAGAGGTTGTGTTTGTCGATGCCAGCCGCGTGGTTATCAGGCCGGAGGTGAAAGTTCGGATCGGCGAACTCGGCTACGTCGAGGACCACGAATACAAACTGACCAAGTTCCGTCGCTCGAATCAGGATACCTGCATCAACTACCGCCCGACCGTGAAGTTGGGCGACAAGGTTGACATAGGCGATGTGCTGGCCGACGGACCGGCGGTCGATCGTGGAGAACTCGCCCTCGGTTACAACGTCATGGTGGCGTTCATGCCGTGGCGCGGATATAACTTCGAAGATGCGATCATTCTTTCTGAGCGGCTTGTTCGCGATGATATATATACTTCGATTCATATCGAAGAGTACGAGCTGCAGGTGCGTGACACCAAGCGCGGCTCCGAAGAAATAACGCGGGAAATCCCCAATGTGTCGGAAGAGGCGCTGCTCAATCTCGACGAGAACGGCATTATTCGCGCCGGCGCCGAGGTCGAAGCAGGGGATATTCTCGTCGGTAAGGTCACTCCGAAAGGAGAGACCGAGCTTTCGCCCGAAGAACGCCTCCTCCGTGCCATATTCGGGGAGAAAGCGGGCGATGTGAAAGATGCTTCTCTTAAGGCGCCGCCCGGGATGAAAGGCGTGGTCATCAAGACCCAGGTCTTCACTCGGAAAGAGCGCACTGAGGAAGCGAAGAAGCTTGAAAAAACGCAGATTGCTCAGATCAGAAAGGTCTTCGGCAAGAAGATCGCCGATATCACCAAGCTCAGAAATCAGCGGGTTGGTGAGATTCTCGACGGTCACACGTCGCAGACCGTTCGTTCGGTTGCCGATAACTCGGTGGCGATTCGCGCCGGACATAAATTTAAAGCGGACTTCTTCAACGATTTCGATCTCGACAACGTGGTTGCGCCGGAAGGATTCTGCGACAATGACACGGCCAACAAGCATGTCGACAGCATTCTTGTCGAATCGACCCGCCTCCTCGAGCTCAAGAAGCAGGAGATGGAGATCGAGATCGACAAAGTTGTGCGCGGCGCCGAGCTTCCGCCCGGTGTCAAGCAGCTGGTCAAAGTGACTATTGCCATTCGCCGCAAGATTTCAGTCGGCGATAAGATGGCCGGACGTCACGGTAACAAGGGCGTGGTGTCCCGTATCGTGCCGGTCGAGGATATGCCGTACATGGCGGACGGTTCGCCGGTGGATATCATTCTGAATCCGCTCGGTGTCCCCTCACGTATGAACGTCGGACAGATCCTCGAAACGCATCTCGGCTGGGCCGCCCACAAGCTCGACCAGTATATGGCCACGCCTGTATTCGAAGGAGCCACGATCGACCAGATCAAAGAGAAACTTCGTACTGCCCAGCTTCCGGAAGACGGCAAGCTGCAGCTGTACGACGGTCTCACCGGCGAACCTTTTGACAATCCGGTAACAGTCGGCATCATCTACATGCTCAAGCTGTCTCACCTGGTTGATGACAAGATTCACGCCCGGTCGATCGGTCCTTACTCGCTGGTGACCCAACAGCCGCTGGGTGGTAAGGCTCAGTTCGGCGGACAGCGTTTCGGAGAGATGGAAGTGTGGGCGCTCGAAGCTTACGGCGCGGCCTTCACGCTTCAGGAGATGCTGACGGTGAAATCTGACGATGTTACCGGTCGAAGCAAGGTATACGAGGCCATCGTTAAAGGCGAGAATCCGCCGGAGCCGGGGTATCCGGAAGCCTTTAACGTGCTGATAAAAGAACTTCAGGCGCTGGGTCTGGATATCCAGCTGCTCGAGAAGTAAGGATCACATTCGAGAAGATTGCGCTCGCCTAATCGCGGGCGCTTGAGATAAAGGAGAGTTCCATGGCCGATTTGGCAGGAAGAAATCAGGGACAAGGCAGGAAACCGTCGGATTTCGCGGCGATTCAAATCCAGATCGCATCGCCCGAAACGATTTTATCCTGGTCGTACGGCGAGGTGACCAAGCCGGAGACCATCAACTACCGGTCGTTCAAGCCCGAGCGCGACGGCCTGTTCTGTGAACGCATCTTCGGTCCGGTCAAAGACTGGGAGTGCAACTGCGGAAAGTACAAGCGCATCCGGTTCCGCGGAATCGTCTGCGATCGATGCGGTGTTGAAGTTACACAATCCAAAGTGCGTCGCGAACGCATGGGGCATATCAAGCTGGCCGTGCCGGTTTCTCATATCTGGTATTTCAAGTCCCTTCCTTCCCGTATTGGCAACCTGTTGGATCTCTCGATTCGCGATCTGGAAAAGATACTGTATTACGAAGCCTACTTAATTATCGACCCGGGCAACTCCTCCTACAATCAGGGGGACGTGATTACCGAAGAAGAGTTCATCGACCTCGAAGAGGCCGGCAAGACGTTCGACGCCCGGATGGGCGCCGACGCCGTCCGTGAACTGCTTCGGAAACTCGATATCGATGAAATGGCCGTTACCCTTCGCGCGCAGGCGAAAGTCGAAACGTCGGTACAGCGCAAGAAGGATGTACTTAAGCGCCTTCGCATTATCGAGTCGTTCCGCCAGTCAAACAATCGGCCGGAATGGATGATCATGGACGTGATACCGGTAATTCCGCCGGATCTGCGGCCGCTCGTACCGCTTGAAGGCGGACGATTCGCGACTTCCGACCTCAACGATCTATATCGTCGCGTCATCAACCGCAACAACCGACTCAAGAAGCTCATCGATATTCAGGCGCCGGAAGTGATTCTCCGTAACGAAAAGAGAATGCTCCAGGAAGCCGTCGATGCCCTGTTCGACAACGGTCGACGGACCCATTCGGTACGCGGTGACTCCAAGCGTCCGCTGAAGTCGCTGTCTGACCTTCTCAAAGGCAAGCAGGGACGGTTCCGTCAGAATCTGCTCGGAAAGCGCGTAGATTACTCCGGTCGTTCCGTGATCGTGGTCGGTCCGGAACTTCGCCTGCACCAATGCGGACTTCCCAAGAATATGGCCCTTGAGCTGTTCAAGCCGTTCATTATCATGAAACTTGAGGAAAAAGGGTATGTTCAGACGGTCAAGTCGGCCAAGAAGCTGGTGGAGAAGGAGCGTCCGGAGGTTTGGGATATTCTCGAAGAGATTATCGAAGATCATCCGGTGCTTCTGAACCGTGCCCCCACGCTGCACCGTCTGGGTATTCAGGCGTTTTATCCGGTGCTCGTGGAAGGCAAAGCGATTCGTTTGCATCCGCTGGTTTGCGCCGCGTTCAACGCCGACTTCGACGGTGACCAGATGGCCGTACACGTGCCGCTTTCGTTCGAGGCCCAGTTGGAAGCGCGCCTGCTTATGCTGGCTACAAACAATATACTTGTGCCGTCGTCAGGACGTCCGATCGCGATTCCCAGTCAGGATATCGTGCTTGGCTGTTACTATTTGACGAAAATCCGCCCCGGCGCCAAGGGAGAGAAAATGATCTTCTCTTCGGCGGACGAGGCCCACTCGGCGTACGATCACGGTTATGTGGCCCTGCACGCTTCCGTACAAATCAGAATGAACCATCAGTTGGTGACGACCTCGGTCGGACGCCTCCTGTTCAATAATATCGTTCCCAAGGGGATGCCGTATTTCAACGACGTTGCCACCAAGGGGAAACTCGAAGAATTGGTGAAGAGCGTCTACACCGACATGGGGCAGGATGTCACGGTTGACTTCCTTGATCGGTTGAAGAAACTCGGATTCGAATACGCTACGCTGTCGGGCGTGACGGTATCTATCGATGATCTCGTGGTCCCCGATGAGAAGAACAAACTGATCGAAAAGGCGCGCGAAAGTGTCGTCAAGATTACCAAGCGTTACGAACGCGGTGTGATCACCAACGGTGAACGCTACAATCAGGTGATCGACACCTGGACGGGCGTGACCAACGAAATCGCGAGTGTAATGTTCAGCAACCTGGCGGCCCAGAAAGACGGATTCAATCCGATCTTCATGATGGCCGACTCAGGCGCTCGTGGTTCGAAAGAACAGATCCGTCAGCTCGCCGGTATGCGTGGACTGATGGCCAAGCCGCAGAAGAAAATCACCGGCGGCGTCGGTGAAATTATCGAAAACCCGATCACGGCGAACTTCCGCGAGGGCCTGACCGTGCAGGAGTACTTTATCTCGACGCACGGAGCCCGCAAAGGGTTGGCTGATACGGCTCTTAAGACGGCCGACGCCGGGTATCTGACCCGCCGTCTGGTCGACGTGGCCCAGGATGTAATTATCCGCCAGCCTGACTGCGGCACGATTCTCGGTCTCGATGTTTCCGCGATTAAAGAAGGTGAAGAAGTTATCGAGTCGCTGTCGGATCGTATTCTCGGCCGCGTTTCTCTCGAAGATATCTACGATCCGATCTCCGATGAACTTATCGTCGAGGCCGGTCAGGAGATTCGGGAGAAGGAAGCCGCCACAATCGAGGATTCCGGAATTGACATGGTGCGGATCCGTTCCGTGTTGACCTGTGAATCGAAATACGGCGTCTGCGCCAAGTGTTACGGCAGAAACCTATCCACCTTGCAGATGGTGGATATTGGCGAGGCGGTGGGTGTGATTGCGGCGCAGTCGATCGGCGAGCCGGGCACCCAGCTTACGCTTCGAACCTTCCACATCGGTGGAACGGCTGCCCGTATCGCCGAGCAGTCGCAGGTTACCGCCAAGTACGACGGCATGGCACAATTCGTCGACATCAAGTCGATCGGTCGTGACGACGGCAGCGTGATGGTGGCGAGTCGTGACGGAGTCGGCGAAGTGCACCTGGTCGATGAGAAGGGGAGAGTCCGCTCACGCCTTCATATTCCGTATGGTGCCCACCTGTTCGTGAAGGAAGGCCAGGCGGTCAAGAAAGGCGACGTTGTTTTCGAATGGGATCCTTACACCGGAACCATCCTTACGGAGAAAACCGGTAAGGTGAAGTTCAAAGATATTATCCGCGACACTTCGTATCGTGAAGCCATCGACGAGCAGACCGGTATGATCCAGCAAATCATCGTCGATACCAAAGACAAGTCGCTGTTTCCGACGATAACGGTCGTCACCGATCAGGACAAGGTCGTGGCAAGCTATCGTATCCCGACCGACGCCCAGCTTCAGGTCTCCGATGGCCAGGCTGTTCAGGCGGGTGATATTCTGGTCAAGATGCCTCGCTTTATCTCCAAGTCGCGGGATATTACCGGCGGTCTGCCGAGAGTGGCGGAGCTGTTCGAGGCCCGTCGCCCGCACGAACCGGCGGTTATTGCGGAAATCGACGGTACCGTTGATTTCGGCAAAACGGTCCGCGGTCAGCAGCAGATCTTCGTGAAAGGTGAAGAAGGTGAGGAGCGCGAGTATCTCGTTCCCCACGGAAAGCACCTGATGGTCCACGCCGGTGATAAAGTATACGCCGGTGACCGTCTTTGCGAAGGTCCGAAAGATCCTCACGATATCCTCCGGGTATCGGGAGACGAGGCGGTACAAAAGTACCTCGTGGACGAGATCCAGGAGGTCTATCGTCTGCAGGGTGTGAAGATCAACGACAAGCATATTGAGACGATCGTTCGCCAGATGATGCAGAAGGTGTTGATCGAGTATGTCGGCGACACCAACTTCCTCGAAGGGGAGAAGATCGACAAGATCAAGTTTTACGAAGAGAACGCCCGGGTGATTGCCGAAGGCGGCGAGCCGGCTCGTTTCCAACCGCTGCTGCTGGGTATAACCAGGGCTTCGTTGACCACCGAGAGTTTCATTTCGGCGGCCTCCTTCCAGGAGACCACCAAGGTGCTTACGGAAGCTGCCATTTCGGGCAAAGTGGACTATTTGCTCGGTCTGAAGGAAAACGTCATTATCGGCCACCTGATTCCGGCCGGCACCGGTATTGAGAAATACAAGGAGCTAAAGGTCGTTCATGAGCAGGAGGAAGAGGAAGACGAGTTGGTAGAAGGAGTTGCCGTGGAGCACGAGGGTTCTGCGGTGGATATTTTTGATAAAAAGGCTTGACAATTTCTGCCGTGAGCCTTAAAATGCGAATCTTTGGTAGAAATTTGTTACTCAATTTATAGGAGCAGAATTGCCGACTATAAGCCAGTTAATTCGTAAGGGAAGATCCCGGGTCATTGAGAAGACAAAGGCCCCGGCTCTGGATTCGTGCCCCCAAAAGCGTGGTGTCTGCACCAGGGTTTATACGTCGACACCGAAGAAGCCGAATTCGGCCCTGCGGAAGGTTGCCCGCGTACGCCTGACCAATCAGATCGAAGTAACGGCGTACATTCCGGGTGAGGGTCATAATCTGCAGGAGCACTCGATCGTCATGATTCGTGGCGGTCGTGTCAAGGACCTTCCCGGCGTCCGCTACCACATCATTCGTGGTTCGATGGACACCTCCGGTGTTGCCGAGAGGAAGCGCAGCCGCTCCAAGTACGGGGCGAAGAAACCTAAAGAGTAATCGGGTTAGACTATGTCAAGAAGAACCAGTGCCATAAAGCAGGAAGTTGTACCTGACTATAAATTCGGAGATCGGCTGATCACTCAGTTTATCTCCTGTTTGATGAAAGATGGTAAGCGGTCGACTGCCGAACGGAGTTTCTATTCGGCGCTCGATCAAATGGAAAAGAAAACCGGTCAAAGCGGCCTCGAGCTGTTTCGTAAGGCGGTGAATAACGTGAAACCGGTTTTGGAAGTAAGGTCAAGAAGAGTAGGAGGAGCAACCTACCAGGTCCCGGTCGAGGTGCGTCCGGATCGGCGAACCGCGCTGGCGATTCGCTGGCTGATTCTGTACGCCCACGCCCGCAGTGGCAATACCATGGCAGATAGACTTGCCGGTGAGTTCATGGCCGCAGCCAATAACGAAGGCTCGTCCATAAAGAAGAAAGAAGACACCCACAAGATGGCCGAAGCCAACAAGGCGTTCGCCCACTTCCGTTGGTAGTCTCCCGTATTCCCCGCCCTGCTGATAGTTGCGACCCTAATCCCACTCTTCAACAAACATCATAGCCCGACACGCTGAGAAGGATTGATCAGTAGGGATTTTTTATGTCTGCGAAGACGAAATTAGAAAACGTTAGAAATATAGGCATCATGGCCCATATCGATGCCGGCAAGACGACGACGACCGAAAGGATCCTCTTCTATACCGGCAGAACCCACCGCATGGGTGAAGTCCATGAGGGTGCGGCGACGATGGACTGGATGGAGCAGGAAAAAGAGCGCGGCATCACGATCACTTCGGCCGCGACCAGCTGTTTCTGGCGCAATCATACCATTAATATCATCGATACCCCCGGACACGTTGACTTTACCGTCGAAGTTGAGCGCTCGTTGCGCGTCCTGGACGGAGCAGTTGCGCTCTTTTGTGCTGTCGGCGGGGTAGAGCCTCAGTCCGAAACGGTCTGGCGGCAGGCGGATAAATACGCCGTTCCGCGTATCGCCTACATTAATAAGATGGACCGCACGGGAGCCGACTTCGCGAGCACGCTCCAGGCGATGAACGATCGGTTTGCCACCCGTTGCGTGGCCGTTGCGATCCCGGCCGGAGAGGGCGACCTCTTTAGCGGGATTATCGATCTTTTGGAAATGAAGTTTCGCGTGTTTCACGAGGATTCTCACGGGACCACTTACGACGATCTCGAAGTCCCGGACGACATGATTGAGATTGCCCACGAATATCGGGAAAAGCTGCTTGAGGCGGTCGCGGATTTCGACGACCATCTTCTTGAGCAGTTCCTTCACGACGAGCCGCTTGATTCCAAGCAGGTCATGGCGGCCGTCCGTAAGGCCACGATTGCTAATAAAATGGTCCCGGTGTTGTGCGGGTCATCGTTTAAGAACAAGGGAATTCAGAAGTTACTCGACAGCATTGTCGATTTCCTGCCGTCACCGATGGACATGCCGGCGGTGACCGGTCATGACCCGGATCGCCCGGAAAAAGCGATTGAGCGCCATCCGAACACGGACGATCCGACTTCGGCCCTCGCCTTCAAGATCGCAACTGACCCATATGTCGGCAAGTTGACGTATATGAGGGTATATTCCGGTGCCGTACAGGCAGGAAGCTATCTTCTGAACCCGAATTCAGGAATTAAGGAACGTATCGCCCGCCTCCTGAGAATGCACGCGAACAAACGTGAGGATATTCAGGAAGCGATTGCGGGAGATATAGTTGCCGTTATCGGTCTGCGTAAGACCACGACCGGCGACACGCTTTGCGATCCCAAGCATCCGGTAGTTCTGGAAAGCATGACTTTCCCCGAGCCGGTCGTTTCTGTCTCGATTGAGCCGAAAACCAAGGCTGATCAGGATAAGTTGACTGACGCTCTGATCAAGTTGGCCGAAGAAGACCCCACATTCAAGGTCAAATACGATGAAGAGACCGGTCAGACGGTCATCAGCGGCATGGGCGAGCTCCATCTGGAGATTCTTGTCGACCGCCTGATGCGGGAGTTTTCGGTCGGCGCGACGGTTGGGCGGCCTTCGGTCGCTTACAAGGAAACTATAACGCGCACAGTGGAATGCGAGGGTAAGTTCGTCCGCCAATCAGGCGGAAAGGGCCAGTATGGACACGTGTACATGCGCATCGGCCCGACCGACGACGGCTCGGAATTCAAATTCGAGAATAAGATAGTTGGCGGATCGATCCCGAGAGAGTATATTGGCCCGGTCGAGAAAGGCGTCAAAGATGCCATGCTCAACGGCGTCCTGGCCGGATACCCGGTCACCGGCGTTCGTTGTGAGTTGACGGACGGATCTTATCACGAAGTCGACTCGAACGAGATGGCGTTCAAGATTGCCGGATCGATGGCGTTCCAGGACGGCGCTCGTAAGGCGAATCCGATTTTGCTGGAGCCTATCATGGATGTCGAAGTTGTCGTGCCTGAAGCGTACATGGGTGCGGTCGTCGGCGACCTCAATTCCCGCCGAGGAAAAATCAACGGGATGGTCCCGCGTAACGATGTGAACGTTATCGCGTCGAGCGTACCGCTCTCGGAGATGTTCGGCTACGCCAACACGTTGAGAAATATATCGCAGGGACGCGCGGTCTTCACGATGCAGTTCGCGAAGTATTCGCAGGTCCCCAGCGAAGTGTCCAAGAAAATGTTAGAAAGTGTTAAAATATAGTGGAGGATGCCTGAGTAATGGCGAAGCAGAAATACGAGCGGACGAAGCCGCATGTGAACGTCGGGACGATCG
>CAZFOY010000066.1:13182-15597 GCA_964520865.1 uncultured Ignavibacteriales bacterium | reverse complement strand
TTCTATCAGGAGCTGAAGAAGCTGGGGAAGAAGGTCGATCTGTCCAAAGGCATACTCATCCACAGCGGTGGATGGAAGAAACTGACCGAGCAAGCGGTAGACAACGCAACTTTCAAGAGATCGCTTGCCGAGGTCTGCGGATTGAAGCGCATCCACAATTTCTACGGAATGGTCGAACAGATCGGCTCTGTATATATGGAGTGCGAAGAAGGTCACTTCCACACGCCGATTTTTTCGGATATCATCATTCGGGATCCCTTCAATTGGTCGCCGCTGCCCGCCGGCGAAGAAGGGGTTGTAGAACTTCTGTCGATATTGCCGCGAAGCTATCCGGGACATGTGCTGCTGACCGAAGATATGGGAACGGTACTGGGCGAGGACGACTGTCCGTGCGGACGAAAAGGAAAGTACTTCCGGCTCTCAGGACGGATTCCTCAGGCGGAGGTACGTGGGTGCAGTGACACCTACGAAGGATAGTCGATGAGCGAGAAGTACGACATTGCGGTCCCGGCAGGCGGAAGTTTCGAGAGACTTATGGACGAGAAGGTATGGATGCCGTTCGACGAAAGGGCAACGTCGTTCGTAGACGCGTTCGCGGAGCACATTCTCAAAGACAAGTCATTTCGTAAATTCCCAGAGCTGGTTGCGATGGCGTTCTGGATGCGTCGAGCCACCGTCGCCCGTCTGAAGGAAAGCTTCGAGAAGCAACGAGGAGACAGGCTCTGGCTCGGGCGCGGGTTGGTCTTTCATATCGCCCCTTCGAACGTCGATACGATCTTCATGTATTCATGGATCCTGTCGATGCTTATCGGCAACACCAATGTCGTGCGCATCTCCAGCCGCACTAACGATCAGATCGAAGCACTTTTGGACGTGCTGAACGAGATTGCGCAGCGGGACGAATTCAAGGAAATCAAGAAGAGATTTCTGGTCGTAAGATACGAACACGATGAAGAGATTACCGGTTTGTTCTCATCAGAGTGCAGTCTTCGCGTGATCTGGGGGGGAGATGAAACGATTCGCCGCATCAGGCAGGTGCCGATTCCCCCTACAACTACAGAAATGACGTTCGCTGATAAGTTTTCGATGTCGCTGATCGACGCAAAAGAGTTCTCCGTGCTGGAGAAGACCGATCAACTTATAACGAATTTCTATAACGATGCTTTCTGGTTTGGTCAGAACGCCTGTTCCTCACCGCGCCTTGTTGTTTGGCTTGGCAGCGCCGAAGATGTGAAGATTGCCCGAGAAACCTTCTGGAAACTGGTCGAAAAGAAAGTCCGGGAGAAACAGGCGGAATTCGCACCTTCGGTTGCCGTGGACAAACTTGTTGCCGAGAGTGCTCTCGCGATTCAGTCATCCGGGGAAGTATCGATCGAACCGGCCACGAATAGTCTTGTAAGCCGAGTCTGGCTCAGGAACCCGGGCGATGTTCACAGGGAGCTGCATTGCGGCGGCGGTCTGTTTTACGAATGCAGATTGGACAGGCTCGATCAGCTGTCCGAGTTGATTACCACGAAAGATCAAACGGTAACGACATTCGGACTGAGTCGGAAGGAGCTGACCGAATTCATAACGGCGTATCGTCCGAAGGGGATCAATCGGTTTGTGCCGATCGGTCAGGCAATGGAATTCTCTACAATATGGGACGGCTACGATCTGCTTCGCGAGTTCTGTCGCGAGGTTGATCTGGCGATCCGATCTTAAACCATCTATAATGCCGCTTCAACAGACATGGCCGACTTAACCGATCAGGAACTCAGCGAAGTCCTTGACTTCCTCGCTAAATGGGCGCCGGATCACCCGGAGCTTGGCGAAGGGAAGATCATCAGGTGGCAGCGGGGCTATCATTTCATTTCCCGTTCGCGCGGGCGTCTGATCGGATTTATCATGCAGCTCCCGCAGCTGTTCAGGTACGGAAAGCAGTACAAGGGACAGCCCGATGAGCAGATCGGCTGGGGCGTGACACTCGTAGTCGAGAGTGGCCCGGAATCCGATCGGATTCGCTCGGCGGCGACTCATGAATTGCTGACGAAAGTGGAGCGGAACAAGCCGTGGCAGTTCGCTGCTATCGGTGTCGTGCCGGAGATCGAGAGCACTTACGTCAACCGGGGACACAAGGTCCGTCGGGACGCCTCCAAAATGTACGCCCGCTTTATTCATCCTGGTCCCGCACTCAAATACATGGGCAAGTCCGGCGTTATTGCTCCGGCCATGAAGCTGGCTAACGGGTTCTTTCCGGCTCGAAAGCGCGTCGATATGAATACCGTTACAAAAATCACACAGTTCAATCCCGAGTGGGATGAGAGCTGGGATCAGATTTTGTCGGAACGGTATGAACTTTACGGAGTCCGGGACGCCGAGTACCTGAATTATAAACTCAGTCAGCCTGATCGGGATTATCAGGTGTACATTCAT
>CAZFOY010000066.1:0-13172 GCA_964520865.1 uncultured Ignavibacteriales bacterium | reverse complement strand
AGATGGCGGATACATTGTCTATCGATACGCTAAGCATCGCACACGTGACATGAAACTGGTAAAGATTTGCGATCTGGTGGCAACCGATCGGGCCAGGCAGGATCTGATCGCTTTGGCAATGAACTACGCATATGAAACCGATGCTTACGGCATTACGGCCGTGGGAGCGGCGGTAGATGAACGTGACTACAAGAAGGCGGGAATGTACGTTGCGCGTCCTTATATTGTCACCGTCCCGCCGCACATAACCGCACAGATCCATGTGAGTTTCTTCGACTCTGACTTGGACAACCTCTGGTAGATGGGAAGACAGTGAGCGATATACCTACCATGAAATCGACTTCGTCACGATGGACGCCTCGACGGATCCTTTTCCTGTTTATCAAGATCATCCTGGCGGCGGTTGTCATCTACTTCGCCGGGCGACAGCTGGTCAACAACTGGTCATCGATAAAGCAGTTCGACTGGACGATCAATCCGTACCTGCTGGTGCTGTCGGTGGCGATGCACCTGTTTACGTTCCTCATCCTTTCGAGTACCTGGTGCATGTTGATGAAAGCGTTCGGACATGATATCCCTCTTCGTTACGGCTATAAAGTCTCTTATATTGCCAATCTCGGGCGGTATATTCCGGGGAAGATCTGGCCGGTGTTCGGCATGGTCTATCTGTTGAACCGGATCAAGGTTTCGAAAGAGACGGCCCTGGCGTCGTGGGGAATCGCAACGTTGCTTGGATTGCCGCCTGCGTTCCTGGCCGGGTTTATCGCGATCTCATTTTATCCCCAGATGCTCAGCGAAAGGCTCGGATTCAACCTTGGTGTCGGGCCGGAGGTGATCGTTGCGCTCATCATTGTCGGATCGGTAATCACGGCGTTCATTCCGCATCGGCTGTTGAAGCTCTTCAACTGGATCCTCAAACTTGTCCGGAGACCGGCGGTGACATTCGAGTTGAACAAAGCGATCATATTGAAAGTCTACGGCGGGTACTTTGTCGGCTGGGTCAGCTACGGTGCTGCCTTCTACGTATTCATGCGAAGTATCATGCCGAACCCGCCGGTTCCGGTTGTGGCCGGGATAGGTGCGTTTGTCGCCGCCTATATTATCGGTTGGATGGCGCTGTTCGCGCCGGGAGGAATAGGAGCCCGGGAATGGGTGCTCACGACCGTGCTGACTCCGTTTCTCGGACCTGTCGCCGCGGGCGTGGCAATTACCGCACGTCTTTGGAATCTTTGCAGCGAGGTTATCGCCGCCCTGATCGCACTGTTGATCAAAATGGAGGGGAAAAGGGACTGAAGTCAGTCCCCGTCTGTTCTCAAAACTCGAACTCGACTCCCAGGATCGGAAGCATGCTCCATTGAAGCATCTCGTCCTGCTTCTTCTCGATTTCGTTCCAGTAATATGTCGCCACATTCTTTCGGTTGTAGGCATTCCAGACGGAGAAGAAGACAATCATGTTGGAGTTGGCGAAGTTGAACCGACGGTCAGCCCTCAGATTGATAGAGTGATAGTCAGGATACCGCACCTCGTTCACGCGAGTTTCATCATATACGGATCGGTTGATGGCCTGTGAAGCATCGAGATCGAGCGGCGTATAAGGAGCTCCGCCGGCGAAAATCCAGCGCAGGCTGAATTCCCACTTGTTGTTCGGCTTGTAACCCCCTTCGGCACTGAGAATCACCCGATTGTCGAATGCCCGGTTCCGCCAGGTTCCGTTAAGATCCTTGTATTGCGAGCGGAACCATGCGCCACTTAGCAACCCGTAAATCCCTTGTTTGAGCTTCTTCTGGACGGTGGCTTCAACGCCGTAGGAACGCGCCTTGCCGTCATCGCGAAGATTCGGCTGATAGAAGAAGTAGTTGCCGTATACCACCTCGTCGATGATAAACAGCTCCGGCTGGTCGATATTCATCGGAAAGTTCTTGTACCACTTGTAGTAGGTCTCGACCCGCAGGCGCGTGTTCTCGTTCAGCATATGCTCATACCCGAGAATGTAATGATACGCCTGAAGGTCCTGCAGATCGCGGTTGCTCTTCTGCTGCGAGAGAAGGACGATCGGGACGGTCTGGCTGTACATGCCGAAAGCGGCATTCAGGCGATCTCCGGAGGAAAGATTGTACGACATAGCGAGGCGCGGAGATAAACTCGAATTGCCGGTGTAGTCAAAGTAGTCAAAACGTGTTCCGAGGGTCACCGAGAATCGTTCCGAAGGTCGTACGATATAGTTCACGAACCCTCCGACTTTGGGAGAATTGATTTCGTCATTGATGATCAGCGGCGGGATAGAATCTCCTATGTAGTTGGTATATGCAGACGCATAATAGTCGAAATTATCCGCTTCATACTTCAGATCCGTTCCGAATTCGACTTCGTTGTGATCGTTCAGACGGAA
Source organism: uncultured Ignavibacteriales bacterium (assembly GCA_964520865.1). Lineage (GTDB taxonomy): Bacteria > Zixibacteria > MSB-5A5 > GN15 > FEB-12 > CAVQCT01. Next base: position 10,783 of record CAZFOY010000066.1, on the reverse strand, counting down.
GAAGTTAACATTTCGAAGCTGAGTGGACCCGTCGAGATTGTTCTGGTTGACCAGCTCGTTGCCGGTACTCGTCTCGAAGTAGTTTGCTTTGACGCGAGTGGCGAGATGCGAAACGGATGTATTCGAATAGCCGTTCTTCCCCCAGAGATAACGCCAGTTGGCGCCGACCGCATACTCGTAACCGTCCGACCAGCCGTCGGTAATATTCCCTTCATCGATTGCACTCTGCCGATCGAAATTGATATAATCCACTCCCAGGATACCCAGAATCGAGATCCGGCTTCGCGGAGACAGGTCGTAGACGAATTTCCCTTGATAGTCGGAGTATTTCGGCACAACCCCGACTCCAATTGCATCGACCAGGAGATCAAGATAGCTTCTTCGGGCCGAAACCAGCCAGGATCCTCGGTGGTTGACGATCGGTCCTTCGGCAACCAGACCGATCCCGGCAAAATTAAAGTCAGCCTGAAGATCGGTCTTTTCGCGGTCCCCTTCGCGGAACGAAAGCGCCATCACGGACGAAAGTCTGTCTCCGTAGGCGGCCGAGAATCCTCCGGCCGAAAAGTCCACATTCTTCACGAAGTCGGTATTGACGAGACTTATCGGCCCCCCCGAGGTCCCGAACAGGGGATAATGGTTGATGTTGGGGATCTCGATGTTGTCCACATAGAATGAGTTTTCAGTCGGATTGCCACCTCTCACGATCAGGTTATTGACCTGGTCGTTGACTTTTGCGACGCTCGGCAGGCTGAACATGATGCGGCTCACATCGCCGGCCGAACCGGGGGCACGACGGACCTCCTCGGCCGAGAATCGCGTGGAACTGGTCGGCTCGGTCGGTGAATCATTGAAGTAGCCTGCGCCTACACTCACTCCCTGAACTTCGGTGAGACGAACCTCAAGCTCCGCGTCGAGAAACGTCGCCCGCCCTGCACGCACGATGACATCAGTACGAGTTGAGGGCTCGTGACCGACACTACTGATTCGAACGGCGTATGTACCGACCGGCACATTAAGGATTTTGAATTGCCCGGCGCTGTCAGCGGATGCTCCTCGCGAGGTTCCTACTATTAGTACCGAAGCGCCGATGATCGGAGCGCCGGTCTCGGCGTCGACAACGCTACCTCTCAACGAACCCAACCTCTGCTTTTCGGGAGAAGCTCCGGCCGCAGGGACGATGGCTGTCAATAGAATCACCATAGTGAGGGCGTATACAGCGTGAGAGATTCTCTGTAACAACATACCTTCCTCCAGTATCTACGATTCAGAAAATGACCGTCAGTCAGTTGACGATCAAAAAAAATGAGCACGAAGTTCTATAGTTATTCATTTTCTTCTTTCACCGGGGCCAGGCCACGCTCTACCAGGAGTTCCTTAGCCGGATAAAGTTGATCAACCGGCAGATCCAGCAACTGCAGGAACTCGCCGCGATTTTTGATCATTGCGATTACACCGTTGCTGGTCGACCAGAGCAGGATCGATGTAATCCAGGGGTGAACATCTTTTGAGATGCTCCCGTCAGTCTGCCCGGTCTCGATCGCCTCGGCAAGAATCGCCAGTGACGATTGCTGAAAAGATTTAGTCCCGACAGGTGACATCTCTTCGGCAATCTTCCCGAAAGTCTTTGCATCCATCCGGTCGACATAGGACATTGCCTTGAAGAAGTTCGGAAAATCGAAACAGAACTGGTAGTAGGCACGTCCGATCGCTCTCACCTTGTTCAGTCCCGTAGCTTCTTTGGCCGCCGCCTCAGAGAACCGCTCCTGCAGCAGCTGACCGGCTCGCAGGTCGATGGCGAAAAACAGATGCTCCTTACTTTTGAAATAGAGATAGATTGTCCCTTTGCTGAGTTCGGCCTTTTCCGCGACATCATCCATCGTGGTATTCTTCAGCCCTTTCTCCGCAAAAATCTCCAGAGCGGCATCCATGATAGTCTCGATACGTTTCGCTTTTTCTCGTTCTCTTCGTTCAGCTGTCGTCACAATTTATCCTGTTCAGGCATATACTTATATTATTGGTCATATATTGACTATCGGTCAGAATCTTGTCAAGTATAGCCGTCGGGTGGAATTCTGTCAAGACAATTTGCAATCATTTTCTGTAAACCGTGGCAGCAGAGACAAGATGAGCGGAATATAAACGCCTAAACGACAATAGCTAACGCGATTTGAAGCTGTCCGGGAGAGGCTTTCAGAAGATCATGGCAAAAACAGTCTCCCGCCCGGGATCCGAACTTACAGTCAGGCCGCCGTGGTGTAACCGCATGATCTGGCGGGAAAGGCTGAGTCCGATACCTGAGCCCCCCTTCTTGGTAGTGTAGAGGGGGACAAAGATCTGATCGAGAGCTTCGGGGACAATTCCCGGACCGTTGTCTGTCACGGTGATGCGGGCGTGTCCGTAATTGTCCTGAAAGGCGCGTATATGAACTTCGCCGCCCGCCTGTTCGCCAATTGCCTCAATCGCATTCTTCACAAGATTCACCAGGACCTGACTTGAAAGCTGAGAATCGGCGATAATCGTAAGATCTTTCGGTATCGTTTCGTGAGAGAGTTTGACCGTCCGATTTTTGAACTCAGACTGCATCAACTTCGTCGTGTCAGACAATAGATCGTCAACATTGACTGTCGTCAGCGACGGCTTCGAAATCCGGGTCAGGCGGCGATAGGAGTCAACGAATCCGAGCAGACCGTCGCTCCGCCGCCGGATCGTACTGAGCGCTTCAAACATATCCTCCCGGTCGGATTGCCTCAGCGAAAATCTGTCCGACTCTTCCTTTCTGAAGGATTCTTCCACCGTGGCGGCCAGGGAGCTGATCGGCGTGAGGGAGTTTCGAATTTCATGGGTGAGGACCCGGATAAGATTCTCCCAGGCATCCATCTCCTTGGCACTCAATTCTGTGGTAATATTTTGAAACGAAGCAAGGGTGATTCGTCGATCTCGAAGATTCAGTTGCGTGGTCAGCAGTGATAGTTGTTGCGGTTCCGAGCCGTTGTGTACCCTGACCAACTGTACCTGTCCGGGTGGAGATGTCCTCAGGCGATCGGCGAGATCGGTGCTAACAGAGTCAAGCTTGTCGATACTGCTCAGGTTGGATATGTGAAGCAGACGGCAGGCGGCATTGTTGATCAGTTCGATTCTGCCATCCTCTCTGAAGGCAAGGAGCCCGATCCCGACATGTTGTATGACTGTCTGCAAGTAGTTGTAGTTTTCCTCGCGCTCGAGGCGCAGTTCACGGAATCGTTGGGAGACCCGCGCGAACGAAGCATTCAGCTCATCGAACGATCGCCCGTGAAGACCGGTTGACAGTTGATCGGAGAAATCGGAGTACTCGATCGCATCGAGAAATCGACTGACACTTCGATTGGTTACTTCCACGAATCGGATGAGCGCATAGATTTGGTACGCGACTATCAACAGCACCACAATCATAGTAGCGTAGAGGGTGGTCATGATTGCGAGATAGGCCAGCAGCCCAATCGAGACGGCCAGCAGCAGAACCCTCAGCAGGCAATTGGTGTGAAAGCGCCTATAAGCCATGTTTTTCCATTCGCCGGTACAGCGAAGTCCGCGTCAGGCCGAGAGCCTGGGCAGCTTTGGTGACATTTCCTCCGCACCAAGCAAGGGCTCTCCGAATCACCGTTTTCTCGACAAGATCCAGATCGTACGAATCAACGGGAAAACTTATCTTAGACTCCGGGGGGGGAGGGGCTGGAAAATCCACCTCGGTAAGAGTGGCGTGTTCGCAGAGAATAACGGCCCGCTCGACGGCATGCTGAAGTTCCCGGACATTTCCGGGCCAGTGATACTGCAGCAATGTCGCGATCGCACTTGAACTAAGGGACAGTTCAGGCTTGCCGTACTTGCGACTGTAGACGCCAAGATAATGTCGGGCGAGCAGCACGATATCATCCGACCGCTCGCGGAGAGGTGGGATGTCGATAGTGACGGTATTGATCCGATAGAACAGGTCCTCCCTGAATCTTCGGTCGTCCACCAGCTCTTTCAACGACAGGTTCGATGCGCAGATCAGGCGGATATCGACATCGACCGGCTGATTCGCACCGACTCTCGTTATTTGACGGTTCTCAATAGCCGTCAGCAGCTTAGGCTGCAAGGAGAGGGGCAGATTGGAAATTTCATCCAGAAACAGCGTTCCCCCCGATGCTACTTCGAACCGTCCGGCGCGATTCTCCCTGGCGTCGGTGAAGGCACCTTTTACATGTCCGAACAGCTCACTTTCGAAGAGCGTCGAGGTAATAGTACTCAAGTCTACTTTGCAGAAGATCGCGTTGCGGCGCTGAGAGTGTCGGTGAATTGCCCGGGCGACCAGTTCCTTTCCGGTTCCATTTTCACCGAAGATCAGGACATTGGCGTCGGTATCGGCGACCTTTTCGATCAGCCGGAAGACCTCCCGCATTGGTGCGCTGTTGCCTACGAAATCATGAAACGGTTGATCGAGTTCGGCATGCAGTTGCTTCTCGCGGGTCTCGAGCCGGTCGATCTGTCGACGCGAGTTCCGAAGTTTTATCCCGGCGTTGACGGTGGCGAGAAGTTTATCGTTGTCCCAGGGTTTGATTACAAAATCGGTGGCGCCGATCTTGATTGCCTGTACCGCCGTGTCGGTATCTCCGAATGCAGTAATCAGGATGACCACGGAGTCGGGATCGATCTCGAGAATACGCGAAAGCCAATCGAGGCCTTCCTGCCCGCTGGTGACATCACGGGTGAAATTCATGTCGAGAAGAATCGCATCGTACGGGGTCCGCTGGAGTGCTTGCGGGATGCCGCCCGGATCGTTCAGTCCGTCTACTTTATGATTGTGTTGTTTGAGGAGGAGCCGTGCGGCCTGAACGATATCGGGATCATCGTCGACTACCAACAGCCTGCTGCCGACTTGACCTTCTGAATCGGCCATCTGACAACCCTTTCCCTCTGCGATTTTGAGAGCACAACTGTCCGCAGGCGTTCAGTGAGTGTATCGAAAACGGACAGATCTACCCATAATAAAAATGCTAAGTCGAGTTCTTGCAAGGACTTTTTTGTCGGCACAGAGTTTGATTAGCAAGTAACCGGAGCATACTATGAGCGAATTGACCGGAATGGACCGAAAGATTGTACCTAAGCGATGGACTCGCAAGAAGATCGCGCAATTGTCGGGCGGTCTGGCGGCGATGATCCTGATCATCTACGGTTTCGTTTGGCTCGGCGGCGGATCGACCCTCCGCATCGACCAGAGCCGGGTCACTGTCGCCACTGTTTCGGAAGGGGAATTCCAGGAGTTCATTCCGGTAAGCTGTACTGTCACGCCGTTAAAGACATTCTATCTCGATGCGGCCAACCGGGGGAGGGTCGCCGAGGTCTATCTCGAAGAGGGTGCCGATGTAAAAGTGGGCGATAGCATCCTCCGGCTGGACAACACCGATCTTCGCATGGACATCATGTATCGCGAGGCGCAGCTTTACGAACAGATCAACAATCTCCGCAACACCCGACTGGACATGGAGCGGCACTCGCTCGACCTGCAGGCTGAGCTGCTCGAGATCGACCGGCAAATGCGAGAATCGGAACGAGTGTTCGACCAGCAATCGAAACTTAACGCCGATGGTTTGACCTCCCGGTACGATTTCGACCGGGCAAAGGAGGATCGCGACTACTGGGCGAATAAGCGGACGCTGACAATCAAATCCCAGGTGCAGGATTCCATCTTGAGAAGCGTACAAATTCAGCAATTGGAAGCATCGGTAGAACGAATGGAGGCCAATCTTGATTTCGTGCGCAGTGAGCTGAGCGATCTGGTGGTAAGAGCGCCGATCCCCGGACAGCTGACATCGCTGAACGCCGATGTCGGTGTGTCCATAAACCAGGGGGAACGGCTGGGGCAGATCGACAGGCTCGATGGGTTCAAACTGCAGACACAGATCGACGAATATTACGTTTCACGAATCTATCCCGGTTTGCTCGGTGTCGCAACGGTGGAAAATGTCGCCTGCTCATTGAAAGTCTCGAAAGTGTACCCGCAGATCACGGACGGGAAATTCAGGGTCGACCTTGATTTCCAGGGCCGATTGCCGGCTGATCTCAGACGGGGGCAGACGCTTCTTGCACGCATCATGCTTGGAGATCTGTCACGCGCTACCCTGCTTCCGCGAGGGGGATTCTACAATGCCACCGGCGGTCGGTGGGTCTATCTGGTCGACAACGACAATAATGAAGCATATCGGCACGACATAGAACTCGGACGGCAAAATTCCGAAGTGTACGAAGTCCTTCGCGGCCTTAAGCCGGGGGATCGGGTGATAACGTCGTCATACGACGCGCTCGAAGATTACTCAAGAATAGTACTCAAGTGAGAGGTGGAGGAATATGATTCGCACAACCAATTTACGGAAGCTGTACACGACCGAAGAGGTCGAGACAACGGCATTGAACGAAGTGAATTTCGAGATGAGCGAGGGGGAGTTTGTGTCGGTGATGGGGCCATCGGGATGCGGCAAGTCGACTCTGCTCAACCTGATCGGATTGCTCGACAACCCGACCAGCGGCGAATACTATTTCATGGAGCAGAACGTGGGCGGGCTCTCTGAACGGGAGCGGGCTCGATTCAGAAAAGGTAATATCGGGTTTGTGTTCCAGAGCTTCAACCTGATCGATGAACTGACGGTGGCCGAAAATATAGAGCTGCCGTTGCTGTACTTGAAAACTCCTTCGGCGGAACGTAAGCAGAGGGTGCATGAAGTTGTGGAGCAGATGCAGCTCGTTCCGCGGAGGAACCATTTTCCTCAGCAGCTCTCCGGAGGACAACAGCAACGGGTGGCAGTGGCGCGCGCTATTGTGGCCAAACCGAAGCTTATCCTGGCCGATGAACCGACCGGAAATCTGGACTCCCGCCACGGAGACGACGTGATGCGCCTTCTCACCGATCTCAACGCCTCCGGGACAAGTATTCTTATGGTGACGCATTCCCCAACCTACGCCGATTTTGCTCATCGCACGATACACTTGTTCGACGGTAAGATCGTAACTGAGAAGGTGGCTAAGACATTGGGAGTCTGATCCGGTTCACGGTCGTCTCTCCGATTCAGGGATTATAGGATGTGGATAAACTACGTTAAAGTCGCGCTGCGGAATATGCGAAGACACCGGGCATATTCCATCATCAACATTTCCGGATTGGCAGTAGGAATTGCCTGCTGCGTCATGATCCTCCTGTGGGTGATGTTCGAGTTCAGTTTTGACAAGTTCAATGCCAACAAGGATCGGATTTACCGGGTAGCAGAGTTAACCCAGCGGTCAGACGGGTTTCACCGCGAGCGTGCCTCAGCCGGTACTCCCCTGGGACCGGCTATCGCAGCCGAATGTCCGAGCGTGGAGTCGGTGAGTCGGCTGTATCGACTCGATGGTGTGGTAAGCGCGAGCGGCAAGGTTTTCAAGGAGCGTCAATTGATGTTTGCCGACAGCGGCATATTCGACATCTTCAGTCTCCCGCTTCTGCGCGGGGACCCTCGGACAGCGCTTGGCAGGCCGTTCAGCGTCGTCATCACTCCGGCGATGGCCCGAAAGTATTTTGGCAATGCCGACCCGATCGGACAAATTCTCAAATTCGACAAGGAGTTTGAGTTCACGGTGACGGGCATTCTGGCGCCTATTCCGCTCAATTCTCATGTCCAGTGTCAATTTCTCGGCTCGCTTTCTTCATTGACCCGATCATGGAGAGGATTCAATGAGAATTGGGATTCACCGGTCTATACATATTTGCTTCTCAAGAGGGGAAGTTCGCCGGAACAGCTTACGGCGCGGTTTGCGTCGGTGGTTCGTAAGTATCGTGGAGAAGAGGTCGCAACGAATGTGAAGCTGTTTCTGCAACCGCTCCTCGATATTCACCTTCACTCCCAGCTGGCGGGTGAGCTCGAGCAGAAGACAGATATAGCGACTCTGTACCAATATGCCGGGTTGGCCTTGTTCATCTTGCTTGTCGCGTGCATAAATTTCATCAATCTCGCGACCGCCCAGGCGACAAGGCGTGCCCGCGAAGTGGGGATCAGAAAGGTATTGGGTGGGAGCAGAGGGGATCTTATCAGGCTCTACCTCGGAGAATCGATCGTCACAGCTGCATTCGCCACCCTCATTGCAGTTGCATTAGTAGAACTCCTGAGACCGATCTTCAGCAGTCTCGTCGGTGCGCCGGTTACGTATCACTCGGTACCGCCGGTACTCATCGTAGTATGCCTGATCGCGATTCCGGTAGGAGTAGGGACATTCGCCGGCATCTTCCCGGCCCTTTACCTGACGGCTTTCCGTCCGTCGGAAGTGCTAAAAGGTTCGTATGCATCAGGACCGAACCGGGCGATCATGCGGAAAGGGATGGTTGTCTTTCAATTCACGTTCGCGGCATTGCTCCTTGTGTGCACGATCATCGGCTACAATCAGTTGCATCATCTGCTGAGCAAGGATCTGGGGTTCGAAAAGTCCGGACTGATCATACTTCCGCTCGACAGCCCCGATCTTCGAGCCAGGCGGGAGATTCTCGCGAACAAGCTGTCGACGCACAAGGGCATTTCAGGAGTAGCTGCAGCCTCGAATATCCCCGGCGAATCGGACTGTCACGGACTCAGGTTCAAGCGACCGAATGGCAAAGGGTTTATCAGCCTGCCCGCCCTCTGGATCGACCACAACTATGTAAAGACAGTTGGTTTGAAGCTGGAGCAGGGCAGGGCACGTGAAGCCGGCGATGCTATCGCCGTCGGTTCAGCAATGCTCAATGAATCGGCTGTGAAGGCGTTGCAGCTGAATGAGCCGATTGGCTCAGAATTGATCTCGTATTCATCGGATGACGAGTTAACGCCGATGTATACGAGCAGCGTGGTTGGCGTAGTCAAAGATTTCAACTTCCGCGATCTCAGTTACCGAATGCAGCCGCTGGTGATCATCAACGATCCGCGCAGATGCGATGAACTGCTGATCCGCGTCCGTCCGGGGTCGGAGACCGAAACCATTGGCCGGATTCAGCATGATTGGGTGACGCTTTTTCCGGATCACCCGTTCACTTATACGCGTCTCGAGGATTTCCTCGCGGACAACTACGCTCAGACGAGACATTTTGCCACCGTGCTCAGTTACTCGACGCTGCTTGCTGTCTTCGTTGCCTGTATCGGTCTGTTCGGGTTAGCGTCGTTCACGGTCCTTCAGCGAACGAAGGAAATCGGAATTCGAAGAGTTCTCGGTGCTTCCTCATTAACGATAATCCTGCTGTCGACGCGGGAGTTTCTCTTTGCCGTGGTCGCAGCCAATATCGTGGCCTGGCCGATAGCGTATCTGTTGATGCGATGGTGGCTGCAGGGATACGTCTATCGCGTCAGCATGACAGCCGTCCCGTACCTGACAGCCGGACTCGGAACGGTCGGTATCGCACTTCTGACAGTAGGGTATCAAGCAATCAGGGCGGCAAGATCAAACCCCGTAGAAAGTCTCAAATACGAATAGGGGAGGAGTCATGTTCAGGAATTACTTTTTCGTTGCCGTTCGGACGCTGCGCAGACACAAGTGGTTCACACTGATCAATGTTCTCGGTCTGGGAGCAGGCATCGGGTGTACGATCGTTGCCTATGCTGTCTTCTCATATGCGCATGGATTCGACGCATTTCACAAGAATGCGAATGAGATTTACCGGATTGTCGAGATACGCGAATGGAATGGCCAAGACACGCGATTTGGTCCGGTGCCGTGGGATCTGGGCGAAAAGCTCGTTAAGGACTGTCCATACGTTACACGAGCGGTACGCATCGATGGCAGAGTCGCTTCGTTGAAGCGCGGTCAGACTGCTATCAGCGAATACGTCACATTGGCCGATTCCGGTTTTTTCAAGATGTTCAGCGTTCCGGTGACAGCCGGAAGTATCGACCTTTCCAGAAAAGACCAGGTCGCCATCTCAGAGACAATGGCCAGGCAGTATTTCGGCGAAGACGAGCCGCTGGGAAAGGTGCTTTCGCTAAGCGTTGACGGTGCGGAGCCAAAGCAATTCACGGTGAGCGCGATACTCGGTCAGATTCCACCGAATACGAATCTGCGCGTCAGGTGCGTGATCAGTTCCCTGTTACTTCCGGATTCGCCGCCGCAATCACTGTTCAATCTGACCCACAATACTCGTGGTCTGTTCATTCAGGTGCCTGATCGAGACAAGATCGACGCTGTCAAGGCACAGCTTGGCAAATATGTCGAGACGAAGGCGGCCACCGGCCCTTACACGGGGATCAAGAGTTTCACGCTGGACCCATTGAAAGATATGACGAAATGGGTCAACAAGACTGCAAACAACGACTACAGATTCAGTACGCCAGGCTACTTTGTAAACGGTGTACTGGCCTCGGCACTCCTGATACTGCTTCTGGCAATCATCAATTACATCAATACTTCGATTGCAGCTTCTTCGTCAAGGATGAAAGAAGTCGCAGTGCGCAAGACGATCGGCGCCGAGAAGCGACAGCTTATCGGGCAGCTCCTGTACGAACATACTTTGATCTGCGTGGCTGCAGTCGTACTTGGATTCTGTTTCGCGGAGCTTCTGGCCAGAGGAATCAATCGGTTGTTTTACTTCGTCCGGATTCACCTGAGTCCGTTCGGCAGCCCTGACCTGATCATATTCATTATCATAGCCGGAGTTTTCACGGCTCTTGCGAGTGGTTTATATCCCGCCTGGGTTGCGAGTTCTTACAGCCCACTGGATATCCTGAAACGAGGACAGAAAATCCGCAGCGGAATCCTGAATCGCATTCTGCTGGTGCTTCAA
>CAZFOY010000065.1:1576-16553 GCA_964520865.1 uncultured Ignavibacteriales bacterium | reverse complement strand
GACCCGCCGGACGGGCGGGTCAGTGTTTGTGCTTGTTTCGACGGTGAGCCGCCGGTCGGCGAAGCTCCGGTGAGACCGTCGTAGGTAAGCCGCAGATTAAACCGATGGCCGTTCTGCAGTAGTTTGTCGAGACTGAAGACCGCTTCGGTCGCGTGCACGCGATCGTGCTCCGAGTAGAACAGCACCGAAGTCTCCGAGTGATTGAGACTTGCTGCACCGGTCGGAGCGGCGCCGACGAGCGCGGCCGTGGCGGTTGTCAGGGTTCTTCGTATGGAGCGGTGCTTGTTCAATTGCACCCGCACCCTCCTCCAAAGCCACGACCCCCGCTGGAGCCTTCTTTGGAGAAGTATATATGGTCGTCGATCACATTCGCATTGCCGTTGTCATTGAACCGGATTTCCGGGTTCATGAGCGGGTCCAACGGGCAGACTTGTCCCGCCGTCGACGCGCATCCCTGAAACAGGCACGCGCCGACAATAGCAATCGCGACAGCGATGACGCAGTAATATCTTTTCATCATCTGACTCCGGTACCGGATCGTTGATGCTAAAAGTGGTAGGCCCAGCCTACCATAATGCGCGTCATTACGTCGGGCTGATTGATGGCGGCGTCCGCATCCTTATAAGTGTAGTTCGCAATAGGATGGGTATCATCGCCGTTCGGACGGTAGTAGGTATCGTGACCCGAAAGCGTATTCCGGAAATAATAGTCGGCACTTACCGAGAACACGAGGTCCACACGTGGACTCACCGAATAGGCGGACTCGATGCCCGAACCTAATCCCCACTGGTGGGAGATGACGTTGAACGTCTCGGCGCCGCCGATATATTCGAAATAGGCGTTGAAGTCGGAGTGGCGTGGTCCGACAAAGAAAGTCGTCCGGTTCAGATTCAGCAGTTTGATCGGATAGAGGATATCAAGCCGTGCATCCCAGACATGAGCGTTGGATCGGGCCGTGCCGTTCGTGTTATTATTTATGAACACTCGACGAGCAGCCCATTCATCGCCGGATTTTACCCGGGAATAACCGAGTCCGAGGCGGACGGCAAAGGGGAAATTCTCGGCAAAATTTTGCGCCGTGGCGCTGGCGAGAATCCCGACGCCGCCATAGTAGCCCATCTGTACCTGACCGACCAACCAATGGTTGCCGCCGCTCATGGTGTTGTTCGAAACATTCGGGATCGCCGGCTGACCGGAACCGAGAGCAATCCCGAAGCAGAAGACGACCAAACCGATTGAACTTAGAATGGCTCTATACATGACTGCCTCCTTTCGGCAAAACCATCCTCTCTACATCATTGCGGGCGAGACGGCCTGTTCGACTGAATTAAAGGCTTTGTCACCCGCTTAACTCTACGTTTCGGAGGACCCAGGCCGGTTCTTTAATGGTATTTAGGGAATCTTATAAGCGTATGCCCCGCAGTAAACTGTACGTTGAAGCAAGTATCGGATTTTCCGATAGACAGGATTCTGCAGGCTATGAGTTCAAGTCGTGGATAATCTTTCAAATGAGATCTCGTCGGCGAGCTGGTGTCTGAGCTTACGAAGCAGGATGGCCGTCAGGTCATCGTCGATCCGTTCATCGCCGGTGAAATTCTGGATCTGATGGCATTCTTGACACAATTGCTCCTGTATCCCAAAGAGCTCGCCTGCCCGTAATGAACAACTCAGAAAGTTCTGTAGAGTGCGAGATAAAACGAGAACTGATTGGTCTCGGAGTTCCGGAGATTCCTGCCAGCCGAGAAGAGGAGTTGATAGGGGTCGCTCAAAGTGACTCCTCCGCCAACATTGAAACCGGTGCCGGAGGTTCCACCCTCCGTGTCCGGCGTCTGGTGAAACAGTTCACCGCCCAGATAGAGCCGCTCGGACATTTGACGCTGAAGGAGAATTCCGGTAAACCAGAAGTTCCTGTTTCCGGTACCCGGATTGATATTGTAGCCGCCCCCTCCGTAGCTGGTCCAGCGCCCGAAATCTTTCTGCAGCCAGATCGGCACGAACAGCTGCGTCTCGCCGCTTCCCAATCCTCGGTCTTTATCCCCGGTTGGCAGGCTGACCAGCGGAAACAGGCCTATGTCTGGTCGGGCTGAATCCTGCGCCAGGAAGCGCCATTTGAATCCGAGTTCAAGGTCCCCCGGACCGAGCAAAGTGGGTCCGCTGGTCGGTCTGACAAGGGCCAGCGGTGCTACGACATGGAAAAACGTATTTCGGAAGAGGCTGTAGTTTGCTTCGATCCCCGGCGATGCGTCCAGTGCGGTTCCATCGACCGCTCGCGATCCGGCGGCAAACAAGTAGAATTCGCCGGTGTGAAGGGGGAGAGGACCCGGGTCATCCGTGACGAACGGCGGACCCGCTACTACGGAAGAAGTGCTCAGCATAAGGAGCAGGAAGACGCAAACCGAAAGCGCGACTAACGCGATGACAGGGATGCCGTTGCGTTTGTGGCGTGCGATCTGTAGTTGCTTAGCTCGATATGGCAAATGTGCTCACGTCGTAAATGATTGCTCGTTTCCAATTTCAACCCGAGTGACGTCTGCCCAGTTCCTTCAAAAACCGGTCGGTCTCACGTGGACTCTTTAGCACGATCAGGGTTCCGCCGGCGAAGTGTGTTTTAAGGCTGGTCTCGATAAGGGGATACTGATCGCGGCGATAATTCCAGACCCATTTAGTGAACACCCAGTCGAATCGCTCGGGGCATCCGGGCGCCATATCGCAGCGCACTTGACCGAAAGTGCTCAGTACGCGTTTGGCCATTCGAAGCATACAAAGATAACGCGGGTAATCGAGGAAGACAACGGTGTCGGCTCGGGGAAGTCTCAAATCGAGGCTCTTGGCAAAAGTACCGTCGAGGATCCACCGCTCGCGCTCAACGATCGACCTGACCTCCTCCCGCCATACTTCGCGCGGTGTTACAACCCATCCTTCGTTCCAATACTCCTTGTCGAGATGCACGATCGGCAGCCCGGTCAGCCGTGCCAACTCCAGAGAGAATCGGGTCTTGCCCGCCCCTGAACTACCGATTACGAGTACTCGTTCCATGACGGTCAGAATCGTACAAAACGATACCAGAAACAAGGAAAAGTTCTGAGCGCGAAATTACGCCGGTCTTATCGGTCGCCGGCGAGATCTCCGTTCGGCAACAATATGATATATATTGGATTACGCTGTCTTTGTTCTTGACTTTCGACTACTATTGAGGCATAATTAATGCACGCATAGGTCTCGTTGCCAAGAAATCTGACAAGCTAAATCATACCGGGAGGTTGCCGTGAAGAAATCATACGTGCTCAGTGGTCTGTTCATCACTTTGTTTCTTCTGTCGGTGGCGACAATTGGAGCTGCCACGATCGCTGTTCCAGACGACTTCGGAACCATTCAAGCAGGAATCGATGCTGCGACTCCCGGCGATACGGTGCTTGTGGCTCCGGGGACCTACGAGGAGGCAATTGACTTCGGGGGTAAGGATATCTGTGTGAAGTCGGTCGAGGGACCGCAGGAAACAACGATCACCGGCCCCGATAATGTCAATCTCGTCGTTTTCCATAACGGTGAGACCAATAACGCCATTCTCGAGGGGTTCACAATCCTCGGTGGAATGATGGGCATCTGGTGCCGGGACGCCAGTCCGACCATTCGACGAAATATCCTCGATGGCCAGCACATCACGAATTACGCCGCCCTGGCGGTAGGGGGTGTCGTGTTCGGATCGGTAGGATACTCAACCGCTGTTATAGAGAACAACACTATTGTTCACAGCGCCAACGGAGCGATCGCAGCCTGGTCGCACAATGTAATAACGATTCGGAACAATGTCATTGCGTTCAATTCACACTACGCTATCCACAGATCCCCGGACGCCGCCCAGCCTGTCTTCCAGTACAACCTCAGCTACGGCAATACAGATCCTTTTGAGAATGTCGTTCCCGGAGAGGGCTGTCTTACGTATCGTGATCCACTTCTTAACGGCGATTATTCTCTGCAGCCCAACTCGCCGTGCATCAATGCAGGTGATCCCGATCCAGTGTACAACGATTCCGACGGTTCCCGCAATGACATGGGGGCAATTCCGTGCCTCGGCTGCCCCGGCCTCGTCTCTGATACGCTTTATGTTCCGGAGGATTATGCGACTATTCAGGAAGCGATCGACAGCGCCAAGTGGGACGCGACCATTCTCGTGGCCCCGGGGACATACGTGGAGAATCTCGACTTCCTCGGCAAGCGTCTCATATTGAAAAGTGTCGACGGTCGATTGAGCACGACGATCCAGGCGGCCGATCAGAGCAAGCCGGTTGTCAACATGCGGAATCAGGAACCGAAAGGGACGGTTCTCTCCGGATTTACGATTACAGGAAGTCACAATTCAGGCATTCAGGTCTTTCAGGGGTCACCGGCGATTCTCGACAACGTGATACGTCACAACGAATCCAACAGCGATAATAACGGCGCAGGCGTAGATCTGGAAAGCACCGTGGGTGCAGTCATAAGAGGGAACATATTTCGAGACAATACGGCCGAGACCTACGGTTCAGCGATCCAAAGCTGGAACGCCTCAGGAGACACTATCGCGTATAATCTTATCTACGACTGTCAGGGCTATATGGAGATTCGTTGTGTCAATGTAAACGCCGTGATCTACAACAACACAATCGATGCCAGCTGGTCCCACGGGATCTCCAACCAGATATCCGGCACAATCGTCGTATTCAACAACCTGATTATGAATTCGCCGAGATACGCTGTATATGCTGCGGACGGTGGATTTGCCCAGGTATACTATAACGATGCCTGGAATTGCAGCGACGGTACGGTAGGTGGCAGCGGCACGTACGGCACCTCCGGTGACAATATTGATCTGAATCCTCAACTTAATTCGGATTACACGCTGAGGCCATATTCACCCTGTATCGATGCCGGGAATCCGAGTCCGGTCTTCAACGATCCGGATGGTTCCAGAAATGATATCGGTGCCTATCCGTTCACCGGAACGATCGGGGCGGATTCTCTGATCATTCCGAGCATCGCGGCAACATATGGAGAGAACACGGTCACGGTGGCATGCAAGCTGACGCAGCCTATCCGCGGCGCGACGATCCCGATCGCAATACCACCTGAAATCGAGGTCCTGGGTGTCGCGACGACCGGACTCTTGACCGATTCGTGGGATTACAATGTCATCCAGATCAAGCCTGACTCAGGATTCATTTTTGTGGCTCTTGCGAATTCAGCCGGAGATGTGATCCCGGCAGGATACACTGATGTCTTCACTATAACCTTCAAGGGTGACAGCCCGGTATGCGATCGGCAACTGGCCATCCACCTCGACACGACCCTGTCAGGAAACGTGTCCCGGCAGCTCACTTTTGTGGATACGGCCTACAATCCGTTGCACACGTGGTTCAATGCTGACAGAGACTCGATTATCGTGCCTGAACTTATAACCGGCGACATTACCAACGATGGGCTTATTGACATTTCTGACCTGATCGCCATGGTAGCTTACATGTTCGGAGGGGGGCCGCCGCCCGAACACATGAACTCTATGGACATCAATGGTGATTGTCAGGGACCGGACATTGCCGATTTGGTTAAACTGGTCAACTATATGTTTGTCGATCAGACTGACCTGCCGTGCGGCTGCATTGAAAGCGGAAAGAGAGCGGCAACCGTGTCCGACGCCGGAGTGCAAATCGAGACTGAGTATATCGACGGTAACACTATTATTTCGGTGACAACGGAAGAACGCCTGAAGGGTGTTGAGCTGAGTCTCCGGAATAGTTCGGGCGCCACGCTCAAAAGGCTTTACAGCAGCGGCCTCGATTTTCTTTCGAATACCGCTGAAGAAGTGACCAGGGTGGGGATTGTCGATCTCAATGGTGTAAATACGATCAATAGTGGCACTACCCATTTGCTGACAGTCGAAGGGGAGTCCGAGATCGTGTCGGCGGTTGCTGCCGATATGTCGGCAAGATCGATTGTCCCATTGATCAACAGCAAATCATCGAGCCTCCCGACGAAGTTCTCGTTGTCACAGAACTACCCTAATCCGTTCAATCCGACCACCCAGATTTCATTTGCGTTGCCTGCGGCGTCGGAGATTACGCTCACGGTCTACAACATTCGGGGGCAGAGAGTGTCCACGCTTGCGCACGGCTGGTTTGAAGCCGGAGATCACATCGTCAGCTGGGATGGGGCGAACTATGCCAGCGGTCTTTACTTCTACCGTCTCGAAAGCGGGAAATTTGTGCAGACAAGGAAGATGATTCTATTGAAGTAACAGCAACTTCAGTGTACGAATATGGAACCGCCTCCTTATCGGAGGCGGTTTTCTTTTGCCAAGTTTGGATCGATGGCGAATTGTAAGAATCTGGATATACTGCTACTTGATCAGAAGCATCTTCCTGCTATCCGAGTAGACTCCTGCCTGAAGTCTGTACAGATAGACGCCGGAAGGTTGATCTCCGGCATCCCAGATGATCGTAACCTGGCCGGCCGGTGAATTGCCGGTAAACGTCTGCACCGGTTGTCCCAACATATTAAAGACGGTCAGTATATAGTCACTCGCCCTCGGAAGGGTGAAGCTGATCGTTGTCGTCGGGTTGAACGGATTGGGGTAGTTCTGTTCGAGAGCGAATTGCAGAGGGAGGTTGCCGTCTGAGCCGTCCTCGACTCCTGTCGGGCTATCGATGGTAGCCGGTACATACATGCCGAGGGTATCCGATGCCTGAGCGAGCATGGGAACACCAATCCCCCATGGTAGAAATGGAACGATGCTGAGCAGTGGACCGCTCTGAAGATGCGACGGACGAAAATCGTCGTGGCCCACAATCAGTACGTTGGTATTCGTGCCATCGTAGTTGAGGTAGAACTCACCACCTGTTTGCAGGATCGTAGGCTGAACCTTCCCCGGGAACTTCAGAAACACGCCGCCAAGAGGTACGGATGTCTGCAGATAGACGGTGTCGCCGATTGCTGTAAAGACAGCTTCGACTGTCGATTCAGAGGCGTTGACTTTGGTAACCGGCAAGGCATCACCTACGATGACAAGTCCGAGATATACGAGATCGGAGACGTGCAGCTCGATACCGTCGGCGTTGACATCGGAAGTGGCTATCTGGAGCGGAGGGTTGACGGTGAAGACAGATAGTCCGTTCATGAAGTACGAAGTAAAGAGAACATAATCAGCGATTTCATACGAAATAGCGTTCAGGTTCAGGTCGCCGCGATAGTCGATGCTGTCCGCACAGGCAGTCGGAACATAGGTATTGTAGAAATCGACAGCACGTGTCGCGTATCCCTCCGCCGGCGTCGAACAGACGGTTTGAGCGCCGAAGTACGATGGAAAACCCATCGTCGAGTCGGTGATTTCGTAGGGTCCTATCGGCGTCTGGTCAAACACCCTGGCCGAGATGACTTGCTCATCCGTATCGGTCGTCTGGATCACATTATCACGACAGTCCAGCCAGTACCAGCGAATAGGAATCTCGCTGCAGTCGTAAGTATGGTTGGTCGTGAGGAGGACCTTGAGAGTAAACAATGTTTTCGGAACGGTTCCGACCCCGGGAATCGGCGAAATGCAGACGGGCGGATCTCCTAACAGGTTGGCGATGCCGACAATTCGGACCACTCCTTCGGGGCAATCGCCATGACAGTCGCCGTTGCGACCCCATTGGTACGTAAAGTATTCCCAGTCGCAGTCAGATATAATGTTGCCCGGAAACACATCCCGGAAGTTCATTCCGCCGCGGTCGTAGGCAATCGTCAGATCAAATCCGGTAAATCCGTGGACAGTGTCGGACGCCATCAGGGTCGCCCCGATGTATACATCGTGACCCAAATATTGATTGGGCAAACTGTCCAGTCGAATCTTATAGGGGGAATCGTCAGTGAAAGCAGTTGCGGAACAACATGCCAGCAGAACAACCGTGAGAAGACTGATTGTAGTCAGTCTCGAGAGGCGGTCGGTGGTTTTCATTGAGCACTCCTCTACCCGGCGGGCCCTTACCCGAAATGAAAGCAACGGGCACCTAAAGTTTAATCACTAAGTGCGACTTAATGTCTCCAGCTTCCAGCGATATGACAGCGTGCTGAGGTAAGAGCGTCTCCAACTTGAGGTGAAAGCGCGGGATTAGCGGCCTTCGGAGCCCCGAGTCATCTTTCAGCGTTTGTGCTACGCGGACCGACTTCTCTGAGTCCCGCCAAAGCGGAGAATCGAAGTCCTGTAAGAACACGATCCGTCCTGGCCGAGCCGCAATAGTCACCTTTCAATATAAGCAACTAATGAGATCTGTCAAGTACGCTGATAATATCGAAGGAGCTCCCGAAGGACCACTGATATAACCTTTCCAGGCCGACCGGCGAGTAAGTCGCTCCGCCCTGCCCTCGACACTAATCTACTTGAGCAGAACCATTTTCTTTGAGGCAACGAAGTTGCCGGCGGTAAGACGGTAAAAGTAGATACCGCTCGCGACTTGCCTTCCGCTGTGGTCCGTCCCACTCCACGTTACAGAATAGTTCCCGGCCGGCTGACGTTGATTAATGAGTTCATCGACAACCTGTCCAAGGATGTTGTGGATAGTCAAGTGTACGTCCGACCTCTGGGCTATAGAATAGCTGATAACTGTGGTTGGATTGAAAGGATTCGGGTAATTCTGGGTCAGGTTGAAAGTATAGACCACCGGAGGAGGGTTGTCTTCGACATCGATTGTCTGACAGCCTACTGAGCCATAGCCGATCGGGCCGCCATTCCACGAAGCGGTGGCGCAAGGAGAGTCTTCCTGCAGGCGGAAGTCATCCGATTGATTACAGAACATCGGGTCTTCCGATAAATTGCTATTTCTGTCGGCTTGCCCGGACAGACAGCCGTGGAAGTCCGATTGATTACCGTACACGCAAGAGTGATCTGCGTAGGCGGTCGTTTGAAACGGGCTATCAATCTCACCGTTTGAGCAGGCGGTCGCCGCCCCCGCGTTGAACGCAACGATGCTGTAGCGGAAGTTGGCTGACCCGTCGTAGTCGACATAACATACGATTGTAGAATTGTTTACTACGGTACAGTAGTTGAAATTTATTATGCTGCTGTTCAATTGGCTCACGATCCCAACGCCATTGACAATCAGGCAGTTGTTGAAAGTGGCGTTGAAAGAATATCCGGAAATCACCGAACCGCACGGAGCCGAGTTTCGGTCGAACAGGCACGAGTCAAATACTACCGTGCCTCCTCTCGCGATAACACCGCCGTACTGAGCGGTATTACCTTCGAAACGACAATTCGTCGCCGTACACGATCTGGTTACGAAGAGTGCCGCTCCGCCCGAATCGGCCGTATTGTTCGTGAACGAACAGCTGGTAAGATTCACATCCCGGGCATGAATAGCGCCACCCTCGAAGCCGTGGTTATTTCGGAAGACGCAGCCGTCGAATGTAACATTTGCCAGGGAATAGACGGCTCCTCCCAGGGAATCGGTCCCGTTTGCGAAAGTAATGCCCTTGAAGACCAAATTGACCGCACTAACGGTATCGGCCCGGATGATGCCGTGTCGATCGTTGAGGCCTCCCAGCGCGTCAATAATCGTTTCATGGCTGCCACCGATTCCGATAACAGTGATGTCCTTCTTATAAGTGAAATCCAGGTCTCGGTTACCCACGCCGCCGTACATTCCGGGACTGATCAGAATCGTATCACCCGGGGATGAGGCGTTTATTGCACCCTGGATTGTGGGATATGTCACCGGCACAGCCAGCCGGATATAGCTGCCTCTGGTACAGAAGGATTCCCAGGGCGACCACATCGAGTACTCGAAGGTGTCATACGCTCTCACTCTCCAGAAATACTGTTTGTCGACCTCGAGGGAGGCCGGAGCCGCTACATGCACGTTCTGCGTGACCGAATCGTATGTGGCCGTCAATGAGGCGAGGGGGGATGCGGCAGTCGTGTCTTCGAACACTTGAAACTCATACCATATCGAATCCCGATCCGGATTGCTCGCTGTATCGCAGATTAGCTCGAGCTCGACCAGACTTACACAGGTAATCCCCGTCGGTCGTATCGGTTGCGGTACTCCGGGGGGAATATTGGTGCGGAAAACGCGATAGTGCCAGGGGGAAAACCCTGTGCCGACGTCAACGCGTATTCTCGAGTAGTAAAGAAGCCCGGCCTGCAGTGCCTCGGCGACTCCTGTGGCGCCAAAAGTAAGCGATGTATCGGCGGTACTTACAGCCCCGCTCCGCCAAACATCGAACGGTTCTATCGAGGGGCTCGTGCCGACTTCGACTTCGCAACTCGTTTGCTGTCGGTGCAGAGAGTCCAGAATCGACCAGTAGAATGTCGGGTTCGGAGACACCACTCGATCGATAAAGTCGGAACCGAAATTTAAGTTTGTTGCCGTCGGTTGTCCGAATTCATACGGGATCGCACCCAGATCAGGAGGTGTTCCATCGGGGTCAGTCTCCGAAGAATCGACATAGCCCGCATCGATGCACGGCGAATTCTGTCTGAGAGTGAAATCACGAGCTGCCGTATCGCTGAATTGCGGATCGGCCGAGAAGCCGAACCAGTTAAGACAGGTGTCACCATCGCCGTTGTTGTACAGGTCGTTGTACTTGATGCAATCGGTGGCGCTGCCGCTGTGAGTCGCCACTCCCGCGAAATCGTTGAAAGCGATGATATTGTTTGAAATGTCAGACGCGTGCAGGCGGTTGGCTGTGATCCCGCGCGTGTTGAGGGCGATTGTGTTGTTGGTAATATACAGGTGAGTGGTATTGTGGTCCCATATTGCATAGATTGCACTTCCTTCTGAAAGCGCTCCGCTGTTTCCATATATCAAGTTGTGCTTTACCGTTATCGGTCCTCCGGCGCAGATCCCGGGTCCCCTCGGTGCGCTGTTGTTGTAGATCACGCAGTTCTCGATAACCCCTCCCTCAATATAGATGGCACCTCCGCGATCCGAAGCATAGTTATCGTGAAGGTCACAATTTCTGACTGTCAGACCGGAAGAAGGAAAATAGATTCCCCCTCCCCGAGAGCGATTTCCGCCGCTGATGTCACAGTCTTCGACCGTAGCTTCTCCGGTTCCGGAAATGCCGCTGCCGGTCGCCAGCGGCAGCAGCGTAAATCCCTGGATCAGGGGCAATCCGTCGGATCCGCCAGACACGCTGATCGCCGTTCGGTTGGAGTCTGCCGGTTGAATCGTGGTTACTTCGCGGCCGTCCGAAGAACGCAGGACTATCGGTTTATTGTCCAGGTAGAGCGCCTCCCGATAAACGCCCGGGGCGAGCTCAATCGTATCTTCCGGTGCGCTGTTGAGAATTGCCGGCTGAATCGTCTGATAGGCGCCCGGGATGTCGATCTTTATTGGCAAACTATGCGTCTGAATGAGCATCGGAGCCGTAGCGATCGATGTGTCATAGCCGTCGAAAGCCCGGCAGACCCACCAGTAGGTCCGATCGAATGCGAGCGTCGAGCACGGCGGCGACATCGTGAACGGCGAGTCAGGTGGTACTTCGACAGATACGGCCGCGAGGGTCGACAACAATGAGTCTTCGTAGACGGCGAATTCATAAGTGACCGAATCACCATCGATGTCGGTCACGTTCTGAACGGCCATGATTGCTCCTCTGGCATTGACCGGAGACTCGCTCAACGGAAACAGTACGGCCGGAGTCGGGGGAGGGGTATTCACTACGGAAACCCGCTCAACCCACGGTCCCCAACCCGAAGCATCCTGGAGTCGCACGCGGTAATAGTATGTCTGCCCGAAGGAAAGATCTGCGCCGCCATAGAGGATGGCTGTATCGCCCGAAGTAACCGGCCCCGGAGCCCAAAGCTCCGCGACCGACCAGTCGCTGTCGGTGCCGACTTCGAGTTCGTATCCTGTCTGAGTGTAGCCGTAATGATAGAATCCCCACGAGATTGTCGGCGGTTCGGCTATTGTATGAGGGAATCCTATCATTCCATCGTTGAGTCGAACGGCGAACGGCGGGACTACCGTGTCTTGATAATTCCTGGCTCCGAGGTTGCGCGGCCGTCCGAGGCTGTCGAGATAACTCGGATCAAGGCTTCCTGCTCCAAGGCAGGACGATGGAAATGCGAGGGAGTAATCGTGCGAACCAGCGTCCCGGTATACGGGATCGGCGGAGAATCCGTGCGGACCGGTTGCCGTGGGCGTACCAGCCGGCCAGACGTCGTTGAAATCAAGCTCCGCGAAAGCACCGATGATAGTGTACTCCTGGCAATTTGTCACGATGTTGTTGACTATCGTAGTTCCGAAGCTGGTGGAGTAAATCCCCCGAGCGTTGCTGTCGAGAGTGTTATTTATTATCTGGCAGGTGTCGGACACAAACATGGTGTTAATGCCCTGATTGTTGAAGAATACGTTATAAGTGATCGTGCACGGTCCGAGTCCCCTTATCACGGTGAGCGGATTGACTACTCCGGGGATGTTGTCGCGAAAGACGTTCTCGGTAACGAGGAACTGGTTACACTGCAGGTAAACGGTAGAAGCCAGTCCACCGTTGCGAACGGTGAATCCCTGCAGACCGGCCGGTAAATCCTCTCCGTTGGTAGCCTTAATCGTAGATTTATCCGGGTCGGCGGGTTCAATAGTGGTAACGGAACTACCCATGAGTGACATTACGAGCACACTGTGTCCCGAATAGTCGATGTTCTCGACATAGGTGCCGGGCATCACCAGAACCGTGTCACCATCGACTGAGGCAAGAATGCCCGCCTGAATGGTCGGATGATCGGTCGGTACCTGTATCGTTGTGCTTTTGAGAACGGAAGAGAAAGTCAGAATCGTGAGGATTGTGACGAAAACAAAGCGCGTCATAAGATTCTCCCCAGCAAGGAATTGACCCGAGCCGAACCAGATCAACCAACCGGCCCACACACACAAATATACCTGTCAAATGTGGATTGTCAAGTCCGGTGCGGTCAACACTGCTTTAGCGGGCGAATCGAGCGCCTAAAGACGGAACTCCCTGACGGCGTCATCAATGGAGCGACAATGCATTCAATCAGAAGTAGCCCGCTTGAGCTGCTGCCGAAGACACCAGAAAGCCAATTATGGCGAACGAGAATGGAGCGTTTTGGAAAGGCGCAAGCCTGCACTTTTCACCTGCATTTCATTTTCCAATATGACATTATACCTTGTAGAACTCGGTAGAAGAACTATGCGCATACTCATAATAGAAGACGATAAGAAACTGGCCGACACGCTGGCCCGCAATCTGCGGTCCGAGGCGTTCGCAGTCGACATAGCACACGACGGCGAGTCCGGGGAGGAAGAAGCGCATGTTAACGACTATGACGCAATCATACTCGACCTGATGCTTCCGGGTCAGGACGGCTGGACCACCTGTCGCAACCTTCGCAAAGACAATGTCATGGTGCCGATTCTCATGTTGACGGCGCTTGACGACGTTGAGGACAAGATAAAAGGACTTGATTCCGGCGCCGATGACTACTTGGGCAAGCCGTTCCATTTCGGTGAACTTCTCGCCCGCCTTCGCTCGCTGGTTCGCCGCCACTCTTCGGTTCGCACTACTGAAATCGAAATGTATGGTCTCAAGCTGGACCTGAATACGCACAAAGGGTACCGCGAGGGACAGGAATTTACCCTGACGGCCAAGGAATTTGCCCTGCTCGAACTCTTCATGCACAACCCGGGAAGAATTCTCACTCGCCAGGAGATCTCTGAACATCTGTGGGATATGAATTTCGATCCCAAGAGCAATGTGATAGAATCGTTTGTCAGGTTTCTCCGGCTCAAAGTCGATCGCGGATTTTCACAACCATTAATCCAAACCATAAGAGGGTCCGGGTATATGTTCTCGGACGATTCGCTGTAATGCGCCCGTTAATGCTCCGCAGCCTTCGTTCAAAACTGATCCTGACCGATATTCTTGTCTTCGGGCTGATTCTCCTGGCTGTCGCGATCACGATCTATAACCGCACGCTGGAATCGGAAACGGTAAAGCTCGATGCCGGTCTTGAAGCTTATGCCGCCGCCTTTGTGGCCGAATTCGAAGACCAGCTGGAGACGCGTGAATTTCCTCAGCTGAACGAATTGGAGGATATCTCAACGCCGTTATCACAGAAGATTCGAATCGTATTGGTTGATAGTCTCGACCAGGTTGTTTTCAATAGAGGCAATCTCGAAAAGCCAACGCAGCGCGCCTTTGCCCGTGCGTTTAGGGACTCGTCGACCTATGAGAACTACCGGGCGAAACATGATGGTCTCCGCGTATACACGCTTCCGGTCGAAATAGAAGGGAACGTCAGGTATGCCCTGGCAGTAGCGGTGCCGATGCACGAAGTTATGGAGCGAATGGAAGAACTCACCTGGATCCTGGCTGTCACCCTTTCTTTCGCACTCCTGCTGTCAGCACTCGCCGTGTATCTGTTGACCGGCCGAGCGCTTCGACCGATGACCCGCATGGTGGAGGCGGCCGAGAACATTTCCGCCTCGACCCTGCACCATCGCCTTGAAGTTCCGAAGACGCACGATGAAGTCGAGCGGCTGGCCACCGCCTTGAACGAAATGGTGAAGCGGCTCGAAGAAGCATTCAAGAGTCAGCGCCGCTTTGTCTCCGACGCCTCGCATGAACTCAGGACGCCTCTTACCATAATGTACAGCGAGCTGGAATTCCTGAGAAGACAACTGGACGACAGGAAACTTGAGGACAGCATAGGATCGATTCTCAGCGAGATCGACAACATGGCCCATCTCGTTGAACAACTCCTTCAGTTGGCTCGGATCGATGCCCAGGCGCTTCCTCTGGGGGAAGAGCTCTTCCGACTGGATGAGCTGGTGACCGACGTGATCGGACGCTTCCGGAGTGCGGCTGAAATGCGAAACGTAACATTCCAGGTAAGTGTACACGATCTGCTGGAGGTCCGGGGGAGTGCGGACGCCCTGGGCAGAGCACTGAGCAACGTGATCGACAACGCTGTAAAATACTCCCCGGATGCCGGGGATAT
>CAZFOY010000065.1:0-1476 GCA_964520865.1 uncultured Ignavibacteriales bacterium | reverse complement strand
TTCTTCTTTCACTTTCATTTCATCTGAATCGCCTATCCTTCGTGCGCCCACGAACGACAAACTCAGCACGGCCTCATGCTCTAACGGTCGTGCAGGAAGGAAGGGAGAGTTATGAGAAGAAAACGGACTTTGACGCACTGGGGCGCTGCCTTAGCGTTCGCCATTTTCGGATTAGGTGTCGCACAGGTTCATGGCGATGAGTCAAAGGGTGACGAAAAAGTCACGGCACCCGAAGCTGTCATGTCGGCCTTTCACAAGGCCTATCCTGAGGCCAAGATCATGGATATCTCCAAGGAGACCAAAGAAGGTAAACTTTACTACGAGATCGAGAGCAAGGACAAATCCGTTCGGCGAGATCTTCTGTATTCCGCCGACGGATCAGTCTTCGAGATGGAAGAGGCAATCTCCGTAAAGGAATTACCGGCCAAGGTGAGCGAGGGTCTCAAAGCCAGTTTCCCGTCCGGCAAAATCGAAAGAGCGGAACGAATCACTCGGGGAAAAACTATCGAGTATGAGATCCTCGTTGAAAACAAGGAAAAGCGGACGGAAGTCCTGCTCGATGCCAACGGAGTGGTAAAATCTCACGCGTCGGCAGCAGACGAAGATGAAGATTCGAGTCATAAGAGCGGAGATGAAGCGGACGAAGACTAAGCGGAATAGGTTTCTGCTGACTGCTCAGGCGATTCTTGCAGTTCTGCTCGCAGGCTTTGTCTGTAGCGTGAAGGGCGCCGACACCCTGTCACTGACTCAATGCGTCCAGCTTGCCGAAAAGAACAGTCCGGAACTGGCGATAGCGGAAGGGGATATCAAAGCGGCAAGGTTGAGCCGCGACCTCACCTCGAAAGAGCGTTGGCCGCAAATCAAACTGGCGGCCGACGCCGGTTATGCACCCTTTTCTCACTCCTTCGGCTATGATCCGGCTGTGTCCAATGGAGGCGAACTGGGAGCCCGGGTCGTGGCCGAGCAGTCGCTATATTCCGGAGGAACGTTTGGCCTGAAGTTACAGCAACAGCAAAACAACTTTCGCAGGCAGTCGATAGCATGGCAGCGACAAGAAAGAGATCTCGTATACCAGGTCCGTCAGGCCTTCATCAATACTCTACTTGCGCAGGGAACGTTGGATCTGCGCAAACAACGGGTCGTTCGCCTCTCTGCTTACACCAGTCTGGTGAATCGCCTGAACAAAGCGGGAACGGCGCGATCGGTCGATCTCCTCAATACCAAAGCTGAACTCGGTCGGGCGGAAATCGATGCCAGCGCGGCCGAACAAACGTTGAAATCGGCGCGCATGAATCTCATGCGGCTCCTCGGATGGGGCGACACGACTGATATCGTACTGAGCGGATCGCTCGACAGCCTGCTCGTGAATTCTTCTGATTCCGGACAGACCGGACTCCCCGAAATTCGGAACGGCCTTAATCTGGAACTGAATCAGGCCCGCATCGATTCAACCCAGAGTCGTCTCGACCTGGAACT
>CAZFOY010000064.1:14438-16980 GCA_964520865.1 uncultured Ignavibacteriales bacterium | reverse complement strand
CTGACGAAAGATCCGCCGCCGGACTGAAGAACATATGGGGAATCATTCCGGACGTGGTGGAGATGCAATCCGAAGGAGGAGCCTCGGGCGCGGTGCATGGCGCATTGACGGCGGGTGCTCTGACGACAACATTCACGGCCTCGCAGGGTCTCCTGTTGATGATACCGAATATGTTCAAGATCGCCGGCGAATTGACGCCGACGGTGTTTCATGTCTCCGCCCGCGCCGTGGCATCGCATGCGCTGTCGATTTTCGGCGATCACTCCGACGTCATGGCGACGAGATCGACCGGCTTCGGCCTGATGGCCTCCGGTTCGGTGCAGGAAGTTATGGACCTCGCCTTGATCACCCAGGCATCGGCGCTCGAAAGCCGTATTCCGATGGTGCATTTCTTCGATGGCTTCCGGACTTCGCACGAAGTCCAGAAGGTCGAGGAGATCTCATTCGACGACATGCGTGATATGCTACCGGAAGGCCTGGTTGTTCAGCACCGGCAGAACGCCCTCTCTCCGGACCGCCCGACTATCAAGGGGACATCGCAGAACCCGGACGTATTCTTCCAGTCCCGGGAGACGGTTAACCGATATTACCTTCAGGCACCGGCGATAGTACAGCGCAACATGGACAAGTTTGCCGCGATCGTCGGACGCAAGTATCGCTTGTTCGATTATTTCGGCCATCCCGAGGCCGAGCATGTCGCTATTATCATGGGTACCGGATCTGAAGTTGTTCACGAGACAGTCGATCAACTGGTTGCCCAGGGTGAAAAAGTCGGTATGATCAAGGTCCGGTTGTACCGTCCGTTCTCCACCGAACACCTCGCGGCCGCATTGCCGGCTACGGTCAGGAGTATCGCCGTACTGGATCGGACCAAGGAAGCCGGCTCGGTCGGTGAACCGCTTTACACCGACGTTCAAACGTCAGTTAACGAGGCGCTGGATCGCGGAATCGCCAACTTCAAGACGCACCCCCTCATTGTCGGCGGACGTTACGGACTCGGCTCCAAAGAATTCAATCCGTCGATGGCCAAGGCTGTTTTCGATAACCTGAAGCTTGAGAATCCGAAGAATCATTTCACGGTCGGGATCAAGGACGACGTCACCATGACTTCGCTCGATCCGGATCTCTCGTTCGAGATCGAGGGCCAGAATTTCCGAGGTCTCTTCTACGGACTCGGCGCCGACGGTACCGTTGGTGCGAACAAAAACTCGATAAAGATTATCGGCGAGAACACGGACAACTACGCCCAGGGCTATTTTGTCTATGATTCCAAGAAGGCGGGTGCGGTCACGGTATCGCACGTTCGTTTCGGCAAGGAATTGATCCGCAAGCCGTACCTGATCAAGTCGGCGCAGTTCGTGGCCTGTCACAACTTCTCATTTCTTGAGAAATACGACATGGTCGACAAACTTATCTTAGGCGGGACCTTCCTGCTGAATTCGCCCTTCGGTCCGGACGAGATCTGGGACAACATGCCGAAGGAAGTTCAACAGCAACTGATCGACAAGAAGGCTGAATTTTACGTAATCGATGCTATTTCGCTCGCAAAGGAGCTCGGGCTCGGTGCGCGTATTAACATGATCATGCAGACCGCCTTCTTCGTCATTTCAGGCATCCTTCCGAAAGACCAGGCGGTCGATGTCATCAAGAAGATGATCGTCAAGACTTACGGCTCCAAGGGAGACAAGGTCGTTGCCATGAATCATGCCGCGGTGGATGCGTCGCTGGCGGCGATTAAGAAAGTCAGCTATCCGTCAAAGGTAACCAGTTCTAAGAACCGGCCGCCGATCGTACCGGATTTCGCCCCGGATTTCGTCAAGACGGTAACGGCGGAAATTATCGCCGGGCGTGGCGATGATTTGCCGGTGTCGGCCTTCCCGGTCGACGGCACATATATGACGGCGACGACTCAATATGAGAAGCGGAATATCGCCGTCGATATTCCGGTCTGGGATAAAGAGACGTGCATTCAGTGCAATATCTGCTCGATTGTCTGCCCGCATGCGGCTATTCGTCCGAAGGTGTTCGAGGAGAAATATCTTGCCGAGGCGCCCGAGGAGTTCCTTTACACCAAGGCGATGACCAAGCAGTTCGAGGGACTGTACTACTCGCTGCAGGTGGCGCCCGAAGACTGCACGGGATGCGAAGTCTGCGTGAACGCCTGCCCGGTCGTGAAGAAGGACGAACTCGGCAACAAGACCGAATTCAAGGCGATCAACATGCACGTTCAGGCGCCGATTCGCGAACGGGAACGGAAGAACTGGGATTTCTTTATGAACGTTCTTCCTGATCCGGACACCAAGCGATTCAATATCGAAACGACCAAAGGCTCGCAGTTCATCAAGCCGCTGTTCGAGTTCTCCGGTGCGTGCGCCGGGTGCGGCGAGACTCCGTACGTCAAGCTGATGACCCAGTTGTTCGGCGACCGCGCTCTCTGCGCGAACGCCACCGGTTGCAGCTCGATTTACGGCGGGAACCTGCCGACTACTCCGTATTGCCAGAGGTCAGACGGTCGCGGACCGGCCTGGTCGAACTCACTGTT
>CAZFOY010000064.1:0-14338 GCA_964520865.1 uncultured Ignavibacteriales bacterium | reverse complement strand
TGGATCATGTCCTGGCAAGCGGCAAGAACGTGAACCTGCTTGTTCTCGACACCGAAGTTTATTCCAATACGGGTGGTCAGATGTCGAAAGCGACCCCGCGCGGATCCACGGCCAAATTCGCCGCCGCCGGAAAGCCGCTTCCGAAGAAGGATCTCGGGCTGATGATGATGTCCTACGGCAATGTCTACGTTGCCCAGGTAGCAATTGGCGCGAGCCACAATCAGACGGTCAAGGCGATGGTCGAGGCAGAGAAATACGACGGTCCGTCACTGGTCATCTGCTACAGCCACTGTATCGCTCACGGTATCGACATGGCTCATGGCCTGTCCGAAGAAGACAAGGCAGTCAAGTCCGGACACTGGCTGCTGTATCGCTACAACCCGGATCTTATCGATCAGGGAAAGAATCCGCTTCAGCTGGACAGCAAGGAACCGACTATTCCGTTCGAGGACTATTCCTACTCGGAAATTCGATTCAGAACTCTCCGCAGCAAGGATCCGGAAAGAGCGAAAATGCTGCTCCAGCTCGGTCAGCGTGACTGTGATCGTCGCTGGAAGTTGTATTCGCAATTGGCCAAGCTTGACTATACGCCCATACAGCATTAGTTAAGCTGTTAAGCAATAAAACCTTAAGGCGGGTCGTTCGACCCGCCTTTTCATTTGCTCTTCGTGCTTTTCGCTGAAGAAACCTTCCCCTTTATCCGATAACTATATAAGCCAAAACAAGCTGAAGAATAACCACTTTAGGAGGCGTTATGCGTATCAAATCTCTGTTCGCCGTAGTAGGCGTAGTTGCACTGCTCTGCTCATCGGTGGCGATGGCCCAGAGTCAGGAGGATGAGGTTGTCCAACAGTATCTGAACCGGATGACCAAGAAACATACCCAGAAGCTGACCTACATATCAGGTCATTTTGAACTCAACCGAATCAACCGCAACAACGATTATAACAAGTTTGCCACGAACGTGAGCACCAATCTTCAGGGAACATCTCTCCCCTGGCTGTCTCAGGCCAAGACGCTCGGCGCGGATTTCGGGATTATTTTCAATCAGAAGTTTGCCTGGTCGATCGGC
This sequence comes from uncultured Ignavibacteriales bacterium, assembly GCA_964520865.1. GTDB lineage: Bacteria > Zixibacteria > MSB-5A5 > GN15 > FEB-12 > CAVQCT01. The sequence goes on along the minus strand of CAZFOY010000064.1, from coordinate 13,266 downwards.
GGTGAATACTGGCTTAAGATGGGTCAGAGCCTGACGGGTGACTACTACTACACACCCATCGGCGCCAACATCACGAACCCCAAGTCGGAACTCCAGGTATACGGCTTCACCACCGGCCTGCAGTACTATCTCGTCAATCATCCGGAGCTTTCCGGCACTCTGAATAATATCGCCGTCAGAATCGGCGGCACGGCGGGATTCTATCAGGTTAGCTGGAAGTTGTGGAATGAGTACGAAAATCTGAATCTGTCGACCGGTCTCTCCACCGGCTCTAATACCACGTTTAAAGACAACGCTCCCGGCTTTGCCATGAACCTTGGCGTAGACTATCCGCTGAACTTCCACAACATGGCTATCGGTGTGGACCTGAGCTACTTATATCTGAACTTTGACAAAGTTGCCTGGTATAACACTCAGAACGAAGAGGTTGTCGCAACGTACAACAACTCCCCCGACAGCCGGGTCGAGCTGAACCTATCCGGGGTAAGAGGCAGAATTGAACTCAAGCGCTTCTTCAGCTGGTAAGATTGGATGAGCTATTTCGGTTGACAGCACCCGGATTACCCCTATTTTTTGGCTAAACTGACAACCAGAAAACGGAGAATCAATGTTGAGACGAAGATTGCCACTGCTTCCGATTTATTCGCTGGGAATTGTACTAATCCTCGCTGCTTCCTTTGCCTTTGCAGCCGACAAATTGCCGGCTGAAATGGCGGGGACGATAGGTCAGCCGACCGGTAAGATCGCCTTCATTCGAGACGGCGACGTTTATATCATGGATGCCAACGGCGCCAACCAGCAGTCGGTCTGCGAGGCTAAGAATGCCGATGGCCGGATGTCCTGGGCGCCCGACAACAAGCGGATCATTTTTACGAGATCCGGCTTAGTCGACCTGAAAGGCCCCGACATGCTCGGAGGCAAACACAAGGTCTACGACCTGTTTATCTGCTTCCTTGACTCGGCGGCCAATAACAACAAATTGTACTGGCTGCGCCTGACCAACGACCTTGGTAATCGCGGACCGGAATGGTCGGCCGACGGCAAGACGATTCTGTTCTGGAAGGACATGAATGCCAACAAGGTCAATGCCTCGGAACCGAACTATCAGGTTTGCACCATGGAACCCGATGGCAGCAATATCGAGATCCTTCGGAAAGACTGGGCGAACTTCGAGAGCCAGTTTATTGTCGCTCCGAGTATGAACAGCAAAGGAGAGATAGCCGCCGTTTATTTCGAGCGACAGCCGGTCGGACCGGTTATTCTCCCCCGCACCGGATTTATGCTGTCAATGGATTCGGTTAAGGCGCTCGGATCGCAGAATCGCGGCTTCGTCGCTCCGGTCTGGTCACCGGACGGAAAGTGGCTGGCGCTGATCAGCAACGACATCAATGACGCCGGACTGTATATCGCCACCCCCGATCTCAAGAAGAAGTACCTTGTGACGGCGGCTCCAGTCGGAACCTACCTGAACACCTTCGCCCCTTCGTTTTCACCGGATTCGAAATGGATTACATTTTCTACGACTGACGGATCCATCTGGATCTGTGACATCACCGGCAACGGACTTCGCCGCATGACCGGCCCGGGATCGGACAAAGCGCCGGCCTGGTCAAAATAGCAGACATTTGAACATACGCATACAAAAGCCGCTCTCTTACGGGAGCGGCTTTCTTTTGCCTGTCTTTGAAGATCTAAAGCTTCTTCCAATTCGAAAGGACTTCGATAAGAAGTCTTGCGCCGATACCGGTGTTGCCGGCTGGAATGTACGGTTTGCCCGATGGCTCCACGTCGACATAGGCGATGTCAATGTGTGCCCACGGGTAGTCGCCGATGAAATTCTCGAGAAAAGCAGCGGCGGTCAGGGTACCGGCCGGACGTCCGCCTGAATTCTTGAGATCGGCTATCGTCGATTTCATCAGGTCGCGGTAGTCGTCCCAGAGGGGCATCTCCCAGACCCGCTCTGAAGTCGTGTTGGCCGCCGCCTCGATCCGACGGACGAGCGATCTGTTGTTGCCGACAAACGGAGCACCGGAATATCCCAGAATATAGAGCGTGGCGCCGGTGAGAGTGGCGATATCGATCACCGCCTGCGGATTGAACTTGTTCGCGTAGTCGAGCGCATCGGCAAGAATCAATCTTCCTTCAGCATCGGTGTTGATCACTTCCACGGTCAGACCTTTACGCGAAGTTACGATATCCCCCGGGCGAGTCGCTTTGCCAGAAGGCATATTTTCCGTGAGAGGCATCAGGGCGACTATATGCTGAGGCAGTTTCATGCGGCTCGCGGTAAGTATCGTCGCCAACACGACTGCGGAGCCGGTCATATCTGCCTTCATCTCGTGCATATTGAGCGACGGTTTGAGTGAGATTCCGCCACTGTCGAAAGTGACTCCCTTGCCGACAAGCACGATCGGCTTTTGACCGGCTCGTCCGCCCTTGTATTCGAGGATGATAAAACGAGGCGGCTCGTTCGAACCCTTGGCGACCGAAAGCATCGCGCCCATCTTCTCCGCGACGATTGTCTTCTCATCCAGAACTTTGCAGGACACTTTATAGGTTTTGGCGAGCTTCTGAATACGCTCAGCATACATCTTCGGAGTGAGCATATTCGAAGGAATCGAAGCGAGAGTCCTCACGAGATTCTGCGCCTCAGCGAACATCTCTCCACGTTCCACTGCTTTCTGAACTCTCTTTAGAGTTCGGCCGTTCTGAGTAACGAAATGCAGATCGGTTACGGCAGATTTGTTTTTCGCGTCTTCGCCACTCTTGAACTCAAGCAGCTTGAAAGATCCGAGCATCATCCCTTCAATGGCGGCCTGAAAGAATTCCACCTTCTCCGTCACGCCCAGTACGAACGCTGCCTGTCTGGCACCTGTGAACGCTCTGTTTCGGGAGACAACGCCGGCTGCTTTGCGGATACTGTCGGCGTTCATCTTGTTTCTCGGGCCAAGACCGACGAGCAGGACTCTATCGGCTTTGAACTCCGCCGGTTTGTAGAGAACAGCTGTTTCCAACGGCTTCCCGCAAAACTCTTCAGATGCAAGTAATGTAGAAACGGCGCCGCCCGTTGCCGTATCGAGTTGCTTGAGCCTCCTGTCCGTCACTTTGTCATATTGAGAAATGAAATAGACGATGGTGCCGACCGGCAAATCCGACAACTTTTCCGAAGAGTAATGCAGGTTCATATTTCTGCTCCTTGTTTCCGGAGAGTATCCGATGCGATTGATTCTTGTCTTGTGATGTAAAGTAGCTGAAGACGATCGATGAAGGAAGCAAAAAAATGCGGACTAGATTTCTGTGTTCAGATACGCTTGATAGGCGCGTTCAATCTCCATCATATTGTCCGAGCCGAACTTTTCGAGAAACGTGTCGGCCAAAACAAGCGATACCACAGCTTCACACACGACTCCGAGCGCCGGAACGACACAGTTATCGGTCCTTTCAACCATAGCTTCGGCCGGTTTCTTCGTGACCAGATCAACCGTCTTGAGCGGTTTGTTCAAGGTCGAGATCGGCTTGGCTCCCACCCGCAGAATTAGATCTTCACCGTTAGTCATGCCACCTTCGAGTCCGCCGGCACGGTTCGTCTTGCGGTAGAAGTCTTTCTTCGACGGACCGGAGCCCTTCTCGTAGAAGATTTCGTCATGAACTTCGGATCCTCTGAGCGCCGAAGATCGAAAGCCCAAACCGATCTCAACTCCTTTTACCGAATGGACCGACATGAGAACGGCGCCAAGCCGGCCATCGAGCCGCTTCGACCATTGTGAATACCCGCCCAATCCGACCGGAAGCCCACGAACGATCAGCTCAACCACCCCACCGAGTGAATCGCGGCTTTTCTTTGCTGATCTGATCGCCTCTATCATTCGTTCTTCCGTCCCTTTGTCCAGACAACGAACTTCGGACTCTTCGGTGATTCTCATCAGTTTGGACAGATCGGATATATCGTATCCGTCGGGAAGCTCGACTTCGCCGATGCGAACGACATGAGAGGCAACTTGAATATCGAAATGTTCAAGCAACTGCCTCGCGACAGCTCCGATTGCGGTCCGCGCTGCCGTTTCCCTTGCCGAGGCCCGCTCCAGAACATTGCGCATATCGGTCTGATTGTATTTCACCGCTCCGGGAAAGTCGGCATGTCCCGGCCGCGGGAAAGTGGTCTCGTGGGCCAGGCGCTGTTCCTTCAGATTGAGATCGTCGGCGATCGGTGCGATCGGATCCATAATCCGGGTCCAGTTCTCCCAATCCTTGTTTTGAATGACGATTGCTATCGGGGAACCAAGCGTCACACCGTTGCGCACTCCGGAAACAATTTGGGCACGGTCCTGCTCGATTTTCATTCTTCCGCCCCGACCGTACCCTTTCTGTCGACGGGCCAGTTGGAAGTTGATCCGGTCGAGATCGATTTTAAGTCCCGCCGGGAGACCGTCGAGAATGGCGGTAAGCTGCGGTCCGTGGGATTCGCCTGCAGTCAGATACTTGAGCATGATGGTAATCTACGGTTAAGGCCTGAGAGGGTCAACCTAAGAGATTCCAGGGATTAAGCAGAAGGGACCGGTTCGTCCCAGCGTTTCTGGGCATTCATAGCGGCCAGTCGCTTCTCAATGAGATCATCGATATTCAAGGCCCGGGACATTTTGTCGAATTTCTTCTGATCGATCGGTGAGACTTGTTTCATTTCTTCTATCACCGCAACGATCTTCTTTACCGACTGTTCGATACGGCCCAGCGTCTCAGGCATTTCTCGAATTACCCTGTCGGTATCCCCCTTCTTCAGCATCATTTCCACTATTTGAGAGCGGCCATAAATTCCCATTACCGCATTATTCAAGTAATGCGACAGCGTCGCCATGGCGATGTTCTTTGACTCGACCGCCCCCTTGGCCCTCTCTTCCTCCAGAAGGCTCTTGGTGAGCTCCTGACGCTCTTTGAAGAGGTTCTCAATGATAAGATAAGCCTTCCAGATCTCTTGGTTCGCCGTGGTCAGCATTTCTTCGATATTGCCAATATCGACCCCCAAATACTCGGCAATCTCGAACGTCTCGGTCAACAGTGAGCTGGAAATTTCATCGACTTGCTGTTTGGATAATGAGAGTTGGCGGCTCAACACGGCGATCTGGTTCAGCCGGTCCTCGAGACGGACTTCGAAACCGCTGAATCGCTCTCTCGTCAACGCTACGGCCAGCCTGACAATTCCCTTGAGAGCCGAACAATTCTTGTCCGGCGACGTCTTGTGATGGTCCGAGATGGCGTTGCGGATTTCGGTGGGAATTTTCCATAATTCGGCGAGATGGAACCCAATCTCCGAGTGATCGATGCCGAATGTTTTGACCTCAGCCTCGACCAGAGATTCGGCCTGTACCTCCCCTGACAAAACCTTGCGGTATTCCTTCGGGTGATGGTGCAGCATGAACATCAGACCTACATCATTGAGCAGTCCGGCTATGAACGCCTCTTCGGGACTGGGAAAGGACGTTATCTGAGCAATCTTCTTGCACGCCGCCGCCACCGACAGCACATATCCAAAGAACTCTTTGGCGTCGACTCCGCTTTCGAGGGCGATCTTGTCCGGGTGGAAGATCGATGAAGACAGGGCCAGGCACTTAACGGTCGTTACGCCGAGCATTGAAATCGCCTGGTGAACGGTCTTGATCTCAGTGTATCGCTGATAGAAGGCCGAATTGGACATGCTCAGAATCCGACTCGTCAGCGACGGATCTTTCAGAATGATTTTTGCCAGTGCATCGGGCGAAAAATTCTCTTTGCCCACTTCCTGTAGAATCTCCGAGAGAACCTGCGGAAGAGAGAGTAGATTGTGATTCTTTTGTATTTGCGCAAGAAGGGCGATTTTATCCATACTACACCTACTGATAGTATCGGAAATCGAGGGATTTCATTTACGAAAAAAAGACGGATTTTGGGCTTTGGGTCTACCGAAATGAGGCAATAGAAGCGATAATATCGGTCAACTGCTCTATTCTAAACGGCTTGTAAAGCACGTTGGTAATTCCGGCCGCCTCCAATTGGGCGGGGCTCAGATTCACTTCCCAGCCGGTTATCAGGACAATCGGCATGTTCGGCTTACGCTTCTTGATCTCACGGGCCATTTCGAGGCCGGACATCCCGGGCATTGCCAGATCGGTCAGTACTATGTCGAACCGTTCGCTCAGGGCAAGCTCAAGCCCCTGCTGTGCTGTGTCAGCCGTGGTCACGGAGTAGCCGGAGGTCTGGCACATGGCAGACAGCAGATCGAGAATGATCGCCTGATCGTCCACCGCCAGTATCCGGGCCCTCGTGGGAGCCGCGTCCGTCTGTCTCTGCCGAGTCGCTCGAATCGGGAACTTAAAAGAGAGATATGACGGGTGTGAGGCTGTCTGGTCGAAGGAGTAGTAGCACGCCCGGTCTTTGACGTGCTCAAGAAAAGTGTCCGAGGGCCGGTACTTCAGGACATCATCGGCGAATTGGTAACTGCCGAATTCGGCCACCGGGCGGACAGCCGGGAAATTGCGGTGGTGGGATGAGATATCGAGATACAGATATTCGCCTCGCGTATAGGTTGCCACCGTTATAACGTCTTCGTCCGAGATCATGGCCCCGAACCTATCAAGGGCATTCTCAAACAAATCTGCAATTGCTTCCGATCGGAACTCTATCGATTCAGTGGCGTTCAGCGATCGGTTTATCTCACGGGGTCTTCCCCCGACCATGAAGAGATTATCGGAAATTCGGTTTCGGTCCAAAGTTGCAGAAACGACATCGCTCAAGACGATGCCGCTTTCCTGCCCGGTTTGACCTGCTTCGGGAGAGGCGAGCGTTCCGAGCCTCCCGCGAAGGAAGTTCGCCGCCGCTTCGGCTTCCTGGATAATGCTTTTGAAATGCGCCGTTACATCTCCCGACAAATCTCCCCGCACCGCCGCCAGTTCGGCATTTCCGATTATAGCCGAAAGATGGTTGTTCAACTGGTTCAAGGTCTGCCCGACCCGGTCGGCCTCCTCGGCTGACTCAATGGCCGGAGATGGCGGAGGCGTCAGGGACAGTTTGCCAATTGTCAGTCTCACGGAATAAAGTCCGCCGGCAAGTACGAGCAGCCGCTGCCACTCGGTCTTGTCCGCTTCGGAGATATTGAACAGGCCGAGCAACAGAACACCGACCACATTTTCGAGAACGGATACCGGGCTCACCACAAGCAAGTTCGGCATTCCTTGCTCCCCGAAAGCTTGCTGCAGGATTTCGCGCTGAGTCTCGTGCAGGTCGTTGAGAAATTCGAGGACCCGGGAACGACCGAACAACACCCTTGGCTCCGGTGACGATATCGCTTTTCCGATCGCACCCTCACCCGGGAGCAGGTGCAGGTCGCCTACAAGAGCTTCGTCGGCGTTCAATCCGGACTGCCCGAGGAAGCTCCCATCCTGCTGCTTCACGAAAGTAACACCCACCGTCCCTTCCGGGAGCATCGACGACATATGCTCCAAAAAGAATCCCGGTCTGGCTTCAAAGGTATTCTTCGGATCCAGCCTGAGTAATTGCAGCACGCTGTCGAGTCCCTTGCGACGGGTGATATCAAGCCGATTCATATCCGTCTGTTTCAGCACGGCCGACGCGAGCCGTCCATAGATCTTCAGCAAAGCGAGGTCATCATCGGTCACCTTGAACGCCGCGGAGTCCCTCACCAGCAGGATTGCATCCTGACGGTCTTTGGCCGGGATCGGGTAGATCAATGTAGACCGAACGATGAATGTTCTGCCTTCGGCTCCCTGACCTTCCTGATTGATCACGAGCGGCTTGCTCCGGTCCAGAGCCTCAATAAGGGCGGTACGATAATTCTCGGAAAGCTCCCAGAGGCGGTCACTCCCGCCATAGAAGTGCAGGCTGCCGTTTTTGAGTCCGTACAGGTGCGCCGATTGACATTCGGCTAATCCAAGCAGGCTGCGACAGAATGCGGGGAGAGTCTCGGTTCCGGTGAAGGCCGCGGCCGCCTCCGTAATACGCCGCGACAACGCCTCCTGATTCTCGGCTGAAGTTTGCAGTTCGCCTTTGGTAGCGGTCAACTCGCGTGAAAGCCTGGCCGAATTCACTTTTTCCGCCAGCCACTCGGCGACGGGCGAAAGATACCTGATCTCGTTGCGCGTGAATAGTCCCTTCGCTTCGGAGAATAGCACCACTCCTCCAATTCGTTCAGAACCGGAGACCAACGGCAAAACGAGGCAACTCTGAAAGCGCGAATCGGTCTTCTTGCCGGACGGGTCCACGAACTCGAAGATGTCGGAAATGAGCGGCTCACCGACCTCGATGGACTGCGTTACGATATTTTGACCGAGAGGATAGTGTTCGAGCGAAGCGGTTTCGGCCTTCGACAGACCTGCCGTTGCCGTCAACACAATCTGCCGTCGCATTCGGTTGACCAGGAAGATCGCACCGGCTGTCTCGGGTGTCCGGCTCACGATCTCCTTGAGAGAGATCTCAAGCAACTCCAGCAGTTGATATGGATTGTGGGAAACGGACTGCAAACTGTCAAGGATGCTGAATTGACGATCCCGACTCTGCAGGTCGTCGCGTCGCATCTGCCAGAAGTCGGCGTAGAGCGCGAGCCCCGAAGTTACCATCAGGATTCCGCCGACCAGTACGATTAGCTGGATCAGATCAATGAACGGATAGAAGGAGCCCACGAACCAGTCGGTATAGCCGGGAATATTCCGCACCACCTGCCAGACCGAAGCAAGGAAGACGAAGATGGCGCCGAACAGGAAAAGATATCTTCCCGATATTTTATCTTCGGAGAAGAAGGACAGTCGATAGGAAAGAAAAATCGTTATGACTGCCACGAGCAGTGGGACGATTATCGCGTACACCAGGTCGGCCATCAGTTCGGCTCCACCAGTTCTCCGTGCAGCGTGAAGGCATCGGCCGCAACTATGCGTATAGGGACAACCGAACCGACCGCAATCGCGCTATCGTTTTTGAACAACACGGTCTTGTTACCATCGGTACGGGCGCGATAGAATTCCTTGCTCCGGCGCGAAGTTCCTTCGACCAACCCGAATCGGATCTGCTCGAGTTCGCGCTGATTCCGATCGTATGAAATCGATTGCTGCAACCGTATCAGCTTATTCAACCGTCGTATCTTCTCCGGCTCCGGCACATCGTCTTCATATCTCGCGGCCGTCGTTCCGGGACGTACCGAGTAGCGGAACATGAAGGCGCTGTCGTACTGGATATTCCGCACCGCCGTCAGCGTCGCTTCGAATTCGTCTTCGGTCTCGCTCGGGAAACCGACAATCAAATCAGTTGTGATAACTGCATAACTCATCTTGCGACGAATATATTCAATAATCTTCATGTAGTGCTCAAGGGTGTAGATGCGTCCCATCTTCTGAAGCACGCGATCACTTCCCGACTGAAGGGGCAGATGAATATGCGGCATCAGCTTCGGCTCGTCTGCCAGCACGTCGACCAATTTACGTGACAGATCTTTCGGGTGAGATGTCATGAAACGGATCCGCTGGATGCCCGTCTCCCGGGCAACTCTCAGCAACAGCTCAGGGAAATCGGTCGACTCGAACTTGTAGCTGTTGACGTTCTGCCCGAGCAACGTGAGTTCCACCACCCCTTCGTCGACCATCTTCTTCACACCATCAACGATATACTGAGCCGAGTGAGCCCGTTCCTTTCCTCGGACATACGGCACTATGCAGTAGGTACAGTAGTTGTCACATCCGCGGGAAATCGTGATGAAACCGGAATACGGCGTCTCCCTGATCGGCTCGATCATATCCATGTTCTCATGACCGAAGGCAGTCATGACGTACTGAGTTCCTTCGCGTCCCTCGATTACATCGGGCAGCTCGAACAGCCGGTCGGTCCCGAGGACATAATCAACGTAAGGTACTCTTGCCACGAGATCATCGCCAAGTCTTTGGGCCATGCAGCCGACCACCGCTACTTTGATGTGCGGTTTCTCCTTCTTGTAACGGGAAATCTCCCCCAGTCGTCCGATCACCCGCTGCTCCGCCTTCTCCCGCACCGAGCAGGTGTTCAGGATCAGAAGATCAGCGTCCTTTTCGTCGGAAACCCGGCGATAGCCTCGGGAGATCAGGGTTGAGGCCAGCGTCGATGAATCCGCCAGGTTCATCTGGCATCCGAAAGTGGCTATATGAAATGTTTCTATTTGCTTTTCATTTTCCATGGCGTGACCTCAGTGAGCATGTCGTGGTAATCGATTTACCCGGTCTGATTGAAGAAAATACGCCTGGGACAAGCGAATGTAAACAAAAAGTTTAAGTTCCCTGCCAACCCCCGTCGAATCCGGGCAAAAGAAAAGCCCCTTCCGGAGGGGCCCTTCAAAGATACTTTCTGAGCGGCCATTACGGCGCGCAGCCGAACAGAGGCGCCGGACCATCGGCATACTGATAGTCGACAAGGTAAATGATATCACTGATGTCCAACTTACAGTCGCCGTTCACGTCGGCCGAAGCCGCAAGGGCGGGCGCCGGACCGTCATTGAACATGTAGTCAACCATGAATATCAAATCTGAGATGTCAAGTGACCCGCTGCCATCGGCATCCCCGGGAACGAACGAGAACGGAGCCACATGAATCGAAAACTGACCCTCGGTATAAGTATTGAAGCTCGTCTCCGTGAATCGGACCGTGAAGGTATACGTACCGGTATCCTGGCACACTCCGGAGATGACACCGTCCGGACTGATCGAGTAACCGGGCGGAAGAGCGCCGGCAGAAATCGAGGCAACCATCGATGCGGCGCCTCTGGCCTTGATCGTGTCCTGATAATAGATATGCTCGAGCCCTCCGCTTACCTCGTCCGGTAACGTGACAATCTTGAATGTCCACGATCCGGTAATGACCGATTTCAGAATCCATCCTGCCGGGTCGAGCTGTACGTTGGTTATTTGCGAAGGGAAAGTCAGGTGGAAGAGCTGATTCCGCTGATTGATATCCAGCTTCACCGTGTCTGCCCCTCCCAATTGAGAAGCCGATGAAAACGCGAACTGCACCGGCATGTGGAAAATCTGCGGGTCGGAGGTTTGACGTTGCTCGACATACAGATAGAGATCGTAACCACCGGTATCTGAAGGCTCTTGATAATACGAATATCGATAGGTAGGAAAATAGGTACCATAGATCCAATTTTGGAAGAAGTCGTTGAGATCGTCTCCCGAAGCGGCTTCCATTACATCGCGGAATTCCTCCGTAGTGGCCGAACCGAATTTGTACTGGGAGTTGTAGTAGTCACGAATGCCCGCGAAGAAAACGGAGTCGCCCAGGATTCCCCTGAGCATGTGAAGAACCCAGGCCCCTTTGTCGTAAACGATCGATCCGAAGATGATGTACACACTGGACGTATCGGTGATGTAGATTGAGCCGCCTCCGGAGTACTGCATCCCGTTCATGTACGAATGGTACGCCGCCGTACCCTGGGTCGCCTCAAAATAGAGCGCCTCGCAATACGACGCAAAACCTTCGTTCAGCCAGATGTGCGGCCAGCTCTGGCAGGTAATCATATCCCCCCACCACTGGTGGCCCAACTCGTGTACGACGGTCGAGGTCGCGAAGCCGAAGGAACTTCCGATCATTGAAGTCATGGTCTGATGCTCCATCCCGCCATTCCAGGTAAAGTTCGAATGGCCGTACTTTTCATCGTAAAACGGGTAGATCCCGAAATAATTGGAAAACGCCGTCAATGCGCCGGGCGTCACTCCAAAGCCCGTTACCGACGCACCGTACAGGTCGGAGAAGACGGCGTGCACCAGCGGCATGGTATCGGCGCCGTTGTTATACACCCACTTGTCGTACCAGACGGTGTACGGTGAGATCGCGACGCTGAACAGATACGAAGTCATCGGATGATGCTCGGTGTAATAAAAGGTGTGCGCGTTGCTGCCGAAGCCAATCGTTGAATCCAGCGTTCCGTTGGAGCCTACATAGAACGAGGTATCCACGGTGATGGCGATGTGGAAGGAGTCTGCCTTATCGTCCGGTCGGTCCTTGCACGGCCACCAGGTACGCGCGAAATACGGCTCCGACAGACTGCTTATGACCTGTTTACCGAGGCGGGTGTCAAACGAAAACGCCTGAAAACCGCCTTCGACCGGGTGCCCATAATAGTAAATCGTGAATTCGAACTCTTCGTCAGTGTTGTACGGCTGACTCAGAGTCACCGTAACCACGTTGGAGGCACGAGTAAACGATAGGTGCGTCGATGCTGCATCGACAATCGAGTCAATCACCATGTTATCGTAGAGATCCACCTGAACTTCCGAGACGTTATCTTCGGTGGCCGCGGAGATCGAGTGGACCGAACCATAGATAACTTGAGTAGTATCATCGACGCGAATCGCGACGTCATAGAACTTGACATCGTAATTGGTCTGCGTGCTGACCAGGGCCGATTGGGCCATCAAGGTACGAGCAAGCTGCTTGTCGAAATGCGCCGATGCCTTCGCCTCCCACATCTTCTGGTGTATCAAAGAAGGCGGGGCCTCGTTCCAGTTGATGGTATCGTCGGCCTGCGCCGCACTTACGGTCGAGAAGGCTGTAGACAACAGCAACAATATTACGACCATCCCCATTAACGATATCATAGATTTCACAAGTTCCTCCAGGCGAATGTCAGAAGTAGAGACCGACCAGTCTGACCGAGTGGTAGATCGTGTTGACGTGTAACAGTTTATACGTTATCAAAGGTAATCCACATTTGGATTTTGTCAAGTTTATAGTTCTGCGGAGCAAAAAAAGCGCCGCTACTCCTGATAACGGCGCTTCGGGACAAAAGCTTGAGTCACAGCTTAATATGGATTTCCACAGGGAATGGGACCATCGTTAAACGAATAGTCTACCAGGTATATGAGGTCGGCAATGTCCACGGTCAGACTGCAATTCATATCGCCCACTCGACGCTCCGGTTGCGGGGCCGGGCCGGTACCGAACATATACTCGGCCATGTAAACCAGATCGGCTATATTAATCTCGCCATCGTAATTGACATCTCCGTGGAACCGCCAGACTTGCAGGGTAAGGGTCACTTTCCTGGGACTGTTTGAGGCCGACGGTGCGACCACAAAGAACGAGTCAGTATACTGTCCGAAGGGAATTCCCACGGCGTTGACATCGAGATTAAGGGTGGACGGAACTTGCCCGCTATCAGGATCGGGATAGAACCAGGGGATATTCTCGTCAATGCTCCATTCCATACATCCGCCGTACTTGTTGAAGATCTGATAGAGCAACGGATGAATCGGTCCTTCGTTC
>CAZFOY010000063.1:15888-17804 GCA_964520865.1 uncultured Ignavibacteriales bacterium | reverse complement strand
GACACCACGTTCTTTTCATCCACCGTCATCTGTGAAAATCTCTTGCCCGCCGGCGGATAGAAAAACACGGGATCGTAACCGAAACCGGAGGAGCCTTCGGCTTCTTCGGAGATAAATCCTTCCGCCACCCCCTCCACTGTCTCCGTGCTGCCATCTTCCCAACAGATCGCAATCACGCATCGAAACCGGGCGGTTCGCCTTTCCGGGGGCACGCCTTCAAGTGATTCAACAAGTTTATTGACATTGTCCGCGTACGACGCATCTTCGCCCGCAAAACGGGAGGAATAAACGCCCGGCGCGCCGTTCAGGGCGTCGACCTCGAGTCCGGTGTCGTCGGCGAGGGCCGGAAGATCGCAGAATTCCGCCACGGCTTTTGCTTTAAGCAGCGCGTTTTCTTCCAACGTCGATCCGGTCTCTTCGACATCGGGGAACTCCAAAAAATCGCTCTTTGTTAAAATGGTAACCTGGAGATCGTCGAGAAGATTTCTGATCTCTTTGATCTTGTCTTCGTTGTTGGTAGCGAGAACCAGCTGCATAGCTCTTATCAGACATCCTTTTCGATCAGATTCGTTGAAACCGTATGGTACATGGTGCGTATCTTCAAGTCAAATGAATTGAACGTCTGAAGACAATGCCGGGCCTATCGGTAGTAGCAAGGCGAAGTAAGACCGACGCAAGTCGGTTAACATGGCATTATGCCTGTTGGTGAGGCGCGTCAGGTTCCCGGTCCTGATATCCGGTGAACCTGGCGCCACCAGAGACGGACCGGGGCGCCGCAGGGGATCTAATACTCGCTGATATCTACTCGCGTGATTTTGTCGATCTGATGACCCAGGAATCGCGTGGCGATTGCCATGAATTTCTCCGGAACATCGCTGACGAAATACTTGTGTTCACCCGCCCGGCTCGGTGACTGCGAGGCCCGCGGATTAACCAGACTCGTCTCCATCAAGCGGGCGTATGCCACGCGGGCAGTTTCTTCGCCGCTGTCGATAAGCGTGACCTTGTCTCCCATGACATCGCGAATGACCTCCTTGAGCAGCGGATAATGGGTGCAGCCGAGCACGAGTGTGTCAATCTTGACATCGTGCATTGTCTGCAAATAATCGCGGGCGATAAGATGAGTGGCCTCTTTCTGAATGTATCCTTCTTCGGCCAGCGGCACGAACAGAGGACAGGCGAGCGAGAACACTTTGATCTTTGCATCGATATCGTGAATGAAGCGGGCGTAGGCGTTCGAGGAAATCGTGGCGTTGGTACCGATGACACCGATCTTTCCTTTTTTCGTCTTCTCGACAGCGGCCCTCGCGCCTGGCTCGATCACGCCGATCATCTCAACGCTGTAGTTCTTGCTGACTTCATCCAGGGCGACCGATGACGCCGTGTTGCAGGCACTGACGATAAACTTCACTTTCTGATCGACAAGAAAGGCGACATCCTGTCCGGTGAACTGGGTGATAATCTCCTTGGATCGGCCGCCGTAAGGCGTGCGGCCGACATCGCCAAAATAAACGACATCCTCGTAAGGAAGCAGCTTGACGAGTTCTTTCAAGACGGTCAGTCCGCCTACTCCGGAATCGAAAATGCCCACCGGGGCTTCGCGGGTAATCAGCGTATGGTCATCCATAATACACCTAATGACTTTCGTACTTGGCTTTGAATCTTTTAATGGCGTCGTAGATAGATTCCGCGACAGTCTTCTGGTATTTTCGGCTCTTGAGAAGCCGCTCTTCATCCGGATTTGAGATGAAGCCGGTCTCGACCAGGATCGAAGGAGCGAATACCATGTTCAGCACGTAGAAACCGGCCTGATCCACTCCCCGGGCCGGGATTTTTGTCTTGCGGCGAAGCTCCCGGTCAACCATCATCGCAAAATCCTGCGATTCGGATTGGAATTCCGTCATAATCATCTCGTT
>CAZFOY010000063.1:0-15788 GCA_964520865.1 uncultured Ignavibacteriales bacterium | reverse complement strand
AGGGTGACCGACTTGTCCCGATCTCGGGTCATGATAACTTTGAACTGCTTGTCTTTGCGAATCAATTTCGCAAGCTCCTTGCCGATATCCAGCGCCACATCTTTTTCACGAGTGCCACCCGGGCCGACCGCACCGTATTGCGCGCCGCCATGACCGGGGTCGATCACGATTACATCGATCTTGTCGTCAGGACCGATGTGCGGCGAAGTATCCTCGGCAGCAAGTTCGAACCCGGAGTCCTCGACGGAAATCTGGATGCGAGGGGGATCAGTCTGGGTACGGTAGTGCCATTTGTCAATTTTCCGTTTGAGGCGGAATGAAATCTGCCCGGTAGATCCTTCCTGGTGAGTCTTGAGACTGTACATGTACCGGGAGTCTTTACGCGATTCGATTCGCGGTGAGTTGATGCGTCCGTCCCGAATCGACACGTTGATCCAGTTCCCTTCGGTGACGAATACATCGTACGCCAGCCCGGCTGTCATATAGATCTCAACGAGCAGTCCGTTGGCCTTCGCCGAGACCGACATGTCTGTGACGTTGAAATACTGTGACTCGACCCTGATCGACTTGTTGCTTTCGTCCCAGGTAATCTTTTGAAAAGTTACCTGATCGAGGAAAGTGAGAAACGTCTGCACCGGAAGATAGAGCTGACCTTTTTCGTAGGTCGCTGGATAGGTCATGTTGAACAGGGAGTCATTGCGTCTGAAGTACGGAGATCCGATGAAAAAGACGAATCGGTTGGTATCTTCTTTATAAACGATCTGGTGTCCGACCAATCCCCAGTCGAGATCTCCGCCGATGGCGTCGGCCAGCTCCGAAAAAGAGATGAACGTCGTCTTGTCCTGATCGAATGACTTGATTGACCGGGTGGCTCCCGAGAGATACACGTTGACATCCGCGGAAACTTCTCGTGCCGCACCGAACAGCAGGAAGAAGGTCAGGGAAATCGCTAATTTTCTACAAGCACCGGCAGTCATTTAGAGGTCTTTTCTCATAGCTCGCTTAATTCGTTTGTCGGCTTCCGACTTTGCAATGGCGTCTCGTTTGTCATATTTTTTACGTCCTGTCGCCACGGCCAGTTCGATTTTAACATTTTTCCCTTTGAAGTAGATCGAAAGCGGAATAAGCGTCATTCCTTTCTGCTCCGTTTGAGCTTGAAGTTTTCTGATTTCCCGCTTGTGCAGAAGGAGGCGGCGCGGGCGCATAGGGTCATGGTTTTCATTCGAGGCCATCTTGTACGGGCTGATATGGAGATTGCGCAAGAATACCTGACCACCTTCGACACTGGCGTAAGCATCGGAAATATTCACCTTGCCCTCGCGTAACGATTTGACCTCGCTTCCAACCAGCGAAATCCCCGCTTCGATGGTGGATTTGATCTCGTAATCGTGGCGCGCCTTACGGTTACGCGCTATAAAGGCAGTTGGTTCCTTCTCCGTCATAGAGGCAAGAATAGCCGGTTTGCCGGGCAGTCGCAATTAAAAACAGACCTGAGACGCTTCGTCCTTCGCAGTATCCTCTTATCATTCTTCTCTTTGAAGGATGTTAAGAAAGATCTCCGCGGACCGATAATCTCGATAAGGGCGAAGCAACTTACTAAATGAGTTAGAACTCAGGGGAGAAACGAGTCCATCATGAATGCACCTCATGCGGAATCGTCGGCACCGCTTATCCTCGTAGTGGATGACGACAAGACAGCGGTACAGATTATCGGCAGCCTGCTGGTCAAACAGGGGTATCAGGTAGAAACCGCCTTTAGCGGAAGCGAAGGGGTTTCCAAAGCAGCCGAATGCAAGCCTGACTTGATATTGATGGATATCAATATGCCCGGCATGGACGGCTATGAAGCAACCGGAAAAATCAAGGCAATCGACGAACTTCGGCAAATACCGGTCATCTTTCTGAGCGGCCGGCCCCCGGAAAAAGACCTCGGCGAGGCATTCGCCGCCGGGGGAACATCCTACCTCCGCAAGCCGATTACCGGACAGCAACTTGCACAGGTGGTCGCCATGGTGTTAGAGTCGGTCCGGGAGGGTCGATGAGCGGTCAAGTTATCGCCTGATTGTCCGATATAAAAACTATAGGCGAAACAGTTTAACCCGATTTCGACTTGGATACCATATGTCCTATAAGACGAACATAAGCACCGCCAAGATACTGGTAATCGACGATGAACCGGAAATCACGGAAATTGTCGAGACCTTCCTGGTGGAACACGGCTTCCAGGTGATGACCGAAAACTCACCGACTAACGCCGTGAACAAGGCCAAGGGGTTTCGCCCCGACGTCATCCTTCTGGATATCATGATGCCCGGAGGCATCGATGGTTATGACATCTGCGCCAACCTGAAGAAAGACCCGGAGTTCGCCTCCGTACCGGTCATTTTCCTGACCGGCAAGGATCGTTCCGACGATATGGGCCGTTCGTTCAAGTCGGGTGGAGATATGTTTATCAAAAAGCCGTTCTCCTGCGAACGCCTGTTGGAAATCGTTAATATCGTTCTTATGTCCACGGGCAAGCACTGAGTCGGTTCTGCCGAATGATTTTGAGGGCAGCCGCAAGCTGCCCTTTTCTATTGACTTTTATGGTGCAGTGCACTATAATGAAGTATGAAAGTTATTAAACGGTATCGGAACCGGCGCCTGTACGATCAGGACGAAAGCCGTACGATCACCCAGGCCGACCTAGCCGCACTCGTTAAGGCGGGGGTCGAGGTGAAGGTGATTGATGTCGCCAGTGGCGAGGATGTCACCGTGGCGGTACTCGGAAGAGTGCTGATCAATGAGACATCATCGTGGCAGGACGTCAAGGAATCGCAGGACCTGTTCCGTAAAATAATCTCATTAGGAGGTGACAAATCCATGTCGGTACTCAAAAACACCGTACTGGCCTCGATCGGGGCGTTCCAGGTGACCAAGGCGAAAGCCGAGAAGATCATCGATGAACTGATCAAGAAGGGCGAGCTTGAGAAGTCCGACCGCAAGAAGGCGGTCATGGAACTGCTCGAGAAAGCCGAGAAGTCTTCCGCCGAGATCTACCAGAAAGTAGCTAAGCAGGCTGACAAAACCCAGAAGGATGTGTCCTCCTGGATTCAGAAGCACAATGTTGCCCGTCAGGAGGAGATCAAAGCGCTTGAGGCCAAGGTCGATCAATTGACCAAGGCGATCAAGAGCCTGGAGAAGAAGCTGGAGCAATCCAAGTAGACGGTTCTTTTCGAAATTCATGGACAGCGAATTGTCGCCGACCGACAGGCCGGCGACTTTTTTTGTCTCAATGCAGCAGCGAGAAGATAGCGACGTTGCAATCCGGGCTTCGTGAGATTCTCCGGTAGCCCACCTCAGTGAGAATCGGCGATAGCCGATTCGCATGCCGGGTGGGTGGTAACCCGAATTTTCATTCGGCAAGTGCCGAACATGATATCCCCACGTGGCGCTCAGGATGGCTGCCGCCACCCGTCGCTGACGCGGGCTACCGGACGGCGTGCGGAGGGTGGGGGCACCGGAGAAAAAAACCTGGACCCCGGCTGTCCCGCCGGGAGGCGGATCTGTAGTGCAGGTCCTTCTTAGAACCTGCCGGGAACAACGACCGGTGGGTCGTAGAGGCAAGCCCTTCGGCATGCGCCATATATCCGGCCATAGGAATGGTCGGGCCTACAAAGAAAGTCGAATCTGGATCCCCGCCTTCGCGAGGGTGACATGACTGAAGGGATGCGCCAAGGAGAGATCGTCAATCCATTTCACGCCGCAAGCGATGGGGTACCGGTCGCTTCTATAACGTGCCAGCCCATTTATCTGTGTACTGATAAGCTGTCTTGGAAGTTTCTAAGAAGGAGCCGCCCTACACGAAGCATCACCCCAGCATCCGCTCGAACTCGTCTTCATCGATAACAGCCACGCCGAGCTTTTTGGCGTTGTCGAGTTTTGATCCGGGGTCGACTCCGGCGAGAACGTAGTCCGTCTTCTTCGATACCGAGCCGGAGGTTTTGCCGCCGTTCTGCTCGATGAGGTTCTTGAAGTGGTTACGTGGTTTTGAAAGTGTGCCGGTTATGACGAACGTCTTGCCTTCGAATATATCCGACGCAACCTCTCTGCGATAATCAGGGAACTGCACGCCACCCTCACGCATCTTCTTAAGCATCTTTTGATTGCCCGGATTGGAGAAGTAATCTCGAACATTCTCTGCAACTATCGGACCGATCCCGGCGATGTTGGTCAGTTCCTCCTGCGAAGCCTGCTGCAGCTTGTCGAAAGAAACGAAATGCTCGGCAAGCACTCTAGCCGCAGTCTCACCGACACCGATTATGCCGAGAGCCGTGATAGCCTTGGGAAGTTCCGCGTGGCGGGAACGTTCGATTGCAACGATAAGGTTCTGAGCACGCTTTTCGGCCATGAGGTCAAGCGGAAGTAACTGTTCTTTGGCAAGGAAGAACAGATCCGAGGGATCTTTCACCAGGCCTTCGCTGATCAGTTGTTTTGCCAGCTTCTCTCCGAGGCCATCGATATCGAATCCGCCTTTGGCTGCAAAATGGAACAAACCGCCTTCGACCTGAGCCGGACAGGCAGTGTTCAGACATCGATGAGCCGCCTCGCCTTCAGGACGAACTACTTTAGTCCCGCACGACGGGCACTTGGTGGGGAAGGTAATCGGTTTCGTCCCTTTCGGGCGCTTTTCCAAAACGACATCGACCACCTCCGGAATGACATCTCCGGCCCGCTGAACTATCACGGTGTCACCGACGCGCACGTCGAGTGTCTTGATTTCGTCTTCGTTATGCATCGATGCGTTCGAAACGGTCACCCCCGACACGCGAACCGGCTTAAGTTTTGCAACTGGTGTAATAACTCCGGTCCGCCCAACTGAAAACTCGACAGCTTCAAGTACCGTCTCCGCCTGCTCGGCCACAAACTTCCACGCTACCGCCCATCGCGGCGCCCGGGCAATCTGGCCCAGCATGTCCTGTGAGGAAAAATCATTCACTTTGATCACCATTCCATCGATCTCATAATCGAGAGAGGCACGGTCCCGCGTGAGATTGTCGAAGATCGTCGAGACTTCCTGGACACCATCTGCTACATAGATCAGGTTGTTTACTAGGAATCCCTCGGATGAGAGAAACTCGATTACCTTGTACTGAGTGTCGAGACCTTCAAGCGTCGTCTCAGAGACGGCGTAGCCGTAGAAGACGAGTCTTCGCGAAGCAGTCACTCTCGGATTGAGCTGGCGGAGAGATCCGGCCGCGCCATTACGAGGATTCGCCAATGGTGCGATATTCTTCGCCGCAAGCTGCTCGTTCAACTTCTCGAATGCACTCCGGTGCATGATTACTTCACCACGAACTTCGAGCAACGGATATTTCTTTGCAGTATTGTCCGACAATTTCAGCGGTATCGACTGAATCGTTTTGAGATTGGCGGTGATATTCTCACCGACAGTTCCGTCGCCGCGGGTCGACCCGCGAACAAAGATCCCGTTTTCATAGATAAGCTCCACCGCAAGCCCATCAAGTTTGGGCTCGGTGACATATTCGATCTCCTCACTCGTCTCCAGTCCCTCCTTGACACGGCGATCGAATTCAATGAATTCTTCGCGACTTGTTACTTTCTGAAGAGAGAGCATCGGAATCCGATGAGACAGAGGTTCAAACTTTCTGGAAGGTTCCGCGCCGACCCGCTGGCTCGGCGAGTCGGGAGTGACAAGTTCTGGATGTTCTTTCTCGATTTCCAGCAGACGGTCAAACAGCCTGTCGTATTCGGCATCGGAAATCTCGGGGTTGTCCTGGACATAATACAGCCTGCTGTGATGGGCAATCTTCTTGCGAAGTTCGGAGAGTTCCTTCTTGATTTTGTCGGAAGGTGCGGCCATGAGGTCAATTAACTATGACAGACCGACACTGTCAATGATATCCGTCGACCCGCTCGCCGAATGTGAGATTCTCAGGCGTAATACGAACCGTTGAGGCGGAGATGTTTACGGAAGGCCCCGATTTCCCGTCCCGCCAGGTCATCGACAATCTCCGTCACCCAGAGCGCACAGAGCTGCCCTTCGGGGTCGACCTGTACGACAATCGACCCGGCAATGAAGTAGTTGAGCAGGTTCGGACTGCCGGCAAATTCGAGTTTGACAATCGACTTCCGCTTGTTCGTCAACAGCCGCGGTTCATCGATCTTCTCCCGGAAATCGAGCCAGCGGATGTCGGCCGGTTCGACAATTTTCGGCGGCGTGAGCGAAGCGACCGGTTTCCATCTCCGCCGCGGAATGTTGACGGCGACGAAAATGAGCCGACCGGTCTTATCGAGCTGAAATGAGATATTGTTAGAGTCGAGGTAAGAGTAGAACTTCCGACGGTCGTGGAACGGCCCGATCTGGACGAAGAGGGCTTCTTCTTCCAGTTGATAAAAACCCCGGCCGGAGAGGATTGGTTCGGTCGGGGTCGAAATACTCACCCTTGGAGACTGAACGGTCATTTCAGATCTTTGAGTCTCTCCTTGGCCTGCGAAGCTTCGAGCGTTTCCGGATACTCATCGATCAGCTTCTGGAAAGTTTTCTTCGCGTCGGCATTCTTTCCGAGTTCCTGTTGCGAACGTCCCAACTTGTACAACGCACGGCTGGCATTCTCGGATCCCTTGTAGTTGTCCAGAAGGTACTGGAATTCCTGAATCGCGTCGACGTACTTCTCAAGGGCGTAGAAGCTTTCACCGATCCAATAATGCGCGTTGTCGGCCGATTCATTGGTGGGGCATTCCTTGAGGAATTCCCTGAATCCGTCGATAGCCTTCTGATACTCCCGCTGACGCGCGAGAATGAAGGCGTTGTCATACGCGGCGCCACAGTCGATAGAGGGCTGCTGTACCATCGTGTCCGCCGGCATCTCGGTCGGTTGCTGACCGGTCGCATTCGACGGTGGCGGCTGGACTCCCGGTGAACTGGTGATAACGTGCTTGACGTTCAACTGCTGATTGAGCAGGTCGATCTTAGTCAGCAGGTCATTGTAGTTCTGCAGCAACGTGCTGATCTGCTGCTGCATTTCGCTGATAGAATAGCTCACATCGGCGCGGAGTTTGTTGTTCGCGTCGGTATTGGCCGTTACCAGCGAATCCATATGACCTATCGCCCGCTGGGTCTGGGCCGTTTGTGCCCCGACCGCGCGGACTTCGTCCTTAACTTCCTGCACCTGCCTTGCGGTGGCGCAGCCGAGAAGGCCGATTCCCAAAAACACAACCGCCATTCCGGGAATGGCGGCCATGCATAGTTTTTTCAAACCAGACATTATGTACACCTTACGTGCTACTGTGAAATGATGCGGAATTCACAGCGTCTGTTTTTCGCCCAGGCGGCTTCGTTATGACCAGGATCGACCGGGCGCTCCTTGCCATAACTAATCGTCTTTAGACGGTCGGGACTGACGCCCAAACTGACCAGATAGTCCTTCACCGCATCGGCACGCTTCTGTCCGAGCGACAGGTTGTACTCAACCGTGCCACGCTCGTCGCAGTTACCCTGGATCTCTACGATCGCGTCGGGATACTGGTTGAGCAGGTTATAGTCGAACTCGGCGTCCGACTTGGCATCGGGGCGAAGATTGTATTTGTCGAAATCAAAATAGACAGTCTTAAACTGCTCCACTTTGAGCATCGGTTTCGGCGGCGGCGGGGGAGGAGTAGTGTCCTTCGGCGGCGGCGGAGGTGGAGTTACCGTGGTTTCGGGCGGAGTTTCAGGAGTTGGTTCTACTTTTGGCTTGCATCCCCACAAAGTCAGCATGGCGAAAAGGAGCAGTCCCGTGAATGCAAGAAACCCAAGTCTTTTAATCATTTATAACCTCCCGTGTAAGGAAATTAATTGTTGTTCGACACCATTTCGGTCAATGTAATTGACGCCTCTGAGGGGGTCAATATAAAAAAGGAAAATTTTTTCGTTTCAACAAGTTAGCATTCAAATAAAACTGTTGCAGGGTGAATTTGTCACTTGTTGTACGGCCCCCAGGTCGGGTTGGTGCAGTTGCCGGAACGAGTTAGGCGGCGCTGATGTCGGCCGCTGGCGTCGGCGGTGTAGAGATCCGAAGATCCAAGCCGTGTCGATGAGAAGATAAGATGCTTGCCGTCGGGAGAGAAATGCGGATTCTCGTTCATACCCACTTCGGTCAGCAAGTGATACTCGACTCCGGCCGTATCGACCGAGGCAAGGTCGAACCGTCCGCTGGGCGATCTGCTCACGAATGTGATCCGATCCCCCCGGTGAGACCAGACCGGCGAATCGTTGTATCCGCCGCGATAGGTCAGGCGTCTTGTCTCGAGCCCGTCCGAATCGGTGATATAAATCTGCGGCGATCCGGTCCGATCGGAGGCGAACGCAATCATCTTACCGTCGGGCGACCAGGTCGGCGAGGTATCTATCGAAGGGTTGTGCGTGATCCGCTTGATCACTTTGCCGTTCAGATCGGTGACATAGATCTCCGAATTGCCGTCCTTCGTCATTGTGCACGCGATCTTGTTGCCGTCAGGAGAGACGGCACTTGCCGCCGCCATCCCCTTGTAATGCGTAACCTGCTCGACCTTCTTGGTATTCGTATTGATGCGAAAGATCTGCGGCTCGCCGGCCAGATAGCTGGTGAAATAGATCTCAGGTTTGTTAGGTGAAAAATCGGGGGAAAGATTGATCGTCCCCGTTTTCGTCAACTGGATTTCGTTCGCGCCGTCGTAGTCCGACATGAACAGTTCTTTGGCGTCCCCCAGCTGTTTGATGAATGCAATCTTAGTAAGAAAGATCCCTTCCGCTCCGGTCAGTTTCTTCACGATTGCATTCGAGATCTCATGACCGAGTTTTCGCCAGGCGGACTTGGGCCGTTCAAGTACATCCTTCCCGATCTCCGCTCTACTCTTGGTATCGTAGAGACGCCATCGTGCTCGTATGTAATCGCCATTGAATTCGGCTTCGAGTTTCACGACAAGATCCGCACCCAATCTCTGCCAGCCGAGGAGATCAAGCTCTTTGATTTCATACGTCGCAAGGTAGAAGCTGTCGATCGGGACCAGCTCGAAATCGGCGTAGAAGTCGATATCGAATTGTACAACCATGGTAATGTAGCGCATCAGCGAGGAGTCATCGTGAGTGATGTATTGAGTGCCTATGTAGGTCATCTGGTCGACGCCGATCGGAGTCGGTTTGTAGCCGCCGACGAGCGTGTCGAACTGAATGTTGCGGACGTCGTCGCTTTGGGCGAACAGGTTCGGCACAATCAGGAGGGTGGAGAGAAGGAAGAGAGCATAGAAATATTTGCGCATGTAATTACCTCGGTTGATATTTGAACGGTATCGTGATACCGATGATTTCATCCCTGAATTCATCCGGGAGCGGGGGGAAGGGGGCCGACGATTGAATCGCCTGCACGCAGGTCTCATCGACCGCCGGGATGCCCGAAGACTTCTCGACCTTCACGTTGTACACGCGCCCCGACTTGATGACCTGAAATGAGACGACACAGACCACCGGAGCGTCGATCAGGACCGTGCGATGCCAGTTCGAAGCGATCTTGTTGAACGCCTGTTGAAACCAGTAGGGATAATTGAACGAAGCATTGTCGATAGTGGCACCGCCGAACGAGGCCCCGTTGCCGGTAGCTTTCACATCGATCTGTTTGTTCTCGCCTTCCCCTTCGGTTGTTTTGTTCGTCTGAGTTGTTGCGGTGTTTGCGTTCTTCACCGGTTCTTTCCTCGGAGTCTTTTTCGGCTTAGGTTTCGGGTTGGTCTTGACCGTCTTTTTGATCGAGCTTGGTTTATCCATCGGGAGTTCAACCGGTTCATCGGCCATCGCCTGCGGAATCGTTACCGGTTCCGGGGTAGTCATCTGTTGACTGACAGACGATGGTAGTTGGGCGGGAGAGACAGCGTTCACCCGAATGACTTCATAGTCAAACGTCTTTGATTTCACGAACGGCGATGAGACGACCAGCAGTGTGATCGCAAGTACGTGAAGTATTAGAGAGTAAACGACATCGCGCTTCATCGAATCACTATCTCCCGGACCCCTTCTTGCCTTTTTCAATATGAGCGGTGACCAGACCGATGTCGGTGATGCCCATGTCTTTCAGGCGGCTGATTACCTGTATAGCGGTGCCGTAGGATACGAGGGAGTCGGCGCGGAGATAAACGGTCGATGTATTCTTGTCGGCTATTGCCTGTTTGAGATTCGTTTCGAAGTTGTCGAGGCGCGACCAGACATCGTTGATGTAGACGCCGCCTTTCTGATCGATCGTGAGAACGATTCCTTCGGTCGGCTCGGTGATAGCCGCCGCACGAGTCTGCGGCAGATTCACTTCGATGCCCGACTGGAGAAGCGGTGCGGAAATCATGAAGATGATAAGCAGGACCAGGACCACATCAACGAGGTTGGTGATGTTCACGTCGGCCATCGCCCGATAAGCCCGCCGGTGGGGTCTGCGCATGGCTATCGCGCCTCCTTCTTGGCCTGCGTGATGAATTCGAGAATGAAGTTGGAGGAGAAGTCGTTGATGAATTTCATCTTGCTGTTCGCCCAGTTGAACGCGATGACGGCCGGAATTGCGGCGGCAAGTCCGACGATAGTGGCCAAAAGTGCTTCGGCAATACCGGGTGCCACCACAGCCAGCGAGGCCGATCCGCGCTCGCCGATCGCCCAGAACGAGTCCATGATGCCGACCACTGTTCCGAGCAGTCCGAGAAAGGGAGCAGAGTTTGCGGTCGTGGCAAGGAAAATCACCCGGCGCTCCATTTTGCCCATCTCCGTCACCAGAGAACGCTCCATCGACATCTCGACAATCTCAAAATCTTCAGCATCGAGCCCGGTTACTTTGCTCTGAAGTGCCCCGCCCGGATTCTTGCCTTCCTTGAGTTCGGTCAACTCCTGATAGCCGGCGAGAAAGATATTTGATACGGGAGAGTTCTTGGTTGATTTCGCCTGGCCGACCGATTCCACGATCTGGCGCGCGCGATGAAAATGCTGCTGGAAGCGCTGGTTGTCGTGGTCCACTTCCCGGAACTGCCTCCATTTGTGAAAGATGATGATCCAGGAAACGAATGACATAAACAGGAGGATTCCGAGAATAATGGCGCCGAAGGTCGAAGTACTGGCGATTATCCGCCAAAGCTGTCCCGATACGATGAAGGCGATAGCAAGAAAGTTCATATCTGGTTTTACACTCTATCTATTGAAAAGTTACTATTTGCAATGGCAATGCAACCGAACAAAAGGTCGCTTTCGGAGCGGAAAATACCGATGCTCCGTGTAAGCGTCAACAAAAACAGACCTACCGGCGCAGTGTTAGCGTTATATTAAGTATTGACATAAAGTTTGTCTTCTCTCATAATGGGACTTGCAATCGTGTACCCTTTAAATCCTACTCGAAGGGAGTTGAGTATGAAGAGACTCATAGCACTGGGCACCATGGCGCTGTTTGCGCTGGCGTTGACCGCCGGTTGCGGAAAGAAGGAATCGAAAGAATCCGACAAGGTACCGGAGGAGGTCAAGAAGGCGGAGCAGATGGATTCCACCCGGATGGACTCGGCCGCTGATACGATGATGATGCATCAGGATGACACCACATCCGAAATGGGAGGCGAATAAACCGATTTAGCAAATTAGTGCAATGAAAAACCTCCCGTTCGGGAGGTTTTTTTATTCGCTATCCTGTTGCGGTTCAGCTGCCTTCGATCATCTCCACATTCGCTCGGGGGACCATCGCTTTCTTGCCGTCATCAAACTCGACCTCCAGAATCCTCGCTTTGGATTCGGACTCAAGGACCGCCAGGGGGGCCGGCAGACCGCTGACTTTGCCCAGCATGCCGAAATAGGGATGACGAATCACGCGGACTGGCGAACCGATCTCGAGACCGAGAATCGCTTCTTCCTGGGCCGATATCGCCGCTTCTTCGGCAGCCAACGGCACCACCACTTCGGGCCTGATCACACCGGCGCGGATCTGAGTAGCTCCATTAATGCAGACCATTCTGCCCTCGTTTCTCTTGAGCAGATCGAAAGTCCGGTGGGCCATATTAATCTGACCGAACCCTTCCGTTACTACCAGCGTGACGCCGATATCCTCGGAACCGGTAATTGCGACCCCGATATCGTAGCCGAGGAAATCGCGCAGATCTTTATCGTCGAATCCGCCGACAACTATTCCACGAGCGCCGACCTTGACGGCTTTCTTGATCGCACCGGCCGTGACCAGAGAACCACCGACAATCACTTTATCCTTCATGTCGTCGTTGATAAGCTCTTCGGCCAGCACGACGGTTGAGTCGGGAACTGCAACGTGCAGATTGCCGAACGTCTCGCCGCCGATGCCGAAAATTCCCTGGACGAACGAAGCCATCGTGGTGACGACTACACCCTCGTTCGGAATCACTTCGGTGACTTCACCGCGAATGTAGGCCGTTACTTCAACCGGAATAGGTTCGCCTCTCTGGAGTACCTGGCCGGTAATCGTCGATATCGATTCAATCGTGCCGTTGATCGTGGCGGTCGCCTGGCTGTTGAACCACTTGATGAAGCCTTTCTTGAGTGCGATGACTTCGCCTTCTTTAATGGCGTCACCCTCTTTCTTCATCATCACTTCTTTCATGTCGTCCGGCGGGACGCCGAGCTTGTTCGCCACGTTGAGCGGCACGACGTTTCCGGGGAGGTGCGTTCTCGCTACGACATCGTGCGGATTCACCTTGTCACCCACCTTGACGATCACCTCACCCTTCAACGGGAGGATACGGTGCCGCTTGACGAGCAGTCGGTCGGTAACTTTCAGTCCCGGTGTATATGCATGACCCATTCTACTACCTTCCTATATAATCAAATGCTATATGTCTATTTGCGTTTCTTGCGCGTCACGATAACGATAATCAGAATGATGAGGATGATTACGCCGGCGATGGTGACGATAATCGGGATCTTTGAGCCAAGCTGACCCGACTCCTCGGTCTTGATGTTTGCCACCTTGACGGATTCCTTCGGCAGTGCTTTCGCAATGTCACCCGATCCGAATGAATCAACCATCTCTTCGAATTTCGTCTTGGCGGCATCGAACATCTTCTCCGGGGCGTAGAAATAAAACGACGCAATCCCCTTGTCGTAGAACTTCATCATGATCAGGTTCTTCTTGACCGAACCGTCGTTAGAGGTAATGTCCGTTACGACCGAGACCAGTTTGCGGTCCTTGTCGTAGTTCGGTTCTTTCGACTTCACGTTGGTAAGAAAATCCCCGACCGGGAAGTACTTGATGCCGGTGCCGAACGTTTCGCTCATCTTGTCGAGGGTCGAGTCGATCTGTTTGTCGCTGAGTTGACCTACGGTGTCGACATAGACAATCAGATATTCGCCCGAAAAGAACGGGTCCGAGCTGTCCGGGGCAAAGGCGGCGTCATAGTTGTAGAGCGGCCGCCCGGCATTGCCTCTGGCCAGATATTCGTCGATTGTGCTGTAAGGGACCTGCTGCCAGTCGTCCGGATAGGTGAAATAGAATCCATTTCCGAACGAAGCATACGTCTTCGCCTCGACGCCGGCCGCAAGGCAGACCGCGAGAGCGAGGAACAGAAACATAGTGCGAGATTTCATGATCTCAGGGCTTTCTTAGAGTTTCTCGGCCGGATATATGTTCAGCTCGGCCATCCACTGTTTGAGGTAGCTGACCCGCTCATCTTCAGTGAGAGTGGAAAGGTCGAAAGGCCTCCCACGACCGTCGAGAATGATCCCGACCACGCCGCCGTCGAGTTCCCTCACTACTTTGTTGCCTTTGCCGGCGCCGACATCGAAACCGCGTTCCGGTTCAAGGGTGGCGCGGGCTTTCATAGGAAGACCATTTTCCTGAACGCCGAGGTCGAATTTCTTCATCTCGAGATAATTGAGCGTTCCGCTCACCGTCCCGGAAGGAAGCTCGATCGAGTACTTGAGCACCGGGTTGCCTTTCTTGCCGCTTCCCGCCGGAGCCACGCAGGTACCAAGGTGAATCAAGCAGTCCTTTTCAAATACCTCGGTCGCCGCCTTCGGCTGAACTTCGGTCAAAACACCAAGCTGAGGCATCATGAAGATCGAGTCGACAGCGAGGCGGGTGATCCCTTCGGGCATGAACGAATCTATCAGCATGAGGGCTGACTGCTGGCGGCGCGGAGCGTGCGAGAGCACACCGCCCGATCCGATCAGCATGTCCAGCGTCATCATATTCACGATGGTCGCACCGGAAGCCGACTGATCGAACGCGTCGGCAATCGTCCGCTGCTGCTGTACGCCCTTCAGCACGGTGGCGAAATTCTTGTGCTGGATAAAGGCAAGGCGCAACGCCTCTTTGGCAATCGCCTGCTCGAATATCAGCTCTTCCATCGATTGAGGAATCGTGGTCGGGCGTATCATTTTGTTCTTCACGCGGTTGCGCAGGTCGCGCTCGTCCATCTTGAACGGCACCCAGCGCATAACCATCGGCAGTGTCGCCTCAGCGAAGACGTTCGAGATGGAATAGGACATCCCGAGGTTCGCCGAAACGGTCCGGTTAAAGACCGGCTTGTCGTCTCCCGGCCGGAAAACCGAGAAGACATCGGTGGTGGCGCCGCCGATATCGACACCCATAGCTTCGATGTTATAGATATCGGCGATCGTCTGAATGATCAGCCCCACCGCTCCCGGGGTCGGCATAATCGGCGCATCCGCCCACGACATCAGCTTCTTGTATCCCGGAGCCTGTGCCATTACGTGTTCCATGAACAGCTCGTGGATTTCTTCGCGGGCCGGGCCGAGATTTTCGCGTTCGAGAACCGGGCGGAGGTTGTCGACCGTCTTGAGATCGACTTTGCTCGCCAGAACATCGCTGACCGCTTGCGAAGCATTCTTGTTTCCGGCATAGATAATTGGAAGTTTGTAGCTTGAGCCAAGACGGGGACGGGGGTCTGCCGCCGAAATTAACTCGGCGATTTCAACCACGTGGGTGGTCGTGCCGCCGTCGATCCCGCCCGAAAGCAGAATCATGTCGGGACGAAGCTTGCGAATACGTTCGATCTGCTGATGGGGGAGACGTTTGTCGTTCGACGCAATCACATCCATGACGATCGCACCGGCGCCCAGGGCCGCACGTTCCGCCGACTCAGCCGTCATCGACCGCACCACACCGGCCACCATCATCTGGAGGCCGCCGCCGGCCGAGGAGGTGGAAATGTAGACATCGGTGCCGTCTTTGCCGTTGGCCGGGGTAATGAACTTGTTGTTCTCGTCGAGAAGTTTACGGCCCGAGAGTTCTTCGACCTCGGCCACCGCGTTCAGGACACCCATCGTCACGTCCTCGAACGGAGCTTCAACCGTCGTGGGAGCTTCGCCGCGGGTGATCAGCCGGTACTCGCCGTTTACATATTCGATAAGAATCGCCTTGGTGGTAGTGGACCCGCAGTCGGTAGCGACAATAACTTTGATATCTTCAGGATTCGCGAATTTAGCCATCAGCTTTACCTGCCAGTTAGAAATTATGGATACGTCACGCACGCCTTCTATCTTGCTATATATCAGGAGGATAGGGGGCGTGTTTCGGCGCTAAAACCGCCGAGTTAGGCAGTATAACAAATCGGCCGGCCAATGTAAAGCGGGTTTTTTGGAGCGGGGAGAGGGGGGAGCGGGGCCAAAAGTCCCGGCAATCTTCAGTAGCCCATGTCAGTGAGGATTGTGGTAACAATCCGATCGCCACGTGGGGAAAAGGCAATCGGCACTAGCCGAACGTGGATTCGGGTTATCACCCACCTGGCATTCGAATCAGCTACCGCCGATTCTCACTGAGGTGGGCTACAGA
>CAZFOY010000062.1:7868-17807 GCA_964520865.1 uncultured Ignavibacteriales bacterium | reverse complement strand
CCGGCCATAAGAATGTGCGGACCTACGAGAGCAGGAGTCCGGTAATATCAATCTTGGCACGGCGGGCTCGAAGACGAGGCCGCCCTACGAGGACCGATGTCGGGTTTCTCCGTCGCACGCCGCATAGAGTCTGTCGGTGTGGAATGTCCGCCCCGAAAACGAGGCGGACATACAAAGAATATTGCTTCACTTAATCATTATCTTCGTCTCGCCGCTGCCCAGATCTATCATATGACGGGAGGTGGCGTCTATACCCACAAAGTCAATCGCGAGCACGTAAGCGCCGGGATCGATCGAAGTCGGCAGGGTGAAGTTCCCCGTGTAAAACATCCTTGGCTGAGTCGAGCCGAGCGGGATCGACTTAATGAGTTTGCTACCGTAGTTCTTGGAGTAGTCGGCGTAACTGACTCCGGCATCGGCCGGAGCCGCCTCCGGATTCCAATAGACATTCAGCGAAGAGTCAACCCGGACCTTGGGGAGCTGATCGCCGGGCTTGAACAGCAGAAGGTAGGCCATGCCGTCAAACTCTGTACTATCCGCGTTTGGCAACAATCCGTCAACAGCCGTAAAGAAGTCAACCTCTTTACCTCGTTCGATCGGTCCAATCTTGAACATGGGAACGAGCGTATCGGCCGGGGCGTGCTCCTGGTCAACCAGTACCAGTGGAAAGTGCCGCGGTTTCGACGTAACATCTTCGTAGAATACTTTCTCCTTGCCGCCGTTGGCGACTTGCAGTCCTACATTGTAGTAATCCAATCGTCCTACGGAGGCTGTGAACCACCGGAAATCGAAGCCATCTTTTCGCGTGACATCCTTTACGTTGATCTCTTTGATCATTTGTCCGGTGATCAGGTTGGCTGTATCCTTGTCGGTGTGCCTGACGAGATAGTTCAAGTTCAGTTCAAGCCACTTTCCACCGGCCGAGTCGGTGAGCTTAAAATCGTCAAGGTTCGGTGCCGCTATGTCGAATGCGAACAGGTCACAGTCCCAAGGGTTTGTGAAGTACTCAGGATCGTTCGGACCATTGACGAAAGAGGGTGCGGGAATTCTCGTTATCGTAATATGCAGATTCTTGAGGTTGGGGTATTCCGAAGGGACGATTATATCGAGCTGGTGATGCAGGGCCAGGGTCGGGTCAAAGTTTGCCTCCAGGGGTCCTCCTGATCGGAATCCAAACGGATCCGGGGGGGCAGCTACCATAGCGGCCGGTCCGCGTCCGACTTTTGTAATCTGGTATTGCCCGTAAGGATCTTCTTCGGCAAGGTAGTAAAAGTTGTCCACGGGCATTTCAAGTATGACATAGGAGTTTCCCTGATCGTAAACCTGGCCCGCCCCGAGCTGGGTAATAGCCATACCCAGATCGGTCAAATAGATGGTCTGCGGATCGAAACCCCATTTGATCACTTGCGGGAGTCGTTTGTTCTTCAGGTTATCGAGGAAGCTGTTGCCGGGCTGTCCCCAATACGTGTTGTCGGATGCGAATATTCGCTGGTACAGAGCGTCTACCTGCGCGGAGTCCTTCGTGATGTTCAGGTTTTGTAGTTCATCGAGCAGCGCGGTTGTCGGGGCGGTAGGACCCTGGGCTTTTGCCTCGAGGCGGGCCAGATGATACATCATCACGTTGAGCACTCGCCAGGGATTTTTCGGGTTGTCTTTAAAGTGTTTGATGCCCAAACTTGATTCATATGTATTCTCGACCGCCTGCACCGGCGCAACCGCGTTGAGCATGATTCCAAGAATCAGCATGAGAATGAGAGTAGCCGACTTCATTGCATTCCTCCTTCGGCCTATCAGTTTCGGAAATCCATTTGCCTAAAGCAGAATCACATTCCTCAATTTAACATCGCCCGACGGCAGTATGTGCCGAAGAAAATGGACGTGAAGCCCCGGGTTGATATTATGGGGAATGCTCTTCAGGCAGGAAAACAGGTCGGGTTTTGTCGCCAACTTGATATGCGTATGCCGTAAGGAGCTGACAGCTAACGTTTTGTGATCCGACCATCTCCGGTTCACGCAGTTTAGGAATGCACGCAAGCCGATCACATAGTAGGTCGAATCATCATCCATTGCCGGATGACCGGCATTGCCGGGTGGCCCATCCGCGGCGGGTTCATTCTTCAATGAAGAGGTGGGGTCCTCCGTCGCCTGCGTCAGACGACACCCACTCAGCCGGAACACCGACCCAAATGAAGATGCCTCGCGGCATGCGTGATACGTCCGGCCATAAGAATGTGCGGACTTACGAAAGCAGGAGTCCGGTAATATCAATCTTGGCACGGCGGGCTCGAAGACGAGGCCGCCCTACGAGGACCGATGTTAGGTTTCTCCATCGCGAATCGCATCAATGCGATACGCTCGTTCGGAACACCGACACAAAGAGCACATGCCTGATGGCATGTCAGCGTACGTCCGGCCGTAAGAATGGTCGGACCTACGAAAGAAGGATTCTTTTGACTCGACCATCTTATGTAGGGCGGACCGGTCTTCCGGCCCGGCGTACCGTTCGGCGGCTTAACCGCCGGAAAATCTTCATCCGCCCGCCTGAAGGGAGGGCCATTTTTTCGTAAGGATGCCCTGCCCCAAATCCGATAATATAAACATGAGGTCATTCTACCTGGCAAATCGGAAGAAAATCCTGTTCGTGCTTTTCTCGATTTTCTTCTATTTCATTATCGATCTGACAAACGGTACCCTGCGGATTCATTCGCCTGAAAACGGAGTGATTCTGTTCGGTCTCTCGTATCTTTTCATGTTCACTTCCTTTATCATCCTGTGCCGCATGACAAAACTCAAACGGCCGTTAGTCCTGTACGGAGTCCTTTTCTACGTTGGGCTCAGCTCGATCTATGCGACCTTTGCCGATCGTGCAAAGGCGGCTATCTATCTATACACGAACCAGAGTGATATTGACCTGCTCACGAAATATGTATCTGAGGTGAGACGAGAGGACGGGTTCCTGCGGGATCAGTCGACAGACCCGTTTTACACGATCTACTATTGGGATGTCTTTTTCTCCAAGCAGAAGGCGACCCTTGGAAACGCGATGGACAAGTTGGGTATCTATCGGATCAAGAAGTATCCGGACCATGTTGAATACGAAATCGCGGCGTATTCCGGCAGATATCGATCTCTGTCCCTGATTCGCTATGCTACGACGGAAGACCATCCAACTCCCAGCAGCAGGTACGCGGAGGCAAAATACTACGACTTGAATGCTTTCTGGGGGTGTCAGCGCTGCAAATTCGTCTCTTTGGACAGTTCGTCGTGCTACTGGTGGGGGAACGCAAAAGACCGGAAGAAAGACGAACTCGCAGCAACGCAATCT
The DNA here is from genome assembly GCA_964520865.1 of uncultured Ignavibacteriales bacterium. Taxonomy (GTDB): domain Bacteria; phylum Zixibacteria; class MSB-5A5; order GN15; family FEB-12; genus CAVQCT01. Next base: position 14,482 of record CAZFOY010000062.1, on the reverse strand, counting down.
CCATAATCCAGCCCGGTCGTCCAGCCGCTTCGGGTCGGTTTATTCTCCCGTCCGAATGTAGGGTTTCAACGCAACATGCCTGGTGGCATGTCTGCGTACGTCCGGCCATAAGAATGTGCGGACCTACGAAAGAAGGATTCCCTCGACTTCTGTAGGGCGGACCGGTCTTCCGGCCCGGCGTACCCATTCGGCGGTTTGACCGCCGAAATATTCTCGCGCAGCCGGCTTGGTGACCAAAAGCTATTGGAGCGCCGACCCCAGTAAATAGGACATACCTTTCGGCACGCCCGCTTCACCCCGCATGCAGGCGATCTATTTCCCATCCACTTCTCTTAAGAACCGTCCTACGGCATTGACATAGAACGTCGAATCGTCATCCATCGCCAGATGACCCGCGTTCGGTACGATAACGATCTGCGACTTCGGTACGAGGCTTTGATAATATTTCGTTGTCGCCGGTACAGCCTCATCGTACTGCCCGCAGATGAATAATGTTGGGATGCTTATGTTGTGCAGATAGTCGGTACAGTCATAGCCCTTGAGCGTACCGGTCGTAGTGAATTCGCTCGGGCCGTTCATGAAGCCGTAGATCGCCGGATTCATCTGCATAAAGGCGCTGTCGATATCGGGGGACCAGGGCTGTTTGCGGGCCAGGTACATGGAGTAGAACACGCCCATGGCTGCCTGATATTCCTTCGAGTCGGTCGTTCCTGCGGCTTCGTCTCTGGCAATGATCGATTGGATGGAATCTGGCAGAGTCTGTTTCAGACTATCGGCGTCGTGTGACCAGCGGGGAATGCTTAGAGCCGGGCCGGCCAGGATACAGCTCCTGACGCCTTTGGGATTGGTCTTGAGGTACTCAACGGCAAGAATTGAACCCCAGGAATGCCCGTATAGATCGACCGTTGTCAGGTTAAGATCCTTGCGCACCTGCGCAAGCTCATCGACAAACTGAGGGATGGTCCATTGAGTCGAATCAGTCCTGGCTGGCGATTTCCCACAGCCGAGTTGATCGTAGAAAATGACGGGACGGTCTTTGCCCAGTCCGGCGAGAGGCTTCAAGTAGTAACTGGGTACGGCAGGTCCGCCGTGGAGAACCAGCAAAGGGGTTCCGGTGCCGGTACCGACAATGCGATACCAGAGTTTTCCTCCGTGAATGGCGAGAAAGCCCTCGGTCGGTTTAAGGTTCTGGGCCATGGACTGTCCCCCCGTCAGCAAAAAGACCAGAGTCAGCATATAGAGAAGAATCCTCACGCTTCGCATAGTACCATGCTCCTGTTTGTCAGAGATTGAGGCTGTTATACCGTTAACGTTGATCTACTATACGTGAATTCAGCATAGATACGAGGTAAGCCCGCCGATTGTGAGTGGTCAATTGAGAATTGATACGATAGTCTGCGAATCAAATCGGATTGGCCCGCTACCTATCGATCGGGATCCGATTGGTGGAAACCAGAACCGTGCCGCCGTCGCCCACCACGACAATTTCAGCGTAATCTGAAATCAAGTCCAGAAGATAATTGTCCCCTGCGAGCCGTTGCACCCAGCCGTTAGCCTCGTCGTACGCATAGATTTGCTTGTCCGCGGTTATAGCGATATAGACGCTTCCGGTGAAGATCATCTTTGTTATTTCTGAAGCCAGGCCGGGAGCAATCGCTTGCCAGTCTATACCGTCGGTCGATTCGTACACCGCGCCGTGTGTCCCGCAGGCAATGAATCGGTCCCTGTCGAAAAACAGGCAATTGATGAAATTAGGAAACGTAAACCCACTCGTCCAGGGTTGATTGTTGCTCGAATAATAGACGTCCGAATGGCTGTTGATCGCCACAAAGGTATTGTTGCCGTACGCTATCTTCATGAACGCACGCCCCGAATAGGGGAATCTCTTGAACCACGAGGTGCCGTCAATCGACCACCAGATCCCGTTGTCTTCCGGGAGATCGCCGGCATTCACCGCACACAGCGTGTCCCGAACGGAGATGATTCCGAGGACGCGCGTGAGATTGGTCGCATGATTAGTAAAGGTGGAACCGTCGGTCGAAACGTCGACCGAATTCGTACGGTAAAGCAGCAGCTGGTTAGTCATGCCATACCCATACACGTAACCGTCATTTCCGTCCGTCACGGCTTTGATCTGCCACCTCAAACCGTCGAGAGATTTCCCGTACACGCGCTGGCCGACCGCCCAATACTGGCTGTTCCATTTGAAGGCGTGCTCCAGCGGGTAGAACGAGCCGACCGAAGTCGTATCCCAGGTATTGAAATCGGAGGTGCTCAAAATGTCCCCGCTCCACCAGACGGTGACGGCCTTGGAAGCCGGTCCGGCGGCACTTAAGGGAGGCCACATCGAGCCGGTGTGGACGTCGTGGACGTCGGTCCAGGTATGGCCATCGGTTGAGACATAAACGCCGGCATCCGCGAATGAGATGAACCGCCCGCCGGCAAACTGCGGATCGTGAACCGTGAGCGGCGGATGATCGATTTCGGCCGTTCTAATCCAGGTAATGCCGTCCGTGGAACGATAGATGAACCCAACTCTACCGAACACGATGAAGAGCGAATCGGAAGATCCGGCGAAGGTGAGGCCGTCGGAAGTGTCGACCCGATTCCATCCGGAACCGTCGATCGACCGATAAATGCCTCTGTTCGTAACTGCAACCCAGACGCTGTCTTTGACCGCTATATCCGTAACGACGCCGGCCGTGTCAACCGTGTCACGGACCAGGTTGGTCCCGTCTGAAGATCGCAGGAAATAGGATTGCTGATCCGGCACGATAACCAGTTCCGGCGTGCGCTTAATGATTCGGGAGCTTGTGAGCGAGGTATGACTAAGGATATCAAAACTTCCCTGGTCATTTGCCTTGTACAGGTCGCCGTTGTCGCCGAGGGCATAAAAGTTACCGCCAAAGTACGTCACCGAAGTGAAATTCGGACCGTCCGGTACATAGGCACTGCGCCAGTCAGTCCCGTTTGAGGAGACGGCCGTATAGCCACTGTCACCGACTACAACGTAGTTTGTCCCCCCTCTGGCGATATCGTGAAGGGCAAACGAGGTCATGCGATTCCATGAAATGCCGGGAAGATTCTGTCGCGTATCGGGGCGACCGTCAGATCCAGTGGACGAACTCCCGCAACCGAACATCGCGGCCATGCCAAGGACCAGAAATGCAGTTGCAACAACCTTGTACGTATGAGACATAACACAACCCTCGCGTTCGTGATTTCCCCTGGCTTAAATATATCGATGGCTTCAAAAGTTGTCAAGCGGGGACGCTGACTTCCCTTATCTATCGGCCGGTCCGGTGCACTTTGTTCACTCTACTGCTTCCTCGCAATAGTACCAGTTGCCTGTCAGGTGACGCGGTTCGACTGTAATCCAATGAAGTCCGAGACGGTAAAGTGTTTCATACGAAGGGGCCGAATCGGGTGCATAGATGAGACAACCTTGGGAATTGAAATCATCGTTGTCTATCATGAACGCCGCTGCATCGTTCGATGAGATCTGCGCGTGGACGTTGATCGTCCCGAGCATACTGTCTAAGTCCCTGATGGAATCCGGATGTTGAGCCGTTGATTCAAGCGCCCCGCGATGCCGAGCAACGAACAGGCGGTATCCCAGCCGTTCGCTATGCGATTCGATTCCAATCCAGCCAAATGCGAGGGCTGTCAGAAGTACGATAGCCCCTAATCTGTACCAGTTTCTCCTGAAGCTGAACGCGGTAAGCAGACCAAGAGTAACGAAACCGAAGAACCCGATTGTATCAGCCGCGAAACTAAGACCGGTGCCGAGCAAAAGCCAGTCGGCGGCGAGCATGGTAAGAAATGATAACACGAAAAGTACACGTACGGAGTTAGCTATGACCCGGGTCATGAGATCCCCACTTTCTGTGATCGCAGAAAAGGCTCTGCAACCAGCGGCGCCTGCGTCCGCTTAGCCCTTACTGTTCGGTTCAATTTCCCGTCGGGACAGTCAGCCCGACCCCAATGGATGAAATATAGGCAATTGGACAAATAAGTCAATGCTGAAAAGTTGAGCCCTCTGTGTGAACAGCGAAGAATGAACTTGACGTTTCCCGTCGACTTGACAATTCTTGATTGAAGAGGCGCGGGGAATAGAACGTACATCCGACTTTGTCATCTTCGTTACCGCAATCTTAACGATCTCTGAAGAGGTTCTGATTCGCTGCCAACAACGGAGGTAAACTGAATGACGAAGAAGAGTTTCATTACGTCGGCCGAAGCGGCTGCCCGAATGGGAGTCTCAGAATCGACCGTTCGTCGGAGAATTGCTTCAGGTGAGCTCCGCAGCGTTCGTGACGGAAATCGAGTCCTTGTTGATGAATCTTCCGTTCCGGCTGCCGACACGAAGAGGCTTAATCGAAGGGAATTCCTTAAGTTTGGCGTGAAGGCGACTTTCGGTGTGCTTGGCGTCGCCTCGTCCGGCTTCGGCGTTTTCGCTCTGGACAAGTACTTCTTGAATAAGCGCGAACCCGTTCCGGCCCTGAACGAAATGTTTCCGGAGTGGAGAAGCTTCCACCTTGTTCCCGGCATGGTCCATCCGGTCTACGGAGAGCATCCCGATATCCTGAAAGCGCAAGGGGATATTGCCCAATTGCTTCTGCCGGATGGCATGCAACCGAAACTATTGAGCTGGACCGATCTCCCGTATGTGCGACCGGATACCAATTTGTTCTTGATCGGCGGGCCGCTCTCCAATGCCGTTAGCAGGAAATGGCGGACTTTCGAAATGCGGGAGGATGATTCATCATCAGGTCGGGGGAGACTCTACCTTCCCGGCGGACCTATCAGTGAGCTTCGGTGGGAATTCGATTATCGGAAACCCGATGACAGAATGCCAAGACCACAACGTTACATCAATGGACTTCTGAACGTATCCGAACCGAAGTTCATTCTTGACGCGAACCGTCCGAATTCCCCACATCCGATACAGGCCAAGCTGCAGTCCGATACTGATTTGCTGGCCACCGATTTCCTCCTCGTAACCTACATTCCTAACCGTTTGGACGGAGGAGGTGGGGCTCATATGATACTCGACATCGCTGATCTTCACGGGCTGGGAGATCAAGCATTTGCTCTTATAGGTGAGCAAGAGGGGCTGCGCAAAGAGCTGTACGATGCCACCTTCAAGCGCGGGATGCGAAGTTTTCAGGTCCTGTATGAGGTCCCCGTAATGAACGATCTGTCAGCGCAGGTCACGAAACCGGGTGTACCGAGATTGATCGACGTGCACAGGGTCGGCTGACCGCCTTGCCGATGGAGAACGTCAACAGTGAAATTCGTTCGGGATTATGAACAAGTACATCATCTGGGATTTTGACGGGACGCTGGGGTATCGTTCCGGAATGTGGGCAGGAGCATTGGTCGAGGCCGCCCGACAGGTAGATCCGACCGGCAGAGTAAATGAAGATGATCTACGACCACATCTAAAACAAGGATTCCCCTGGCACACCCCCGAGGTAAATCATACGGAGATAGTCGGACGCGATGAATGGTGGGATGCTCTCGATTCGGTGTCTGAGGCGGCATTCCGGCTGGGGGGAGGATATGATGCACCGTCGGCGCAAAGGATGACGGCACTCGTACGGGTTATATATCCGAGGCCGGGCTCGTGGCAACTCTACCCGGATGCTCTTTCGGCGCTGCAAGATCTTCAACGGAGAAACTGGAGACAGCTGATGCTATCCAACCATGTGCCGGAGCTCGGAGACATTCTAAGATCACTCGGAATCGACCGATATTTCGAACATATTTTGAGTTCGGCACGAACAGGATACGAAAAGCCGAATAGACTTGCTTTTCAGCTCGCCGTGCAAGAAATTGGTCCCGCGTCAAATGTTTGTATAATCGGGGATTCTTATGTCGCAGATATTGAAGGAGCGCGTCAGGTCGGCATCAGAGGGATTCTCGTTCGAAACCATGACCAGCGGGCCGAATACTTCTCCGAGTCGCTGTTCACGGTTCCTGCAATCCTCGACAAAATTATCTCTTAACTTCGCCTCTGAGGGCAAATCCCCGCCCATCGATCGCCCGCTGGGTGGCGAGGATACCATCGAGATGATCGTATTCATGCTGAAGCAGCTCCGACAGGTCGTCACTAAGCTCCCATCGAACTTCCTGCCACTCGAGATCCCGGAAACTGATCGTGCAGGTCTTGTGGCGTCTTACCCGGACCATCAGGTCGGGAAACGACATGCAGTCATCCCACAGGTCGATCATTTCTTCGCTGAGATTTTCCAGCACCGGGTTGATGATCACTTCCGGTTCATCGATGAGCATATAGATAAGGCGTTTCATCACGCCGATTTGCGGTGCTGCAATAGCCCGGCCATAGCCAAACGCCCGCTTGAAGTGCGAGATGGTGTCGTGAAGATCGGTGACGGCCTGTTGGATCGAAGGCAATTCGTCCGGAGTGACGGGGGAGGAGACCTCGTAAAGCCGTGGATTACCCAGAAGAAGGATCGGCTTAACAGACATAATGTAACAACCTCCCGCTTATGGAGCAGGTCAAAACCCTCGTCGGTTTGACGCTTCGATTTAATTACATCATTCCGGGAATCGTTTTCCGGATGAACCGCTGTCTGACTTTTGCGGCG
>CAZFOY010000062.1:0-7768 GCA_964520865.1 uncultured Ignavibacteriales bacterium | reverse complement strand
ATTGTTCGTCGATAACCGCACACCGTATATTTTCGCCAATGGCAGACCAATCAGGCAAAACCGACCTTCTGGTATTGGGGACGCTTCATCTGGACGAGCGCAAGGCGCCCTTTTATATCCGGAGGCTCAAAGAGATCATCGAGATGCTCTCGCCGGCCGTTATCTGCTCGGAATTGTCTCCCGAACAGCTGGCCGGAGAGATGGCTATTGCGTCGAAACCGGAGTACGAAGCAGCTATATTGCCGGTCGCAAAGAGACTTGAAATACCGGTTGTCGCCATGCCGCCGAAGCTCGATGACAGCCGCGAAATGGATGATCATCTCAGGCAGGTCGAGCAGAAGATCGCGGACGATGTTCTCTTGAAAACTCGCATGGATATGATAGAATTGCTCGTAGCCAAAAGCTACACCCGCCTTCACGAACTGGTCCGGCAGCCCGACGCTCTCGACTTGCTTCAGGCTGAGGCCTACCATCTGCTGTCGGTAGCCCCGCGTCACGATCTGTTGGAATCGTTTTTCCCCGAGTTCCACCGCGTCTGGACCGAGTTGAACGAGCGATATTTCAAACGGATAATCGAAACGGTCGGCCAGTATCCGGAGAAGCTTATTCTCGTCACCATCGGGCTCGACCACAAATATTGGCTGGACCGGAAACTCGCCGAAGTCGGCTATATCAGGCTGCGAAAGCTGACTGATTTCACCCGGGGTGGGGAGGGATCAAAGTGAGAGCCGGGCGGGGAGACGGTCGCTCGGACCGTCGCAAGAGACCGGGGCCGGGAGAGGACCGAACTCGAACTTTCCATGTCGGAACCCGGGAAAAGATCAAGCCGAAGACGGAGGATGATCTTTTTCGCCTGATAGAAGAGTCTGACGCTCCTGCTTTTATTCTAATTCTCGACAGCGTGCAGGACCCGCACAATCTGGGCGCCTGTCTTCGCTCGGCCGATGCCGCCGGTGTCCTCGCCGTGGTCGCCCCCAAAGATCGCTCAGCGGCCATTACGGAGGCTGTCAGAAGGATTTCTACGGGCGGTGCGGACAATGTGCCGTTCGTACAGGTTACCAACCTGGCGAGGACGATGGCTCAGCTTAAGGAGGCCGGCCTGTGGTTGGTCGGGACCGCCGATCGGGCAGAAAAGTCGATCTATGATTTGGATCTTACCGGGCCGATTGCGATTGTCATGGGCAATGAGGGAGAAGGTCTCAGGCGGCTTACCATGGAATCGTGCGATCATCTCGTCCAGATCCCGATGCACGGCCATGTGGACTGTCTGAATGTCTCGGTTGCCACCGGAGTCTGCCTGTTCGAAGCCCTCAGACAACGGCAGTATCGGAAGTAGCAACTACCTGAATCGACCTGCCCCGGATTTACTTCAAGAATCAAGTCGGAGGAAAAGGGCTCAGTATGTTAGCCGGACACTTTGGAGCTGCGCTTGGGTTGGGCGGAGTTGAGAGAAGATTGAATCTCGGCCACCTCACGCTGGCGGCAATGTTTCTCGACATTCTCCTCTGGCTGCTCGTATTGATTGGCGTAGAGAATGTCAATGTTCCGTCGAATTATCAAAGCGTGCACTATCTTACGTTCGACTTCCCCTACTCCCACGGGTTGGCAGCCGTATCGATATGGACACTGTTGGCCTGCGGTTTGACCCTGATACTGACCAAGAGAGGTTCGCACCGACTGATCTTCGCCCTCGTGATCGCGACAGCCGTCTTCTCTCACTGGCTTCTGGATTTCCTCGTTCACGTTCCTGAAATCCCGCTTGCCGGTGAAGGTTCGGAGAAAGTCGGGCTTTCGCTCTGGAATCATCTGCCAATCGCGCTGACCCTGGAAGGAGCATTGACACTTGTCGGACTTGTAGTCTACCTGATCCGGAGGAAGCTGAGTCGCGCGAGAGGACTGCTTATCGCCAGCTTCACGATTCTGTTAGTTGGGATGACAATTTTTGGCCAGGTCTTGTCACCGCCACCGCCGTCCATCCATCAATTGGCCGCATTCTCATTGATCACCAACCTGCTGATCGTAGGTGCCGCGTACTGGCTGGGGAAAAGATCAGCTGAAGGTAGATTCGGGAGATAAAAACAGCCCTGCCTGAGGGAGGTGTGGCAGGGCTAACGTGAAAATACTCATCTGCTACCAGATGAAGTTTTTGTCAGCTTGACTGGTAGTCTCGGCTAATGTAATACGTTGACTAAATCTTGTCAACCCTGGATCTGCGCTCTCCAGGCTCAATTTCATTTGCCCTCACGGTAATCGTGACCTATGTTATCGCGATCGTACGCACGAATGAACGGAAAGGCTTAGAGTGAAACCGATTCTATTGACCGGCACGATTATCGTCACCGCGGCACTACTCAGTTACTCGATTGCGATACTTACGGAGCAAAGACGACACCGCATAACTTCGCGCGTTCTCGTCTTTCTGACTATCGGAGTAATCTTCGACATAACAGCCACTACCTGCATGATTATCGGGTCGGAACACTCACCTTTTACCCTGCACGGCATATTGGGGTATTCGTCGCTCGCGGCGATGCTCATTGACACGGTAGCGATCTGGAGATTCAGACTTGCTCGCGGGGGAGAAGTGGTGGTTCCCCGGGGACTTCATCTCTATTCCCGGATCGCCTACACCTGGTGGATTCTCGCCTACATCACCGGCGGCCTGATCGTAGCCATGAGCCGAATCGGCGCATCCTGACGGTCATCTCTTCTTCGCGGCTGCGGCCTGGAACCGGGAGGCCGGTTTGCGGTTATAACAATGACCAAATTAACCCATGTTAACAAACCGTCCTCTACAAAGGAGAGCCGCATGTTCAATCGAGTCGCCCAAGTACTGACTGTCGTAGCTCTGCTGTCGAGCACCGCAATGGCCGGCACCTGGCAGGTTGACCCGAATCATTCCTCGATCGATTTCACCGTCCGCCATATGGTTATTTCGAACGTCAAGGGAGGCTTCAAGAATTTTCAAGGTGAAGCTGAATTCGATCAGAAAGACCTTACCTCGGGCTTGGCGAATTTCACGATCGATGCTGCCTCGATCAGCACCGACAATGACCGAAGGGACGGTCATCTCAAGAGTGCGGACTTCTTCGATGTCGAAAAGTATCCGAAAATCTCATTCAAATCGACCGGCGTCTCCGACGTCCAGGGTGACCACTTCAAGTTGAACGGCGATCTGACTATGAAGGACGTGACCAAACCGGTGACATTCGATTGTGTCTTCAACGGAACGGTAAAGGATGGTCAGGGGAATCTGCGGGCGGGATTCTCGGCGACGACCAAAATAAACCGTATGGATTACCATATCATGTGGGACAAGACGCTCGACACCGGCGGCCTGGTGGCGGGCAACGACGTCAATATTGATCTCGAACTGGAAATGGTGCAGAAACCTTCCGGCGATTAGCGGCCGGTTTCAAAAAGACTCGGAAGCTCAGACTGTGCCCGTCGATCGTCGACGGGCTCTTTTGTTTCGCCTCAGCTCAGAATCTTCTGAGCAGGCCGACCACTTTGCCGGCTATCCGGAATTCCTTCGATCTCTTGTCGACCAGAATAGGCTGGAACTGGTCGTTTTCCGGCTGAAGACGAATCTGCTGACCTTCGGGGAAGTAACGCTTCACCGTAGCTTCTTCGCCGATAATCGCCACGATGATATCCCCGCTGCGGGCTACCTGTTGCTTCTGTACAATAACGATATCGCCGTCCAGAATCCCGGCATTTCGCATCGAATCTCCAACCACCTTCAACGTGAAAGCGTCATCCTTCGGGAGAAAGGTCGAATCGACCGCAATTTCTCCTTCCAGATTTTCGATGGCGTCGATTGGCACGCCGGCCGGCACCGAGCCGACAAGGGGGAGACGCTTGATATCGTTGGCGAACGAAGAAGTCAACTCCAGACCGCGGGCCACGAATTCCTGCTTCTTCAGATATCCTTTCCTGATGAGCGCCCGAATATGCTGACGTACTCCGTTGGTGGAGCTGATCGCCATCCGGGCTCCGATTTCTCGAATGGTGGGCGGCGATCCGTGCGCCGTGACATGCTCGCGAATAAAATCGAGCACCTCTCGTTGTCGATCCGTTAAGACAACCTTAACCATTGACTACTCCTGTTCTTAGCTTTGCGCACTTAAACTATACTGCCCATTTGTGTATATGTCAACATAGAATCGTCAATTTCAATCATGGATGTGATACTGACCTATCAGTATGTATCTCAGAGGCATAGGCAGTATATCTGAAGTACATTGTGAAGTTGATTGTGTTTGAGGACGCGCGGGCAAATGAAATTCTGTTTGAAAGTCGTGTAAAGAGGCTATATTAGTAATGACTACGGTCAGGTTGCGGATACACACGTTTTTCCAATTCACACGGCGCGACTATAGTCTGACAAAGGAAAGTACTCAGTTCACTAATAGAACGGAGGTCTCATGAAAACCTTTGTAATGATGACTAAGATAGCACCGCATGACGCCGACATCATCGACATCACCAACAAAATGAAGCGCCATACGAGGAACAGCCCGGCGCGGATCGAAGAGATTCAAAGAAAGTGTCCCAACGTTAAATTCCTTGCCCATTTCGCTCTGTTGGGACCGTACGATTTTATGGATGTCTACGAGGCGCCCGATGAAAGGACCGCCGCCGCCGTCTCGATGCTGAGCCGGGCGTACGGTGCCTTCCAGATTGAGAGCTGGACGGCGATTCCGTGCAAGGATATCGCGGACGTTGTCCCGGGGTTCTGTCCAGAAGATGTCGAGGAGCCGCTCGACATGGCAGCCGATTGAACCGGTCTCGACCTTGCGACAGAACGAAGAGTCTTCGTGTCACCGGAGAGGTGGTGAGGGGTGAAATACATGCCGGATTGAACGGTGGATCGAAAATAACACTCTGAACTATGAGAGGAGGCATCGTTTCATGACAGTAATCAGAATTGCGGTTGTCATTCTGGTGTTGGGAGTTGGGACAAGCTATGCACAGGACTCCACCATGTCCGCGCCGTTTACTTCGATCGAGACGGCCGTCTGCACAGGTATTGCCGATCGTATGCCGGTCGGACAGGATTCGGTCTTCAGCGCCGATGTCGACACCGTCTTTCTCTGGACGAAACTGACCGGAGCTGCGGACACGACCGAGATCAGCCACGTCTGGACGCGGGACGGCGAAGAAATTGCCACGGTTATGCTGCCGGTGCGCAGTCCTTCGTGGCGAACCTGGAGTTACAAGAGCAGGATTCCGAAATGGTCCGGGAATTGGGAAGTTAAGATTGAGGATGCTCAAGGGAATATTCTGAAATCGGTCAAATTTAGAATAAAGTCCGCGGAGAAGGAATCGATGGCGCCGATGAAAGCGGACAGCTCTATGACTCCTGCCGACAGCATGAAATAGATGTGATTTGTAATCGTATAATCGACAGCGGGCCGTCATCCTGTTGGATGGCGGCCCGTTATCTACGTCGGGATTTATATCGGCGCGCTATCAGCTTTCTTCTTCACGCTCCCGCTTGGCTTCTTCCATGATCTTCTGGGCAACCTCGTGAGGAACTTCCTCATAATGCGAGAAATCTATCGAATAGACTCCCTGCCCTTGAGTCATGGAGCGAAGATCAACCGAATATTGATACAGCTCTGATTGCGGGACGGCCGCGCGCACGATTTGATTCTTTCCGTCCGGCTCCATTCCCGAGATCTTTCCTCTGCGCGAAGAAATATCACCCATGACATCGCCCGCAAATTCACTTGGAACGACCACTTCGACATTGTAGATCGGCTCCAGAATAACCGGCTTCGCTTCGAGAAATCCCTCACGAAAAGCCATGGAGCCGGCGATCTTGAACGCCATATCGGAAGAATCAACGTCATGGTACGATCCGAAGTAAAGCGCTACTTTGACGTCGACCACCTGAGCGCCGGCCAGGGCGCCGTGCTGCATTGCTTCGACAACACCTTTTTCGACAGCCGGGATGTACTTGTTGGGAATCACACCACCTTTGATCTCGTCGGCAAATTCGAATCCGGCCCCGCGCTTGTTCGGCTCGATTCGAAGATAAACATCGCCGTACTGCCCGCGGCCGCCTGACTGCTTCTTGTGACGATACTGCTTCTCCGCCTTCCCCTTTACCGTTTCACGATACGGGATTTTCGGCTTGACGAGATCAACCTCGACGCCGAAGCGGCCCTTCAGTTTCTCCACCAAAACGTCGATATGAGTCGGCCCCTGAGCGTAGAGAACCTGCTGCTTCAAAGCAGCATCAGACATCAGTCTGAAGGTCGGATCCTCTTCGTGAAGTTTGTGAAGACCGCTCGCGATCTTCTCTTCGTCACCCTTGGATTTCGGCCTGATGGCGACATCCATAACCGGATTGAGAAATTCAATAGGTGGGACGGTCACCGAGAATGAACTGTCAGAAAGGGTGTTGTTTATGTGCGTATCCTTGAGCTTGACGAACACGCCGATGTCGCCGGCCGGGATCGAAGGCGTCTCGACCCGATTCTTGCCCTGGAAGGTGTAAATCTGGTTGATCCGTTCCGCCTGTTGGTTTTGCTGATTGATCAGCTCGTCTCCCTGTTTGATTGTCCCGCTGAAGGCTCGCACAAAGGTCATGTCACCGAGGTGCCCCTCGGCAGATATCTTGTAACAGAAACCGACCGCCTTGCCGGAGGCGTCACACGGCAGTTCAACAGCGTCGGTCTTGCCGGTCTTGACCGCCTGTACGGCGGGAGACTGGTTCGGCGCCGGGAGATAGTCCATAACAAAATCCATCAGGACCTTTACGCCAATGTTTTTTCCGGCTGAGCCGAAGAGCACGGGGAAGACCTTGGAACTGATAATGCCCTGCTTCAGTCCCCTGAGCACGTCGCTGTCATCCAGGGTTCCGTTTTCGAAAAACTTCTCGAGAAGAGCATCGTCAGCCTCGGCGGCGACCTCGACGAGCGCTTCGCGCTCTGATTCGGCCCGCGCTTTCAGGTCTGCGGGAATCTCCGTCTCGGAACGCTCCCCGTTGGCATCAAATACATACGCTTTCATGTGGAGCAGATCGATCAACCCCTTAAACGACTGAGCTTCGCCGATCGGCAATTGGACGGCCACGGCGTGCTTTCCAAAGGCCTCTTTGATCGAGTTGAGATTGTTCTCCCACTTAACGTTCTCATTCTCCATCTTGTTGACAAAGAAGAACCTGGGGACGTTCAGACGATGTATTTCTTTAAAGTGTATCTGGGTGCCGATTTCGACGCCGGCATTGGCGTTGATGACGATTCCGACCGTGTCAGCAACTTTCAGGCAGGACTGAAGTTCGCCGATGAAGTCGGTATGTCCGGGGCAATCCAGGAGATTGACTTTCCCTTTTTCCCACTCGAAGGCCAGCAGCTTGGAGGAAATCGACGTTTTCCGGGCTACCTCGTTTTCGTCGTAGTCCAGAAGAGAACTGCCATCGTCGACCCGACCGATTCTGGTGTTGATGCCGGCGCAGAATGCGACGGCGTCGGCCAGGCTGGTTTTGCCGCAACCCCGCTGGCCGGCAAGGCAGACGTTGCGAATTTTGTCGGTAGTATATTCCTTCACCGCGTGACCTCCACGTGCTTAGATATTTTCCGCTCAGCGCGTCAGCTAAATCCGAAAACAGAATAACCATAATATGATAAACGGGTTGAAATGTCAAACCCAATGAGGGAGGGGCATGGCAAAATTCGTCCACCTTTATCCCTGCGAGCCAACAAAAAGCCGACGCCCTTTGCGGGGGCGTCGGCGAGATTATGGTAAACCTTCTCAA
>CAZFOY010000061.1:1532-18628 GCA_964520865.1 uncultured Ignavibacteriales bacterium | reverse complement strand
GTTTTTCACGTTCGCTTCGCCGGTAAGCCCGTCGATCTTGATATCGCCGCCGTCGTTTCGGAAAACCGCCTTGTTGTCGCCACAGTTGATTTTTGTAGCCGTGAGAGTCGAATTAGTCGTGGCGACATCGATTTGTCCCATGATGTCGGTGACGGTCAGTCGACGGTTCGATGTAGACAATTCACATTTGTCGGTCACGTTCGACACCGTCAGGCGACCGAGCGACGATGGAATCGACATCGATCGAAATGGACCGACCGCGTTGACATCGAAATACGAAGCATCGATCTCTACGTCGCATCCTTCCGGAATCGAGAGATCGGCGGTCATGGTACCGGCTTCGTCGTTTCCCCAAGGTGCCGGATTGGGTGCGCGCAGTTCCAATTGCACTCCACCCGGAATCTTGTCGAGCGCGACGGCGATGAGGTCGATGTAGTCGATGGCGCGTGACTTGGTCGCCGTCTTGGCCTGCTTAAAATACTTCAGGCGAGCTTCTTTCTCGCTGGTGGCGGTTATCGTCAGGACGCCACGAAGGGTCGAGGCTGATTTTATGACGACATGACCTCCCTTTGCCAGCGGCGCGGAGGCGGTAAGTTCTCCGGTCGAAAAGAGATTATCCTCCTGCTTGAAAATATCCTGACCTGAAACGGTGATCGCTGACAGGAGAATTGTCAGGCCGCAAAGGCACAATAAACTGGTTCTCTTCATCGATTCTCCCTGTTCATCTCATAGATCCTGTTCATCAGGATTGAACCGGCCATCGCGGCATTCAGCGATTCTACTTTATCGCTGTGCCGAATCCTGACCCGAAAACCGGCGGCTGCCAATACTTCGTCGGAGAGCCCTTCCGCTTCAGCACCGATAGCCAGGATCAATTTGCCCGGTTTATCTATCGCGTTCAACAAATAATCCACAGGCTTTCCTTTTATGTCCGCGGCGATAATGACACCGTTGACCTCGGCCGCGTACCTGAGGATTTCATCATTCCCGCATTGGAGGACCCTGAGACCGAAAATCGCTCCGGCCGAGGATCGAATCACCTTCGGCGCGAACGGTTCCACCGAACGCCCGCTGAGAAGCATTGCCGAAAACCCGAACGCGAGGGCTGATCGCGCGAGAGTTCCCACATTCCCGGGATCGGTCACGTTTTCGCACCATAGTATCTTACGAAAACCTCCCCCGTAAAGTTGTTTCAGTTCCCATTGTGGCATGGAGAATACGGCCAGAATCCCCTGAGGCGACTCAGTGGTGGAAATCGATTCGAAATCCTTCCCTGCAATCTCCTCTATCCGTACGGCTTGCTTCTGAAACGAATCGACCAATCGTTTTCCTCGCTCCGAGAGGTCGGTTCTGCTGATCAGCACCATCTCGGGCATCCAACGGTAGAGTACAGTCTCTTCGAGCAGCCGTACTCCCTCGGCCAGAAACCGGTTTTGTGCGCGTCGTCCCTTTTTTGTGCTCAGCGCTCTAATGTCCTTGATCTGCCTGCGGGTAATTGCCACTTGAAATTGCCTTTACAACTGTACTATCTTCAGGCAATAATGAACTCCTTTTCCGAATCGCTTGGCAAGTGAAAACTACTCTCGTCCGGATCATAGCGCTGCTCATCCTGTTGACTTCCGGCGCCCGTGGCACCGAGAAAATCGTGATCGGCGGATACGACGGACTGGATCCACAGGTACATCCGGAAACGTATCCCGTTTTGCTCGCTCTTTCCGGTGGCGGAGCGCGCGGACTTGCCACTATCGGTATCCTCAAGGCGTTCGAAGAAAGGGATATTAAAGTTGTCGGGATCGCGGGAACGTCGATGGGCGGAATTATAGGCGGCCTCTATGCTTCCGGCTATTCCGCCGATCAACTCGATTCAATCGTCAATCAACTGAATTTCAGCACGCTCTTCTCCAACTCCCCCTCGCGAAAGTCGATGTTTCTTACCCGAAGACAGGAAAAGGACAGGCATCTGCTTTCCGTCAGATTCCACGGGTTCAAACCGATCATTCCCCAGGCGATCACGGCCGGGCAGAAGTTGACTTCCATTCTCACCAATCTGACGACCAAGGCGACATATCGGTCCGGATCGGATTTCATGCATCTGCCTATTCCTTTCAAGACAGTCAGCACGGACATTGTCTCCGGACTTCCTATTGTCATCGACAGCGGGTCCATTGCCGATGCGATGCGAGCGACCATGGCGTTTCCTCTGGCGTTCACCGGCGTCGAACGGGACGATCAGATTCTTATGGACGGAGGGATGCTCGCACCTGTTCCCGTCGATCTGGTACGCTCGATGTCCGACTCGAACGCGGTGGTCATCGCCGTGAACACAACCAGCCCGCTATTGAAGCGGCAGGATATCGTCACACCCGTGGATATCGCCCACCAGGTGACCACAATTATGACCGCCGACAAGCTCGCCCAGCAACTCTCGCACGCGGACTTTGTTATCACGCCCGAACTGGCGGAATTCAGAGCGTCGGATTTCAAAGACAAAGACCTGCTCATCCAGAGAGGCTACGAGGCAGGTGTAGCCGCTGCTGACAGCATTATTGAAATCGAGCGGGAGCGTGAACGGAAAGTCTACTATCGGATCGCTTCGATACGAGCAAACCCGAATCCTCAAGATACCATCCTTTTTTCATCTTTCAGCGGAATCACCCTATCGCGCGCAGAGCTTGTCGACAAACTGAAGTCTGTTTGCCGAACCCAAAGGATGTTGAGGCTTGTGGCGACAATCGAGCCGATAGACACCTTTCCTCGTCGCGATACTTCGACGGTCAGTCTTTTCCTCCAGCCGTCGGCGGACTTCCGCTACGACCGGGTCGAGTTTCACTTTACCGGAAACACTATCTTCAGCGACAGTACGCTCGCCTCACTCTTCATCGGACCGGATTCTACCATCACACTCAGAATTCTCAAAGACGGCTTTCAGAAGATCTATGACCTGTATGACAGCCTCGGATATGACCTCGTGAACATCAAGAAAGTGGCGATTGACTATCAACATCAGCGAATCGACGCAACCATCGATGAAGCGATAATTAAACGTATCGATGTCGTGGACAACCGACGGACCAAGGACTGGTATGTCCGATCTCACTTCCCACTCGACCGAGGGGAACCGTACTCGACAAAACGGGCTTCGCAAGGAATCTCTCACATCTATGGCACCGATCTTTTTGACCGCGTGACGGTCGATGTTCTTCCGTACGAGAACGGAGCCTTGGTGAAAATCCGCGTTGAGGAGAAGGAATCACGCCAGTTGCGACTCGGCTGGCATTGGGATGACGAGTACAATTCCGAGGAGTTCGCTGAATTGGTCGACGACAACGTCGCCGGTATTGGACTTGAGTACCTCCTGCATGCTCGATACTCCCCGGACCGCCAGCGATATTACGCGTCGCTAAAAACGGACCGGATATTCTCGACCTATCTTACCGCCCGTGCAGCCGTGGAACATTCGATGCTGGAGCGACAGTTGTACAAACCGGATAATACCACCGACGGTGTCTTTACCACCTACACGAACGGCTTCGACCTGAGCTTCGGTCAGCAGATCGCCCGTCTGGGTACCGCTTCGGCCGATCTGATACTTCAGCAACTCAAGTATACTTACAGCGATGGTCGCCCGGTCGAACGACTCGGCCTTCGCGTACTCGCTCTTCGTTCCGTAGTAGAAAATCTCGATCGGATTCCCTTCCCGACGTCGGGTAACCGGCATATGTTTGAACTGGATCTGGCCGGCCGCTTCCTTGGCGGAGATGCCGAGTATTCCAAGTTCTACTGGTCGCTGGAAACATATCTCCCCCTCTCCCGATATTTGAATTACCATCCCCATGTCGCTCTGGGCATCTCAAGAGCAGGACTGCCGGCGTCAGAGAAATTCTATCTCGGCGGATTGCACTCGTTCGCGGGTCTCCGGACCTATCAGCTCAACGGCGACAAAATGTTCCTCCTCTCGAATGAGATGAGAGTCAAGTTTCCACTGCGGCTTTACCTGACGTTCCGATATGACCTCGGCGACGTCTACCACAGCACCGATCAGATCAAGCTAAGCAACCTTCGGCATGGATTCGGCACCATTCTCGGACTGGACTCTCCCGTTGGTCCGATGGAATTCGGCTACGGCGTGACCAACAGCGACGTCCATCGCTGGTATCTCAGTGCCGGCTTCAATTTCTGATTGGGGCCTCGCTCGAGATTCTGCTTGTTCTGACTTGACTGCACCGGCGGGTTGTGCCATATACCGGCGAACGATTTAAACTCGGAAATTCAGGAGGTTCTATGTGGCGAATCCTGGGCATAGCCTGTACGGCCTTTCTACTTATCGCTTGCAGTGGCAACAACAAGACAGAATCCGGAGCTCCAAAGAACTCAATATCCTCTGCCGATGAAGCGTTGCTCCGCAACGCATCCAATCGCTTGATTGGCGATTTCAGCCGTAATTTGAAGGGTGCCCTGAGGTCAGCCATGGCAAAAGGTGGCGCCGCGAACGCGATCTCGGTCTGCTCCTCCGAGGCTCCGGAGATAGCGAAAGCTGCATCCGGAGAGTACTGGAGCATCAAGCGCGTTTCCGACAGGTATCGCAACCCGGACAACGAGGCTGATTCGCACCAACTTGCGATCATGGACAAATTTCGTGATACTATTCCCGCGCACCTTTCCGACTACAGTGAGTGGTCGGGAACTGACAGCACAAAGATCTTCTCCTACTATAAGCCAATATACGTCGCCCCGCTCTGCCTCAATTGTCATGGCGCCAGGGATAAAATCGCTCCGGAGGCAATGGCGGCTATCGATGCTAAATACCCTGAGGACCATGCTACCGGATACAAGGTAGGTGATTTGCGAGGGTTGTTCGTAGTGACGGTGAGCTGGCCCGAGGGGAAAGAATTCGCGGAAAAAATGGCAGCCGATAGCCTGAATCAGGGTCAGAAGCAATAACCGGCGCTGACTCTATAAGTAGCGTCGAAATCATCGTCATGCAAGTAAGCGAAATCCACCGTGATATTGCGCACGTTGACTCCTCCACCGGCGGTGAATCTGCCAATATCGAAGCCGGTTCGCCCGAAGAGCATATTACGCCAGGCCAATTCCCAACCGTAATGGGTGTCAAGTGAAACGGCACCGGCCCAGTATTGGGCGGCATATTTGATTCCTTCGAATTTGATGTCCCCGCTCGCCACGAAACGCCCGACAAAATCACGATACTGACGAGAAAGCGATATCCCCGGCTTGACCGTTGGGTAAATCGATTCAGTGTTCGACCCGGTACCGAATGTCTTTCCGGAATACCTGATAAACCCGGTCGTGACATCGCTCACCATCAACCCGAGATCCATGAACTCAGCAGCGCGATAGAGCAATCCGGCATCGAGCGTCAGTCCTTTGCCCGTCTCCGTTCCGATATCCCGATAAATGATCTTGGCGGTCAGTCCGAAATCTACATTCTTGCTCACCTGTCCGGAGACAGCGGCGGACAGGAGAAAATCACCGTGCGACTCCTCCCGGACTACATAGGGCCGATTGAACTCGTCGAGCTGCGTGATCTTGATTCCTCCTCCGCCCAGATAATAGAAATAAAATCCAAACGCTCCGATTCGGCTGTTTTCCCGATGCCGGGCATCGACATAAGAGACGAAATCGTGATTGAGCAGCGAACCGAATGTCTCGGCGTGCATCGCGGTCACGTACCGACCGCTCAAACGGTTCATTCCGGCGGGATTCCAGTATGGTGCAGTTCCGTCAAATGGTCCGGCCACGACAGCCCCGCCGAGGGCAAGTCCTCGGCCTCCGACTCCTAAAGAAAACGGATCGCCGGCATACTTGGCCGCATTGGCCAGATCTGCGGACAGCAGGATGAATATAAGCAGAAGTAGTCTTTGTCGCATTGTTCGTAATGTAACGATCTCCGGCTCCCGGGACCAAACAAAATCGCGGGGCACTTTACTCAAGGCTGTCTTTCATACCCAGGAGTCGAATGAAGGTTCGGGGTTATTCAATCGTATCGACATATCGGCCGTGCTTCGTCACAGGCACAAGAAAAGGCGGGAGCATCTGCTCCCGCCTTCAACGATTTCTTTGCCTAAAGTAGACTACTTAGTCTCTTCGGCGGACTTTTCGGATACCTTCGCCGAAGTCGACTTGACAGCGGTCTTTTTGGCCGCGGTGCAGGAAGCGGCTTTCTCACCGCAAGCTGCTCTGGCAGCGGCAGAGCAAGACGGATGATCCATCTTCTCGGTGGTCACAGTATGGGCGACAGCCGGAATGATCTCGGCGGTGTAACCCTTGTCCGAAACCGCTTTGGTCAGGCAGCTCTCATCCTTGCATTTGGTCGGGTCAATACAGACCACGGCCTTCTCGTCTTTGTAGGAAATGCTGGCGACTTTAACCACGCCCGGCACTTTCATCAAAGCGGCGGTTACTGTCTGCTCACAACCGGTGCAGGTCATGCCCTTGATCGACATAGTCTTGAATGCGCAGTTACCGGCGTAATCGCATTTCATGTCGGTACCGGCCATCATGGCGTGCGCGTAGGGGCACTCCTTGGCGGCAGTCATCTTGGCTTCGGATGCTTTTGCGGCTGAACAACTCGCGCTCTTCGAAGAGACAGTTGTCGCCTTGGTTTCCTGAGCGGAAGTCTTGTTAGCTCCGCAGGAGTAGGATGAGGCCACGAACAGGGCCACTACTGCTACCAACGGAATAGCTACGGCGAACAATTTCTTCACGGCGTTACTCCTTCTGATGGGTACAAAATAGTTGGAATTTTCTATGCCTATTATAATCTATTTACGTCAGACTCGAAAGGAATATTTAGTTAAATCGCTAACTTAGAGCAATTTTATCCACAAATGTAATTGAATACGGGAGTTAAACACCCAAGGGAGCCCTCCGGTTCCATCCCTTATCCAATCCTACCTCATCGTGAAATCTGCGACTGTAAAACCCCGTCGAGAAGATATTTGGATATACGGATACGTTTATCCTTGTAGCTGCTCAATCCTCTGCCGCTTTAAGGGAAGGAGCGCTTTGAGATCGGCCGAGCTGGTGGTATCTTCGAAAGCAACAGGAACGACGACCCAACGAAGGAAAGCGAATTGTCTTCAGCAATGTCAAACAATGATCCCGGCGCGAACGGGTATGTTACCGAGCAGATATCAGTCGGTCTCATTGAACGTATGGTGAACATGGCGATAGCCAAGACCGAACTCTTCATCACAGCGGGAGAACAGGAAAGCTACTGCCGTCTGCCCGCGATTTTCGGGGGACGGGAATACCGGTTTACTGTCCCGGGATTCTCCAAGCGCATACTCTTCTTCAATATCGAAGAGCATCCGGAAAACATCCGCGCCCGGAATGTCTCACTCACACTCGTCAACGCGAACGAGTCATTCCCTAACGGCGCCGTCAGAATCGAGCTGACTTTTGAGGAAAACGGCGGCGAGATCGGCGGTACTTTCAAGGGTAATCTGACCGACATGCACCTCAGCGCCACTCTCGGCCCCGCCATGCAAGGACATTTGCTGACCTACGATCGGGTGGAAGTGAAATTGGATCTCAATCTTGAAGTTGTCGGGCTGCCCGACAGCCTGGGCGAAACGGTAAACGGATATGTCGATAAAATGAAAAGCCAGATTGCCGATGAACTTACGGCGATACTGGAGCGCGATGATATCCGGTCGACTGCGTCGAAGGAAGCAACCGACAAGATCCGCACGATCCTTCCTGAAGGCGCGACGCTACGGAGTGTCCGGATATCCGAAAATACGCTGTCCATCCAATACAGTAAATAGTGCTCTGCCGACTATGCTTCGAACAGCCCCGGCTGGTGGCTTGCCCAGGTCTGCGGATTTATGTTGTACTGAAACTTGTACAGGCATTCTCCCTTCTTGCACGTGTGGGGGCGCTTCTTACCGATATAGTCAAAATTGTCACCGCAGACTTCGCATGTAGCCTTCTTCCAGTTCAGCTGCGGGAGTGTGAGACTTTCGCTTGCTCTTGACATATTACCCTCTGCGACATTGAGAAAATTCAAAACGTTCCGTTACATGAAACGCATGTTATGAGTTTCAACGTATCGGGGCAATCACTTTTTGAATTAACAGAATAGCTGTAGACGTCGAAGCGTCGGTGAGGCGTTTGTAGATATTATTTACCGCGTTTCTTGCGGTTGCTGACAAAATCCCAGATGACGAAACTTCCGAGATTATCAACCGATGAAAAATACGCCCGCCCCTTATTAAGTTCGGTGAGCCGCTGAACGAACCGCTGGAGGTAAGGATCGTCGGTAACCATGAACGTCGTTATCGGGATCTTCTTCTTGCGGCATACGACCGCCTCATCGAGCGTCCGGTTCACGATCATCGGATCCAGCCCCATCGGATTCCGATACAACTGCCCGTTCGCCCGGGTAATCATCGAAGGCTTGCCGTCGGTAATCATGAAGATCTGTTTATTGACGTGTTTTTTCGTCAGGAGAATGGTGCGGGCCATCCGCAACCCGGCCTGGGTATTGGTATGGTACGGGCCGACTCCGATATAAGGCAGGTCCTTGATGCTCACCTGCTCGGCCGTATCGCCGAACAGCACAATGGAGAGATCGTCCTTGGGGTATTTGGTCAGAATAAGCTCGGTAAAGGCCATGGCCACCTGCTTGGCTGGCGTGATCCGGTCTTCGCCGTAAAGAATCATCGAATGCGAGACATCGATCATCAGGACGGTAGCGCACGAAGTCGACCGCTCCGCCTCGAACACTTCGAGATCTTTCTCCGACATATTCAAATCGAAATCGCCGCTTCTTGTGATCGTGTTAAAAAGGGAGCTGTTGTAGTCGATCGAACGATAGCTGTCTCCGAATGCGAACGGCCTCTTCTCGGGCAGCATCTCTTCGGAGCTTCCGCCCTCGTACGGAAGAGCATGTTGCCCCTTGCCGGAAGATTTCATCTTCTGGAAGATCTGTTCGAACGCCTGCTGGCGAAGGCTCTTCTCCCCTTTAGGAGCAAGCTGATACCCGCCCTTGCCCTGGCGGATCAGCCGAGACTCCTTCAGTTTGCGTTTGAATTCCTCCAAATCGTAGTCAGGATCGATATACCCCTGCTGCTGAAGACGCTCCATCATCTTAAGCGTTTCCTCGACATCGCCGTTCAATCTCATCAGCAGGTAATTGAAGATTGCCATGAGGTTGGCAAGGCTCTGCAGCTGCCTGAATAACTCATCATCCCATTCGGAATAGACGAATTTCACCGCGAGCCCCCCATTCCTTTGAGCATGTCGGAGAAGACGTCGCTGTAACGGAAGGTCGTGTCCTGCATCTCTCTGGCAATGAGGTTGTTCTGGTGAAGCCCTTCGAGCACGAATTCCATGCGAAGCGCCAGTTCTTTTTCGTCTTTCGTATCGAAATATGACTTCACAATCTGTTTTAGTCCGGCGATCGAATTCAGCTGTTTATGATACTCTTCCGTGGACATGTCGTCGGAAATCTCGAGCTTCCGGCCCGAAGAAAAGTAATCGACCACGGCTTCGTACGGGTTGTCGGCAACCGGTTTGTCCGGCGACTGCTTGCCCTTTACCGGGGCAGGGAAATGCTTGAGGAACTCCTTGTTGATCGCCTGGCCGATCAGATTATGGGCCACGACCATCGGACCCTCCTGCTCACCTTCGTAGACGAGTTCAATCTTGCCCGACACTGCCGGGATGATCGAATAGATATCACACATACGCGGATAAGGCGGTTCGTTATTCGACGACGCTCTCCGCTCTATGTTCGACAGAAAGTTCTCGTAGGCCGATATCGACACCCGGGCCGAGACCCCGGAGCTTTGATCGACATACTCGCTATCGCGCGCTTCGAACGAAACTTCCTCGATTATGTCGCGCATGAACTCGGGAACCGGCATTTCCTTCTGGGCGTGCCTGACTTCACTGGCCGTGATCTTTCTCGCCTGTTCCAAACTTCGTGGATAGTGCGTAATAATCTGGGAATCGATACGATCCTTCAACGGGGTAATAATGTTACCCCGGTTGGTGTAGTCTTCCGGGTTAGCGGTAAACACGAGCAGCATATCGAGGGGAACCCGGAGTGGAAATCCACGCACCTGAATGTCGTTTTCTTCGAGGATATTCAGCAGCCCGACCTGTATCCGCGGCTGAAGATCCGGAAGTTCGTTGATGGCGAAGATCCCCCGGTTGGTACGTGGCACGATTCCCCAATGGATCACTTCTTCATTGGATATGTCGAGCTTCTCTCTGGCTGCTTTGATCGGGTCGATATCACCGATCAAATCGGCGATCGACACGTCGGGGGTGGCCAGCTTCTCGTGGAACCGGTCCTTGCTCTCCAGCCAGTCGACCGGCATCGCATCTCCCAGCTCTTCGAACATCTTCCTGCCCTGCGGTGAGATCGGATTGAGCGGATCTTCGTTGAGTTGCGTCCCCGGTATCACCGGGATGGCGTCATCGAGTAGCGAGTACAACTGCCGGATCATGCGGCTCTTGGCCTGCCCGCGCAATCCCAAGAGAATGAAATTATGTTTGGACAGCAGGGCATTCTCGATTTGCGGGATCACCGTTCGTTCGTAGCCGACAATTCCTTCGAATATCGCCTCGCCGGCGGAAATCTTCCTGAGAAGGTTTTCCCGCAGTTCGTCTTTCACGCTGCGGCTTTTCCATCCTGATTTTTTGAGTTCGCCTAATGTCGCCGGCCTTGTTTTCTTCACTATATTCCTCACAAATTCTCGGTTAGGTCGCGCTTCGATTTCGTGTGTTGATATCAGTATAACAACCGGTGCGAGATTTGGTTCGTGAATCGAGGGGCCACGGACCGGTTTTTCGCGTTCCGGGGCCTATAATGGAGTAAATTGATTGGTAATGTTTAAGATCTATGCGTTGGTGAGCGGCCTGAAGTACTGGTCCCGCTTCTCTTTCGGCACCGAGCCGGTCGGCAACTGGAGGACCTCGACAGTCGAACCGTGAGTGCCTTTGATCTGCACGATGTCACCGACTTTGACGTCGTAGGCAGGTTTAGCGACCCGCCCGTTCACCGCGATCATCCCCGATTGAGCCAGATCTTTGGCAACCGTGCGCCGCTTGATAATTCCGACGGTGGAGAGATAGTCGTCTATTCGCATGGGAGCTAATCGAGGTCTTCCTTGATGTACGTCTTCTCTTTCAACTGCTCAATCCACTTTTGAACCATCTTCCCGGTCTTGTCCTGCCGCGCCAGTTCCTTAATCTGATCGTAATCATCGGGCAGTGAATAGACTTTCTCGGGTTGATAGTCGAGCAGTTTGAGAATATGCAATCCGTACTTGGTCATAACCGGACCTCGATAAGTGCCGGGAGTCGTCCATCCTTTGACGGTGTCGACAAATTCAGCCGGGAGCTGGCTAACCGCAAACCATCCCAGCTCGCCTCCCTCGGCGCGAGTTTGGCTGTCGGCTGAAAAGATCTTGGCCATCTGAGCGAAATCCCCGCCGTTGCGCGCCGCTTGCAGAAGCGAATCGGCAAGATGCAGAACCCTTTCCGAATCGGAAGGGGACGGATTGACCGCAAGAAGAATGTGCCGGAGCTTCAGTTTCTGCCCCTTCTGGCCCTCGTTCTTAATGACATGATAACCGAACTGAGTGCGAATAACTCCCGAGATGTCGCCGACATTGAGGTTGAACGCGGCTCTCGCGAATTCAGGTACCATATCCTCTCTGGCCACGTAGCCGAGTTCGCCGCCGTTCGCTCCGGCGCCACCGGTGGAATACCGGGAGGAGATCGTCGCGAAATCGGCACCATCGAGAACTTTTTGTCTGAGTTCGGTGGCAAGTTCCTTCACCGAATCCTCGACATGTTGCGAAGGCTCGATCGCGAGCAGAATATGGGCAAGCTTCACTGCTTCGGGTTGATTCGGTATGGAGTCCTTGTTCTGAGCATAGAACTCTTCCACCTCGTGTCGCGAGACTGAGACGGTATAGAGCTGCTTCTGCTCGTATCGCTCTTTCAGGAGCTGGTTCTCGATCTCCGGACGATATTTCTTTTTGAGTTCCCGTAACGTCAGTCCTTCGTTGGACAGCGCGTTGAGAAAATCGTCGTACGTGTTGAAATTCTTGGCGACGCGAGCCACCTGGTCATCGAGCGCCTGCTCAATTTCTTCATCGCGTATCTTGATGCTCGTGTCCTTCTTCGCGGCGATAAGGAACAGCCGGTCCGATATCATCTGGTTGAGCAGGTCGTTCTTGAGCGTGTCCAGCTCCGCCTGAGATCGCGGTTGCTGACCGCTCTGGAGAATCGCAAGCTGCACCTGACTGGCCAGCTCGCTGGCAAGAATGACCTGATCGCCCACCACTGCGACGATCTTATCGACCGTCTGCCGCTGTGCCCTGATGGGGCACGCAAACAATATCAGTGCAACCGCACCGAAAAGAATTTGTCTGATCTTCATGTTCTTCCTGAAACCACGGCTAATTGTTCGCCATGGTCGTGTCGGCCTGCTTGGGATATTTGCTCATATCGATCGTCGACCACACCGCTTCGTCGTTGATGTCTACCTTGGTCGACTTAAGTTTTGCATCTATCCACTGCTGAATGGCCTTGTCCTTCTGTTCTTTCTGAAGCTTCTCGACTATACTCCGCTTGACGCCCAGGAAATCCTTGAGTTCCGGCTGAATCTTATCGACCACATAGAAGATCGAATACTTCGTCCCTGTCACCACCGGACCACCGATCGATCCAACCGGCGTCTTAATGGCCAGGTCGAATATCTCCGGATACAATCTGCGGTCAAAATAACCGAGATCGCCGGCGAGCGCCCGCTTGCCGGCACGTTCATCGAGATCCAATGCTTTATCCTTGAACTCCTTCAGCGATGTTATGCTCTTGCGCAACTGCTTGGCTTTGTGCTCGTCGCTCATAAGGATCTCGTAAGCATGCACTTTTGCCGGAGTGGTAAATTCGTCCGGATGATCGTCATAGTACTGCCGTATGGTTCCTTCGTCCGGACCCGGCGGGACCGGAATGGAATCGTTCTTCATAATATCCGCCATGTTCAGTTCTTTGAACATCTTCATCTTATGAAGATAATCGGGATCGTTCTCGAGCCCCTCTCGAATCGCTTCCTGGGCCAGAATATCCTGGAGTTTCATCTGGAATACGACGGTCTTGAGCGAGTCGGCATCATCGAGATCCGGCCGCACGTTGGCCGGGACATCCTTCAATTGCGTGAGATACTGACTCACCGTCATCTGTCCGCCGTTCCACGTCGCAAGTACCAGTTCCTTCTCGTTGCGATCAAGCTGGTCCATATCAAAGTCGTTTCTCGGCAGGGTGGCGAGGAGCTGCGGCGGATACAACTGGCTGCGCTTGTGCATCAGGTAGTTGCATGTAGTGGTGTCGATCGTGACCGGATACTTCTCCTGTATGGAGTCAAGATAGGCTTCCGTGATCTTGAGCGATTTGCGGTTCCTGACCTGATTTCTGATCTGAACTTTCACGGAATCAAAGTCGCCGCGGGCCTGGTTCGGTAGTTTGTCGACCAGCTTGATAATGTGGTAGCCGAAAGGAGACTTCACCGGCGGAGAAATCTCACCCGGCTTCATGGCAAAAGCTGCCTGCTGAAACGCATCGACCGTCTCACCCCAGCCGACCAGCCCGAGATCTCCCCGGTTGCGCTTGGCATCGGGATCGATCGAATACTGATACGCCAGCTGTTCGAAATTGCCGCCGTGTTTGAGGCTGTCAAAAATCATCTGGGCGGTGTCTTTGTCTTTCACCAGAATATGTGAGACGCGAATCTTGTACTGGAGGTGATTGTAGAAGTCTTTCACTTCCGCATCGGTCGGCTCGACATTCTTCGCGATATGCTTCTGGTACAATGCCGCCAGCAGGAACTTGTTCTTGTTGCCGATCATGATCCGGGCCAACTCATCCAGCTTGTCGATTCCCTTTTCGTAGGCCGCCTGGACGAGAAGTTTCGTTACCACCATGGTGTCGAGGATCTCTCGACGTTTGTTGTATTCGTCCTGAGCCGTGGGGAAAGTCATCCGCAGCCGACCGAAATAGTCGTTGAGATCGTCAGCGGTAATCTTGTCATTTCCGACCGTGGCGACCGTTCGTCCTCCCGATTTGCCACAGCCGTTCAGGGTAATCATGACCAGTGGCATTATGAGCAACAGCCCAATTACAGATTTTCTTATCATTACAGTCTATCCTCCAGAAATCATTAGTCTTGTACCAGATCGCGCGTGAATGGTTCCTCGCAGCCGCAACCGGGCCGCAAGACCGGTAAGGTAAAGCCTGCCCGACAGTTTGCCAAGTGCTTTTTAGGGAGTATGTTGGAGGGTATGGGCGACTATTCGTAGTCCGATTCGAGATAATCCTTGGTCATCGATTGGCGGCTCAGCGTCTGGGACAACTTCTTGGTAAACTCAAGGGCCGAATTCTCCCCGTAAACCTTAAGCATATGATTCATCGCAATCACTTCCGATATCACCGTAATGTTCTTCCCCGGTGAAATCGGTACCCGCACGATCGGAATGCCAACCCCCAGGAACGTGTTCTTGCGGTCTTCTATCCCGAGCCGCTCGTAATCTTCCGTTTCCGACCAGAGGGTCAGATTCACTTCAACTTCGATTCTCTTCTGCAGGCGAATCGACCGGATTCCGAACAGCTCCTCGATATCGATAATTCCGACCCCGCGTAACTCCATATGATGGCCAAGCAGTTCCGAGCCCGTCCCGATAAGAACATCCGGCGCCGCCCGGGTGATCTTGACGACATCGTCCGCCACCAGACGGTGTCCGCGTTCCACCAGATCAAGTGCAACTTCCGATTTACCGATGCCGGACTTGCCGGTATACAACAGCCCGACCCCGTAGACGTCAACCAACGTACCGTGCACATTTATAGACGGTGCGAATATGTGGTCAAGATAAGCGGCCAGCCTGTTGGTCAGATCGGCGGTCGTTAGACGACTGGAGAAGACCGAAGTGTGATGTCGGTCGGCAATCTCGATCAGTTCATTCGGTGGCGTGATCCCCTTGGAAATGATCACCATCGGGATATCGTGCTCAAAAATCATGTTCGCGATCTCTTTGAGACGAACCGGATCGAGGTGATCGATATAAGTCATCTCCGTCTCACCGAGAATCTGAATGCGCTTGTTGGCGAATCGCTCGAAAAACCCGGTCAGGGCCAGCCCCGGACGGTGCAGTTCAGCATTGTGAATAATCTTCTTGAGGGCCTGCTCACTGCTGGACAGGAGGGTCAGTTCAAGGTCCTGATTGCGCGACTTGTAGAGTTTCTCGATGGTAATCTGAATCATGGTTGAGTCAATATAAAGCCCGTTTTGAAGAAGGCGCAACAGAGAAAATCCCAAAAAAAGAACCCCGAATATCCGGGGTCCTTTTTTGAGCACGAATGTAAGTCAATAGGACGTTCGTTTATTTCATCTTCCGTTCGATATCCTGGAGCTGATCGCGGAGCTCCTGCAGTTGGTCGCGAAGTTGCTGCGCCTGATCCCGCTGCTGTGTCCGGAAGTTCTCTTTCAATTCCTTTATCTGGTCTTTCAACTGCTCCATCTGGTCTTTGAACTCGTCGGAATTCAAATACTCATCCAGATTGTTGTACGACCCGTTCCACATCCCTTTCATCTTCGGCACACGAATGTTCATGTCCGGACCGTTGAAATGATACGAGTAGCTATAGCTGTTATCTTTGTTCTCACCGATCGTCACCGCCAGCGACCGCTCGTGCTTGTCGCGGATAACCTGCACATCTACCTTGTCTCCCTTTTTGTAATCTTCCATCGCATCGTAGACGTCTTCGGTGCCGTCGATTTCAGTATCACCGATTTTCACGATAACATCTCCGGCCTTAATGCCCGCTTCGGCCGCCGGAGAGTCTTCGACGACGCTGGTCACGAGGGCACCGTCACCATCCTTCACGCCGAAGTAATCGCCGAGTTGATCGCCGGGATCGAGAATCGATACTCCGAGATACCCACCCTTGTCGGAGGTTACTGAATACCACTTGCCCTGATTACCGTTGCTGTTCCAGACGCCGTAAACTTTCGGAGCAGCCGGAGCAGCAGGTGTGGCCGGCACCATTGGCGTCGTCGGTGCAACCAGAACGTGGCTGCGCGATGATCCTCGCGGAATAACGATGACATCGCGACGGTCCTTCGGGGCCCGATCGAGCGTTGCCTCGATTTCCTTTTCTTTTCCCTCCCGATAGATCGTAAGCGTGACCTTATCCTGCGGATTGTGATCCTCGATCATATCGATCAGATCGTCCGAATCAAGAACCTTTTCTCCGTCGAGAGCAACAATGATATCCCCCTGCTCCAGACCGATCTCGTCGGCCGGTGAGCCGTCGATCACGTCGTTGACGATCGCGCCGTGTTTAACGGGAAGATCGAACCCTTTGGCCAGTTCGTCATCCACCGTCTGCGTTTCCACGCCGAGCCAGGCATCCTTGGTATATTTAGCTGTTTTCCCAACTCCAAAACTGAACACGAGGGCAACCACCAAAAGAGCCGCCACCAAGATGGTGAGAAAATGCTTCACGTTTCCTCCATTGTCTGAATCGTTTTGCTATGATGTACTAATGTATACGGAAGCGAAGCTGTCCAGGTTTCGTGAGAAGAGAGGGCAAATGGGGATAAGAACTTACGGATAGTACGAAAGGAGGAAGCCGGCAATGGCCGAGCGGCGATATGGCGGGCCGGGAACCCGCTCCCCGCGGATCAGAAGAGTGAAGGTCATGTCTCCGGTAAACGGGAGAA
This sequence comes from uncultured Ignavibacteriales bacterium, assembly GCA_964520865.1. GTDB lineage: Bacteria > Zixibacteria > MSB-5A5 > GN15 > FEB-12 > CAVQCT01. The sequence continues at coordinate 1,866 of CAZFOY010000061.1, read as the reverse complement.
TAGCCTGGCATTCACCGAATACTCCGTTCTTTGATCCGCCACCGGAAACCTTCATAGCCAGATTTCCCACCGGGCCATCCGGATTGACATAGGCTGAATCCGAGGAATAACTGGTCGGGTAGATGCTCACTGAGCCGTACCCTTTCTGAACATCGAGTAGTTCAATTTGCTGATAATATCGATATCCGGCGCTCAAAGTCAGGTGAGAGGAAACCGGCACAGTGATAATGCCGTCGGCAATCGTGTTTGATTTTGACCCCCCTTGACTGGCGAACCGGCTTCCGATCATTCCGGTGATCGAAAATCCGCCTACCGGACCATCCGGGTTCTTGGT
>CAZFOY010000061.1:0-1432 GCA_964520865.1 uncultured Ignavibacteriales bacterium | reverse complement strand
GGCTGAAGGGTGTCAACCAGGTGCAGGGTGTCGTCATCGCGCGAGTCTTCGGCAGAACTCTGTGCGCGGCTGACGGAAAACAATAGACACAAACCTATTACCGCCGTCAAACCCACGGCAACCCTATGTAAGCGTGACCTATTCCCTGGCACTTCTGATGTCATCCTTTGCTTGACTTAAACGCTGAAAGTAAGAATGAGTTGTCGAAAAAAGCAACCGAATGGATGAAAAAAGCAACCATCCCGGTCGAATATCAGCAAGACGGCGACCCGTAACGCATTTTCCGACAATAGATTAACAGCCCCGCAGAGGAATGACATCGATCAAACCGGGGAATTTGACCCTCTTTCGATGCGATTTAGCGCGGAAAAAGGTTTGACTTCGCAATCCGGTCGGGTGAATCTTCAATTAAAGTATGCGAAGCCTGTCCCCTCAATCGGTTCCGGGCAACCTGACAAGGCGGAAGCGCGGCGCGGGTATCAACCTGCGCACGGGTACCCTCGCTCTCCTGGCAATGATCATCCTTGCCGGATGCGGTCTGCTCCCGGAAAAAGTGTCGTACAACGATCCCCGGGTTCGGAAGCTGCTCAAAGCGGCGGAACGTTCCTCCGAGTGCCGCTTTGCATTCACTCCCGTTTCTCACGACGCCGACATGAGACTTGAGAAAGCCACCGGACCCTACGACCTGATGCTTCACGTTTCCGGCGCAACTAACCGCACGATCGCGTTTCGGGTCGACGAACGTGAAATACGATGGATCGGCGAGCAGGAGATTTACACCGGGCCCAAGAAGTACACGAATGTCGACGGTACTTTCAACGAGAAGCTCACGGTCACTTTCGAGGTCGAATCTGTCTCCGGAGCGGAACTCAACTGCCTTAACATTCGCTACTCCGGGGACGATCCGCGCCTCGCCGGACAGGATGACCTCGAACTGGAGACGATCCTGCCGATTCTTCACGAGTGGGGGTACGATGTCGAACTGATCGGCGCGCCGATCGAAGGAAAGCTGATTCACCATTTCCCGCACCAGCCGGAGCTCGCGTAAACGGCCGCGATCATGCATAACGAACCGTTTCTGATTCCCTCGATTTTGATAATCGTTTTTTCGTTGCCTCTCTGTCTCAAGCTGATTCCTCGGAATCGGTTCTGGGGAGTCCGGACGAAGAAGACGCTTGCCAGCGATGACAACTGGTATCCGATCAATCAGCGCGGCGGGTACATGCTGATCCTTGCGGCCCTGATGTATCTCCTGGTCGGCCGAGCTTATCCGGTTGGTACAGATTCGCCGTTCGATGGATATCGATGGTGGCTACACGTGATTACATTCGCCGGTTCACTTGCGATCGTGCTTATCAAGATTGCTTTAGAAGTCAAGAAACTGCCGGACTGAGTGAGGTGACGAAGACGACCAGGACTTCGTCATTGCGAG
>CAZFOY010000060.1:0-18677 GCA_964520865.1 uncultured Ignavibacteriales bacterium | reverse complement strand
CAGGATGAAATTATAGTTCTGTCCTTGTTTGCGAAGTTGCTTCATCATCCGGCCGATCGGCGTGATATCACCGTCCTGGATGACGGCGCGATCGCCGCAGGCCGCCAGCAGGTCAAAGTTCTTATCGAGCGATGTCACTGCCTCTTTGAGGCCAAGTTCACCCGAAATAAACTGGTTGATACCGTACGTACAGCGGCTGTTGGCAAGGATGTGAATGTTGCCGAAATTCAGGTCGGCATCAACAACCAGTACGCGCTGACCGAATGAGGCCAGGGCGCACGAAAGGTTGTAGGCTACAACCGACTTGCCTACACCACCCTTGCCCGAAAGAACTGAGACAACTACGGGTTCGACGGAGTTCTCGGAAAGATTCCTCTGCTGCAAGGTCAGTTTGTTAGCCACGGTTGACCTCCTGTTTAAGCAGCGTGCGAGCAACGCGGTCAGGATCCGGCGTATGCAGGTTACCCGTTCCGCCCGGGGAATCGGTCAACATAGCTACGGGGACGTCGAGAGCGGTAGCCGCCGCGATCATGCTTCCGTACGCATCGGTAAGATCTGTCATTGTCATGATCAGATGCGTCGGAGCAAGCTTCTTCTGTTCGGCGGCAAGCCGCGATATATCGGCGCTGCGGGTCAAACATGAGAAGACAGCGATATGTGTCGTCGGATTGGTGCTCTCGATTTTCCCGCGAAGATCCTCCAGAGCTTCCGAATTGGTCGGGGTCGACGGTGTATCGATCAGCGTGATTGTATCTGATTCAGGGGCGAACGAAGGTTGGTCGCCGTATGGATCGACCATTTCGGCGCCGAGTATCTCGGCGTACCCGACCAGCTCTTCATACGCAGTCATCTTGAATGAATCGAGCGTGACCAGTTTTACTTTTTGATGATCTCGTGCTACCAGCAGCGACGCCAGTTTGCCCATCACGGAGGACTTGCCGGCACCGGCCGGACCGCTGATCACGATCCTGTCACCTCCCGAGAAGCTCATGCTCGGCAACATCAGACTGCTTGTCAGTTTCACGAGTTCTTTGTGAGCCGCATCGAACAACTGGTCATCGGCAATTTGACCTCCGTCCAGCTGCTTGACGATGGCCGCAATATGATCCTCAGGAAGGTCCGCCGAGCGAAGTTGACGGCACAACCGGTCGAATCGTTCGGACGCACCTTCGGGGCGCGGAACCATGCTGCGCGCTACCAGTTTGTCCAACTTGACTTCGAGATCGGCTATCTGCTTGCGAAGAGCATTGTCGCTTTCACTCGCGGCTTCAGACTGATTGGCTGTGTCGGCCCGGTCCACACCGGGGGCGAGCCTGTTTGCGCTCTGGGCGGCTCTGGTGTCCTTGAAGATGCGTGAAGACCGACCCACCGTGGCCTTCTCCAGACACGCGGTAACTTCAAACGACGGTTTGCCGTCCGCTCCGAGGGCTCTTCCGCTTCTCAGAACGATTGCATCGCCGCCCATCTCTTCGCGAACGCGCTTCAGCGCCGCGGCCGATGTTTCGGCTGTGAAGGTCTTAATTATCATCGCTTAACCTCACCATTCCGGTTGATACGAGCTCCACATCCTGCAGAATCTCATTGTAGGAGATGACTGCGAGCTGCGGTTTCGCTGCCTCGACCAGCCTTCTCAGGGCCAGCCTGATATTCGGCGAACAGATGCACGCCGGCGTATGACCGGCTGCAGTCATCAAGTCGGACTGACTGCTCATCTTTTCGATCAGCGATTCCGTCATCGCCGGATCCAGCACCAGCATCAAACCCTGCTTGGTGCTCTGAACCGAATCGGACAGCTGTTGCTCGACCACCGGGTCGATTGTGAATACATATATCTTGTTGTCGCGTCCGCGATACAGATCGGTGATCTGCCGCTTCAGGGACATGCGAACATATTCCGTGAGAACGTCGGTGTCTTTCGTCACCCCGATATAGTCGGAGGCGGTTTCGACAATGGTCGCCAGATCGCGCACCGGTACCCGCTCTTTGAGCAATCCGATGAGCACCTTCTGGAGAGTGCCGAGAGGAACGATTTCGGGAATGACCGAATCGACCAGCGCCGGATAATCTTCTTTGAGCGTGTTCACCAGATGGTGTACATCCTGACGGGTAAGAATCTCGCTGGCCGCATTGCGAATCACTTCGGTCAGATGGGTTGCAACCACCGACGACGAATCGACAACGGTGTATCCCTGAGCTTCGGCCATTTCCTTCAGATTGGGAATGATCCAGGTGGCGCTCAGATCGAATGCCGGGTCGCTCGTATCGAAACCATCGAGCTTCTCTTCGATGAAGCCCGGATTGATTGCCATCAGATGGTCGACCATCAGTTCGTACTCGGCTACCTTGATCCCCTTGATCTTGATCTGATACTGGTTCGGGCGAAGCTGCACATTGTCCCGAATGCGGATCGGCGGGACTATAATGCCCAGCTCACCGGCCAGTTGCTTGCGGATAGATGAGATTCTATTCAGGAGATCTCCACCCTGCCTGGTATCGACCAGCGGGATGAGCCCGTAACCGATTTCCAATCCGAGTGTGTCAACTTTGAGCAGATCCTCGGCCCGCTCCTGCGGTTTACGCATTTCGGTAGCTTTGATCTGTTCCTGTTGGCGCGCAGCCAGGGCTTTGCGTTTGGTCGCCTCGCGGGTCATGTATCCGATCCCGCCGACCACGGCGCCAAGAATGAGGAAAGTGAAGGTTGGCATGCCGGGAAGGAACCCGAACATGAGAAGCATTAACGCGGCGACCAGGATCGCTCTCGGCTGGCGGGTGAGTTGCGACGCAAGGTCAGTGCCCATGTTCGAAGTCGAAGCGGCCCGCGTGACGATAATACCTGAAGCGGTCGAGACGAGCAGGGCCGGAATCTGCGTTACCAGTCCATCGCCGATCGACAACAACGAGTAAGTCCGCAACGCTTCGGTTAACGGCATTCCGTTCATCGCGATTCCGATCACGAAACCGCCGATAATATTGATCAGTGTGATCAGGATACCGGCAATGGCATCGCCGCGCACGAATTTGGAAGCACCGTCCATTGCGCCGTAAAAATCTGCTTCTTTGGCGATATCAGCGCGGCGGGTCTTGGCTTCCTGCTCGGTGATAATGCCGGCGTTGAGATCGGCGTCGATCGCCATCTGCTTGCCCGGCATGGCATCTAAGGTAAATCGGGCGGCGACCTCGGAGATACGTCCAGCGCCCTTGGTAATAACCACGAACTGGATGATCACGAGAATTACAAAAACGATGAAGCCGACGACGTAATTCCCTTGAACCACGAAATTTCCGAATGAATTGATCACTTCGCCGGCGTACGCCTGTCCGAGAATAAGACGGGTGGAAGCTACGTTGAGCGACAGACGCAGCAGCGTCACGATCAGCAGCATTCCCGGGAAGACGGACAGATCGAGTGGACGGGTGACATACAGCGTGGTCAGCAGCACCACCAGGGAGAAGGTGATATTGAAGGCGAGGGCGAAGTCCAACAACATCGTCGGTATCGGAATAACAAGCACACCGATTATCGCAATGACACCAAGCGCCAGGAGAATATCCGAGCGCGAGGTCACCCGTTCGATCATGCTTTGCTGTACTCCTGCCTGTGCCATACTAATTCACAGCCTTTCCGTTGGTCTTGTAGACATAGGCCAGAAGCTCCGCCACAGCGCGGTACAGATTGCCCGGAATCATCTGGCCGATATCACACATCTTGAACAGGGCGCGGGCAAGCGGCTTGTCTTCGATAACCGGGATACCATGTTCCCGCGCGATCTCCTTGATCTTCTGAGCGATAAGCCGTTCGCCTTTGGCCAGCACGAACGGTGCGTTCATCTGGTCGGGATCGTATTTGATGGCCACTGCGAGGTGGGTCGGGTTCGTCACGACTACATCGGCTTCAGGGACCGCGGCCATCATGCGACGGCGAGCCGTCTCACGCTGAAGCTGGCGGACCCGTGATTTGATCTGCGGCGAACCTTCGGTATCTTTGTATTCGTCCTTGATATCCTGCTTGGACATCCGGATCGATTTTTCGAATTCATATCTCTGGTAGACATAGTCGAGTATGGCGATTATGAGAATTGCGCCGCCGGTCTTGAGCGCCAGCATCAGAGTCAGCTTTCCGAGCACGCCGGCAAACTCCGGTACGGACATGTCAGGGAGCAAAAAGAACGAGTGGAATTCACTCGCGATGACTTTGTAAGCGACGAATCCGACCACCAATAACTTGATCGTGTCGCGAACCAGTTGGACGAGCGATCTCATCGAGATCATTCGTTTCACGCCCTGGACGAGGTCCAGGCGGTCAAACTTGAGTTCCATCGACTTGGACGAAATCTGGAAGCCGACCTGGGCCACATTCACACCCACCGCGACGATCGTCAGCACGGCGAAAATCGGCGTCAATAAGATCAGGAACTTGACGAGATTCTCGTTGAACACGGTGGCAAACGTCGGGTCCTGCGCGGCGATAAACGGAGCGTTGACCATGGTGTACCGCATCAGTTGCATCGCCTGGTGAGCCAGAAACGGACCGGCCATGTAGAGTGTCACGAATCCGAGACAGAGAATCGCCGCAGCATTCAACTCCTGCGACTTCGCAACCTGACCCTCTTCGCGTGCTTTCTTTCGCCGATGGTCAGTTGCCTTCTCTGTTCTTTCCTGGAATCCCTGTTCAGCCATGATCTGTTAAGCCCTTCCCAGCGTCATAAGCAGGGTGTGAAGTTCACCATCGAAATACTCCAGCGAACGCTGGATAACGTAGGTGAACAGTGGCAATGAAAGCGCCATGACGAGCAGTCCGGCGCCGATCTTTATGGGGAAGCCGACGAAGAAGACGTTCATTGTCGGCATCGTTTTGGCAATCGTTCCGAGGGCAACGTCGGTGAGAAACAACGTGATGATGACCGGGGAGGCTATCTTGACCGCGATGATGAAGATGTATGCGGTGTACTTGATAAACAGCTCGCCGGCCGCTCCCGATAACTGGACATTACCGGCAGGAATTACCTGATAGCTGTCCACGAAGGAGCTGATGATTATATGGTGTCCGTTGATAGTCAGGAAAAAGAGAATGGCCAGAATATACCAGAACCTACCGATGATGGAGATCTGGTCGCTCTGGTTCGGATCGAATACATTGGCGAACGAGAAGCCGACCTGATATCCGATAATGGCGCCACCGGAAAGGACACCGATGAAAATCAGGCGATAGACTAAACCGATCAGGACTCCGACGAGCATCTCGTTGAAGACCAGTCCGGTCAACTGCCACAGGTTCGTGACCTGGGGCAACGTTTCGAGTCCGCCGACTACCGGAATCAGGATAAGCGACAGAAGGATGACGAGACCGACTTTGACGAGGCGCGGGAGGCTGCGGTCACCGTAGATCGGTGCAGTGACAAAGATACCTGATGCCCGGACCATTATCAGAAGCATCAGAATCAGTTTATCGGCACCGTAATTAATGAAGTCGAACAACCTAATGTCCTTACAATTCGGGTTAATCGACATTTCTTATCACAAATCATGTGCCAACCTGAAACAGTCTGACGGGCTTCAGTAAGCTATTGATTGGTTTGCGGTTAGCGATTCGCCCTAACGGCGACATCTTGAGACGGGCGGAATCTGTGGAAAAATTTACCAGCGCTGTCGGAAAAAAGTTCAAAAACCGCTTCCGGCGGGCCTTTTCATCTACCCCACCAGGGTCGGGATAAGTGCGAACATATGGCGGGTGAAATCGGTCGCCATGTTGATCATCCAGGGGAGGAAAATTAGCAGCGCGAGCGCGACCGCGATGATCTTGGGCACGAACGTGAGGGTCATTTCCTGAATCTGTGTGATCGCCTGGAAAATCGAAATGCCCAGGCCAATCACCAATGCGAACAGCAGCAGCGGACCGGAGATCATCAACGTGAGCATCAGCGCTTCGCGCCCAATCGAGACTACCATCTGGGTATCCATAAGTACTCCGATCCTTTCCTACATGTGGAACGATTCCACGAGTGATTTTATCAAGAGATACCAGCCATCCACGAGAACAAACAAGAGTATCTTGAACGGCAAAGACACGAGTATAGGCGGCAGCATCATCATACCCATCGACATCAATACCGACGCAACCACCATGTCGATCACGAGAAACGGGATGAACAGGACAAAAGCGATCTGAAAGGCGGTCCTGAGTTCTGAAATCACGAACCCGGGCACAAGCACTTGCAGCGGGATGTCTTTCTGGTCCTGCGGCTTGTCGAGTTTTGCGATATTGACAAACAGCGCCAGATCCTTCTCACGGGTCTGCGCAAGCATGAACGTTCGGAACGGACCAATCCCTTTATCGAACGCTTCTTCCTTGCTTATCTTCTTGTCCAGGTATGGCTTGATTCCTTCGTTGTATGATTTGTTAATCACCGGCGACATCACGAAAAACGTCAACACCAAGGCCAAAGCCACGAGCAACTGGTTCGGAGGCATCTGGTTCACACCCAACGCCTGGCGAAGAAATGACAGAACCACGGCGAATCGAATGAACGATGTCACCATGATGAGGATGGAAGGCGCCAGCGCCAGGACCGTCATCAGTACGACAATCTGCAGGGTGGTAGAGAGATCCGATGGATCGGTGGAATCACCGACCTGCAGGGAGACCTTGGGTACCGTCTGGGCCGACACGTTTGCCGCCACGAGCACGATTCCGAGGCAGAGTAAGAGAAGCAAAGATTTCTTGTTCATATCCTATATCTTTCGTCGTCTCGCAACATCCATGTCGCGATCAGCGGAGGCCAACATCCTGTTACCTCCGACTAAGTAGTCTCGGTCCGTCAGCCTTCGAGGGCCGCTTTTCCCGGCTTGCCAACCCGCATTTCGCGGATCCGCTCGGCCGCGGACTTGAACATCCCGGTGAACGATTCACCGACCGGTTCAGATTGTATCTGTGCCAGAATCTCTTTCGTCTTGGCGCTGTCCAGCTCCGTCAGCACGGAGATATTGGTCTCGGTCGTACCGATCAGTACCGACTTGTCGGCAACCCGGAGCAGCGTCACGCTCTTCTTGGGCGCGACAAAAGTCGTTTCAAGGATCTCCAGCAGTTCATGCTGACGATTCCCCGAGTATTTCCTCCCCATCATCTTCTTGAGCAGGAAAATCCCGCCGTAGATGCTGATCAGGACGATCACCAGGGCACTGCCGAGCTTGAACATCGGCGGCAGCTGCGAATCGAAGTATGAGGGAGGCTCCGTCTGCTGGGCCGGCTCGGTCGTTTGCTTGCTGATATAGGTCAGGGCCGAGTTTCCGTCCGCAGAGACTCGATCGGTCCGGATCACGAGCACACCGACAAGCGCGGCGATTACGATCAGGGCGATCGCCAGTTGTGACCGGCGCTTCTGTTTAAGACTCTTCTCCAAGAGACTTCAACCTTTCTTCCGGGGTCATGAGTTGAGTGATACGCACACCGAAGTTTTCATCGATGACGACCACCTCGCCACGCGCGACGATCTTCTGGTTCACCAGAAGGTCGACCGGTTCACCGGCAAGTTTGTTCAGCTCTACGACCGAACCGGGACCTAACGCCAGAATGTCCGAGATCGACATTTTGGTGCGGCCAAGTTCGATCGAGATCGGCAAGTTGACATCCATCAACAAATCGATGTTTCTCTTGCCGGGCTTCGAAGCCGGTTCGGACAGATGCTGGAATTCGGCCTTGGATACGGCCGCCTGACCGAACTCGATATCGTTGACATCGGCATGCGACTCTTCCTGCGGCAGATCCTCGAGCATCGCCATCATTGCCGCTTCGGCGTCTTCTTCCGAAGCGTCTCCGTCGTTGACCACCGGCTCGTCGGCGGCTACCAGCTCCTCCGCGCTTTCGCCTGCAGCGTCAGCGTCCGGAGTCGGCTCGGCCTCCACGGGCTCCTGAGTTCCTTCGGGAACCTCGGCGTCAGCCTGCGGCTTCAGGTCTTGTTCGTCGGCCATAATCTATTGCACCTCCATGCGTTCTTCTTCCTGGACTTCTATTATCTGGATAGCCCGCTTCTTCCCTTTCAAACCGGGATGGGCTATAAACTTTCTTCGCTTGTTCACGAATATCTCGATTGGCACCGTGATCTTCTTTTCCGACGGGATGATATCATCGACCTTGAGTTCAAGAAACTCCTTCATCCGTATATCCGTGGTGAGCAGTTGGGCGGTCAATTCCGCCTCCACCGGCGTGATGTTGAACAGATTCAAGCGGCGGTCACTGTCGAGATTCTTCTTCTTGGTGGCATCGATCCAGTTCTGGGCCGACAGCTTGGTGATAATCGGTTCGAGGGAGACGTACGGATAGCAGACGGTCAGAAGTCCGGTCGACTGAAACAGCTTGACCTGGAACGAGACGACCACGACCGTTTCGCCCGGCGGTACGATCTGGATGAACTGCGGGTTGGTCTCGAAACTCTTCTGATCGACATCGATTTGCACGATATTTTCCCAGGCCCGTTCGAGATCGCGGTACAATTTGTGGGCAAGCCGGGTCATCACCGAACGTTCAATACCGGTCAGCTCGCGTTCCGTTTCGAGGATCTTTCCGTTGCCGCCGAACATCCGGTCGATAAACGAAAAGGTAAGCGTCGGGTTGAAATCTACCAGGCAGACGGCGTCCATCGGTTCCGCCGACCAGGTGTACGTGCACGACGGCGTCACGAGGGACATAATGAACTCCGAATACGTTATCTGGTCGACCGACACGAGATCTACGTCGACAATCGTCCGCATGATCGCCGAGAGAGTCGAAGCATAGTGCCCGGCGAAGTTGTCGTGCATATTCTCGAGCGTGCGAATCTGGTCTTTCGAGACGCGGTTCGGATGCTTGAAGTCGTACGCGACCACCGAGCGCAGTTTGTTCTCGTCGAAATGCTCCTCTTCAGAGCGCCCCTCTCCCGACGATACGGTCGTCAATAACGCATCGATTTCGTCCTGTGATAGAATCTTTGCCACAGTACTTGTCCTCTACTGGAGTACAAAATCCGTATAGTACACACCCGTCAGGCCGTCGGTGTGCATCAGTTGCGACACCCGCTTTTTGATCTGATATCGGGCGATTTCTTTTTGTTTCGTGTCCGTCAGCTCGGCAACCGTTTTCGAAGCAAGGATCGTGATCAGGGCATCCCTGATAATAGGCTCATTCTTGCTGAACTCCGCTTCAAGCTCCGGAGAATCCAACGCGAAGCCGAGCGATACGGAAAGAAAGCGAGAGCCTCCGGTACCGGCCGGATTGACCACGATATTGTTGATCGCGTAAATAATGCTCTGGCCATCCTTACCTTTGGCACTTTTGTGGCTCGACTCGGACTTGTGTGTCTCGGTCGAGGATGAAGATTCCGAAGAATCGGAACCGGACATCATCGGTTTGATCACGAAAATCGCAAGGACGACTCCGAGGATGATCGCTCCGAGACCAATCCCTCCAAAGAGCAACATCTTGTTGCCGCCTTTTTTGGGTTCGTCAGCCGCTGCCCCGGCATCCGCGCCGGCGACAACAGTTTTATCGTCTGTGTTCGCCATCACTGACTCCCTTCAGGAATGGTAGAGGTATCCGGACGATGAGTCCGGATACCTGATTTGCGCTTGAATTCGGCAACCCGCTCGATTAATTCATCGATCGTTTCCCGAACCATGATCTTCTTGCCCGTCGTGAGCGAGATGATCGTATCCGGTGTGGATTCTATGAATTCGATCAGGTCGGCGTTGACGACCAGTTCGGAATCGTTCAGTCGGGTTACCTTAATCATTGGCTACTATCTCTTAATATTGACCAGTTCATCGAGCATGTTGTCCGACGTCGTGATGATCCGGGCATTCGCCTGGAACCCACGCTGCGCCGTGATCATGCTGGTAAACTCCTGCGCGATGTCCACCGAAGAGGACTCGAGCGCGCCGGAGGAGATATTGCCCGACACGGTCGCGCCGGCGATCCCTTCCACCGCTTCGCCGGAGTTTGCCGACGTCTGGTACATCGACCCGCCCGCTTTGCGCAGACCGGCCTGGTTATTGAAATCTGCCAGCACTATTTGGGCCAGCGTTCTGGTCACACCGTTGGAGAAGATACCGGAGATATTTCCGGCTTTGTCGATAGCGATCTTCTCAAGAATCCCAAGACCATAACCGTCTTGTCCGATTATCGAAGCGGTGTGACTGCCGGACGCGAATCCGGTCAGGCCGTCGAAATTCCCCGAAGTTCCGGCGTTGACCGCCACATCCATGGTAGCTGCACCGTTACCCGGATCGACCGAAATGCCGTTCGCTCCGCCGTTGAAGTCAAAAGTATTCAGCGAACCATCGGAATTGAACGACACATAGCCGCTTGAACCGGTGGTGATAGTCTCGTTGCCGAGGGTCGATGCACTCCACTCCCAGCGGTTGTTCAGTACCGACTTGGTGAACTGCAGGGAAATGATATGCTTGTCACCGAGTGAATCGTATACGGCCAGTGACATGGAGTGAGTAGTCGGCTCGGTAGCGACAACCAGCTCATTGCCCGGAGTCGTTGCGGCCAATCCCCCCGTAAGCGTGGTGACTTCGACTCCGCCTCCGCCCAATCCGGTTAGACCTTCAACAAGTCCTGTCTGGTCATTGACGACCAGTCCGAGTTGTGATACGATCGGACCAGCCGCTGAGCCGGTTCCGACGGTGGGCGTGAAGGTATCGGTCGCTACGAAGGTATTCGCTGCTCCGCCCGCAGATACAAACGTACCACCGGGAGCAATGCCGAAGACCTGTGCTACGATATCGCCGGCCGCGGCAGCCGAAGATTCGAAACTGTAGTCGGTCGGATCACCAGCTTTGGTACGGGCAATTTGCAGCTCCCCACCATTGAGTGAAGCCTTTACTCCGGCGATCGCATTGATAGAGTTGATCAGATCCCCAACTGTGGAATCCGAAGTAAGCCCGAGAACAGCCTCAGTGTGAGATCCATCGACCGTCAGACTGAAATCGTTGAAGTCAGTGACGCCGAGGGAGGTCAACAGCGTGTTGGTGCTGAGCGGATTGCCCGATGAGTTCGTACCGGTGAACGAGGCCGCGATTGCCTGCTGACCGGTAATCGAAATCGAGTGGGTACCACCAACGCCGTCCGCCGCCGTTCCGGACACGTTAGCGACATTTGAAGAGCCTGTAGAACTCAGAGATGCCGCAGAGTCGGTCGCGGCAGAGTTCAGGTTGTTAGCGATTGTAATGTTCTCCGTTGCCCGAGCCGGATCCTGCTGTCCGAACGGAATCGTGATCTGGCCGGAAGTGGCCAGTGACGGGATATTCCCGCTGGCATCGGCCATCTTACCGAGGACATACAGGCCAGTTGCCGGATCTACCAGATTCGAGTTCGCGTCGAATCCGAATGCCCCGGCACGGGTGTAGAACTTGTTGTTATTCGTGTCACCGAGGACGAAGAACCCCGAGCCCTGGATGGCCAGGTCGGTGATCTGTCCCGTAGTTTCAAGACCGCCCTGCAAGAAGAGCGTATCGATTGAAGCTACCTGCATACCCAGTCCGAGCTGCACCGGGTTGGTACCGCCGGATACGGCGGACGGCCGGCCGGCGCCGCGGTAGGTCTGAACCAGTGCTTCCTGGAAATTCACGCGGCTGGCCTTGTAACCAATCGTGTTGATGTTGGCAATGTTGTTGCCAATAATGTTCATCTTCATCTGATGGTTTTTCAGTCCGGACACACCGGAATACAATGATGCCATCATAATTCAGACACCTCCATACATGACCAGGACTTCCCCATCAAAATGGGGACCAATCCTGAAACAGGTTTATTGTGTTGGTTTTGTTTGTTGTTTGCGTTCATGTTCAGATGATCACAGCTGAATCGATAGCGGTGACCACACCTTCTTTCAAATTGTCTTTGTCGAATGCGGTGATAACGGTTCTGTTCTTAACCGACACGACGAACGCCGCCTGGTCGGTAAGGATCAGCGTCTCTTTCGAACCTTTCAGCTCGGCTTTGTCGACGGCGTCGGCAATGCTGTTGATTTTGTCCTCGGAAAGGTTGATCCCTCGGGAATAGAGTCGCTCGTGGGCATGTTTGGAGAAATAGAGCTGCCGGCTGTTCGCCAGTTCGCGCGAGAACATTTCCTGAAACGATGCCTTCTCAGTGCCGCCCGAAGCGGGCTGCGTTTTCGACCGATTGGCTATCTCGATGAGATTGACCGGCCGCTGATAATTGCTGATTCTGATTCCCTGACCACTGCTCATGACACACCTTCCCGGGTTTACTTACTTCCTAATTCCCGCCGTCCGATGATCCCGGTTCGCCCACCGAGGTGACGTCGCCCAGCGCGATCTCAGTACCGTTGACATTCAGATAGGCTGAGCCGTCGCGATAGGCCACCGATTTCACGATACCGACTACCGAGAGACTCGGCTGAATAGTCGTACCCGCCTCGGTTTTGGCAGTAGCCGCTACTGAGTAGTAACCGTCCGGAACCGTATTCCCCTGATCATCCTTGCCATCCCATTTGAATGCGTTGATGCCTACTGACGGATCCTTGTCGGTCAGGTGGGCGACTACATTGCCGTCGCTGTCGCTGATGGTAAAGTCGACCTGCTGAGCCGGTGAATCGAGAGTGAAGTTGATCGCCGCGGAGTCGGATCCACTCACGTAGATACCTTTGTACTCGGACTTGACCTCTTTGCCGATCAGTCCCGACGCCATCACGTTGTTCAGCGACTGCGACGAGAGATAGTCTAACTGATTGGATTTGTCGATACCGCCAGCGATATTGTTCATCTGCTCGAGCGATGAAAACTGAGCCAGGTCCGAAATAAACTGTTCGTCGGACGCCGGATTGAGGGGATCCTGATTCTCGAGCTTCGTTACGAGAAGCTGCAGGAAATCATCCTTCCCCAGAGATTGCAGACTCCCGGTCTGCTTCTGTTGACCGTTCGAATCGGTCGGAATCGGTGATATGAATGACATATCCTTCTCCTATGCTAACAGGTCTACCCTCCCCGAGCCGACATAACCGCCTCGTGCGGCCGGGGAGTGAGTAACCTGCATGATATTTTCTTCCGCTGAATCTTCGTCCGCGATCCGGTTTCTTCCGAATCGTCCGCTTCTCGACCAGTCGGGCTGACGCTGGAACAAATGCTGCTGCGGAGCTTCGCCGCTCACCGTCACCTGAATCTGCTGAACTTTGATATCTGCCTTAGCCAGCTGAGTCATTAATTTGTCGAGAGATCCTTCCAGCGTGGTTTTGGCATTCGTCGTGTTCACGACCAACCTTGCGCTCAAGCCGTCATCGTGAAGGCTCAGACTCAGCTTGGCCGGTCCAAGATGTTCCGGTTCGATATGCAGAGTGACTTCGCGACCAACCGGCTTCAATGCCGACTTGATATCTTCGGGAAGTACGAACCGAACCGGCTGAAGCGGTTTCTTGCCGTCTACCGGAGAGTTTTCAATCGATATCTTATGCGTGCCAAGGAAAGGCTCGATCTTGTCTGTCGTTGTCTTTATGGTGCTCTTGTCACCCTTGCTGTTGCTCTCGACGAGTTCCTTCACCTGCCCGAGCGATTCCTGCACTTTTTCTTTCAATGCATCCGCGGACTGCTTGACACTGCCGTCGGTTTCCTGTTGAGGTTGAGCGACGGTTGTGGTCGACGTATCCTGAGTAACCGTGCCAATCGTCTTTCCTTGCAGTGTGGTGCCGGTTTTCGTCGACGGTGTCGCATCACTCTTTTGCAAAGTGGTCGACTGATCAGTCTTACCTGCTATCGACGTCACGTCAGCTTTCGGTGTCTGCGTTCCTTCACGTTCATCGTTGACTGAAGCACGAACCTGCGATTTAGGCAGCTGCGCCCGGAGCATCAGCTCGCTTCCAGTGGTACCGCCGAACAGCGAAACGCTTACAGTTGTATTCGGGGCAGACTGCGGCTGATTGGCCGAGGTCTGATTGATCTCAATTGATTTGAGGTTGAGCTTGTTGACGAGACCTGCGAAATCCTGCTGAGTCGTGTTGGTCACTCCAAGATCCAGCTTGGGCAACGTGGCGACTCCGGAATTCTCGATACCGAGATCTTTCAGGGCATCGAGCGAAATAGAAAGATTGATCGGCTGACCGGGATTGTCCTGCGATACGACCTGAAGCTGCAGCTTGCCGTTTGCAACCTGCGACGACACGACGTCGTACTTGCCGCTCGGGAGGTCGACCGGGATATCGGCCATGACATTTTTCACGTTTTGATTCATCACCAGAGCCTGTTGCGGAAGAAGCGAGACAACATCCTGAGTGAAGGCATGGGTCCTGGCTGAAGGTTTAGCGGAAGGATCGGAGATGATATCGGTTACGTCTGAATCCTGGATTCCGATCAGGTTCGGGATTGCCCCACTATTAATAGTAAGGGGATTTTCGCTGTTATCGACTCCGGTAGTTCCGTCAGCCGTCCCGGCCCGCTGAGCCGGAGAGCCGGTCAACAAGGCCAGCAATGACTTTGTAGCCGGGTCTTCCGATCCGGCCAGTTTGGCAACCAATCCCTGATTCGAATTCGAAAGGACTGAACCGGTATTGGTCGGCTGGGCGAACGGAAGCTGAGCGGGCGCATTAGCGCCGCCAAGGAGCAGGCCGCTGATGATATCACCGAATAACAGACCGGCACTGGCGGCGTTGCCGGCTGCACTGCCAGTATTGCCGTTGCCGGTCGGGCCGCCCGAAGCGCCCAGTAGATTCATTATGTTAGTCGGCGTGAAAGTCATGTTTAGTTTTCAGCGATTGTTATCAATTGTTTCGAAAGTCTGGCCGCCCGCTGGGCCGGCAGTAACTGCAGCACCTCGGAGGCATTCTTCGTTTTCATTTTAGGGAGAATGGCGATCACTGTCGCGTCATCGAGATTCGTCATCAGACGCGCCACCGCCCGCGAATCCATACCATCGTACAGTTTGGCAAGTTCGGTGACTCGTGAGGACTCCGCCTGCTCGATCACCAGTATTTTTTTGTCTACATCCTGCTGCTGACGGTCGAGTTTCTTCTGGCGATCGTTGAGCGTCTTTTCCCATTGGGTCAGCGAGTCCTTCTGCTGCTTAATCCAGTTCATCTCTTTCAGGGAGTCTTCAACCGACATTCCGGTTTGATCGCTCGTCATCTCGGAGGAATCCGGCGTGTAGTCCAGAAACGCGAGATTGTCCATGATTTTGTCCATCGCGGTAGGATCGGCCTGATCGAGGGTGTCGGCGGTGTCCGTGCCTGCGGCAGCGGAATCCGACATCGGAACCGGCGGTTTGACTTCCGTGTGGCTTTCAGTCGCCGCGGACTGCTGAGTCGAAGCTTCCGGCTCGGCGGCCTTCTTCGGCTTCAGAAAGAACGCGATGCCGAATGCGATGATGAGCACGAGGGCCAGGCCGCCTCCGCCCATCATGATGTACTTCATCAGGTTGCCCTTTGAAGACGACGGCTGGGGAGCTTCCGGCTGCTCCATACTCACGCTATTATTGTTTGGCTCGTCTGACATATTTGCATTCCAAAAAAGTTACAATACACTTTACTCCGCATGCCGGTTAAGCAACGGCTGTGCCAAACTTGACCATCGCGACCTAACATGCTGAATGTGATAACGTTATGATGCGAAACGAAGGGCGATAACGAGTCGAAATTCAGGCCTGAGCGGAATATTTTTCCGATTCGGAGGGAAGGAAATAGTCGATTTTGTGAGAGAGGCCCGGTGTGAGGACTATACGATCACTTCGCCGGAGATGAAATCCTCCGATGCGCTCGTGATCCGCACTTTGACGATCTCCCGCCCGGGTGTAATGGTTGGCGGCAGTTTGACCTTGAGATAATTGTCCGATACCCCCCAATATGACCCGTCCGGGTTCGGCTTATGCTGGCTGATGACATCGAGCGTCCGGCCGACCTGCCGGGCATGACACCGGGCTTTGAGATCGTTCGAAATCCGCGTGAGAATGGCATTGCGTTCTTTGATGACTGTCGGGTCGACCTTGTCCGGCATCCGGCTCGCAGGAGTATCACGGCGGTCGGAGTAGCTGAAGACGTGCAGGTAATCGATCAAGCCTGACTCAGCCAGTCTCCGGGTGTGCTCGAAATCTTCGTCCGTCTCCCCCGGGAATCCGACGATGACATCGGCGCCGACGGTGGTATTCTCGACAGCGTTGCGAACGGACTGCACTCTTCGAATGTACGTATTCTGATCGTACGGTCTTTGCATCAAGCGAAGGATCCGCGATGATCCGGACTGAAGGGGCAGATGCATGTGGCGGCAGATCCGTCCGTTCGACTCGGCATATACTTCGACAAGCTCATCGCGTACTGTTTGCGGCTCGATCGATGATATCCTGAGGCGGTATAGGTCGGTCTCTTTCAGGATCATTCGGCAGAGTCCGGCGAGGTTCTTCACGAACGGCTCTACTTTACGGCTCCGGTAATGGCCGATATGCACTCCGGTCAGCACGACTTCTTTGTAGCCGCTTTCTACGAGCGAATTGATTTCGTCGATTATATCCGATGCATTGCGATTACGAATCCGTCCCCGGACAGTCGGGATGATGCAGAACGAACACCATTGATTACAGCCGTCGGAGACTTTCAGCCAGGCGCGGTTGTGATCGAAAAAGTCGGTCACGAGAGTCGAGCAGTTCTTGTCCGGCTCGCTCCTGAACAGATCGGGAAGTTTCTCCGGGAGGATGCGGGCGATTTCGTCTTTCTCGGCATTCTGAATGATCAGATCGACCCCTTCCATACCGGCCACTCGCGAGGGGTCATTGTCGACATAGCACCCGGTCACGACAATTCGGCTGTTGGGGTTCTTTCTGGCGGCCCGCCGGATCAAATTCCGGCAGTCGGCATCGGCCTTGTGCGTCACCGTGCAAGTATTGATGATATACAGATCGGCCGTCTCGTTCTGCTGGGCACGATCGAACCCGAACGGATACAACTGCGCCGCAATCTTTTCGGATTCGTATTGATTCAACCGGCATCCGACCGTCTGGACCGAGATTTTTTTACTCTTCGTTTCAGGCATGGGACTCAATATATACGATTTCGGGGGAAATGGGAGCGGATTTTTCTCCGCGTCTACCGACGCTGAATGGTAGGGCAGATTCGCTTCGAACCTGCCATTATACGAAACTGCGTTGAGTTGTTGCCGTGGCCGCCTCTCAGAATAAGCCGCCCTACAGTACTCCAATACATTTCCTCAGATGAGAAAGCGCAAGTTACACAGAGGGTAGGTTACAAAGATGAGACAGTGCTGGTTGGATGGCAAGGACGAGGCTGTGTCCCTCAGAGCAATCTTGGTTATTTCCTTGACCGCGTACACTTGAGTTCCTAAATTGAGTAAGGCCTTGCAGGGTTCGGAAACAGAAGGGAAATTGACGCCATTAGGCGGAATATCGGATGGGATTCTCCTATACAGTTCTCCACGGGGAGGCATTAGTTGGTTCTTATTGGGGATGCTCTTTGAAACATTCGCTGTTTACTATTGCGCTGAAATAGCAGTTGGTCGAGCTTGATCGCTCAGCGGCTGGATACACTGCCAATGCGCCGGAAACCCCTATCCTGCACCTCTTGCGACCCTGAAACGTCCCAACTTGGTGGGATCGAGGAGAGCTGTCCATAGGACAGAGCTGGAATAAACTGCAATCAGCAGGTGAACTGGTCTCGCAGTGACAATGCAATCGATTATCGGGAGGCAATCATGAAGACACCTCACACATTAATCACGTTGATTCTCTTCATCGTCGTATTATCAGCATCGTTTGGTTGGGCAACAACACCCGTCCCGCATACTGAACCATTCTATTATAGCTTCAAACCGATTTCGTCCGACCTTGCCACCGGACGAGTAGACTTGTTGATCTCGTTCAAACCGATCGATACCAATTTCGGCATTTGCGGCAAGATTGAAGTCGCGTCTTCGTCGAAAGACAAGATCAGGTTCGTTGGGGACCCAAAATTTGACATTATTTTCGATGATGTAAATGCGGAAATCACCTTCAATTTGGAATTGTACCTGCCGCCCAGAGACACCAGTCGACTAGACCTGGAGTGGCTCTGTACCGGAACGGGGCACGGTGGAACGGTGCCCTACTACTTTGTCAACACATCAGATTCCATTGAATTTTGGAATTTCAACCCTCGGACGCCTGGGCAGTATGAGAAATACAAATGGCCGAAGTCCAGCAGATTGGACCGCGACACACTGAAGGCAAGTGACCTCGATGTGAAGTATGAAGTCTATCTGAATCAGCGCGCTTCGGACAAGGTCCGAACTACCACTGAGATACTTGGATTCGAACCAAAGAAGGAGTGGGACGGCTACAGTAGGGTGACGTTGCCATTGGGGCAGTTGCTTGCTTTACGCGACGCCGGCGTGAGTTGGGAGTTTGCCGTTTTTCCTGACTGGGCGGGCCCACATGATACCACCTACAGTCATATGAGACACCAACAACCGAAGCCGCCTGAAATTCGAGCCCTACCTCTGGGAGAAGATGAAGCCAAGAGATTGCAAATGAGACGTTTGGAGCAGAGCCCTCTGAAGGACAAGGCCAGCCAAGGGTTTATGATCGACGGTGAGATGTGGCACGGGTACCCCACCGCTTGGGGCCTGTTGAAAAAGGTCTGACTTCCATGAATTCTTGCTGAATTCATTGCCACAACGGTTACGTATCGGCGGCAAATGGCAGGTTCTAAGAAGGA
>CAZFOY010000059.1:0-18845 GCA_964520865.1 uncultured Ignavibacteriales bacterium | reverse complement strand
GGAAGAGCATGTTCGCGCGGTTGCGGGCCGACTCGGCGGCACCTTTGCTGTTTCCGTTCTCTTTGAAGAGCCGTTGCGCTTCAAGATAGTAGCCATCGGCCTTGTCCCAATCGGACTGCATCATGTAGGCACGACCGGTTTCCTTGAGGACCTGCGCTCTTAACAGGGGGGAGATGTCCGCCTCCCGGGAAGCGATCGCTGTCTGAAGCAGTTCGAGCGCTACCACCGGGTTTCCCTGTTTGAGCCAGCCGCGGGCGAGTTCAAGCAGTGTTTCACCGTCATGTATCCCGGAACAGAGATCAGTACTCGTTCTATGTAGGGTTAGGTCTTTCATTTTCCCTTCCAGAATCAATTTCGGGTTTCCGTATTGGATACATTCCTTAGTCAGAAATCAGAGCATACGCCGAGAAGTGATTGAGATAACCGGTCACTTCTTTGTTGGCAAAATCGACCGAACAAACAACGTCATCATAGGTGCCGGTACGATAGTTGAACCAGGCAATTCGGATTGATGACTCGTTTACACCGGAAAGATCGGCATCACGGTAGGACATCGTTACCTTAACCGGCTTCTTAAATACCAGGCCGTTGGTACCGAATTCGTTGTAGAACACGTTCACGTCCGGAATGGTGATACTGAACAGCGTATCATTGTCCAGCGCGCCGGCCGGAATATCCAGGGTGACGTCCAGAAGAGACAGCTGTCCGCCGGTAGCAGCCGGAATCACAGCTTCAGCGTAGCCGTCCGAAGCGGCCGCGGCAGCAGCAGCCTTCGAAGGTACGCGGGACAGCAGATGAGGTTCAGTAGTATTCGTGGTAGGCGACAGCGGAGAGTGCGAACATCCTATAAAGGAAAGAGCACTCAGCGCAACGAGAGCCACGATTACCAGAGAGAGCCTGCTCGAGTTGACCTGTTTCATTTATCCGTTCCTCCGTTAAAAGTGAAGAGCTTAATTTTCTTTTCTTGGTGATTGTTGGTATCGCAATTGGCGTGCCACTTGAGCATAGTACCGGTAACGCAAAAGGCGACAAGGAGATAACGTGACCTGGTGGGTGATCGAAAAACGACTGAAAGATCTGCCTTTGGAACGGATCGAACCATACCCGCCGGAGCGCAATGAGGTATTCTCTTTCAGAATAGCGACTTAGGATTGGAGATGGGGACTGGAACGAAATGTTCCAAAGCTACCGGCTTCGACGGTCGGTTTCGAGACCGGACATATCGAGGATGCGGCGAAGGCGAGGACGGGAGATGCCAAGAAAGCGGGCCGCTTCAGTCTTGTTCCAGCCGAACATGTTAAGGACATGTTTGACGACCTGTTGCTCGATCTGGTCCATGGTAATCCCCTGAGGCGGGATTTCCAGAGTTAGTTTCTGTCTCTCGGCGGCGGATATACGTGTCCGCTTGAGGGCGGCCGAGATATCCCGGGACGAGATCGAGCCCCCCTGAGCGAGCAATACGGCCCTTTCAACTACATTACAGAGCTCACGGACATTGCCGGGCCAGGGATGCCCCTGCATATCAGCCACAGCGCTTTCCGTGAAGTTGATTCCGGGCTTGTCGTATATTGTAGAGTAGAACCGGACGTAATTGCTTACCAGCTCGGGAATATCCTCCGGACGCTCCCGGAGGGGCGGTATTTCAATAGTCAGCAGATTCAGTCGAAAATAGAGGTCCTCACGGAATTTCTCGGCTTCAATCGCCTGTGAAAGATCCAGATTCGTAGCCGTGATGACCCGGACGTTGATGTCTTTTTCGCCGACATCGCCTACTTTTCTTAGCTTCTTATCCTCGAGAATCTTGAGAAGCTTGGCTTGAGCCGACGCGGATAGGTTGCCTACTTCGTCGAGGAAAAGGGTTCCGTTCTCAGCATATTCGAACAACCCCATTTTCTCGGACTTGGCATCGGTAAAGGCGCCCTTGCGGTGGCCGAACAGCTCCGATTCAAACAGCTCATCGGGAATGGCCGAGCAGTTTACTTCAACCAGATTGTGGTCGGCACGGATACCGGTATTGTGGAGGATCTTCGAGATCAGACTCTTGCCGGTACCGGTCTCGCCGAGAATCAGGGCGCTTGGGAAATCTACTTCCGAGAGCAAATTTACGGTTTTGCGAATCTCACAGATTTGAGGAGAGACGCCGACGAGGGCATCAATCCCAAGCCTGGCAGGCTTTTCGGGCGCCGGATCTGGTGCGCAGGTTTCCAGTTCAGTAAGAAACTCGTCAAGTCGGCTGAGGCACTGTTCCGGCGTGAGAATCTCAGAGACTCCGAGCCGGGCCACCCGCATTGCCTGATCGAGACTCGGGTCAGCAGTTTTACCGATCACCTTGGCATGTTTGTTGGAGGTAGAAAGAGAAAGCAGGAAAGCCGAGTCGGCGAACGACGGATCATCCAGATCGACAAACACCACCGGAATCCTGCCATTGGATGAGGCAGTCGATTCCGGGCTGGAGTGGTACAGCAGCCGCTTTTGGGCAAGCGGATGCTGCTCCTCAAGCCGGGAGCGCTCCTTTTCGGAGAGCACAATACCGTAGATTGCCGCCTTCTCTGCTCTGGTGCTCATAGTTACAGCCTTATCCTGTTAGTATCGGCCCATCTTCAGGATTCTGTAACCGGCGGGGGGACGGCGATCAAAGACAAAGACGGCGTTAATCAGATCTGATTGGCCAGCTCGACAATCCGCCTGTACGGAATCGCGACCCAACTTTCGGCCTGAAAGGCGCCGTTGGCCAGGCTGATCATCGACACTCGCGCCGCTGTCTCCTCGTCCGGAGCTTCGTAGATGTCCATAAAATCGAAATGTCCAAGCAGGCCATAATGGGCTACGAATTTGACATCGGGGCATTTCTTCTTCACCTGTTCGAGCCAGGCATTCCCGAGTGACTCGCGCTGCTTCATCTTGGCCGTAACGTCTGATGAAAGCTTAGTCATGAGTACAAAAGTCGGCATAACACACCTCCTGATGCTTTGAGGACTATAACACAATTGGCGGGATGACGTGCCGGGTGCACATACAAGGTAACGCTTTTGTAGCGGCAGAGACAAAGAAATGTGAAGGAGGCGGCGTAGCGGCACGGCTCCCCGATACTAATTAACGAAGGCAGCCAAAAAGCAGGGCGCGCCTTGATAGAGACGCGCCCGGAAAAAATCTTACTTCTGAAAGCCGTAGCACGGCGCAGGTGGTGGAGCATCAATTATAAAGGAGTACTCAACCAGGGCGATGATATCCGACATGTCCACCGTTCCATCACCGTTCACATCCACTTCTTCGGGACAGAGATTTGGCGGGGTGCTTATTCCGAAAAAATATTCAACGATGGCGATGACATCAGCGATATCAATTGTCCCGTTGTGATCAATGTCACCTCGCTTGACGCAGCAGCTAATCGGCCCAACCGTTGGATAGCAGCAGGTCGCCACCGGCAACGGCGGTAAAGCCGGAATACCGTGAATGAAATAGTCGTTTACGATGTTGAGATCTACCGAATCGACGACACAATCACCATTGAGATCGGCGCGATAAAGCGTGTCAGGTACCGGGATGGTCCCGGCGTTAATTTCAGTGATCATCCGAAGCAACGCTACGAAATCCGCAACCGTGAGCGGGAGTCCGTCACCGTTGATGTCGAACCCGGCGTAGCAGGTGTCGACCGTAAAGATTGTGTCGACCACCGCCGGATGATCGCCGCAGTGATAAGGGAAAGGACCGGAACCGTCCTCATAATGAAAGACCATATCGAAGCTTTCACCCGATGCGGTCATTTCCCCGGAAGAAAACGTCGTCGGGCTCGATGCATCCGATACGATGCTGTGCGTCCCCGAGACAAGGATCCATCTTACCGTGTCGCCGGGCATGACTGTCGTGCCGGCAGGCGTGAAAGCGTCGCCGACGTTGATTTCGTGTACGGTCCCCAATGCTGTCTGTGCGAAGCTGAACGTCAATAGGACCGCGATTAAGGCTATTGACTTTTTCATACTAAGCTCTCCCAATAGGATCTGAAGATCTGACTTTTCTGAGTAAAGGAATTTCTGCGTGACATCTCAAAATAACGTCTCGTGCCGGTTTGGTCAAGCTATATCCGGGGATGCGAATGGCAGCCAGCAGATTCTGGTTGCATTTCGAAGTAAAATGGCCGAATTTAGCCTCCGAACCTCGAACTCAGGCAGAGCAAAGGCGCAATGGTAGACAAATTCGAACAGTGGCTTATCGGACAGGGGATTACCTCGAACCTCGCCCATATTCTTCGTTGGGTCGGACTTGCGATCGGGCTGATCGCTTTCGCCTATATAATCAACTACGTTGCGCGCCGGATCATTGTGGGAGCGATCGCCATTTTCGTCCGGAGAACCCAGACGAGATGGGACGATATCTTATTTGAGCGTAAGGTATTCTCGCGTCTGTCTCATCTGGCTCCGGCTCTCGTATTTTACTATGCGGCACCGCTTTTCGCTCCCGTGGCTGAGATCATTCAGCGACTCGCGATGGTCTACATGATGATCGCTGGTCTCCTGGCTGTCATCGCATTTCTCAACGGCATCGCGGACATTTATCAAAGTTACGACATCTCCCGCCAAAAGCCGATTAAAGGGTACATCCAGATCACTGTGATCGCGCTGTCGATAGTTGTCGGGATTGTGGCTCTCTCAACGGCGATGAACAGAGATCCTCGCCTGCTTCTCACGGGCCTTGGCGCGATGACAGCGGTCCTCATACTTGTGTTCAAAGACTCCATTCTCGGATTGGTGGCCTCGGTCCAGATCTCAGCGAACAATCTGGTGCAAATCGGCGATTGGATTGAGATGCCGAAATATGGCGCCGATGGTGACGTGGTAGACATCACATTGATGACCGTAAAGGTCCAGAATTGGGATAAGACCTACACCAATATCCCGGCATATTTCTTCATATCAGACTCATTCAAAAACTGGCGGGGAATGGCAGAATCGGGCGGGCGTCGCATCAAGCGAGCGATTTATATCGACATGAATACGATAAAGCTGTGCAACGAAGAGATGCTTAATCGTTACGAGAAGTACGAGCTGATCACCGATTATGTCCGCACAAGACGCAAGGAAATTCTCGATTACAATGTTGCGCGTAAAATCAACATTTCAGAACTGATTAACGGCCGGCGTATGACCAATATTGGAACCTTCCGCGCCTACGTGGCGGCTTACCTGAGGAATCATCCGAAAGTCAATACGAATATGACCTTCATGGTCCGCCATCTCGCCCCGGGCGAACATGGTCTGCCGATTGAGATTTACGTTTTCAGCAAGGATCAGGAATGGGTCAACTACGAAGCGATTCAGGCGGATATTTTCGACCACATTCTGGCCGTGGTACCTCGATTCGATCTCAGGGTATTCCAGAGCCCGGGCGGCTCCGATATCGAGCGGATAGGGGCGAGGTTAGCCGACCGGACAGTTTAGCCGAACCGATCCGCCAAGTTTCCACTTGATAAAGCCGGTCTTTAAGCTTACAATGTAGCCTGATAAGTCTCCTTGCTACAGAATAAGATGTTGTATCACTATAAGTAAAGCGTATCGCGATGAGTAGTAATTTAAGATTCAATATTGCCGATGAACGGCTGAAGTACGAGGGAAAACACAAGCAGTTCACTTTCGATTCAGACCGGATAATCGAGTTCAATCACCGCCATAAAGCAGCTCTGAAAAGCTACGATATTTCGATGGAGGCGTGCGACATCATCACGCTCGCCAGCCGCGTGAATTATGACTCCAACCTCGGAGCGTTGCGAAACCGACAGGTTCGACAGTCGGTCACTCTGTCGGCGGCACTGGCGGCGATCGCCGTTGCACTTCACGGCCGCGGCGCCATTAACAACTACCCGGCCGATCAGCAGACCAAAGAGCTGGCCGAGTCATTGAAACGATCCAATGATCGCACCGCCGCCCAGGTTATGGCGGAAGTCCTTCAAACCACGACTGAGACGCTCCCGGTGGGAGAGGAAGTCCTGATCGAGTCGGCGATTACCGAAGGTGTAAGGGTAAAGCCGGGCAAGGAGGCGGGAGGCAATCCGACTATCGCTGTCGGCGCCGCTTTCGGCAAGGAGGAACATCGCGCACAATACGGCCTTCAGATGCCGACCAACGTAACGCTCCTGTCGATGGGCAACGATGTTATCGACGGAACCACCAAATCGATCAAGGGCCTGCATTCCAGTTTGACCGCCCTGTTCGTGACCGAGGCAAACGTCAAACGGCATCTCCCCGATATCTACGTGCAGCGATGGATGGCCGGAGCGCGCTTTGACAAATTCAATCCCCGCGAAACCGGCCTGATGGAAACGGCCGAGCTGCTTGCGTCGGCCTACGGATACTCCGGAGTTGACAAGCTCAGCGCATTCTTTCTTGATCGGGCCCGTCACTATATGGCCATGGATCAACTGAATACCGGCAAGGTTGCCACTCCGTTCGATAAGGACGGGGATCTTATGCCCGCGGTCATTCTCGGTATGGAAGGGCTGCAGTTCCCGAACGGCCGAGGGCTGAACGCCATGATCGGCGAGATTGGCGGATCAGCTGAGTGGGCGGTCGGCGTTCTGCCGTTGGTATGGAGAGGCGGGCAGGCGATCGGCATGCTCACGAGCCAATCCGCCCTGACCAGGAAAGATCTCACCCCTGAGGGATTCTGGAAGGAGCGCTTTCATTTCACCGAAGATGAATTCATGCAGATCCAGGATGCCCGTTTCGAGCGCAAGCCATATTTCACGATCGACGACATTCTCGATGATCCCTATGCGGGCGGCATCAGCGCGTTTGGAGCTATCACGGACAACTACTTCATTCCTTTCATGGAAGGCGTCAAGGCCGATAAGAGCACAAACCGGATTAATGTCAACGTCCTGGTCGTGAATTCTCTTGGTATGGTTGAGTGCTGGCAGATGGTGTTCGGCTGTGAGAAGGGAATCGAGCACACCACGGCGCGAATGAACTCACCCAAGGTTGACTTCGTTGACAGAAAGGGAGACGACCTCGAGAAGTCTATTGGCAGCTGGCTTGACGACGAACACCGGCGTGAACGATTCCGGATCTTCTTCCAGAACGAGTACTACCCGGCCCTGATTCCGGTGCAGGGACGCATGGTGATGCTACACCATGCAGTCGACGGCCTGGTCGAGCGCGGGGCACTCGATGATCGTGATCGTCAGATTATCAGGACTACGGAGAAACTGGCCGCTTCCTGGTTCAGCAACTCGCAATAGACCTGACTGATACAAACAAGTCGTTACACGGCCGTTCTCTATCGAGAGCGGCCGTTCGTTTTGAATTTCGAATAACAAACGATTGTCGAGGCAAAACAAAAGGCGGATGCCGTTTAGTCGGCATCCGCCTGAATCATATCAGTGCTGGATTACAGCCTGAAGGCGCAGCTTACGGACAACCGACAGGAGGCGGTCCGTCGCCGAACGAGTAGTCGACAAGGTAAATGATATCGGAAATATCAAATGTTCCGTCACCGTTTACATCGGCTTCCTCGATACATTCCGGAATGGGTCCGTCGCCGAACGAGTAGTCGACCATGAAGATAACGTCGCTGATATCGACCTGATCGAGCGGATCGTTGTCGGCGTTACCACGGAGGCCTACGCAGCATCCGTCGCACACATCGCCGATTCCGTTGCTATTCGCATCTTCCTGTCCCGGGTTGTAGTCGGTCGGGCAGTTGTCGCAAACGTCGCCCACACCATCGGTGTCGGCATCGGCCTGATCGGCGTTGGCGATCGCGGCACAGTTGTCACAGACGTCGCCTACGCCATCGCTGTCGGCGTCAGCCTGATCATTATTGGAAACGGCCGGACAGTTGTCGCAGACGTCGCCTATGCCGTCGGTGTCGGCGTCGGCCTGATCATTGTTGGAGATGGCCGGACAATTGTCACAGACATCGCCGAATCCGTCACCATCGCCATCGGCCTGATCAACGTTCGACATGTTAGGACAGTTGTCACAAACATCGCCAATGCCGTCGTTGTCAGCATCCTCCTGACCGGGGTTGGGGACGTTGGGGCAATTATCTACTGCGCATGTATTCGCGGGATATCCAGGATCACCGTAGCCGTCGCCGTCGGTATCCGTACAGACATCGCAGACATCGCCGATACCATCGGCATCCGCATCGGCCTGGTCGGAGTTGGCGATCGAAGCACAGTTGTCGCAAACGTCACCGACATTGTCGCCGTCCGCATCAGCCTGGTCATGATTCGATACCGAAGGGCAGTTGTCTTCGTAATTGGCCACGCCGTCGGCATCGGCATCATCATAGAAATCGGTTGTGAGCAAACGGAGCAGAGTATCCGGACCACCCATCGCGTCTACATACTCGTACATGATCTTATGACCTTTTTCCGCGATTTCGTCGCTGCGATATTCGGAAACGACCTGATCGTCTGGCAGATTGATCACCCGAGGGGCTCCCCAGGTCAGTCCACCGTCGAGAGTCGTGACCGCATACAGTTTCTGGTCGGAGATGTAGGTAACCACATACTTGGTGCCGGTCATATGGGCGATCTGAGGATACCGCTCGTCGGCCGTTGTGGCTACGACGACACTAAGTCCGAGAGAGTCCACGGAACCGGTCGCCGTGGGATCATACCAGCAAACGATATCGTGATCGTTTTCACCGCCGTCGGGGTAGTACTCGGAAACGATCAACACATGCCCGTCATTGGCCGCGACCACTGGGACATAGATGTTGTTGCCGGCGGTTAGCGAGTGCGTCCAGCCGCCGCTGTAGACGGTGTCGTCAGGGTTGCCGAAGACATCGCGGCGAACGAACAGCTGCCACTGCATATCGGTCGGGTTGTAGCGATCGTACACCGCGTACGAATAGTGAGTAATATTATCGATATCGCACCAGGTGGAGTTGCAACCGTCGAGGTTGTTATACCAACTGATCGTCCCCTGGTTGACTCCGGTCGTCTGATAGAAGAGGTGCGGGGCATCGACCAAAGGTGTCGTCGGGTAGGTCGAACTGTGGACCATCGAGATCACACCGAAGCGATAGTCGCTGGTGCCGGCAAACTTCTGGGTGGAGTCACAGGCGATGGCGGCCATCTTCATGTCGTGCCAGCCGAACTGGGTCCAGTCCCACGAACCAAGGCTGTAGCCGGCCGAATTAAAGGCGTTGTTGGCCTGCATCAGGTAGGTGGCGCCGCCACCGTTATCGGTGGAAGGCGGAACGATCGTCCCATAAAACACCGAATCCCTTCCGAAGTAATCGATGCCCGGATAGGTCGGCGTGCCGGTAAAGTTATAAGCGACCACGTCGCTGTACGTACCAAAGTCGTCGTCGGTACCGAACCATACGAGGACAGAGTCCGTGAACAGGAGTCCGGTCGGGTCTTCGTACGCGACCATATTGTAACCGGTCTGGCCATCGCCGATAGCAGGATGGAATCCGGCAAAGGTCGGCGGCGGGGGAGGCGGCGTCTCGGAAATATCCATCTGATAGGCGCCGTTCTGGCCGTTCTCGCCGTCGATAACGATATAGTAGGTGTTACCTGCGGTGCAGGGGACTCCGGTGAGTCCTGACCGCGGGAGGGAGCAATCGATGCTGAAGCGATTGCAGGCGACCACGGTCGCGGTACTGTTTTCGTATACCCACAAGTGGGTCATATAGCTTGACTGACAGAGAGAGATATCAATATTGATATCCGCCGACGGAGTGAACGAATACACGACGTCGGGCGCGTTCCCTGTCGCTCCCACGCAAGCTTCGTCATAATCATCGGTATAGCCGGCGGTAGTTCCGGCATCGCTGTACGGAATCGAGGGAATGACGGTAGCGCTGGTGATATCATCGCCGCCCTGAAGGTGAGTCGTCGCGACTCCCGACAGCGGTTCGTTTTGATGATACAAGGGAGTTACGGTCTCTCCCTGCAGCTCGAGATGCTGAGGATATTCATTAAGTTTTTCCGCCCTTGCATCGCTCACCTGCAGACCCTTCTCATTGCCGATGCTTCGATTGTTCGTCTGATTGCCAGACGAGGCGAAGGCATAGCCGGCCAGCAGGAGCACACACAGGAGCAACACGAAGACGTTAGTCTTTCCTGAACGCATCATGAGAGTCTCCTCCACTTTGTTGTTCTATGTCACGCAACGTTTATGATTCTGCCTATGGTAGAAAATAGTCGAGCCCTGGCCGCCAAGGAATGGAGAGTATTACTCTCGAATACCGCCGATTCTTTGCGGTGTTGTCTTAATACCGGCAGTCCGGCCCGGTCTGCCACCCGGCAGTATGTTTTGTGCTGTACCTTTGGATACTAAGCCGAACCGAGAGAAGTAACCGCAAGAAAACCGATAAACCATAGCAAACTCTTCCCCGAGGAACCAGATTAAACTGTTGTAACTTTATTGTCGGCTTTGAGTAACGATTCTTGATCTACTTACATACAACTGTAATAAAGTATACACCAAAATCCATTTGTGTCAACTCAATAATGAGTTTCGCGCACGATATGCTGACTAATTGCTCAGCACTCAGGATCTCTGCAGAAACTACGTCACCACCGGAGATGTCGTTTCACCCTGCGCAAATTCTGCACAACACGTTTGAAACCGGGAAAGCGATCGAGCCCAAATAAAGAGCCGTGCCACGAAATTGACACGGCTCTTCGATAGTCGTATTTGAGATCGGCGATCGATCAGTTGCCGACGCAGGGAGCTGGTCCGCTGCTGAACATATAGTCCACCATATAGATGAGGTCGGAAATGTCGACCGCACCGTTGCAGTCAACGTCGCCCGCCGCCAGTATGGACGGAGCCGGCCCGCTGTTAAACGAATACTCGACAAGATAGATAACGTCGGCAATATCCACCGTCCCGTTGCCGTCGCAATCTCCGGGAACAACAGACTGCTCAAGCGTCACTACGGCCGAAGTAGAACTCGGTTTGTAGCTCACGTTCTCATTCGAAAAGGTCGGCTGATAGGAGTCGTAGCCGTCCATCGTAATGGTCGCGGTTTGACCCGAAGTTGCGTTCGAAGGCACAGTCATATACAGCTTTACGATCGGCCCTGTGCCCGGAGCGAGCTCCGGTTCGGTTCCCGAGGACGATGCCGCAAGCCTTAAGGTGAACCTACGATTAAACGGATCATAATGGACGAGACCTTGATCCTGGAAGTAGTCGGTTCTGCATCCCACCGTTGACATCGAATCGAACGACATAGTGAAGTCGCCGCCGTACTCAACCGGAATTCGAATTGTCTGAAGGGGAGCGGTGTTCGTCGTGCTAATAGTAAACTCAACCGTCTGGCCGGCCGAAGAAGTCTGATTCTCGGCAGTCAGAGTGTCCGCTTCGACGACGACACATTCCTGACGAATCTGGGTCTTGACGCCGACATTTGTCTCGGCCTGGAGCGTGACATTGTAGCAGCCACGTTCAGAATACATGTGAGAAGGTGACTGAACAAACGCGGAGTCACCGTCGCCGAAATCCCATGTCCACGAAGAAACGTTAAGGGGAGAAGACGCTGCGAAGTTGACCTCGTGGGGAGGGCAGCCGCAGGCCGAATCGACTGAGAAGTAAAGGCCGGAGATTTGATAATCGATATAGCAGGCCGCATATCCGACACTGTTGCAGTTGTAGGGGATACGCATGTATCCGCTTTCTCCCCAACTGGTTCCCCACGAGTTTCGGAGAAACCAAACACCGTTGGTGCCTTGATTGTCGTCCCAGCCGACAATCGTAACCGCGTGGTTGATTTGACCGGTGGAGCAACCGTTGAAGACGCCGCCGTGATAGGCCTGCATGGCGTTGTTAGCGAAAATAGCCACGCTAATCGGGCCATACTCCATAATCGCCTGCTTCATGGCATTGACGCTGGCCACGGAATTACCGTTGCCGATATAGGCCCACGAGTTGATGTGATAAGGATGCGGGTCGGGACACGAACAGGCAGCATCGGAAGCCGTGTACGGATAGTCCGACTCATAAACTGCGCCGCTTTGACCACAGGCGTCGGTGGCATTGAGAAAATAATCGTGCGCAAACCACCCGCCGGCGCAACCCCATCCTTCGTGATTGCAGCTCACGAGCCATTGCTCAGAAAGGTCAACAACGTCGTTGTCGCGTATTTTTATGTCGCATTCAAGCGGCCCGACTGTTGCAAAAGCCCAGCAGCTTCCGCACCCCCCCTGGTTTCTGATCGGCGGCAGGCCGGTCGCATCTCTCCAATCGAATGAGGCGGGGAGATCTGCCTTGTTGGGGAAATCTACATAGTGGGCGTTTTCCTGCCAGTTGGCCGGTGGTTTCAGTCCACAAATCTGATCAAGGGGGTATTGAGTTGCTTCATTCTTGCTAACTTCAAACGTCCACCCTTCCTCCTGACCCTGCTTCTTGAGTGCAGCAATGTCCTGGTCAGTCAGTTGTGCGTATCCGGAACTCACCGCTGCAAGCAGAATGAGTACCGAAAGCCCGATTGCAACCATGGAGGAAACGACAGTTTGATTCCCCGCGATGCGTTCCCAAAAGCGCGGCATAACTATTTCCTTTCTTATTGGCACGCGGCGCGCTTGCCGCAATAAACAATTTGCTGAAAACCCGGATGACGGCTGGATGTGGGGCCAACCATGGTTTCTTGAAATATAACTAAATGCGATTAAATGTCTACTAAAAAGAATAGCTTAGCTTTAGCCTGATTGTCCACAGACAAAGATCATCTTTTTTCACTCCGGTTGACATAGATCAAGGCAATGTCCACATCCTCTCCCGATATTTGCCGTGTACTTGAGGTTGAAAGGAGAGCTTTAGATGAGCGAGCTTATAGATAATGCCACCAGCCGGAAGGGAATCCTCAAAAAGCTGATACTTCAGCTCCATCAGGGGGAAAACCCGGAAACCGTTCGGTCACAGTTGTTCGATTTGCTCGGAAAGGTACCGTACGGTGATGTTGTCGATGTCGAGCAGGAGTTGATTCGCGAAGGACTGCCGACGGCTGAGGTGCTTAAACTTTGTGATATCCATACGGCGGCAATGCAGGGTGTAATCGACTCGTCAGGCGCCAGATCTGTCCCGGCCGGTCATCCGGTCGATACCTTCACAAAGGAAAACGACGCTCTTGCCGGCGAAATTTCGCTGACCAAACAGCTGTTAGATCGGCTGGTGAAGATGCCCGGTGATGCCGACGTGGCAGAAGATCTTGGAAATTTGCGCCAGCGCCTCGGATTCCTCTCGGACGTCGACAAACACTACCGCCGAAAAGAGAATCTGCTGTTCCCATTTCTCGAAGCTCACGGTATTACCGGCCCGCCGACCGTCATGTGGGGCAAGCACGATCAGGCGAGAGAACTGCTGAAGAATAGCCTGGAAGCAATCGAAACATCGCTGAAGACCGGGTCAATCGTTGCCGATGAGGCGAATGCGCTGGTCAAGCTGTTGTTTGAGCCGGCCACGGAAGCACTCGCCGAGATGATCTACAAAGAGAAAGAGATTCTCTTCCCGATGTGTCTCGACACGCTGAGCGAATCGGAATGGTACAAAATCTACGAACAGAGCGACGAAATCGGATACTGTCTGTATGATCCGAAGGAGGTCTGGACGCCGACTTTGTTTGAAATAGAAGAAGAGGAGCCGAAAGTTCAAGATCGGGTGCAGCTTCCTTCGGGAAGTCTCAGCCCGGACGAACTCGAGGCGATGCTCAATACGATTCCGTTTGATTTGACTTTCGTAGACAAAACTGATCGAGTCAGGTATTTCACCCAGGGACGGGAACGTATATTCGAGCGCAACCGGTCGATCATCGGCAGACAGGTGCAGTTGTGCCACCCGCCTTCGAGCGTACACGTCGTTCAGAAGATTCTCGACGACTTTCGGGCAGGCCGCGCCGATTCCGCTCCATTCTGGATAAATCTCAAAGGCAGATTCATACACATCGAGTACTTCGCGCTCCGGGATAAACAGGGGGAATACCTCGGAACGCTCGAAGTAAGTCAGGATCTGACGGCGAAGCGGAATCTCACGGGTGAACAGAGGCTCTTGAGCTATGAGGAGAAATAAGGTATGAACAGAGAACAGACCCTTTACATCACCCCGGAGACCAAAGTCGGCCGGCTGCTGGAGGCTTATCCCGAACTGGAAGAAGTTCTGATTGAACTCGCTCCGGCGTTCAAGAAACTTCGCAACCCGATTCTCCGGAAAACGGTGGCCCGCATGACCAGCCTCCGTCAGGCGGCCGCTGTCGGCGAACTCTCCGTTTCGTCGCTGGTCAACAGGCTTCGCCGCGCGACCGGACAAGAAGCATTGGAATCGGATTCTGCGAGCGAAAGCGCGAACGACATCGGGGTCCAACTCCCGGACTGGGTAGGCCAGGCGACTATCCACGAAACGCTCGACGCACGCGAACTGATCGAACGGGGAGAGCACCCGTTGGCCCAGGTTATGCAAGCAGTGAAAGAAATGCCCGAGGGGAGCATTTTCAAACTGATCACTCCGTTCGTGCCGGCCCCTATGATCGACATCCTAACTTCACAGGGGTTTGAAACCTGTTACAAACGGGAGTCGGCGGCTATGGTGGTTACCTTCATTAGACAGGGATGAACGCCAGGGCATGGATGCGCGTTCCGTTGAATGCCGATCGGGCCGAGTCGCTTGACGCGAATCGGCCCGATGCGTTTGTCCTTCTGAGCAGAACTATCTCGGACTTGGCGGAGGAGGCGTGGGAGGAAGAGTCATTGGGTCTTTCGCCAGACGGTCCATGACGTTCTTGATCGCAGCATCAAGCTGGTCGTCATGTCTTTCGGCGAGCCGAGTAGGGGTGTTGTCTACATCGATGTCCGGATGGACCCCTTCGTTCTCCATGATCCATTTTCCGTCAAGACCGTAGATGCCGTGAGCCGGAACTGTGTAATAGCCGCCGTCGAGCAAGGGCGTAAAACCGCTTATTCCGATAACACCGCCCCAGGTGCGACGCCCCATCAACGGTCCGAGCTTGTAGGCACGGAAATAGTAAGGGAAATAATCCCCGTCGGAACATGAGTACTGGTTCATCAGCGTGATCATCTGTGCGTGAGGGGCGTCGCCCGGCATCGGCTCACTGATACGATCGCGCGAGGCACCCATCGCCACGACCGTCCTGCGCAGGCGGTCTAGAATGAGGTCGGCAACAAATCCGCCGCCGTTGTTCCTCACGTCGAGGATCAGCCCCGGACGATGAAGCTGGTGATAGAACATCTTCAGGAAGCGGGTGAGACCGAACGGCTCCATATCCGGAATATGGATATAGCCGATCTGATCGTTTGACAAAGAATCAACCCGGGCCATTTCACCAAGGACCCAGTTGTAATACCGGAGCTGTTCTTCCGACGCGATCGGGACGATCGTGATGTCGTGCGAGCCTTTCATCGACGGCGAGTCGTTTACTGTCAGAGTGACCTGTTTGCCGACTGCCTGCGCCGTCAGCAAGTACGGATTTATTTCGGC
The DNA here is from genome assembly GCA_964520865.1 of uncultured Ignavibacteriales bacterium. GTDB lineage: Bacteria > Zixibacteria > MSB-5A5 > GN15 > FEB-12 > CAVQCT01. The sequence continues at coordinate 3,402 of CAZFOY010000059.1, read as the reverse complement.
GGTCACTTTCTTGCCGTCTATCGCCAGCAGATAATCGCCATTCTTCACGTTCACACCAGGCGCCGTCAGGGGAGAACGAAGGCTCTCGTCCCAGTTTTCTCCCTGCAGGATGTGCTTGATCCGAATGCGATCATTGGCCTTATCGACGGCAAAATCAACGCCGAACAGTCCTATGTCGCTGGATTTGCGCTGTTCGCGCGGGCCGCCTGCATAGGTATGCGAGTTACACAGCTCACCCAGCAGTTCGCCGATGACGTAAGTGAAGTCATATCGGATGGCAACGTAAGGCAGAAGGACCTCGAACCGATCGTGCATCTTCTGCCAGTCGACGCCGTTCATCTCTTTGTTGTAGAAGTAGTCCCGCTCGCGACGCCAGACTTCGTTGTACATCTGAACATATTCTTTGCGGTGATCCACAAGCATTTTCATATTCTTGGTGTCGACCCGGTTGTCTTCGAAATCGGCTTTCGGTCCCCTGGTGTCAACGATGTAATACGATCCCTGTTTAGTCAGGAGCATCTTGTCACCACCTGCGGCCAACGTATAGCGCCAGACGCCGGAGGCGAACTCATGGTCTTTTTTGGATTTGAAGTCGTACTTGTGAAGTACTTGTTCATCCGTAGTGACCCGCCCGTTCAGACCTCGAATCGGACCGGAAACGTAGAAAATCGCTCCTGAGACAGCCGACAGATTCCCATAATTCCCCGACGGGATCTCCTCGATCGCAACCTGCCGATCATAAATGCCGTCGTAGTCGATCTTAACCTGGACGGCAGATTTCTTTGCCCCCTCTTCTTTCGGCTTACCTTTAGGGCCATTTTTCACATCCGATTTATCAGAGGATGAGCTGTCCTCTGATATCGCTTCGTCGCTCTTCGGAGCAAACGGGGACTTGCCGTTCGCATCGAGCACGATCAGGTAAATGTCATCGATAGAGTTGTTGACGAAGGAGAATTCGTAGCTGCCCAGGATGGGATTGAAGGCCCGCTCCGAGATGAAATAGATGTACTTGCCGTCAGGGTCGAATGCGGGAGAATAGTCGTTCGTATAGCCGCGTGTAATCTGATGCACCTTGCCATCATCGAACGAATAGACAAACAACGCGGATATATCGTTGGCCAAATCCTTACTGTAGGCGATAAACCTGCTGTCGGGTGACCAGGTAATATCCCGAAAGCCGCTCCGATCGGACTGATCGAGCAAAGATATCTTCTTCGTGGCTACATCGATCGAATACAACTTCAGGGTTTTGTCGGCAAAGACCAACGTCTTGCTGTCCGGAGACCAGATCGCTCCGTACCGATGGACCTTGCCATCGTTCGTCAGCTGAATCGTTTCCTTACCGTCCTGTGAGACCATATAGAACTCGTCCTCGCCGGTGGCGTCGGACATGTAGGCGATCCATTTGCTGTCAGGCGACCACGCGGGAGAGTTCTCGTTGGCGGAAGAAGTGTTGGTGAAGTCTCTGGTGTTACCTTCTTTCGCCGGAACGCTGAAGATATCTCCCCGGGCATCGAACACTACCCGCTTTCCGTTCGGCGAAAGATCGAATCCTCGGATGCTGTGGCCGACATCGACCCATTCAGGCCTGATGGTGTGCGAATCGGTAATGAGATCGACCGGGACTTTGTTCAACTTCTCCGACGGAAGGTCGAGGACATAGACAAAGCCGCCGTTCTGGAAGGCGATCCCGTCGGCGCCGAGCGAGGGCCAGCGGACGTCGAAATCGGTGAAGTTCGTTACCTGACGAGTCTCGCCGGTAGAGACTTCGTAACAGAACAGATTCAGGGTGCCGGTGCGATCGGAGTTAAAGTAGATCCGATCCTGGTACCACATCGGCATGTTGTCGGTACCGACCCAGTCCGTAATCTTCTTCGATTCAAGAGTGGTCAGATCGAATATCCAGACATCCTGAGCCATGCCGCCTTTGTACCGCTTCCAGGTTCGGAAATCGCGATAGATGGGGCAGAAGGCAACCTTCTTGCCATCGGGAGAGAATGAGGTAAAGCCGGCCTGAGCCATTGGCAGAGGCTGCGGGAGACCGCCGTTGAGATCGGCCAGATATACCTGACCGAGCCACCAGTCGCGCGAGTCCTTACGGGAATGGTAAAGTACTTTGGTACCATCGTGAGTCCAGCCCATGACGACATTCTCGGGGCCGAAACGATCACTCGTGTTCTGGATCCCCGGATGATAGGTCAGCCGGGCCGGGTCACCACCGTCGACCGGGATGACATAGACCGACCAATCGCCGTCGTACTGCCCGGTGAAAGCGATCTTGCTGCCATCGGGCGAGAATTTAGGAAACACCTCCAGGCCATCGTCACTTGTCAGCCTGGTTGCCTGACCGCCGGTCCTTGGGGCAGTATATAGATCGCCCGCATAGACAAAGACGATCTTATTTTTACTGACGTCGGGATAACGAAGGAGTCGCGCTTCCTCCGCTGTAACGAGTCCGGCGGAGAGAGTCAATAGGCAGATCAAGGTGAGCAGTCTGTTCATAACACCTCCGATGAAGCTGTTGATTCATTAGTATCTACAGAGGCTAAATCAATATCAATCGGGCGCCCCGGTCAATCGCAATTTGGAGAGTAGCCTCTTTTTTCACCGGGACAGCCCGACCGGGAAAAACTAGTTGACTCAACGCGGCCCGACAGAGCAACTTGGACCTGAGACTGAGGCCGGGCAAATGACATTTTGGAGACATTTCGCGAGTATGTCGTTCTATTTCGATGGTGAAGAAGTCGTGGAGATCACGGCAAGAGAACTTCACGAAGAGTTGAGGAATGACAGCGACGTGGTGCTCCTTGACGTCCGGTTACAGCACGAATACGATCTTTGTCGACTCCCGAACAGCAAGTTGATTCCTGTTCATGAACTCCCCTATCGCATCAGCGAACTCGACCCTGCCGAGAATATCGTCGTCTACTGTCATTTGGGTATTCGAAGTACCGAGGCGGTGAGACTTCTCATTAACGCCGGGTTTGATCGCGTTCGAAATCTGGCGGGAGGTATCGACTCCTGGTCTACCGACGTAGACTCTTCAGTGGAGCGATATTAGCTGTCGATTGCGATGCCGTGCGATCTGACAAGCTCCCGTATTTTGGCAGCATCCCTTCGATCAACATCGTCGCCGATAGAGTGGCATTTCCCGTTCGCACGGATTCAAATGGTCACACGCAACATTCACTCACACTGCAAAGGCGATGGTCCGGGCGGATCTGCGAACATATATTCGACGAGGTAAATGACGTCGCTGATATCCACTTCGCCGCTTCCGTCGACATCCGCTTCGGCCGGGCAGATCGGCGCCGGCCCAAAGGAGAAAGAATACTCCACGAGGTAGATAAGATCAGTGATGTCAACAGCACCGGTTGGATCGTTGTCGACATTACCTCGTTC
>CAZFOY010000058.1:5989-19427 GCA_964520865.1 uncultured Ignavibacteriales bacterium | reverse complement strand
GCTTGTCTACGTCTTGTTCGAGTTGGTCTATTACGGAATCGTGTCGTTCATCCTGAACCGCCACGCCAGCCTCGTACAGCTCGCCCAGGCGGCCGGATTGTGTATCGTCTATCGGTTCGCGCTCGGGGCGGTCCTCGGTGTGTTTATCGTTATTGCCTACCCGATGGATCTCAGTGTCGCACTCACCCTGAGCATGTCCAGCTATCTACCGGCGATTCTGCTCCAGATTGCGGCCACGCCGTTTATTCTTCAGCCGGCGGTCAGTAGCAGCCTGTTTGAGCAACGTCGCCCGAGGCGCGTCGTCATGGACGGTCCGCAGACGCCGCCCAGGGCTTCGTCGGCTGCAGCTCCCGACGGCCGCACCCGTCGCCAGGAATCGTACAGCCCGGACCGCACGAGTTCACGGTTCCGTCCGGATTCAACCGGCAAGCAAACTTCAGTTGCAGCGCCGGCGTTTTCCGACGCGAACGGCTTCGAACGTGCCACCAGATATATCGGCGAGGATGCTTCCGTCGAACTGGCGGCGGTTGTCGATCCCGAGGGATTACTGCTAAGTCACTTCGTCCGCGGAGATATAGATCCGGAAAGCTGGGCGCCGTTCGCAGTTGTCCTAGAACACAGCAACAGCGTCATCCTCAGAAGATTCGGTTTCACCAGCCCCGATAAGGTGGAGCTCATATTCCGGGAAAAGAAAGTCGCGATTGCGTCCGAGGAGATGTTCAGCCTGTTGATCGTGTCCGAACGGACGCTCGACGAAGTGTTGCATATCAGAATAAATCAGGCTCTTGATATAATCAGGAAATATGTGGCAGAACGATACAGCGAGAAGCTGGTCGGGAACGCGGAGAAACAATATGTATGACGTGTTGAACGAACTGAACAAAACGACCGGTGTAACCGGATCGATGGTGGTGGGCAATGACGGTATCGTCATCGCCGCCGACCTCGACGAGGCGTTCGAAGGCGAGACGATAGGCGCCCTGGCCGCCTCCATTACGACCAACATCCAGAAATCTCTGGACCGGCTCAAGACGACCCCGCTGAAACAAGTGACGATCGAAGCGGATGAAGGGAAGTTGTTTTTCACCGACGCCGGTCTCGGCATCCTGGTCGTAACGACCGAAAAAAATGTCAACATCGGACTCATACGTCTGGAAATCAAGAATGCGATCAGCAAATTGCGGCTTGCTGGTTGAGGAATAAGGACAGGACAAGCTGACATGGTATCAATAAACTACTCTTCGAGGGAAGTGTGCTGCAAGATTGTCTATTACGGCCCCGGGTTGTCCGGTAAGACGACCAATCTGCTGTATGTACACTCCAAAGTACCTGCGGATACCCGAGGCAAGATGATTTCGCTGGCGACCGAAGCGGATCGAACGCTCTATTTCGATTTCCTGCCGATCAATATCGGCTCGATCAACGGATTCGCCGCCAAATTTCAGCTATATACGGTTCCGGGCCAGGTCTATTACAACGCCACCAGGAAACTGGTCTTGCGCGGCGTTGATGGTGTCGTGTTCGTAGCCGACAGTCAGCCGGACAAGATGGATGAAAATATCGAATCGCTTTCGAATCTCGAGGAAAACCTTCGGGAGTACGGTTACGACATCAACGAACTCCCCATGGTGATCCAGTTCAATAAACGGGATCTGCCCGGTGTGATGACGGTCGAGGAGCTCAACGCCCGGCTTAACACAAGGGGGAGGCCGCATTTCGAAGCTTCGGCAACCGTCGGTAACGGAGTGTTCGACACGCTGAAGCTGATTATCAAGCTGGTGCTCGAAAAAGCCAAGAACAGCGCCAGTTCTCGGCCGAAGCCGACGGTAAGTTTCGCGCCCACGCAGGAACCGGCCGCTCATCACGAGCCGGAACCGGAGAAGGCGCCCTATCCCGAGCCGGCTCGTCCTCAACCGAGCCAACCGGCGGCGGAACCTGTTGCGACCGCGACCATGCCGGAGCCGACACCTCCGCCTCAGCCGGCGCCCGCGCCGGAACCCGAGCCTCAGCCGGTAGCGGCTGCGGAATCGACCTACCGTCCGTACCCGGGGAGCGAAGGCGGGGCGCGCGTTTCCGAGAACACCTCGGTTCAGGGTTCGTCGTTAAGACAGGCTGCATCTTCGCACGCTACCGCAACTCCTGTCATGGAGCAAAGACAGGCAGTTGAGAATGTTCAGTCGGCCAAGACTGCGCCGACCATGGCTCCTTCGGTGAAACGCCGCGCCGATAAGGAAAAGAAGCGCGGATTCTTCAAACGCTTATTTGGAATTAAATAGTCTTGAGGAGGCTGAAATGTCTGATGATAGCCTGATAATCTACGAGGAAGAAATCAACCAGATTGACACGTTGATTTCGAAGATGCTCAAGGGAGCGGAGGCGAAATGCGCGTTGCTTGTCGACAAGGACGGCCACTTGATCACGAGGCAGGGATTCACGCATTCGCTCGACACCACCGCCCTGGCGGCGCTGCTGGCCGGTTCATTCGCGTCGACGAAGGAAATCGCCCGTTTGGTCGGTGAACCGGAGTTCTCCGTCCTGTTCCATCAGGGGAAAAAGGACCATATCCACATGTCGCTGGTCGGAGAGCGATCGATCCTCGTCGTGATTTTCGACGACCGCACCACGATCGGTATGGTTCGGTTGTACGCCAAGGAAACGGCTTTGGAACTCGCCAAGATCTTCGAAAAGATTCAGGGGCAAAGCAATTCGTCTGAGCAACGCGACGCCGGAATTACCGGTGACTTCACCGCCCAGGCGCAGAACAAGCTCGACGATATTTTCCAGGATTGAGTTGTCCGACGCGTAAACACGAATACCCGAACCACGCTTTCTTAAAGTATTTGCGATATGTCAGCTGAATTAGGTGCCATGTTGGTCAAAGCGGGCAAGATCACGCCTGAACAGGCGGAGAAGGCGCTCGCGCAGGCCAAAGAAAAGAAAGAGAAATTCGAAACTGCACTGGTGAACATGGGCGCCGTGGAGTCGGAAGATGATATTGCAAAATTTATAGGCAAGCATCTCAAAATCGGGGCCCTTCGTCTCAGCGATGTCGAGCTCAATCCCGAGATTGTCCAGCTCATACCACTCGATATCGCCCGTAAATTCAAAGTCATCGCCGTATCCAAACTCAACAAGACGCTGCTCGTCGCGATCAGCGATCCGAATAACATTTACGTTCTCGACGCAATCAAGTTCATAACCGGATGTACGGTACAGCCGGTAATCTCCCCGGAAAAGGCTATCGAAAAGGCGATCGAGGGGTATTACAAAGATTCAGGCGGTCTGTCCGAGATCGTGAAAGGGCTTGAAGGTGATCCGGATCTCGAGGTTGTTTCGGCCGAGGAGGGACCCAGCGAATCGGATCTGATGTCCCAGATCCAGGACAAGCCGCTCGTCAAGCTGGTCGACTCGATTATCGGCGACGCCATCAGGATGGGTGCGTCGGATATTCACTTCGAAATGTACGAGAAGCGGATCCGCGTGCGGTACAGAATCGACGGCGACCTGAGGGAGATGGCTCCACTGCCGTTCAAATATCGCGCGGCCATTGTCTCCCGTATCAAGATTATGGCCGAACTGGATATTTCCGAGAGAAGACTTCCTCAAGACGGACGTATCAAAATCAAAATCGCGGGCCGAACGGTCGACCTTCGTGTATCGGTTCTGCCCACCATCTTCGGCGAGAAGGTGGTTATGCGTATTTTGGATCCGATGGCCCTGATGGTCGATATGACCAAGCTGGGCTTTCGCGAAGAAGACCTGAGCAAATTCAACGACAAAATCCACTTGCCGTTCGGAATCATCCTTGTGACGGGACCTACCGGTTCCGGTAAGACGACGACGCTCTATTCGGCGTTGAAGCAGATCAACACTATCGACGTAAATATCATGACGGCCGAGGATCCGGTCGAGTTCAACTTCGACGGTATCAACCAGGTGGCGGTGAAGTCCGAGATCGGTATGACTTTCGCAGCCGCTCTCAGATCCTTCCTTCGTCAGGACCCCGACATCATCATGGTCGGTGAGATTCGTGACGGCGAGACGGCAGAAATTGCGATCCGTGCCGCGCTCACCGGTCACCTTGTCTTTTCGACCCTCCACACCAACGATGCACCGTCGTCGATCAACCGACTTATCGACATGGGCGTGCCTTTCTATCTGGTCGCTTCGGCGACCAAGCTGATCATGGCTCAGCGTATGATGCGCAAAATCTGTCAGAGCTGCAAGCAGGAGATAAACCTGACGCAGGAACAGGTTGACGGCCTCGGCGTCCCGAAAGAGCTGCTTCGGAATATCCGAGCGTTCGAAGGACGTGGTTGCGCCGAGTGCAACGAAACGGGCAAGGCCGGGCGTACCGGCATTTACGAAGTCATGCCGATTACCGCCGAGATCGAGCAGCTCATCCTGAGCAAGGCGACTGACACCGAGATCCGTAAGGTTGCCCTTGAGCAGGGAATGTACAGCCTTCGGATGTGCGCCGTGGATAAAATGAAGCAGGGAGTTGTTTCGATAGACGAAGTTTTTGCGACCACTTCGGCCAACACCTGATCGGTCCCCTTCCCTCAAATAAATCTCTTGTAATTCAACGGCTTACCAGCCGGATTTGTGCAGAATCCGGTCAAGAAACGGCCCGATTATCCGATAATATCAGCATAGGTAGTCTTCAAGGTTTGATGAAGTAATCTCTGTGAAATAGGGAGTTTTTCATGATTTCTCTTCGTGAATTGCTGGAGCAGATGGTGAAGATGAATGCTTCGGATTTGCACCTAACGGTTGGTTCTCCGCCTGTTGTCCGGGTCGATGGCAAACTGCAAAGACTGAATTACGATTTGCTGACCAGCGAACAGACCAAGAAGCTTTCCTATTCGATGCTTAACGAAAAGCAGAAACTCAAATTCGAACAGAACTCCGAACTCGACTTCTCCTTCGGTATCGAATCGATGAGTCGTTTTCGCTGCAACATGTTTATGCAGCGCGGCAATGTAGCGGTGGCGCTACGTCAGATTCCGTACAAAGTGAAGACTTTCGAAGAACTCGGTCTGCCGAAAGTTGTCGCCGATTTTGCCAAGCTCCCTCGTGGATTGGTGCTGGTGACCGGACCGACCGGTTCAGGTAAATCGACAACGCTTGCCGCGATCATCGATAAGATCAACAAGGAGCGGCCGGTACATATCATTACGGTGGAAGATCCGATCGAATATCTGCACCGACATCAGACTGCCCTTGTGAACCAGCGGGAAGTTTTCTCCGATACCAATTCCTTCGCGGCGGCCCTCAAGTATGCGCTGCGTGAAGATCCGGACGTCGTGTTGGTCGGAGAAATGCGCGACCTCGAAACAATCGAAGCGGCCTTGTCGATATCGGAGACCGGTCACCTTGCTTTCGCCACCCTGCACACGAACTCGGCGGCGGAATCGATCAACCGAATCGTGGACGCCTTCCCGACAAATCAGCAGGAGCAGGTGAGAGTCTCGCTTTCCTTCTCACTTCAGGCGATCGTATCTCAATCGCTGATCCCTAAAGTGGGCGGCGGTCGCGTGCTGGCGCTCGAGGTTCTGGTCGTTACCCCCGCGATTCGCGCACTCGTTCGTGACGACAAGGTGCACCAGATCTACTCGATGATTCAATCGGGCCAGAAGTTCGGTATGAAGACGATGAATCAGACCCTCTCGGAGTTATATCTCGGAGGCAAAATCACGATTCATGATGCGATGAATTATAGCAATAACCCTCAGGAATTGGGCGAGATGCTCTCGAAGCAGAAGTCGCCTTCTTACGCTTAGGAAATTGTGACGAAAGGAATAAGCCGTGCCAGTATTTGAATATAAGGGAAAGACCCTCGCCGGAGCCGCTGTTCAGGGCTCGTTGAAGGCTAACAGTCGGACCGACCTGGAGCGGGTACTCAGACAAAACAGAATCATCGTCACATCGATCTCCAAGAAAGCTCCCGATATCACTATCAAGTTCGGAACCGGTATTCCGAAGGTCGATGTTTCCCGGTTCACCCGCCAGTTCGCCACCATGATCGGGGCGGGCTTGCCGATGGTTCAGTGCCTTGACATTCTGTCCACCCAGATGGAAAATAAGGAACTGGCCAAAATCGTGAACCAGGTGAAAGAAGGAGTGCAGGGAGGAGCCACTCTGTCGGAGGCTCTGGCACGACATCCCAAAATCTTCGATCAGCTGTATACCAACATGGTCGAAGCCGGTGAAGTCGGCGGCGCCCTCGACGCCATTCTCAACCGGCTGGCGGTCTATCGTGAAAAGGCCGATCGACTCATTCGGAAAGTAAAAGGTGCGATGGTTTACCCGGCCGTTATCGTCGTGGTGGCAACCGGTGTAACGATCGCTATGCTCGCGTTCATCGTACCGGTATTTGCAAAGATGTTCGGCGGACTGCACGCCGATCTCCCGAAGCCTACGCAGGTTGTGCTCGGTATATCGAACTTTCTCAAAGCAAACTTCCTTTACATCATCTTTGGTGCGGTAGGGTTCTTTGCGTTCTTTGCCTGGTGGAAACGAACACCCGGAGGTGCGCTGCAGGTCGACAAGATGCTGCTCAAAGCTCCGGTATTGGGGACGCTCGTGAGAAAATCGAGTATCGCCCGGTTCACGCGCACGCTCGGCACGCTGCTGGCCTCAGGTGTATCGATTCTGGAGGCGCTCGAGATTACGGCAAAGACAGCCGGAAACGTGGTGGTGGCCAACGCTATCAACAAGTCGGTAGTATCAATCGCCGAGGGTGACACGATTACGGGTCCGCTAAAAGAAACCGGCGTGTTTCCACCCATGGTTACGCAGATGATCGCGGTTGGTGAAAAGACGGGTGGTCTGGACGAAATGCTCAACAAGATTGCCGATTTCTACGATGAAGAAGTGGACGAAGCGGTCACCGCGCTGACTTCGGTAATCGAGCCGATCATTATCGTCTTTATGGGTGTCGTGATTGGTGGCATCCTGATAGCTATGTATCTGCCGATGTTCGACATTATCGGCAAGATTTAAGGACAAGACTGGCATAAGTGACTTTGTACAACGGCGCCAATAGTGCGCCGTTGTCGTTTATACCCATGAATAAACCTTCGAAAATAATGGGTTGGTTCCTGCCGCTGAGATTGGCGCAGTATATTCTGCTTTTCTCAGTGGTGGTTTTCTGGATGAAGTATCCCCACTTCATGCAGGTTCAGTTCATCCTGTATTCCGTCTGGACGCTCGCCTTCACCATCCTGCTATCCACCGACAGCAGGCACAATTTGAGACGGGTAACCTACACGTGTATCGGATTGCAGTTCCTCTTTGAACTGGTCATTGAATCGAGCATTATCTATTCGACCGGTAATATCAACTCACCGTTCTCGGTGCTGTTTATCCTCACGATAATTTCGGCCGCACTGGTGTATCGGCTTATCGGCACTTTGTTGCTGGCCTCGGCGGTCTCTATTGCCTATGCTTTCATCATCTGGTGCGGGTTGAGTACCCCGGGGGATTCAGAATTCTCGATCCGGGCCCTACGCACGATCTTTTCGGCCCAGGACAGCGTCTTTTACTCAATCTTCCTGCACATCCTCATTTTTTACCTGGTCGCCTTTATATCCGGGTTTCTGGCGGAACGGCTCCGTGATCGCGATCGGCAGCTGGCCGATACGTCGATGGCCCTTCGTCGGGCCCGCCTGGAAACGGACGACATTCTCCGACACCTTAATTCAGGACTGCTCACGGTCGATGCCCGCGGATATATCATCTATTTCAACCGGGCGGCCGAGCGGATCCTCGGTTACTACGAGGAAGATGTAAAAGGGATGTCGTGCGACGAAGTATTCGCCGAACGAATGCCGAACCTCGCCCAGTGCCTTCGGGACGGTCTGGTGGCGGGACTGGAACATCCGAGAAAAGAACTGGAGATCACAAATTTGCAGGGGAATAAACTTCCGCTCGGTCTGTCGACTTCGATTCTGCGCGAGGAGGATCGGGAGATGCGGGGAATTATCGCGATTTTCTCCGATCTGACCGAGGCAAAACAGCTTGAAGCCAAGGTTCGCACGGCCGATCGACTCGCCGCCGTGGGGGAATTGTCGGCCTCCATAGCACATGAGATTCGAAACCCGCTGGCCGCAATTTCCGGTTCGGTCGAAGTGCTCAAGAGGGAGCAACAGGTCTCGAATGAAAACGAACGTCTGATGACTCTGATCGTCAAGGAATCCGACCGCCTGACCAACATCCTGAATGAATTCCTCACCTATGCTCGGATCGATCGCCCCTCTTACAATAAGGTCGAAATCTGCCATCTCATAAGTGAGGTGCTTGAGATTCTCTATCACCATCCGGCGTATGGGCCGAATATTCGGATAAGTGTCGAGACAGACGAATCGTTTGCCTACGTTGTCGGTGACGAAGGACTCCTCAAACAGCTTCTTCTGAATCTTGCCGTCAACGCTTGCGAGGCCCTCGAAGGGCAGGAAGGCAACCTGACGTTCAGGGTTGTGGTGAACGAAGTGAAAGGGACGGTAGAACTGTACGTACAGGATGACGGTCCCGGCATCTCAGCCGAGAATCTCAAGAAAATATATCAGCCGTTCTATTCGACGAAGAAACTGGGCACCGGTCTCGGACTTTCAATCGTTCATCGCATTTGCTCTGCCCTTGAGCTTGACATAAGCATTGACACCCAGCTGGGCGAGGGAACCACTTTTCTTATCGAATTCCGCACTTTCGATCAGCGCAAATTCCGCCACAATCCTGAACGGGCCAATGCGACCGCCTGAGGCCCGCTTCCAGCCGGCCGTTTTTTCCGCTTGTTTTTCTTCGCTCGGTGTATAATATAACAACCTGAAATAAAGCCAAATGGAGTGAAATTGTTGAATCGGAAAAGTTTTGCCGTTCTGTTGAGTTGTGCATTTCTCGGACTCTTGATAACCGCCTGTACTCCCGCCTTCATTAGCGATAAGAACGCGAAGAAATTCGACTATGTCGTCGCGTCCGCGGACAACGACTATCATCTTACGATGGCTCAGTTGTATCAGGATCTTCACGATAGTAATATCGCTTTAAGAGGCGGGATCGTGGATACCGCTACTGTCAGACAACTTCTCGACAGTATCGTCGTTGACTCGCTGACCGGCTTTGACGCCCGGGAAGTTTCGCTGAAGGATAATTACGATCAATACCGCATGTTCAAGAGCCGCTACTACGACGAAATACTTAAGGCCTACGTGAAGGAAAAAGTTTACGACAAGGTCAAGGTCGACTCGCTCGAAACGGTGAAGTTTTACAACGATCATCCGGAAATCTTTTCGGTTAAGGAGCACCTTAACCTGTTTCATATTCTTATTTCTCCGAAAGCGCTTCCCGCTACCCGCGATTCTTTGAAATACCGCGGATTATCCAAGGAGCAGCTGGACGAAGCGGCTAAGAAGCTCGTATTCGAGATTCGCAGCAAGATCCATGATTCAGCTTCGTTTGCGGCGGCGGCCAGAGAATACTCTCACGACACGACAACGGGTTCGCAGGGCGGCTTCGTAGGTTGGACCGGCCGCGGCGAGTACAAGGATCCATTCGATTCGGTAGCGTTTGCCCTTCGCACGGGCGACATATCTCAGCCCTACCATGACTCGAACGGTTGGCACATTATCTATTGTCAGAAATACGTGCCTGCCGGACTCCAGCCGCTCGACACATTATACTATCAGGCCGCACTCCAGTACGTGACGAACAAGAAGACGAGCGAGATCGGAAAGGCGCTGGCCGACTCTATATTTGCCCTGATGAAGGTGCGTTTCAACGACGCCCTGCTTGACACTAATATCTTCCTGGTCGACGGGCGAGACTGGCTGGCGATAGTCAACGATCGCGATACAATTGAGTCTAACGACGCACGCTCGATTGAGCTGGCTTTGCGTGGCAAATTCCGGTTGGACAACACGACTCCGGAAATGAAGAAGCAAATGTATACTCGGCTGGCTCAGCGTCTCGCCATGGCGGAGTCCGGAATCGACAGTGGACTTGATACCATCCCGGCGATGATCGCCATGAAGCAAGGGCTGGAGCACAAATATCGACGTCTCCTGATTGACAAGCGACGGTACGATTCCGACTGGAAGCCTTCGGATAGTCTGATTGAAGCGTATTATGAAGCCCACAAGCAGGAATTTCAGGTCGACAAGCCGCTGGTGGTCCAGCAGATCGTGGTGAAGGATTCCGTCCTCGGAGAGTTTATCAGGGATCAGGCCGAGTCAGGCGTCAACTTTCTCGAATTAGCCAAGCAGTATTATCCGGGAGATGAGGATGTCCGCGAAGCCCTGGCCGATCTGGGAGCGATTGGGCCGAACGATGTCTCGCCGGAATTCTGGGAAGCGGCGCTGAAGACGCCGATCGGCGAAGTGTCGCATCCGGTGAAGACCCAATTCGGATATCAGCTAATCAAAGTGCTTGAACGGAAACAGGCGCTGGATCTGCCGCACGCTCGTTCGAAGATCATGGACGTTCTTGAGAAGCAGCACCGCGAGGCTACCTTCGCCGCCTACCGCGACGATATCTTCAAGCGCTACCATGTTCAGTTCAGCGGCAAGTTGTATCCGGTCTTTTTGAAACCTGCTTCGGAGCGGCACGAATCAAGGAAGAATGACGACAACAAGCAGCCAGCCTGATAATCAGATCAGTTTTTCAAATGAACTGGTTCGCAAAGCGACCCATATGGGGGCTCTGATTATCCCCGGCGGATATTATCTGCTCGGTCTTACCAAATTTCATATGCTGGCGATCATGGTGCCGGTCACCCTTTTCGTGATTTTCATCGATATCTCGCGGCTCCGCCGCTGGCGATTCTGGGACTCCTTCGCCAGGAAAATCATCGGCTCTATTATTCGCCAACATGAGCTCGACGGTGACTTTACCGGTGCTACATATATACTTGCATCGACCTGTTTAACGGTTGCTCTATTCGCCAAGCCGATTGCAATTGCGGCCCTTGCGTTTATCATCGTCGGAGACTCTTTCGCAGCAATTATCGGAAGAAGATTCGGACGCCACCGGTTTTTCAGGAATAAGACAATCGAAGGTTCTTTGGCCTGCCTCGTGGGGACCCTGTTGGTGGCTATCGTTGCTCCGGACTTGATTTTACCGGTAGCACTCGTGGGTGCAGTCGTCGCCGTCCTGGCCGAAGCGTTCCCGTTTGGTACCGACGATAACGTAACCGTACCGATTTTGTCGGGGTTGATCATGACTCTATTCGAGAAAGTTTACCTGTTTATGAGATAAAGATGAATTTGTTATTGGAATACTGACGTATAACGAATATATTACTAATGAGCGTGGGAATCAGTAACATCCTTTGTGGAGGATTCTACATGTCCAAAGGCAAGGTCAAGTATTTCAACGACAAGAAAGGTTGGGGCTTTATTGCAGGAGAGGGACTTGACAGAGACGTCTACGTCCACTACACCCAGATCAACATGGAAGGTTATCGCACCCTCAAGGAAGGCCAAGAGGTTACGTACGAGCTTCTGAATTCGGACAGAGGCTATCAGGCAAAGAACGTATCACCGTCGCAGACTAACTGATGTAGAATTATCGCTAAAAGAATTGAAGGCCGTCACTGAAGTGGCGGCCTTTTTTGATGCTCCCTTCTTGAATCCAACTTGCTTGTGTCCCCGTAAATTTCCGCTATATTCTCCTGCATGAAAACAATCGACTTTCGCTCCGACACCGTGACCAAACCGTCGCCTGCTATGCGCCAGGCGATGTTTGAAGCTGAGGTGGGGGATGATGTTTTCGGCGATGACCCCACCGTCAAGATTCTTGAGAGATACGTTGCCGACCTGTTCCGGAAGGAAGCTGCTCTGTACGTCCCGTCCGGGACGATGGGCAACCAAATCTGTCTGAAAGTTCACTCGCAACCCGGATGGGAGTTGTTGTGTGAACGGGAATGTCATGTCGTGAACTACGAGGTTGCAGGACCGGTAGTTCACTCGGGCCTGCTTGTCAACTTGCTCACTACTGAAAGGGGAATGATCCCGGCTGAGCTGATCCGTCAATCGGTCCGCCCGAGGAACCTGCATACGCCGATTACCAAATTAGTGGCGCTTGAAAACACCCACAATCGCCATGGCGGAACGGTTCTCCCGCAAGAAGAGATACTTAAAGTCCGGGAAGTCTGCGATGAGTTCGATCTGGCCTTTCACCTTGACGGCGCGAGGATCTGGAACGCTCATATCGCCACCAGATTACCCCTTCACGAACTCGTGGCGCCGTTCGATTCTGTATCAGTCTGTTTGTCCAAAGGGTTGGGAGCGCCGATCGGATCACTTGCGCTGGGGTCGGCCGTGTTTATCGAAAAATGCCGCCGGGAAAGAAAGCTGTTTGGAGGCGGCATGCGCCAGGTAGGAATTATCGCCGCCGCCGGGCTCTATGCCGTGAAGCACAATATTGCCAGACTCGCCGAAGACCATGCCAACGCCAAACTGCTGGCGGAGGGTTTGAACAACCATCCCGCCTTCGAAGTCGATCTTGACAGGGTGGATACGAATATCGTGGTAGCACGAGTCGTCAACGGAGAAGATTCTGCCGTCATGTCCGACCGACTCAAGCAGATCGGGATCCTTGCCCTTCCGTTCGGTCCGGTCAAACTGAGGTTCGTAGCTCATCTCGATGTAAGTGGAGAGGATTGCAGAGAGGCACTGGGAAGAATACGGGACAGCCTTACGTAGAGCAGGATTGGGGTCGTCAGGACCCGGCAGTATGGTGGATTCCGACTTCGGAAGCGATCATCTGGCCGATCTTTTTATCTTCGCGAAGTATATGGTCGACCAGCCAGGCACGCAGGAACCCCATCAGTTCGAATATTGTAAGGCGGTCGTTGTCCCTGAGACGTTTGAGAATTTCGGCGAGCTGGTGACGGAGTTTGTCGTGGTGAGCCCGGTGTTGAGGCAGATCGGGATAACCGATTCGGATCATCAGATGCTCTTCATCGGCAAAATGTCGTTTGGTATAATCGACCAGCTCGATCAGCACCTGCCCGACTGTTTCTTCGACGCGATTCTGGGCGATCGAGTCGTGAAGCCGGTTGATCATGGCGACAAGCTGCTTGTGCTGGCGGTCGATTTCGTCGACATGGACGCTGTAAGAATCGTACCATTCAAGAAAGGCCATACGTTCTCCCGAACGGCTATTTCAGCCAATGAAAATTGAGCGATTAGTCCTGTATTAGTCCAAATATCGGCCGAAGTCGGTTTGTTCATTAGGGTTGCCTTACCTTAGGAAGACGTTTATTTTAGGCTAATAGCCCTTAAACAGCCGCTCAGACAATCTGTAAGAGGAAGGAAGCCGTGAGTAGAGATATTTTGACAGTTCTGGGGAGCTCTTCGGGTCTGCCTCAGGCCGACAGGGCCACTTCCGGCTACCTCCTCAAGACGGGGCACAGTCTGAGCCTGATTGATTGCGGAGG
>CAZFOY010000058.1:0-5889 GCA_964520865.1 uncultured Ignavibacteriales bacterium | reverse complement strand
CTTCCGGCTACCTCCTCAAGACGGGGCACAGTCTGAGCCTGATTGATTGCGGAGGCGGGATAACTTCGTCCTTCCTCAGGAGAGGGTTCAATCCGTTGGAGGTCGACCGGATTTTCATCAGCCATACCCACCCCGACCATGTTTGTGAATTGCCGCTCTTTATCCAACTGATCTATCTCCGGGGCCGGGAAAAGCCGCTGGAGATCTTTGTCCCGGACGAGTTTGTTGCTCCGCTCAAGGCGTATTTGCCAGCCGTCTATATTCTCGAAAAAAAACTGCCGTTTGAACTGAGGATTACCGGCTACGAAAACGGATTTGTTTATGATGAGGACTTTCGGTTGGAGGCGATAGGCAACAGTCATCTGCATCCATATCGTGAGTTCATCGAAACCGCCGGTTTGCCCAACAAGATGCAGTGTCACTCGTTCAAAATACAGGTCAACGGCAAGTCCGTCCTGTATTCCGCGGATATCGGATCGTTCGACGACCTCAGAAATCATCTTGAAGGGATGGACATCGTGATCATCGAGTCGACCCACCTCGACCTGGACCAGTTTTTCAAGTTTGCCCAGACTGCAAAGGTCGGTCGATATATTCTCACCCATCTCGGAAGCAAGGAAGATGTCGCAGAGCTAAATCTTCGAGCCGCCAAAGCGGTCGTGGACAATCTGACGACCGCTGTTGATGGGATGGAGATCGAGCTATAGCGAACAATGAATGCGTAAGAAGCAAAACGCCCCCGGCCGGAAAGCCAGGGGCGTTTTCAGTTGTATTGCAAGCCATAGCAGACTATTTCTTCACGGAAGCACAGAGGTAGTCCCGGTTCATCTGAGCGATGAACTTCACTGAGACTTCTTTCGGACAGGCCGCTTCGCACTCGTAGTAGTTGGTGCAGTTGCCAAACCCTTCTTTGTCCATCTGGGCCACCATTTTCATAACGCGTTTCTTCCGTTCGGCCTGACCCTGGGGCAAGTTGGCGAATTGCGACACCTTGGCCGATACGAACAGCATGGCCGAAGCATTCTTGCACGCGGCCACGCAGGCCCCACAACCGATGCACGCGGCGGCGTCCATCGCCGTGTCCGCCTTCTCCTTTGCGATCGGCGTTGCGTTGCCGTCGGGCGCTCCTCCCGAATTCACGGAGACAAACCCACCGGCCTGCATGATTCGGTCGAATGCCGAACGATCCACAACCAGATCCTTGATCAGCGGGAACGCCTTGGCTCGCCATGGCTCGATATAGATCGTATCGCCGTCTTTGAAATAGCGCATGTGAAGTTGACAGACGGTCGTCTGTTCCGGGCCGTGAGGCACGCCGTTGATTACCAGCGAACACATCCCGCAGATACCCTCGCGGCAGTCGTGATCGAATGCGATCGGGTCGATCCCCTGGTGAATCAGATCCTCGTTGACCACGTCGAGCATCTCAAGGAAAGACATATGCGTGCTGATGTCCTTCGCCTGATACTTCTCCATCCGGCCTTTATCCTGAGCGTTCTTTTGACGCCAAACGTATAGTGTCAGGTTCATTACTTGTAACTCCTTGTGGCCAGTTTGACGTTCTCATAGGCAAGGGGTTCTTTATGGAGAACAGGTTCTTTGCCGACCCCGGTGAATTCCCAGGCCGACACGAACAGGAAGTTCTCGTCGTCGCGGACCGCCTCGCCGTCGGGCGTCTGATGCTCCTCCCGGAAGTGCGCCCCGCAGGATTCATCGCGGGTGAGGGCATCGTACACCATCAACTCGCCGAATTCAAGGAAGTCGGCGACCCGTCCGGCCAGCTCAAGCTGCTGATTCAACTCCTCGTTCTGGCCCATGACTTTTACGTCCTTCCAGAATTCATCGCGGAGCTGAGGAATGAGTTCAAGCGCTTTCCTGAGGCCTTTCTCATTGCGAGCCATACCGCAGTATTCCCACATGATTTTGCCGAGTTCTCGGTGGAAAGAATCGGGAGTCCGCTTACCATTGATCGAAAGCAGTTTCTTCGTCCGTTCCTTGGCCGCATCGACAGCTTCGGTGAACTCCTTGCGTTCGGTCGTCACTCCGGACACCCCGGTACGGGCGAAGTAATCGCCGATCGTGTAAGGAATGACAAAATAACCGTCGGCCAGGCCTTGCATTAGGGCGCTTGCGCCGAGACGGTTGGCGCCGTGGTCGGAGAAGTTTGCTTCGCCGATCACAAATAGACCGGGAATCGTGCTCTCGAGATTATAGTCGACCCACAGTCCGCCCATGGTATAGTGCGAAGCCGGGTAGATGCGCATCGGAACCTCGTACGGGTTCTCGCCGGTAATCCGTTGATACATGTCAAACAGGTTGCCGTAGCGGTCCTCAATAACCGATTTCCCCAGGCGATTGATCGCGTCGCTGAAATCGAGATAAACGCCGTTCTTGTGCGGTCCCACTCCGCGCCCGTCATCGACCGCCTCTTTGGCGCTTCGAGACGAAATATCGCGCGGGGCGAGATTTCCGAAACTCGGGTATTTTCTCTCGAGGTAATAGTCCCGCTCGTTTTCCGGAATGTCTTTGGCCTTGCGATCGTCCCCTTTCTTCTTGGGGACCCAGATTCGCCCATCATTACGAAGCGATTCTGACATAAGCGTCAGTTTGGACTGATAATCGCCGCTGACCGGGATACATGTCGGATGGATCTGCGTGTAGCACGGATTGGCAAATGCCGCACCTTTCTTGTACGCGCGATAGTTCGCCGTGACATTGCACCCTTTGGCGTTGGTCGAAAGATAGAAGACGTTGCCATACCCGCCGGTCGCAAGAACCACGGCGTCGGCAGCGTACGACTTGATTTCCCCGGTAATCATATTCCGGGTAACGATCCCCCGCGCGAAACCATCGACAATGACAACATCGAGCATCTCCGTGCGGGTATACATCTTCACTTTGCCTGTGGCGATCTGTCGGCTCAATGCCGAGTAGGCGCCCAGCAACAACTGCTGTCCCGTCTGTCCTCTTGCGTAGAACGTGCGAGAAACCTGAGCGCCACCAAACGAACGGTTTGCCAGCGTGCCTCCGTATTCGCGTGCGAACGGGACACCCTGGGCGACGCACTGGTCAATGATGTTGTTGCTTACCTGTGCGAGGCGGTAGACATTGGCTTCGCGGGATCTGAAATCGCCGCCTTTGACCGTATCGTAAAAGAGGCGGAAGACGGAATCACCATCGTTCTGGTAATTCTTGGCAGCATTAATTCCGCCCTGGGCCGCGATACTGTGGGCGCGACGGGGAGAGTCCTGATAGCAGAAGCAGGAGACGTTATAGCCCAGCTCGGCGAAACTCGCCGCCGCCGAGGCACCGGCCAGACCGGACCCGACTACGATCGCGTGATATTTCCGTTTGTTCGACGGATTGACCAGCTTCATTGCAAACTTGTGGTTGTCCCATTTATCTGCCAGCGGGCCTGAAGGAACTTTTGATTCAAGTTTCATTAGTGCACTCCTCCCGGCAAAGTGACCACTTTGAAGAGCACTCCCAACGGGATTGAGATATAGCCGAGCCAGAGCACGGTCGCCAGCAGATAGCTGAGCACCTTGAGCCGTTTGAGGTACTTTTCGTTGTTAAGGCCGAGGGTCTGGAAGAACGACTCGGTCGCGTGACTGAGATGATACGCCATCAGCGACACGGCGATCAGATAGACGGCCGAAATCCAGCCGTTGCTGAACCCGAGGATGACCATCGAATACACGTCTTTGTATCCGTGAGGATCCAGGGGAAGGTTCGCATACTCCGGGTTGGTGACGATCAACGTAAAATGAAGCAGATGGTAAACGACAAAAAAGAAGATAACAAGGCCGGTCCAGATCATCGTGCGCGACGCCAGCGACGCCTGAATGGTCTCCTGGCGGACGTAAGAAACGGGGCGGGCCATCTTGTTCTGCAGCCACAACACCACGCCTTTCCAGATATGAATGCCGAAAAAGGCGAGCATAAAGATACGGAATGTCCATTTGAGGGCGCCCAGCGACTGCAGGGTCTCGGCATAATGATTGAGCTTTTCCTGGCTGGAGAAAATCTGGAGATTTCCCATCAGGTGCACAATTACAAATCCGAGCAGCAGAACTCCGGTCACCGCCATCAGGGCCTTTTTGCCGATCGAGGATGTCGTGAAACCGACAGAAGATTTGGAAATACTGATTTGATCCAATTCCGCGGTACTCATAAAGCAAAATCCTTATATAACTTTGTGAAAGAAAATACAATCTTGCCCATGAACGGTCAACGAAAAAAAGAGACTGTTTCTGATTAATATATACGACTTATGAGCTTAGGCCGGGTAATCTCGAACTCAGCGACTCTGCGTCAATGTCCGTCGGTATAAAAGACGCAGAATCCACGAATAAGCGGAGGGCCGAATTCGATCACTTTTTTGGACTCGCGGCCGCTACTGCGGGGTATAACGTGGGAGAGAATCAGTTTGACTTCCATGGAGATAAGGCGTATTTTCAAAAACCGCAGTTCGGACGAGGAAAATTCAGCTAAGCATATCAGGAGAAGGTAATGAAAAGTATCAGATCTATTGTTTTACTTCTTTCGGGCGTTCTCATCTGCTTCAGTTCGGCCTGGGCAACTTCGGTCGCAATCAAAATTTCCGGCCCGGGAGCCGTAAACGACTCGACTATCAAAGCGGGTCAGAATGTCAATTTTGACGTTTATCTCACAAACGACGGTGAATGGCGAGGATTCTCCCTCGGGTTTAAGTTCAGCTCTCCCGATATGAAGGACGTTATCCATGTCCCCGACAGCGGCAAGGGATTGACCGAGCGCGGGGATGTAAAGGCGTACAACGGCTGGCAGGACAAGTCGGTCTGGGATCTCGGTGGCGTCTATGTGGTCGAGAACGATTGGAACGGCAAACTTCCTGAGATAATGGGCTTCGGCGGCGTGACGGTGAAGAAGCGGTACAAACCGCATCCGATGGAGAAGAAGCTCTCGATGACCATGAAGTTCCCCGAACCGGGGACGATCTATGTCGATTCGTCCTACTTCCCGCCGACCGGCAAGTGGCTGTTCGCGATTCCGAACACCCGGCCGAAATGGGGCGGACCCTACAAATTCACCGTAGTCAAGTAGGACTACATCAAAAATTTCCCCAAGCCCGTCGGAAGGCGGGCTTTTTGTTTATGTCCATGAAAACGTTCTTCAGAAAGACCCTGCTCGCTACCGCAGCGAGTCTCCTTTGTCTGCTCGCCGGCAACATCGCTTACACACAACCCAACCCGGTTGATTCGACAAACTCTCTCGATTCCATTTACATCGTCAGTCTGCCGCACGTCCTGGTCGACGACATGCACCTGTACGACACCCTGGACATTATGCTCAGCAGTGGCAATGTGCAGTTGGCCGGATTCGAGCTGAAGTTCGGTGCGCCGGGCCGGCTGTTCGACATTGTCGAGGTCCTGCCGGGGGAACTCTGCGATTCCTGCAACTGGGAGATGTTCAACGCCAAGCGGATCGACACGCAATCGAAATCCGGCTATCCGTCGATCATGTACAAGGTTGTTGCGATCGCTAAAGTACTTCCCGATTCAACTAAGAAATCCTGCTTTGGTCTGGGGCGGCCAGTCTCGCTTGCCCGACTTGTGGTCACCAACGAGTACGCGCATGAAACGCCCGATACGACCCTGCCGATCTATTTCATCTGGGAGGACTGCACCGACAACACGATCTCGGGTATTGACGGCAACACGCTGTTCTTGTCGTATCGGACGGTCGATCTGGTTCCGAACAGCTTTGACACGACAGGCAACCCATTTCCTTCGGTTCGCGGAGCACCCCGGAACTGCATCAAGCCGGGTGGCCCGAACGTCCCGAAGCGGGCGATCGAATTCCGTAACGGCGGGATCGAGTTCAAGCTGAATCTGATGAAGGGGGATA
>CAZFOY010000057.1:0-20452 GCA_964520865.1 uncultured Ignavibacteriales bacterium | reverse complement strand
CCGAACGGCGCCGCATCCGGGTGAAATTCCTGCGTGTACGACCATCCGTCGGCGCCCACCGAAACCAGGGTGTCTCGTCCGACCACAGCACCTATCCAGAATGCACCTGCGAACAGATATCCGATATTCGAGCCTTTGGGATATTCGAGCGATGGTACAGCTTCGCCGGTGAAGAAATCCTGCGGGACGCCGCCGGCAAAACCTCTACCGAAAGTACCGTTGTTATTGACCGCGAGAACGATCTTACCGATACGGTGGGCGACTATAGCAAGAGCCGGATTGGCGGCAGAAGTCGCTCTGAGGTTCTCTTTGCCGCCCGGACCATCGAACTCTGCTCTGGCAACGACCTGTTGACTGAAGAGCAAACATAAACCCGAAACGACAATTGCCCGTAGTAACCCGTGAGTTGCCATATGTCCGTCCACCTCTTATGCCGGTTCTGTTGAGGGATCCCCGCCTGACTTACCTGCGCAAAGGACCTCGATTCCTCCGGGAGAGAATATACTACCCGACAAGTACGGATTGCAAGAAGGATTTGCCACTCGCCGATAATGCGACGGATACCAGAACGCGACCTTCCGGTCGCGTTCTTGCAGTACGAAACAATTTATGCTGAATTTCCCTCAGCAGCCGCACGGTGGCGGGCCGTCCGAGAACATGAAATCGGCCATGTAGATCAGATCGGCGATATCGACCGTGCCGGAACAATCTACATCGGCCGCTTCGATCTGAAAAGGATCAGGACCGTTGTTGAAGGAGTAGTCCACCATATAGATCAGGTCAGCTATGTCAAATGTCATGCTGCCGTCGACATCACCACGAAGGGTACAGGTGGTAACCGAGACCCCTCCCGCGATCGAAGGGACGTCGTAAGTGGCCAGCGGTCCCTGGAAGCTGAGCGCGTATGACGAGTATGGGGCCAGCACGATCGGACTGGTTTGACCGGAGGCGCCCGTTGGAGTGAAGAAGAGCTTGCAGATCAGGCCGTTCCCGGGACTCAGATCCGGCTGTGTATTGGAAGTTGAAGGCTGGAGCTTGATCGTAATCCGCCTGTTGAAGCCGTCGTAATTCAACAATCCGACTTCCTCAAAATAGTCGGTGCGGCATCCGACAACCGACATTGAATCGAACGAAAGATTGGCCGGTCCGGCGTACGTCACCGGAATTCTCATGTAGTCCAACGGAATGGTATTGTTCGCCGAAATGTCTATTTCAACCTGCTGACCGGCCGGAGCCGAAGCGGTGTTCGCCCGAATAGTGTCTCCAAGACTCACAATAAAGTTTTGCCTGGTGACGGCCCTTGTGTCGGAGCCGGAAACCACCTGAAGGGAGACATCGAACATCCCGGAAGTCTGATACGTGTGGGCCGGACTCTGAGTGGTTGATGAGTCGCCATCACCGAAAGCCCAGGTCCAGCTGTCGACAGTAAGTCCCGACGAACCGGTGAACTGCACTGCGAGCGGGGCCCATCCGATTGTCGTATCCGCGGTAAAAGCAACGCCCATGACTTCGTTGACCGCTCCTCTGAGGTCGGGGAGGGGGCCGATATGGTGACTGCTGGCCGCCTGCGGCGTGCCGTAGGTCGTGAGCAACTGATGGAGCCCCGCTTGATCCAATGTGAACCCATGGACAGCTTTCTGGACACCTTCGATACATGCGCAGGCGCCGACGATAATAGGCGAGGCACTTGACGTACCGGAAAACGAAGATGTGTAAAAGTTATTATCGCTGCTTCCCCAGAGATCGCCGTAAGCAAGAGAATACACGTCCCAGGTGCCGAACCCGTGAACATCGACTCTCTGGCCATAGTTCGAGAATCCGGCCGGTGTGTGATTCGAGTAGGAAGCTCCCACCATGACCGCGCCGGAGAAGCGGACGCTCGGATCGAAGTCGAATCCGTAGAGCGAGACGTCGTCGTAATTCTCACCGCCGTTTCCAGCTGCCTCAACTACAATTCGTCCGGCCGCGCAGGCGTTGTAGATGGCGTCGAAATTCTCCTGCCAGTACTCCATTGCCACATAGCCGGCTTGGTCGGTGCGGTCCTGGAAATTGTAGTGCGGTCCCGGAGCATGAAGTTCGATTAAAATGATGTCACCGGGAGAGGTATTGTTCATTGCCGTAACGAGAGCTTCAGCGGTCGACATCGAACCAATCGAGACCGTTCCCAGACTGACGTTGAAAGCTATTCCGGTCATGCCGAAATTATTGGAATCGGCGGCAATTTCACCGAGCACCGCTGTTCCGTGATTCCACCATCCCGGATCGCTGATCACTGAACCGGCAATGTGAAAATTGTCGGTACCGCCGTGGAGGTCTTCGTGAGTCTGAATCCAATTCCCTTCGATATCTACGACTTTGATATTGTCACCTTTTCCGCCCGGGAAGCCCCAAGCGTAATATGCATCGAGACCGGTTGGTGCCGGACGAAGGTAGTACTGGCCCGACTCGAATTCAGGCGTAGTCGTTGCCTGGGCTGCTTCGGCGGTTCCCGATGGTGCGGTGGCGAGCGACGGCTTCGGGGCGGCGTAGGCGATTTCGACGATATCGAGCTTATTCAACTCGTTCAACATCGCCACGGCATCCTTGGCGTCGGCCGTGGGGGGGAGGCTGATCTGATAATATAGTGAGAGGTCAGGAAGCTGCTTGCCCGACCGCTTCATCCCCTCATCGCGTAGCCGATTGAGCGTGGCCCGACTTTCTGTAAACCGAGGGCGAACGTCCTGGCTTTTGTCCGGCGAGGCAAGAAGAGCGTTAAGCTTGTCCCAGTCAGCACCTTGCTTGAGGAACTGCCCTCCGTTGAACTCAGGCTGTCCCATCCCTTCGTTGAGTTTCACTACTATGCGGTCACCACTCGACCAATTGGCAAGACTCTTGTAGACCGGTTTTGACGGAACCGGACGTTTTAGGGTGGTCGATGTTCCGGCCGAGGCGGTCGGCACGGAAGCAAGTGAAAATGCGATGGCAAAGAGAAAGGCAATCAAGGCAGTACGTCTGACTGAAGACATTTAGACCTCTGTATGTTGAAAAGTGATTTGCGTGAACTGCAATAAGATAAATAATACTAAGAATTTAGCAAGAATAAAAAGAGGCGGCGCAGATTGTGAAACAAGACCGGTTAGATCGAGCCTCACATGGGCGGCGGGCCGTTGTTGAACATGTAATCTACCAGGCCGATCAGGTCGGCGATATCTATAAAGCCGGAACCGTCGAAATCACAGAATTCAGGTGCGCAAGAACCGCCGGGCGGGCCGCTGAACATGAACTCAGCGAAGCAGACAAGGTCGCCAATGTCGAGCGCCCCTGAATCATCGTTGTCACATTTCAGGTAGCTGACCGTCAGGGAACCGTCGCGGAGGACAACCTGGGTCGTATCAAGGTAACCGTAGGGAGTCGTGTCGACTGAGGCTGAGTCGAAGCCGGCCGAACCGTCGGGAAGTTGCACGTAGGCGCCACAGGAATCTCCATGCCAGTCGGTGCACCGCCAGAAGGTCGTATCGAATATAGTATCTTCAACAACTCCGATCGAATACCCGTAAGGGTCGGAGAAGTCGGTGGGAGTTTCAATCTGCAGCAGGGAGGTCGGGTCGAGAAGAGTAAGCGGGGTTGCATTTACCGCCACGGGGACGCGGATGGCGATACCCCCCTGCTGAGGCTGGAAGCCGCTGCGATGTCCCGGGACATAGAAGACGTCCGCGATACATCGAAACCAAAGTTCGCTTTGATCGCCGGCGCGATCGATGGCCTCCATATATTCGAATCCGGAAGTCAGAGTTCCGGAAGAGTCGAATCCGCCAGTGCTGAAGTCGAACTTGACAAGGTCCGGGTTCGATGATTTCAGCACGAACTGGAAGCCGAATATTTCATAATGAGAATTGTCCAGATAAAGATTGAGGAGGAGGTGGTCGGAGTACGGTGTCACGGACGTATCCGGGACATACAGAAGAACCTCAGGGATCTGAGCTGCCGAATTTACGAGAGGGAAGACTGAGAGAAATAGAAGAACTATCAGTGACCCGCAGTTAAACACACGCACGACTTACACCTCTTATGTGAGCGCTGATGCTTGTATTTAACTTTTATGCTATACGGGTCTCCTTAGCGATATGTATGATTGGAACTTGCGACGCCATACAGTATAAGCTCATCCGATGTGTTTGTCAAGCCAGAAAAAAAGCCGGCCGAGTCGACAGCGACCCGGCCGGATAAATGTTCGGATGTAGCTGGTCTATTCCGGTTTCGTAAATGTATTGTCCGGAATGGTCGGATTGACGTTGTACTCCGACACGGAGATCTTCGCCGACGGCTTGCCTTCGAGCATTCTCGTCGTGCTCATCGGAATCTTAATCCCTTTGATCTCCTGAAAATCACCGTAGATTTCCTGGATGTTTCCTTCTCCCGCGGGAGACTCACCCCAGTATGACTTGCCGATCAGCTTACCGTTCGTATCGAAGGCGAACCGGCAAACCTGATCCCCTTTCTTACTGACGATAGCGAGATAGTCAACGGAAACATCGTTGAGCGTTCCGGTGCCATCGTACACTGCCTGATAGTCCGGATTGTCGGAGTGACTGAAGATATTGATAGTGTTGCGAGCCATATCTTCGCTGCTCTTGGCAATATCATCTTCGGTCATCGCGACAACCGTGCCGGCCTGCGAGGTCTTCCATCCGCTGTTGCCGTTGCGAATGCTGTACATCTTCTGTCCCATCATGGTCATGACCTGGGCATTCTTATCGGGATAGACGGTGCTGGACTCAAAGTTCAACGGGAACTCCCGTCCCTGAGCCATGATGGTTAGTACACCTTTCGCAGAGACCGCCGTTACCTTCTTGAAGTTGTCGAGACCGCCCGCCGCCTTGACGGCTTTGGTGAGCAAGGCCTGACCTTTTTTCAGGTTTTCGGGTGTCACACTCAGTTCAGATTTCTGCTCAGCGGAGGGGATGGTGATGTCCACGGTGGTGACCGGACCCAGGCCGGCCTGATCCAGAGGCATCTCGAAGTCGGAGCCTTTGCCCACTACCACGATATCCAGATCATCCGGGCGGAGATTTCTCTGAGCCGCGGCGAGAACGTCGGCCGAGGTAACCTTCTCGACGCCGTCTTTCGTCTGGATCAGGAAGTCCTCGGGGAGACCGTTAAAATCGTAGTTCATCATACGATTAACGATCTCAGCCTTGGTATCGAAATTGAAGACGAACGAGTTAAGATAGCCGTCTTTGCCCATGCGCATTTCATCCGCGGTGGGAGCGTCGACCTGCATCCTCTTGATCTCCGAAATGATAGCCTTGATTGCTTTGACGGTCGTTTCGGACTTGGTCGATGCGAAGCCGTAGAAAATTCCCGGATACTTGATGTTCGCAGTGTAAACGCCGTACGCCGAGTAGGCGAGACCTTCTTTCGAGCGAACGGTGTTGAACAGCCGACTGCCGAAGCCGCCGCCCAGGATATTGTTCATGACAATACGGTCGGCGTAGTCCGAATCGGTCACCAATCCGCCGATATGGCCGAGAAGAATGTTCGTCTGATTGACGTCTTCTTTATCGATGTAGTAGACCTTGTTGGAGCCGAACTTGTAATCGACTTTCGGCAGATCCGGAACCGGGTCGCCTTCCTTCTTCCAATCGCCGAAATACTTGTTTACTTCGGCGAGGAGCGAATCACGGTCAAAGTCGCCCCAGAAGGCAATCTGAATATTCTGGGGGTGATAATAGGCATCGTGGAATTTCACCAGATCATCGCGCGTGATCGCGCTGATTGTCGAGTATTCGGGGATTCTCGCGTAGACCGACTCCGGACCGTAGATCACCTTCTTGAATTCGCGAATTGTGATCTGCTGCGGGTCATCGTTGCGCCTCGAGATGCTCGTGCGCTCACGGACCTTGGCGAGGTCGATCTTGTCCTGATCGAATACCGGGTAGCGAAGGACCTGCGAGAGGACGTCCAGGCCGAGATCGGTATAGTCGCTCAGGATATTGACCCGGGCACTTCCGGACTGCAGTCCGATTCCGGTTTCTACGGAGCCGCCGACCGCTTCGAGCTGTTCATCGATCTCGTCGCCGGTCCACTTTTTCGTGCCGCCACTGCGCATCACGGTGCCGCAGATGTCGGCCAGGCCGACCTTGTCAGCCGGTTCGAGGAACGAACCACAGTTGACCCGAACGGATGCGTCGAAAACCGGGAGGCTGCGGTCGGGAAGCAGATAGAGGCGCATCCCGTTATCGAGCGTGATCTTCTCCACCTTGGGTATAGTCAAATTGTGGAGCTTTGGATATTTCAGTTTGTCTACGTCCTGTGCCGAGACGGCCATCGAGAGGAGGCCGGCAAAGACGAACGTAAACACCAACAACATGGATATTTTCGTTTTCATTTTATGCAGATCTCCTAATCAACTGCCGGATGTGTTAAGTTCTGCGACGGTGCGATTTTCTTCAGTGAGATACTGATTCGCCACGCGCTGGATATCCTGTGCGGTCACCGCATTGATGCGGTCAAGTTCTTTGAACATCTGATGCCAGTCGCCCCAGCGGGTTTCGTAGGCGGCGAGTTGCATCGCAAGACCGCTGTTCGAATCGAGCTGTCCGATAAACTGGGCCTTGGCCCGAGCCTTGATCTTGGCAACTTCTTCGTCCGGGATCGGCTGAGATTTGACTTCTTCGACTTTGGCGAGAATCTCCTTTTCAACCTCGTCGTTCGTGTGGCCGCTCGACGGAATCGCGTAAACGGCCATCAACGTCGGGTATTTGTCGCCGGGGAATCCGGTGAAAGCGGCGATATTGACGGCGATCTTCTTATCCTTGATCAGGTCCTTATAGAGCACCGACGTACGTCCCTGGCCGAGATAGTCGGACAGAGCATCGAGAGCCGGTCGATCAGGATTGGTAGCTTCCGGAATGTGCCATCCGCAGAGGAAAATCGGCTGCGACGGATCTTCGAGAATCACCCGGCGCTCGCCCTTTTGAGGCGGCTCGACGGTTGCGATCCGTTCCGGAGCCGGACGGTAAGGAATCCGTCCCCAGTACTTCTCGGCAAGCTTCAGTACATCGTTGGTGTTGACGTCACCGACGATGGCAACGGTCAGGTTCGCCGGAGCATAGTACTTCTGGAAGAATGCCTTAGCTTCTTTGCGTGAATAGTACTGAATGTCCGACATGTAGCCGATGGTGGGGACATGGTACGGATGGGCCTGGAAGGCGATCGACACGAACTGCTCGATCAATTTACCGAACGGGTTCGAGTCGGTCCTCATGCGGCGCTCTTCGGCCACGACATCACGCTCCTTGTACATTTCGCGAAGAACGGGGTGGAGGAACCGCTCGGATTCCAGTGCCATCCACAGCTCCACTTTGTTCGACGGGAGGCTGAAGAAGAACACCGTTTCATCATCCGATGTAAAGGCGTTCAGGCCGACTCCGCCTTCACGCTCGATGATATTTCCGAACTCGTTCGGAATCACCTCATTGTAGGCAGCCTCGCGGGCCGCTTCGTATTGCTTCTCAAGGGAGTCTACTTTCACAGAGTCGACAAACCGGCCCTGGTCACGCGCATTTCTCAGCTTCATGAAGACTGAGTCTTCGGCGGCAATAAGCTTTTCTTCCTTGCCGTAGTCCTTGGTCCCAAGGGTGGTGGTCCCTTTAAACGCCATATGTTCAAACATGTGGGCCAGTCCGGTATACCCTTTCGGGTCGTCGACCGAACCGACATTGGCGTAGGTAACGAACGAGACGACCGGGGCGTCGTGTCGTTCCATGACGATCACTTTCAGGCCGTTTGCAAGTGTGTGCTCGCTGACGGCGCTCTCGAGCTTGGTGAAATCAAAGCTCAGAACGGCCGGGACGAGCAACATGACGAAACAGACCGAACCAATGATCAGTCGTACGCTTGCTCTTATCATTGAGTCCTCCTGGAGATATGTATTGTTGAATCAAGTTTAGGTCCGAATAAATCGTTGACACACCCGAATGTCAAGCGATTACTCGCATGTGATAGAGACATGATGCTCATAGACAATAGCTTACCCTGACGGCTCGGGCCATCGTTCATCAAGTCATACGATCAGACTCGTGAAAAGTTCACATTGAAAATAGGGAAGATGGTCTTTGAATGCGATGAAAGTCGCGCTGCAGCTACTCGGCTAACTTACCACCAGCTAATCAGCTTGGGACGAATCGTGTGCGGGAGATTCGGATTCCTCGGAACCACCCGTGCAGTAATCCCGAAACGACCGGTTTCACGGCAGGTAACTTCGCCCGCGAACGTGTAAACACCGTCTTTGGCATGGTCGGTCATGACCGCGTCGACAGGTTCGTAGTTTCTTATCTGCTCTTGCGAATTAAGCTTACCTGATATGATCTCAACAAACACATCATCTGGCGTAATGTCGCCGAGGAGGACTCTTATCTTGATCGGGAATTTCTGGCCGACATAAAGAGTGCCGGTAATCTCAGGAATCTCTACTTCCTTAATAGCGATATTCGCCCAACTCCGCCACATGCGATCGAGCCACTCGGTCACGTTACGGGTGATCTCAAAATTATTCTCGGACAGTCTGCGATATGAGTCGTACGCCTTGAGATAAAATTTCTCAGCATAATCCATGATCATGCGATGTGAGGAGAACTGACTACCGGCCATATTGATCGTGTTTTTCATCTTTTCGATCCAGCCGGAAGGCAGCCCGATCTCGTTGAGATCGTAAAACAACGGCACGACCTCACGCTCCAGTACATTATAGAGGAGGTCGGATTCCAGATGGTCCTGAAGTTCTACGTTATCGTATTCTTCGCCGTTGCCGATCTTGAAACCGGTATCGTCGCTGTAGCCTTCTACCCACCAACCGTCGAGAATCGACAGATTCACCACACCGTTCAACGCGGCTTTCATCCCCGATGTCCCGGAGGCTTCCTGAGGACGGCGCGGGTTGTTAAGCCAGACATCGGCCCCCTGTACAAGATAGCGGGCGACGTTGATGTCGTAATCTTCAAGAAAGATAATGCGATTGCGGAATCTGTCCTGCGAGGCGTAGGAGACGATCTGCTTGATGATCTCCTTGCCCGGATTGTCAAGCGGGTGAGCCTTGCCAGAAATAACAATCTGCACCGGACGTCGATCGTTGTTCACGATCCTTTCGAGTCGGTCAAGATTCGAAAAGAGGAGGTTCCCTCTCTTGTAAGTGGAGAAACGTCGGGCGAATCCGATTGTCAACACCTGGGGATCGAGCAGCTGCTCGGCGCGCTGGACCTCAAGTTGCGATGCGCCCCTTCGGAGAAGCTGCTGTTTCAGCCGCTTGCGCGCGAAAAAGACGAGCCGCTCGCGACGGCGGTTATGAATTCGCCAGAGTTCCGCGTCGGGAATCTTATTGACCTTCTGCCATTTCTGCAAATTTTCCGGTTGTTCGAGATAGCTCGCCCCGAAATACGATTGATACAACTCGCTCATGTCGTGGGAGATCCAGGACCGAGGGTGCACGCCGTTCGTCACCGCTGTGATCGGCACTTCTTCGACCGGAAGATCGGGCCAGATATTGTGCCACATCTCGCGCGAGACTTTTCCGTGAAGTTGCGAGACCCCGTTCGCGAAAGCGGAATACTTGAGCGCCGCCACCGTCATACAGAATGTTTCTGATTCGTCATCCGGAAAGACCCTTCCGATTCCGAGAAAGTCTCTCCAGCTGATACCGAGATTCTCGATAAATTTC
Organism: uncultured Ignavibacteriales bacterium; assembly: GCA_964520865.1. GTDB lineage: Bacteria > Zixibacteria > MSB-5A5 > GN15 > FEB-12 > CAVQCT01. Next base: position 10,758 of record CAZFOY010000057.1, on the reverse strand, counting down.
CCGAGGTACCTGTGAACCAGGACCGGATCGAACCGCTCGTTGCCTGCCGGCACCGGTGTATGGGTGGTGAATACGGTGGTTGCCCAGACGTATTGTGAAGCTTCTTTGAAAGAGAGGTGCTTTTCGGTCATGAGGTGGCGGATCCGTTCCAGCGTCAGGAACCAGGAATGCCCTTCGTTCATATGGAAAGCGGCCGGTTCTATATTCATCGCCCGAAGCGCCTTGACTCCGCCGATTCCCAAAATGATTTCCTGGCGAATCCGCATATCTTTATCGCCGCCGTAGAGTACGGACGTAATCTCCCGGCACTTGGTTGAATTCTCAGGTATATTGGTATCCAGCAGGAACAGGGGAGTGATGCCGACATAGACCTTCCAGACCTGCAGCTTAACCGGCGTACCGTCCAGTTCAACGACCACCCGGATCGGTTCTTCGTGCTCGTCCTTGACCAACTGCACCGGCATATGGTACCAGTCGTTTTCTTCGTATCGCTCCTGCTGCCAGCCGTCACTGGAGAGGAATTGCCGGAAGTATCCGTAGCGGTAGAGCAGTCCGACCGCCACCATCGGGATCCCCATATCGGAGGAGGATTTCAACGTATCCCCGGACAACACACCGAGGCCGCCCGAATAGACGGGAAGTCCGGTATCGAGTCCGTATTCAAGAGAGAAATACGCCAGCGGGTTCTGGTTGTACTCGGAGTGCTTGGTCGGAAACCACTTTTTCGATTTCAGGTATTCTTTATATTTGCCGTACGCCCGGTCCAGACTGACGAGAAATCCGTCGTCTTCGGCCGCCTTCTCGAGTGTTTCCTGGGGAAGGCGGGACAGCATCTCGACCGGGTTCTGGGAGCATTCCTCCCAGATCTCCGGGCTGAGCCGGATAAACAGGTTTATGATCTCCCAGTTCCAGGAGTACCAGAGGTTCTGTGACAGTTCTTGAAGCGGCTTGATTCGGTCAGGAAGCTTAGGCAGGACCAGATATTGTTTAACTCGCATATTTTCTCGATGGTATCAGGTTCGCGACCGGGGCACGGATCGAGCCCGCTGTCGCTAAGTACTCTCTTTAGAACAATTTATCGTCCAAATCAACAAATATTTTATTCATCGGTGCCAGATTTGGCCGATATAAGTGAAGATGGCTGGTTTCGGCCCGGTTCCCGCGGCGCCACGACCCCACCAGGTTTTTTAGATTGTAAATAAACAGCTAAATGGTTAAAACAAAGTATGAGCAGATCAAAACTTAGAGTCGGCGTCTTGACCGGCGGCGGCGACTGTCCCGGGCTGAATGCGGTTATCCGGGCGATCGTGAAAACGGGGCATACGGAATATAACATGAATGTAGTCGGGTTCCTCGACGGGTATGAGGGGCTGGTTGAAAATAGATTCAAGGAGATCGGTGTTCGCGACGTTTCAGGCATACTCACCCAGGGTGGAACTATCCTGGGGACCTCCAATCGTGCCGATCCGTTTCGGTTTCCGGTGCTTCAGGACGATGATTACGTCTACCTGGACCGTTCATCTCAGGCGGTAAGGAATTTTGAGGCGCTTGGGCTCGATGCCCTCATCGTGATCGGTGGCGATGGCACCATGGCGGCATCGGCCGGGATGAAGCAAAAAGGAATTAACATCGTCGGCGTTCCGAAAACAATCGACAATGACCTTGAAGGTACCGACGTCACCTTCGGATTCGATTCGGCTATGACCACGGCCACTGAAGCAATCGACAAAATCCATTCGACCGCCCAATCGCATCATCGCGTGATGATTGTCGAAGTAATGGGTAGGTATGCGGGATGGCTCGCTCTTTATTCCGGGATGGCCGGCGGGGGAGACATCATCCTGATGCCGGAATTCCCCTACGATATCAATGCGGTTTGCGAGGCGGTGAAAGAACGGAATGCCAAAGGGAAAAATTTCTCGATCGTGGTGGTCGGCGAAGGTGCCTCTGCGATCGGTGGAGATATGGTGGTCCAGAAACGGATCGCCAACTCCCCCGACCAGATCCGGTTGGGCGGTATCTCTCATCGGGTAGCGGCCCAGATCGAGGGTCTGACCAATATCGAATGCAGGGTTACGATTCTCGGCCATCTCCTTCGAGGTGGACAGCCGACACCGTACGACAGACTTCTGGCCACACGGTTCGGAGTCGAAGCAGCTCACATGGTGGCTCGCGGTCAGTTCGGTCAACTGGTTGGACTCCGGGGCACGGAGATGTCATCGGCGCCGATCGAAGAGGTGGCGGGCAAACAGCGCAAGGTGACTCCGGACAACCCGGTGCTGAGAAATGCGATGTCGCTCGGGATCTCCCTGGGGCACCCGATTGACATCCCCTTCGAAGAATTTTACGCGAAGCCTGGATGTCCGTAGTTAAGGGTCTTACGGCAGCTTCGCTTTCTACAGCTCGAACGTATAGGATACATTCAGGTGATTAGTCTTTCGTTTCACGGAGCCGCTCAGACAGTAACCGGATCCAAGTATCTGCTCGAAGTAAATCAAAAAAAACTTCTGATCGATTGCGGTCTCTTCCAGGGTCGTAAAGAACTTCGCCAGCGCAACTGGGCGCCGCCGAAATTCGATCCTCGGGAGTTGGAAGCGATCGTCGTGACGCACGCGCATCTCGATCATATCGGGTATCTGCCGGCTATGGTCAAATATGGCTATTCGGGAAAGATCTATGCCACCGCACCGACCATAGAGCTGGCCCACATCACCCTTCTCGACACAGCTCACATCCAGGAAGAGGACGCCGAGTATCGAAACCGGAAGAAGGCTACCAGCCATGCACCCGCGTTGCCGCTGTACACGGTCGACGACGCCAAGCAGGTGCTGAACCTGTTCACACCGATAAATTTCAACGAATGGTTTCATATTGGCGACGAGTTTCGACTGCGATATCACCAGGTCGGGCACCTTCTCGGGGCCGGGTGCCTCGAAATACAAATGACCGACTCCGATCGAAAATCGAGCATACTCTTTTCCGGCGACGTGGGCCGGTATGCATTGCCATTCGTGAATGACCCGGTTCCGCCGCCGCGAGCCGATACCCTGATTTGCGAATCGACCTATGGGGGGGAGGTGCATGAACCTCAGGATATCTACTTTGAGTTCGCCAAAGTTGTCGACGAAGTAGTCAAACGGAAGTCCATCCTGCTCATTCCCGCCTTCGCGCTCGGACGAACTCAGCAGATTACCTATATCGCCAATATTCTGATGAAGCAGAAGCGAATCCCGCGACTTGACATCCATATAGATTCTCCGATGGCGGTGAAGGCAACCGATGTCTACAAGAAGTTTCCGTCGTTTCATCAGATCAACCGCGAACTGCTCGAGAATACCGATGACGGCTTTTACGGCAAGAACGTCCACCTGCATAGAAAACGTAAGTCGTCCAAGGAGCTGAATAAGTTGAAAGGTCCGGCTATCATTATGTCGGCGAGCGGGATGATGACGGGCGGGCGCATCCTGCACCATCTGATAAACCGACTTCCCGACCCCAACACGATTCTCCTGCTGGCAGGTTACATGGCCGAAGGGACTTTGGGAAGGCGATTGCTTAACGGTGATAAGATGGTGTATATTCACAAGCAGCCGATTGAAGTGAAGGCGGAGGTCAGAACTCTGTTCGGCCTCTCCGGGCACGCCGACTCCTACGAATTGTTACATTGGCTGGAGCCGTTTGCCCCGGCACCTTCGACTGCCTACATTACTCACGGCGAACCTGAACGGTCTCATGCCCTGGCGAAGCAGTTCAGTGAGGCGAGAGGGTGGAAGACGCACGTACCGTTTCTCGACGAGACAGTAGAATTGTAAACGAAAGAAACAGCATGGCTGAAAAGTTCAATAGAACCAAATTAATCGAACGACTCAAAAAATCCTCCGCTTATCGCATAGCCTACCACGACGACGATTTTATGGATCGCGACTCGCTCCGCCCGGTACGGCTGCAGCTGGAGTTGCTGAAACCGGAGAAGATGTTCCGGCGGCACAAGATAGTTTCCACCATAGTCGTCTTCGGCGGCACCCGCATCCTTGAGCCATCGCACGCCCGGGCGAATGTCCGCAAGGCAGAGAAGCGGCTGGCGAAGAAACCATCGGATCGAGAATTGAAACGGCAGGTCAAAATCGCCAGATCGGTACTGGCCAAATCGCACTATTACGACGAAGCGCGCGAGTTTGCCCGGCTGGTCTCGACCGAAGGACAGGATAACAACCACAACAAATACGTGGTCGTCACCGGCGGTGGACCCGGTATTATGGAGGCTGCCAACCGGGGAGCCTGGGAGATCGGCGCCAAATCGGTTGGGTTGAACATAACGCTGCCTATGGAACAGGAACCGAATCCGTACATCACGCCCGAACTCTGCATGCAGTTCCATTATTTCGCCATTCGCAAGATGCACTTCATGCTCCGGGCAAAAGCGCTGGTGGCCTTTCCCGGAGGCTTTGGCACGATGGACGAGTTGTTCGAGGCTCTAACGCTTTCGCAAACCAAGAAGATCAAGCCGCTGCCGATCGTTCTGTTTGGCGAAGAGTATTGGAAGAACCTCGTGAACTTCGAACATTTCGTAGAGGAAGGGACGATCGATGCCGAGGATCTCGAGCTGTTCGTCTACGCCGATACGGCGATCGACGCCTGGAATTACATCAAATATTACTACCAGTCCGAAAATGGCGATGATGAGCCCAAAGTCGACGACGATTGAGCCGATTACCTTCTGAGGAATCCGCGCTTCTGCAAAAAGTTCAGCATGAACGGACGAAGCGCTGTTTCGTTGTCGTTAGCCATTCGTCTTGCCGAGTGTTCTGACCAGGAATAGACGCCGCCGAACTCGGGGTAGAGGTCAGGCTGAACCTCTCTTCCTTTCAAATGTCCCAGCTCATCGATCTTGGCATCGTACTCACTTACCGCTTCATCGAACCTGTCATCGCTGTAGACTTCTCGGTGGTAGATCGCATCGAGCGGCAGCCTCGGTCTGGTATGGGCCGGAGCGGCAGGATAACCGAGCGACAGGCCCATCACCGGGTAAACGAAGTCAGGCAGAGAGAGTAGCCCGGCGACTTCGTCAGGGTGATTTCGTATCGCTCCAACCATAACGCCCCCGATGCCGAGCGACTGGGCCGTGATCAGCGCCCGACCCGCCACGAGGGCCGTATCCACAGTCGACACGATGAACATCTCGGTGGAGTCACCGTTGAATTTGTACCGCTTAGTCTTACTGATTCTCTCAAGGCGGTGTAGATCGGCACAGAAGACGAGGAAAAGGGCCGAGGCTGCGATATGACTCTGGTTCCCGCAGAGCTCCGCGAGTTTTTTCTTTGTGTCTTGATTGCGGATGCTGACAATCGAGTAAGTCTGCAGATTTGACGAAGTCGGAGAGCGCTGCGCCGTTTCGACAATCACCAGCTCTTCCGCGGCCATGATCGGTGTGTCCGTGAACTTCCGAACGGACACATGGCTGTTGAGAAGTTCGAGCATATTCATCTGAGATTTCCTCCATATAAAAAGGCGTGGACCAACAGTCCACGCCTCAAAATACGGTCGGCGATCGCAAGATCAAGCTTTGAAAAGCTTAGCGCGCCAGGATCGAGTAGTCTCTGCTCGCTTTCTTAGCTGCTTCAATTTGACGAATCACTTCTTTGAAGTGGGCCTTCGTCATGCTGTTGACCTTGCTCGAATTCACCGCCTGCTTCGCACCGGCTTCGATAATATCGAGATCGTTCGCCGCCAGCGTGATCGCATCGTGCGGATAGGTCAGCGTGCTTCCAAGAGAAATGCCGACCAACTGGTTCAGGTGACTCAGCTGCAGTTGACGGCGGAAGCTGTTGACGTCGGATGGTCCGTCCAGTTCGGTCCAGATCATCTTCCGCATATCGGTGAACATATCCTGCATCGTGTACTTCTCGTCACCCGGTTGGTACCTCTCCAGGTTGTTGAGCAGTCGACCGAGTATATACGGGCTGTAGATCCGGCTGATCACCTGATTCTGGGCCGCCAGCGCCATCTGGTGGATCGGATAGTCGACCTGAGGCACCGTATAGACGGAGAACAGGAAGTCGGGCATCCGCTCCGGCTGGAGTTTGTTCCACAGATCGGCGGGAAGGTTGAACGCATCGGGCGCAAAAATGTAATTCTTCAGGAAGGCCATCGCGCGCTTCTGATCCGCGGCGGTTACCGGTACGAAAGGCACCCGGCCGTTCGGATCTCCGATATGGTCTCTGTAGTGATACAGTCCACCGACGTATTTCGCGGCGAATGCGGCCGACTCAAAGTAAGAACGCCAGCCGGTCTGGAAGACCCGCATGATCTTCTCATAGCTCGTTCCCGGTTTCTCGAACTCTTTGATCGTGTTCTTCCAGAGATAATTGGTCAGGTCGATCTTGTGTTGGCAGAAAGCGAGGGGATCGGAGCCCATGTCGAACAGGTTACACATCGGGTCAACCGATTTCGGGCTGCTCCCGAACGCGTCTTCATCGGTACCGTAGGCCAATAACGGATCGGCGGCCCGAGATGCGATCTGTTTCAGCTTGATGTTCTGATCGGCGACCGGCATATCTCCGAAATCGGTGTAGCCGTACTCAATCGCCCAGTCATCGTACGGACCCGGGACGGACGAATAGAACTCGCCCTGGGGTTCGTTCGGGCCGGCAAGGTTCGGGGGCATGTAGTCCATGATGGAACCGTCGATGGCATGCTTGGTCGTGAAGTCACGATCCTGCACCTGCTTCATCGTATAGATTCCGGATGCTTTGAAATTGTGGCGCAGGCCGAGGGTGTGACCGACTTCGTGGGCTACCAGCGAGACGATATACGAGTGCACATACTCTTTCGTCAACGAGTCTTTGTCAGCCAGGGTGTTGGCGACGCTGTTGATAACATCCAGGCCGAATGCGGCTTCTTTCGCGGAAGCAGCTTCGTAGTTGCAGTACTCAGGGCCGGTGTGAAGGTTCGTCTCAAGAGAATCCTCCTCCGGGAACGTCCCGTTGAACGAAACCGGTTTGATGAAATTCTGCATATGGCTGAACATGTAGCGAATGAAATCAGCCGAGACTCGGACATCGGCGTCGTAAATCTGACCGGTAAACGGATTCGCGTGGCTCGGACCGACGGCGTAGCCGCCGCCCGGCATGACGATCCAGCGGATTGTGTTGTAGCGCACGTCGGCCGGATCCCATGTCGCGGTGTCCGGCATCTGCTTCGCGATAATCGCATTGCGGAATCCGATCTTCTCGAACGCCTTGTTCCAGAACTCAATGCCTTCGGCAAACGCATCGCGATATTCTTTCGGGACGGTATTTTCAACCCAGAAGACTATCGGCTTCACCGGCTCGGACATACGCGCGCCCGGATTTTTCTTGCGAAGGTCCCAGTGATTGATATACCGGACGTAAGGAGACTCCGTATCCATGTTGGTGTAATCCTCGTACATCGTCAGGAAGTAACCGATCCGGTCGTCGGCGATACGGGGAATGAAGTCCGGGCTGTCTTCGAGCGTCGAAAGCGAGTAGTGGTACCCGTGGAACATGCTCCACGGATCCTGCATCGTCTCGGCATTGACCGGCTTGGAAGTCCGGTAGTGAAGTTTGACATCGATTTCAGTATTCTTCGGGAACGACTTGACCTTCTCGAAATAGCTGTTTTGCTTGTCAAACATCACACCCATTTTTGCGGCCATCCCGAGGAAGTAGTTGATTTTCTCAGCATCGCGGATGAACAGACCGGAAGGGTCGATCAGGATCCAGCCCGAGTCGTTCGGCTGCGACTTGACCTCGGTCGAGCCGTAGAGACCATCGGAGATTCCACGCTCGACCGCTTTCTCCATAGTGGAAGTCGAGTCGGCCCGAACCCGGAGATTCTTCTCGATCATCATGACCTGCTTGCCAACCCGTTGAAAGTAGAACGGGAACGAGGCGCCCATCGAACCGTTGTCGAAAAACGCACCTTCGGCGGCCGTTCTCGTCTCGCCGCACAGGTAGAGCGGCCCGAACTGATCCGGCTTAAGCGCCATTAGCATGCTGTTATCGGTGGTGTCCTGATAGAACGTGAACAGACCGGAGATGACAACTTTGTCCTTGATCAGCTCATCGTACGGCTTCTCCGAGCCGGGTTTATGCGGTTTAGCTTTCGCTTGCTGCTGATTTTGCGGATGACCGAAGAGCCGGACATAGCGACCGGCGAACGCATTCGCGTTGAACGTCAGCAGGACAGCGAGAGCCAGTACGGCGCTTCCCATTAGTCTGGTACGCATACGTGCTCCTTCATGTGACTTGTTAAGTAGTTTATGTAAGTATTTATTTACGAATTGGTTGTTACGGGGTATCATGCGGCTATAGGAATTTCTGCGGGGTTATCGATCAAGCTGATCGAGGTGGCGGGAATAGGCCAGATAGTCCTTCCCTTTCTTCGTTAGATCGTAGTAGGTATGGTTGCGATGCTTTATCCATTTACCGTCCACAATACCTTTACGGTATTGTATGATGCGAGGTTCCACGCGTTCGATTAATTTCAGGTCGAGCAGTTTCCGATGGTGGTCGAATGCCTCCTGTTTGGAAATCCCGCATTTTCGGGCGACTACAAGCGAATAGTCAAATCCGTATTGCTCGTGATGCGCCAGGATGGCGAAATCGGTCGTATCGAGCGTGGCAAAATCGATTCCCGGGACGAACTCTTCGTCATCGCCGAGCACATCCTGCCACGTGAGGGCCAGCAGACGCTCTGGTTCGACATCGCCGAGGCGATCGCATTCTGCAGAGTGGACTTTGATCATGCCGTCGTGACTGAAGTATCCTGTAATCTCATGGGGCGGTTGAGGGGAGCAGCATTTTGCCAGCACGTAGTCGTCTTTAACCTTGAGCCGCTCGGACATACCTCGGAGTATACTATACCACCGACGGTAACACCAGCGATTTATGGATTATATGGAGCCAGAGCCCTGCTGAATATCCCCCATCATCGGGACAAATCGAACCTGGTAGAGAGACCGTTTCACCAGGCCGCCGGTCGTCTTTCGGACCTTGATCAGCTCCTGACCGCCGTACTCGGCGTCCTCGATCGGGAGGACCATCACGCCGTTCATCGCCAGCTGATCGATGAGAGCCTCCGGGATACGCGGAGCCGCCGCGGTCACGATGATGCTGTCGTAAGGTGCGTGGTCCGGCCAGCCGAGTGATCCGTCACCCTGTTTTGACATCACGTTACGGTAATGAAGTTGTCGGAACAGCTGAACCGCACGCTGCTGAAGTTCGGCGACAAGCTCAACCGTGAAGACGTCCCTTGCGATCTCCGCAAGTACGGCTGCCTGGTATCCGCAACCGGTTCCGATCTCAAGTACGCGGCTTCGATGCGTCAACTCGAGCTGTTCGGTCATGGATGCTACGATGAACGGCTGCGAGATCGTCTGGTCGTGTCCGATCGGAAGCGGGCCGTCGTTGTACGCCTGCGCCCGAAGGTCCTCCGGAACGAATAGCTGTCTTGGCACGGTGCGCATCGCATCGAGTACTGCCTGATCCTTGACTCCCCGCGAGACCAGCTGCTCACGGACCATTCGCTCACGAAGGAAGTCGTAATCGGTGTTGGTGCTGTTCTTACTTTGTAACATCATAGCATCACTGTATAATAATACAATTTTGCCCAGGTTTGTTCAGGAAAAGTGAATAAACGACAATCAGGCAGAACCAAGCCTGCTCTCTTTCGGTTAGGCTGATATACGAAGTGAAAGGGTTACATTCATGGCCAAGCGATACTGGCTGCTCAAGACTGAGCCGGGCTGTTTCTCGATCGATGATCTGAAGAAGCTGCCTAACGGCACAGAGCATTGGGATGGTGTGCGAAACTATCAGGCAAGGAACATGCTCCGCGATGACATCAAAAAAGGGGATGAGGCGTTCTTTTATCACAGCAAATCCAAACCGATGGGGATCGCCGGGATCTGTTCGATCACTCGTTCCGGCTACCCTGATTTTACAGCCGAGAACCCGGAAGAGCAGCATTTCGATCCGAAACATACGGCAGACAACCCGATCTGGTACATGGTCGACGTGAAATTCAAGCGCAAATTCAAAGAGGTGATCACACTCGAACAGCTCAAGAAGACGCCTGGTTTGGAGAAAATGGTCCTGACTCAGCGGGGAAGCAGACTGTCGGTTCAGCCCGTGACTCCCGCTGAGTGGGCGATCATCATGAAGCTGGCCGATCGGTAAGTTGAGGCCGGAGCGTAACTTTCCCACAAAAATATCGTAACTAAATGTGAATAGCGCTCGCTTGCGCGGGTATTAAGCAGAGAAGTGTGGGAGATGTGAATATGAAAACTCTGCTCATGATTGTCGGATTGACCTTCTTTGTCCTCGTCCTTGCGCCCGGTCTGCTCCATCTTGCGGTCGGGATTCTCGGGGGAGTATTCGGCCTCGCAGTCGGAGCGATCGGTGTCGTGGCCGGTCTTGTCGGCGGACTACTTGGTTTGCTCCTCGCCTCGGTCCTGGTCATCCTGCTGGCGATTCTGCCAATAGCGATCCTGGGTCTGCTGATCGGCGGATTCGTGAAGCTGATGATTTAAGCCAACCGTCGTATACGATAAGTTGAGGCCTGAGTGTTCGGGCTAAGCCCCGGTAGGGAATCGAGATAGCTCAGATTGTCTTTGTTCTTGACTAAACTCCAAAATGTCATAATTTGGGCGTTACGATGCTGGGGTAGCTCAGATGGTTAGAGCGCCTGACTGTGGATCAGGAGGTCGGCAGTTCGACCCTGCCCCCCAGTATTTGA
>CAZFOY010000056.1:0-20965 GCA_964520865.1 uncultured Ignavibacteriales bacterium | reverse complement strand
AAATCTCAGCCGGCCGCGAAAATCGCCTCTGCTTCGTTCTGATTAATCTTAAAGCCGACCTCTTCATAAAGCCGCCGGGCCGGAAGGTTGTCGTAATCGACCCAGAGCAAGATCCTATTCGCGTCCTTCAGACCCAACTGGTGTACGGCATGAAGCAGCAGTTTTCGCCCCCAACCCTTATGACGCAGAGTCTTGGAAACCCCAAGGTCGCGTATCACCCAGCACTCCGGATGTTCGGCGTGCTGAGACACGCTCACGAAACCGGCGATCCTGTTCCGGAGGTTCAGTACCCAGACACTCCGGTCGGCGTCATGAAAGGTGGAAGCGAGATCATCGCGGGTCAAATTCGGGAAATGAAAAATAGATTCTTCGAGGCCGAGGAACTCATCGAATTGCTCAGGAGTCAAGCGGCTGACGTGAGGGTTGCTCACGGCGCAGGCATTCGAATCGAGAAGATCAAGCACATAGCCGATATAAGTCGCGCGGGCATCGTAGCTCCATTGTGAAATCAACTCACGCTTCGATACGACCGTCTCAATATCCCCGGCATATCGGAATATGAAGCGGGGATAATCACGCCGGACTCGGTTGAGACCCTCGCGGAGGCAATCAATGCCGTTCACGCCCCAGAGCACTTCGTAGTCGATATTGTCGTCGGTGCCGACTGCGAAGAGGCCGTCGGGCGTTCGATACACGCGCTCGATCGTTCGGTAACTCTCCCAAAAGAAATTCTCCGGAAAGCGGCGGCCGAGCGAGTAGATTTCTTCACTCCGTTTCACACTACTGAGTACGTATCTTCGCCGCTCCGGTTACGCATTATGCAGTTGATGCCGTCACATAAAGGGGGGCGGGCAAAAAACAGGCTTTTCCCCGGCATTTACGCCTGCTATATTCTCAGTTCACAGGGACTATAAACGGAAAGGTGATTCGGATGCGAATATTTTCAATTCAGGGAAAAAGATTATTCAACCGCGCCGCCTTCGGACTTCTGATTCTGGCCGCCTGCTTCGCGATTTACGGCTGCTATGTCAATCCCGCCACCGGCAAGGAGCAGTTCAGTCTGTACAGCGAGTCGCAGGAAATCAGTATGGGCAAGGAAGCCAACGATCAGGTAATCGCTTCGATCGGTCTATACTCGGACAGCTCCTGGCAGAACTACATACAGACTTTGGGCATGTCGCTCGCCTCCAAGACGACCCGCCCCGACCTTCCGTGGAGTTTTCACATTGTGGACGATCCCACCGTAAACGCGTTCGCCCTGCCCGGGGGGTTTATCTATGTTACCCGGGGGATCCTTGCCTATATCAATAACGAAGCTGAGCTGGCCAGCGTGGTGGGACATGAAATCGGCCATGTGACGGCCCGGCACTCGGTCACGCAAATGACCAAACAACAGATTGTCCAGATCGGGGTCGCGGCCGGAACGATAATGGAACCGAAACTTGAGAAATACGGACAGCTTATCAATACCGGGCTGGGGTTGATGTTTCTGAAATTCAGCCGGGATGACGAGAAACAGGCAGATGATCTCGGTCTGAGGTATATGTACAACGATGGTTATGATCCGAATCAGATGGTCCATGTATTCGAGGTGCTTGATCGCATCAGCGGCGGCTCAGGCAGTGGACGGATTCCCGAATGGCTGTCTACTCACCCGGATCCGGGGAATCGTGCGCAGCGCATCCGGGCCGAAATCGACACGATTAAAGGTGTCACGTCGGGACGAAAGGTCGCGCGCGACGGTTATCTCTCGCACCTGAAGGGACTGGTGTTCGGTGATGATCCGCGCGAAGGATATTTCGTTGGCACAACGTTTTATCATCCTCAGTTAAGGTTCCAGTTTACCTTCCCCGAGGGCTGGACGACGCAGAATCAGAAACAGGGCGTTCTGGCCGCGAGTCCGAAACAGGATGCGGTCATTCAGATAACGATCTCGCCGTCGACTGCGCTGGAGACGGCGGCGGAGAAGTTCTTCAATAAAGAGGGAGTGAAATCGGGACCAAGACAGATCACCACGGTAAACGGCCAGCCTGCCACCGGTGCAGAATTCAGTGTAGTTTCTCAGGACGGTCCGATCGCCGGGAACGCCACCTTCGTGGCCTACGGCGGGAAGATCTACGAGATTCTTGCACTCAGCGGAGCCGACAGCTGGGGCACCTATCGGGGGACCGCTTCAACCTCGATCAAAACGTTCGCTCCGTTGACCGACAAGCGCAGGATTTCGGTCGAACCTAAGCGACTGGATATCGTAGTGATTCCTAAAGCAATGACGCTGGAGGAGTTCTCGAAAGAGTATCCCTCGACCGTTTCCCTCGATCAACTCGCCTTGATCAATCAGGCGGAGCCGAGCACGATGTTAAGCAAGGGGGAGATGGTCAAACGGGTGATCGGCGGCGTCGGCATCCACTGATCGCCGACGAACAACGTTGCGGAGCGACTTTAGACACTCCGCAGACCGAACATTTTGACTGGCAGAATCGAATCGGTTCTGTCTTGAAGCAGGAATTTTCGCGGCGGGTCCGTTGATCGAACTCGCCCTTCTTTATCTGAGGAGAGATGACAGAGGTCGCAGACAAGACGCGCACGGACTTTACCGAAGGCTCGGTGATCGGCTCGATATTGAAAATGGGGCTGCCGTCGATGCTCGGATTTTTGGCGCAGCATATCTATGCCATGGCCGATATGTTCTGGGTCTCGCGCTTGCCGGCATCGGAATCGGCCGTGGCGGCGATCACCTTCTTCAGCAACCTGATGTGGTTTCTGTTCGCTTTTAACTCGCTGGTCGGGCCGGGGTCGGTGGCCGTTATCTCGCGGCGATACGGCGAGAAAGCGTACGACCTGACCGAGAAGGCGATCAAGGAAACCCTGATCCTGAAAATCGTTTTCGGCGCCGCCCTCGCGATTGTCGGATGGCTTCTGCTGTCGTCGATGCTTACCCTGCTCGGTGCGCGAGACGAGTCTCTGCTCCTCGGTATCCAGTACGGCCGGGTCATGTTAGTCGGCCTGCCGATCATGTACACCACCTATTCGATCTTTACATCGCTGCGCGGAGTCGCCAATCCGAACGCCGCCATGGTCCTGATGCTCGCCTCGAACATAACCAACGCCGCCCTCGATCCGATCTTCATTTTCGGATACCTGGGCGTCCCCAAGTTCGGGATTCGCGGGGCGGCGATCGCCTCAGTTATGAGCTTCACACTTACGCTGGCAATCGGTTTCGTGTATCTCATGACCGGTCGGGCTAACGTGAAATTGCATTTGGTCGGTAAGGCGAAAGTAAGTATTGCGTCGATGTGGAAGATCGTGCGAATCGGCATCCCGGCCTGGATCGGCGAACTGACCTTCTCCGGGTCGCGGCTGTTGATCACGCCGATAGTTGCGAGCTTCGGTACCGCGGTTGTCGCCGCCTACGGAGTCGGGATTCAGGTGTTCGCATTCGGCATTATGATTCTTGTCGGGATGGGGCTGGGTCTGTCATCGCTGATCGGCCACAACCTGGGAAGCCAGAAATACGACCGGGCGAAGGAGACCGCTTCCAATGCGATCAGACTCGGTATAGCGATCATGTCGGTAATGGCAGTGCTGGTATTCTTTTTCGGAAAGTGGTACATGGGGCTGTTCTTCGAATCGCCCGAGACGGTTGCTATCGGCGGGCATTTTCTGAAGATCGTGGCGGTCGGCCTTCCGTTTTTTGGCGCCTATCTTACGATCGAGCAGATCCATTCGGGGGTGGGGCTCAACATGCCTTACATGTTTTTTGCGATGATCCACGCCTGGGGATTTCAGGTCATCCCGGCGTTGTTTGTCACGAAGGTCTTTCACTTGGATGAAACGGCCGTCTGGTGGGTCCTCACCTGTTCGGGGATGTTCACCTCGACGCTGTTCTATTTGTATTACCGCCGGGGGAGATGGCTCACGGCAAAGGTGTAGGGGGATGTCGGGTTTCTTGATCCGATGCTGCCGCATCCTCACCGGAACCCGACCTACAGGGACTGGGCTGCCATGAGAATTCCTTAACCCCGACCAAACCCTTCACTTGCGTTTCTGGCAAAAATCGTTATCATATTATATCGAAACCCTGTGCCTGGAGTTTTGTCTGAAGAAGATACTCGCCATACTCTCAATCGTGTTCCTCCTGACCGCATCGGTGGCCGGCTATGCACAGTACTGTGTCTACGCCTACAGGCTATGCCAGCTTGGGACAGCGACAGAATCGCAGTGTCCCCACGAAGCTGCTAAGGCTGAGCCTGAGAAAGTCAAGGGATGTGGAGGAGAAACGAGATGCCGGGCGGCCGAGTCTTGCCGAGAACAGGCAGCGGCAGACCAAACCAAAGGGTGCACGGACGCGAAAGACTGCAAAGACGAGAAGGACTGCAAGCCGAAGCTCTGTAAGATTAGTCTCCCCTTAGAGTCCGACCGTCCAAACCGGACGCTCCACCAGACGCCACCTGAGTTTGCGTGTGGATTCGTACAATTCCAGCCACGCCTACACGCGTTTGACTTTGAGTCATCGCTTACTTATCATCCGCCCCGCGGCGCTCATCCAAGTATCGCTACCACAGTTCTCCGGATTTGAAGAGTCGCAATGGCCATGAACTCGCGTGGCCACAGCCAGACTTAAGTAATACAAAAGAAATTCTATACTAAGGAATCTTCAATGAAGAGAACTTCGCTCCTCATAGTAGTGGTGTTTGCTATTTTTGCAGCGATCAGCCTGGTTGGCACGGCCCACTCAGGCGATAAGTGCTGCATTCATAACGGCAAGACGGTTAAGGCGTCGTGCGCGGTGCAGGATTGCCCTAAGGCTTGCCAGGATAAAGGTAAGTGCAAAGTGACTTGCAAGACCAAAGACTGCAAAGGCAACGGGCATTGTTCCGAAGCCTGCAAAGCAGCCTGCCCTCAAAAGGGTGCTGCTGAGAAGAAGCAGTGTGGGACTTGCAAACCGGGAGCCTGCGGACAATCCGCGTGCAAAGGAGCCCCGGGCAAATAGGTCAGCGCACTTAACTGACTCAATGAAAGGCTGCCTCGGTGGAGGCAGCCTTTTCTGTGATGATTGGCGGGGCGCAGGGCAGGTTCTTGTAATGAAATGGCCAAGAGATCTGTAGGGCCGGTCCTTCTCAGAACCTGCCACCGTTCGATCTGAGATATGTTCTTATGGAATTGTATCCTGGGTTGATACTATCTACTCGGCAACTTCGGTACTGTGCTCATCCTAATGGCGGTTTCTAAGAAGGAACCGCCCTACAAGACTGCAATCATCCCGATGGCGGTTTCTAAGAAGGAACCACCCTACAAGACGACCCCTTATAGTCAAATGGCCAGAAGATCTGTAGGGCCGGTCCTTCTCAGCACCTGCCACCTCACGATCTGCGCAGGTCAAGAAACCGGAAGGTCCTTCTATTCCCCGAACATTTCATCATCCGCGAAATTATCTCCGGTTGTCCAGTCCAAATTGAGATGCCCGAATCTCACAAACCTCCGAAATGATGAATATGGCCACTCGCTAACGCTCTCGACCAACCCATGCTTCACCGGATTGTAATGTATGTAGTCCAGATGCCTCTGGAAATCCCCCGCTGACCGAATGACGTGATCCCAGAACCTTGGCTGCCAGATCCTGCCGGAGGCTTCATTCTGGAAATGCAGCTGGAGAGAGAACGAGAGCTTGATGCTTTGTACGATTGTCGAGGTGTCTCCTGTCGGGCAGTCGAGCAGTGCATGTAGATGATCGGGGAGTACGACCCATGCGATAGGCGAGAAGCGTGAGTTCCGCCGGGCCATCCTCACGGCGTTCTTCAATTCATAAATGTGGTTGGTAAGGATCGGGCGGCGGTTCTCGGTCACACAGGTTATGAAGCACCGCTGGCCAGGAGCAAAATATCTCAAAAGCCTCGACATGCCTCAATTTAGGCGGGGAGAGTGACAGGTGCTGTCAGTCAAAATTTAGGGAGAGAAAGAAAGCAGATTGTGAGTGAGCAATGGCAGGGTTCAAGTGAGCAAAGGCAGGTTCTAAGAAGGACCATACAACACCATCCAACAAGACACACAAACGGCGTGACCGGATTCATTGCCCGGGACCACGCCGCTTGATAAGAGATTAGATTGTACAGCGATGAAAACAATCTAAGACCGTTACTTGATCTTGAACTGGCTCACCATCCTTTGCATGCCTTCGGCCTGGCGGTTGAGCTGCTCCGCCGCGGTTGCAGATTGCTCCGCACCTTTGGCTGTCTCGCGAGCGATTGTCGACACACTTTCGACGTTGCGTGATATCTGCTCCGCTGCCGCCGCCTGCTCGTCGGCCGCTACAGCGATCTGTGAGATCATGTTCATTACTTTCTGGGCTTCATCGACTACGCGTGACAAACTCGAGCCCGCTTTGTCGGCGAGGGCACGACCGCTGTCGACCGCCTCGATACCGGTGTTCATCGAGTCAACCGCATCTTTGGTCTCGGACTGGATCCCTTTGATCATGTCGGTGATCTCGCCGGTCGCCTTGCCGGTCCGTTCGGCCAGCTTGCGAACCTCGTCGGCAACGACCGCGAATCCGCGACCCTGCTCACCTGCCCGGGCAGCTTCGATCGCCGCGTTGAGGGCGAGGAGGTTGGTCTGATCGGCGATATCGTCGATCACGCCGATAATCTCACCGATCTGCTCAGCCGAACCGGCCAGTTTGCCGATCGACTCGGCGGACTGACGGACCCGCTCGGTAATCGTACGCATTCCTTCAACCTGCTGACCGACAATCCTACCGCCCTCGCCGGCCGTTTCGGACGCTCTGCGGGCGCCATCGGCCGCATCGCCGGAATTCTTCGAGGACTCCACAATCGTCGCCGTCATTTCTTCGACCGCCGTCGTTATCTGGCCCATCTGGTCGGTCTGCTGGGTGACGCCACGGGACATTTCCTCGGACGATGAAGCGATCTGGTTGGCCGCCGAAACCAGTTGCTCGGCATTCTCACTCATCTCCCGAACCATATTGCGGAGATTTGTCGACATGGTCTTGAAACTGTTGCCGAGGACGTCCTTCTCCGTTTTGGGCGTGACCTGCACGGTGAGATCGTTAGCGGCGATCCGTTCTGCCGCTCCGGCGATGTTTCGCACATATTCGATAAGCGACTCGAACGAGCGGGCCAGTTGGCCGATTTCACCGGAGTAGTTGGTGTCGATATGGTGGTCGACATTGCCGTTCGAAATTTCTTCGGCAATATCGGCGATGCTTTTCACCGGCCTGGCGATCGAGTTGGTCAGCCACCAGCCGATGATCGAACCGATGAGGAGGGCAAGCAGGGCGACAAGGATAACCGTATTCCGGACAGAATTGGCACCGGCGGTGAACTCATCCATGTAGCTTCCGCAGGCAACCACCCAGTGCCATTCCGGGAAATAACGATACGCCACGATTTTCGGCGCCATCGTTCCGTTCCGATTCCAGTCGTACTGGATCCAGCCGGTCTCGCCTTCACGAAGATTCGGCGCTTTGGCCAGGATCTCCTTGGCGAAGTCGTACTTCGTAAGGTCCTCGCCTTCGGAGGTCGGATGTATCGTCAGCACCCCATTCAGATCCATGCAGTAGAGATAGCCGGTCTTACCGACCTTGGCCTCAAGGATCGCTTTGCGGAGTTGGTCGGTGTCTTTTTCTCTTACCGCCGTACTCAGGATACCGATAATTTCGCCCGATTTGCTCTTAATCGGTTCGTAAGCGGTTATGTACCAGTCGTCGACCACCCAGGCCCGGCCATAGTACGCCTTGCCTTCGCGAACGACACGATCGTACACGTCTTTCGAAGCCGCGGTACCGAGCACCGACTCGCCATTCTTGTTCTCAATGTTGGAAGCAATCCGAACAGCCCTGCCGTTTTCGACCTGGAAGATGGTCGAGTTCGATCCAACCATTTCCTTGACATGATCAACGAGCTTTGTGTTGTCATTCACCACCACCGGCTGTTTTTCACTGCCGATAACCAGCTTTCCGTCGACAATTCTTGCCTGGTCGCCACCGGCGTCGAGAAATGCATCACGGGCGACATTGAGCGAGCGTTTGACGTTTTGGTCGGACTCGAGGGCGGAGAGTCGACAAAGCTGTAATGCTTCGGACGCCAGATGGTTAAGGTCTGTTCGTCCGGCCTCCATCAAATGTTCGTAGGCTCGGCTGTAGGCCATATAGCCGATTACCGAAACGCAGGCGACGATGAGCCCAATTATCGTCACCAGCAGCCTCCTGCGAAGCGTCCAGTTTATTCGCACAGAATCCTCCTGCGTACTGAATGTATTTATCGTCTGATAGGCGTTTGAAAAATCCCTTTTGCTCTTCTCATCGGAAGATCCCCCGATTCCTTAACAATTATAGCGGGCGGCTTCGCCGCCTGCCGTCGATCTACAGGATGAAGCATGCGAAATAGCAACGACTTATCGAAAAGCGAAACAGACGGGGCCGGCAGGAGCTTTGACGAATGTTCAGCGGTTGATCACATTTCGCGATCACCGGACTCCGAGAGAATCAGGGTTGGGAATCAGGTAAATGGAGAAAATTGAGAAAGTTTCTCCAGTTTGCCCTTGACACGACGGCGCACAGGTGTTATTTAATGAACATGTTAATTAACGAATAGGTTAAATAAGATATGACAAATGATCAACTCAGCACCGTTTTCTCGGCCCTGGCCGATCCGACCCGACGGGCGATCCTGGCCAGCCTGACTTCGGGCGAAGCATCGGTTCAGGAACTGGCCAGACCGTTCAAGATCAGCCTTCCGGGAGTCTCACGACATCTCAAAGTCCTTGAGCGGGCGGGACTAATCGAACGAAGTCGGGAGGCGCAGTGGCGCCCGTGCCGGCTGAAAGCGGAGCCGCTCAAGGAAGTCTCGGACTGGGTGGAGCGATACCGCCGGTTCTGGGAGGAAAGCTTTGACCGGCTCGACGACTATCTCCGCGAAATTCAGATGAAAGAGAAAAGCAGCAATACAAAGAAAACGAAGCGAAACCGGGCCTCGCGAACCAGACCGAAAGGAAAGAAAAATGCCGCAAAGAAGTGAACCGAAGGCCGGAGGCGTGAGTAAGATCTTCAGGCTCAGCCGAACATTTGACGCGCCACGGGAACTGATGTTCCGGGTCTGGACCGAACCGGAGCATCTGATGCGATGGTGGGGGCCAAAAGGGTTCGAGATGAAGCAGATTAAAATGGATCTTCGCCCCGGTGGAATGTACCTGTATCGCATGGGAGCGCCCGACGGTTCCGATATGTGGGGGAAGTTCATTTTTCGCGAGATCGTAGAACCTGAAAAACTCGTCTTCTCAACTTCCTTCTCCGATGCAAATGGGGGGACAACGAGACATCCCTGGAGCCCGACCTGGCCGCTCGTGATTTTGAGCGAGATTCGTTTTGAACCGCTTGGTGACAAGACGGAAATCTTTCTTACATGGCAGGCAATCGATGCCAACGACGTGGAGGTCAATACCTTCAATTCCGGATTCACCAGCATGAAGCAGGGATGGAGTGGCGCAATGGATCAACTCGAGAGCTACCTGGCCACGCAAACGGGTGACAGCAAAGTTGGAGCGGAAGTAAGCTTCACTCGCACGATCGCCGCTAGAGCGGAACTGGTGTTCGATATGTGGGTTAATCCAAAACATCTTTCCAGTTGGTTTGGACCGCGGGGGTTCTCTAACCCGCACTGCAAACTCGATCCCAAAGTCAATGGCGTATTCGAAATCGATATGCAGAGTCCCGAGGGAGAGGTCTTTGCCAATCGCGGCATCTTCCACGAGGTTGATCCACCGAGACATCTCGTTTTCGAGCTGGGCGTCATGGACAACTCCGGCAGGAGAGTCATGAATACCCGCACCACGGTCGATTTGGAAGAACGCGGCGGCAAGACGGAGATGAAGGTGACGTCGAAGGTTATCGAGATGCTCCCGGAAGCGGCGCCGTATGTGACCGGAATGCAGGAAGGCTGGAAGCAGACGCTGGATCGGTTTGAGGAGCAGGCGGCATTCACAGCAAGGTAAAACAGTAACAGTGATTCAAGGAACAGAAGCATGATTTCACAATCCAAAAGCAAGACGGCCGATCGCGAGATTAGTGCTGTAAGGATGTTCGATGCACCGAGGGAGCTTGTCTTCAATGCGTGGACCGAACGAGAGCAGATCGAGAAGTGGTGGGGGCCGATCGGTTTTACCACGACTACTTCTGAGATGGATGTTCGGGCCGGTGGAGTCTGGCGATTCGTCATGCACGGACCGGATGGACGCGACTACAAGAACAGGATCGAGTACAAAGAGGTGATCGTACCTGAACGGCTCTCCTATTTTCATTCGGGTGAAGACGACACCGAGGATACTAATTTTGACGTGACGGTCGAATTCTCAGCCAAAGGCAACAAGACCGAGGTCTCCATGCGTATGGTGTTTGCCACGCGCGAAGAGCGTGACCGGGTGGCGAAGGAATTCGGCGCGATCGAAGGACTCAGTCAGACGATGGGGCGTCTGAAAGAGTATCTGACGACCCTTTAGCGGAAAACAACAGCTCCCCTTTCGAACATCGGGAGGGGACACATACAAAGCATGGAGAATATATGCAGAAGATCACTACGTTTTTCTGGTTCGAGAATCAAGCCGAGGAAGCAGCCAACTTCTATTGCTCGGTCTTCAAGGACTCAAAGATCACCGGGATTAGTCGAAATGGCGACGAAGGTCCGGGCCCGAAAGGCTCGCCGCTGGTCGTCACATTCGAGTTGAACGGCCAGGAGTTTATGGCGTTGAACGGTGGGCCGGAATTCAAGTTCACCGAAGCGATCTCGTTGTTGGTACAGTGCGAAAATCAGGAACAAGTCGATCACTATTGGAGTAAGTTGAGCGAAGGCGGTCAGGAGATCCAGTGCGGGTGGCTCAAAGACAAGTACGGTCTGTGCTGGCAGATCGTCCCGAGGGCATTCATGCAGATGATGCAGGACAAAGATCGCGCCAAAACCGACCGGGTATTGAAAGCCATGATGCAGATGATCAAATTCGACATCGCCGCTCTTGAGAAAGCGTACCGGGGGGAGTAGGTTCGAGTCCCCTGAACTACCTTTTTGGAGATGGGGGCAGAATGGCCACAGATTATTGAAGCCAAAGAAGAGCATAATTCCTCTTGACATATATCCGTAACGGATATATAGTAGGGCATGGCAGATAAGAGTCCAAAGCCGCTGACCCCGGCGGTGCTGCATATCCTTCTGGCCCTCTCGACCCGGGAACGGCACGGATATGGAATAATGAAGCAAGTTCAGTCCGAATCTCAAGGGAAAGTGAAAATGGGGCCAGGGACGCTCTACGGCTCGATAGGCAGGATGATCGAAGCCGGGCTGATATGCGAGAGCGACAAGAAAATCGACCCGGAGATGGATGATGAACGGCGAGTCTATTACAGAATTACCGGGCCGGGGAAGAAAGCCCTTGAGGCCGAGTTGGAGCGATACCGCGAGGTCGTGGCGGTTGCAAGAAAGAAACGACTTTCACCGGATACACTCGCATATGAGAGCTGAAAACAGTATACAGAGATACCGTCGCTGGTACGCACGGCTGCTTCGCTATTACTCGAAATCGTACAACGATCAATTCGGCGAAGGGATGCAGCAGACATTCACCGATCTTCTCCGGGAGCGAGCTGACCGGGGCAAAGGACTGCTCGGTTGTGCGGTCGGGATGTTCCTTGAGACATCCGCGGGAATCATCAAAGAGAACGGAGTATCGATCATAATGCGAAATAGAAACATTATCCGAATCGCACTTGTCACTGCAATTATACTGCTGGTGCCGCTGGTGGCAATGCAATTCACCGATGAAGTACACTGGAGTGCGGGCGATTTTATCGCTGCCGCCGTTTTGCTGCTGGGTGCCGGTTTCGCCTATGAGTTGGTCGCAAAAAAAACAAAGAACACCATATACCGATTTGCCGTGGGAGTGGCGGTAGGTGGCGCGTTTCTTCTCGTCTGGGTCAATGGTGCCGTTGGGATTATTGGATCCGAGAACCAGCCTGCCAACCTTCTGTATGGAGCCGTGTTTGTGGTCGGAGTAGTCGGTACCCTTATAGCGCGCTTCAGACCGCGCGGAATGTCCCTCGCGTTGTTTGCCGCAGCGTTCGTCCAATTGTTGATTCCTGTAGTCGCACGGATTGCCTGGCCGCAAGTCTCCTGGGGGGCGGCGGGGATGTTCGGTGTATTTGCTTTCAATGCCTTTTTCGTCATGCTATTTGTCGTGTCGGGTTTGCTGTTTCGCCGCGCGATGATTGTAGAAGCGGAGTGAAGCCGATCGCAAGACCGGGGCAAGATATCGGTGGGCACAGAACAGATTCTCTGCGCCCACCATCATAACCATCTCTATCGCAAAAAGAGCATCTTCTTTGACTCCGTAAACTTGTCGGTCCGCATGCGATAAAAATAGACTCCGGTGGCGACCGGCGTACCGGAGCTCGAGGTACCGTTCCATTCAATTGAATAAGTTCCGGCAGGGCGGACGCCATCAACCAATGTGGCTACCTTCTGCCCGAGGATATTGTAAACAGTCAGATTCACTTGCGACCTGATCGGCAACGTGAATTCAATCGTAGTAGTTGGATTAAATGGGTTGGGATAGTTTTGCCCAAGGTGATAGCTTTTGGGCAGAGGAACTCCTTGGGGGTTGTCGCCTACGCCAAGTGCAATGTCAGCGGTCATACTGTCTTCAAAGACGCCATCACGGTTGTTATCAAGATAGATCGTAACGGGATGATCGGCAAGGGAGTCCCATGAGGGAGCGATGGACTGATCTGCGTCGGCGTTGATCGGGATACTGCTGGTCGATTGGGTGTATTCCTGGCCATCACGATCGGTGTGCCAGAGGATCAGGGAATAGGACTTGGCGGCGCCATAATTGCGGACAGTCAGTGTAGAGTCACCGACCGGCTGAACCGCAACAAAGTCATTCTGGCCAATTGCGAGGCTATCGAGTCTGAAGTAAAAGTGCCCGGTGACGGAGTCTCCTCGCACGGCAATCAGCGAACAGTGCTTCGTGCTCGGATCGGGGTTGGTCAGGGTCAGTTCACTGTCTATCGAGATGAGGTCGGTCTGGGTACTGTCGGTACCATCACGCATAAAGACGCAGGACAAGGAGTCATCCTGCCAGAGAAGACTCGTGGTGGTGTCTTCGAACCTGGAGAGCTCGATGTTGTACGAGCCGGACGGAATCAGGTAGCCCATGGGATGATGCCAGGACCACCCCGGATTGGTAGGCACTATTGGACCGGCGTTGGTGATCTCATCATAGTAAGCCGTGTCGTCCTCACCGACGCGGTTGCCGAGCGTATCAGTAATAAGCATGTCCTCCGTGGACATCTGGTAAATCCAGGAGGCTGAATCGGTCTGTTGCGCGGATTTGGACACGCGCGGGTCGGATGCAAGTCCTTTATATTCTATTAGAGGCAGAGAGGGGACGAAGCCTTTGGTAGTATCGGTCGCGGTGATGTCCGGGTACTCGTTATACGACCAGGTCTGATTGTTACGATCGATGTGGATATACAGACTGTCGGCTTCGGGGTCGTTATTATCGTAGACATAGACATACCAGATGCCGGCGGAATCAGGGACGTTGCGGATCATGTACGGGAGGACGTTGTGAGCCCAGCGATCCTTGGTGCTGTCGGAGCCGAGGAAAGATCCCGACTCCCTCGGTATGCGGCGCCTCCTGATGATGTTTATGCCCCGCGGCGTCTCGCCGAGCTGCATACCCCGGATCAGGGTATCGAGTGCGCGATCGGGCGGCATATGGGCGTGGAAGATCTGGTAGGCCTGGTGCTTGGCGCCGAATTGGTATATCCAGTATTTGTTGACCACTTTGCGCCACAGGGGGATGAGCCCCTCTTCGTGGAGATAGACGTCGTCGGTGAACGTAATGTTCTCATTGATGCCGAAGCGCTCGAAAATGAGGAGGGCGCCCTGCGTGAATCCGACGCAGGAGCCCGTCCACGGATTCCGTTTGAGAAATTGCCAGAGCAAGTACCGATCAGGATTCACGATTTTAGGCGTTCGAACGCGGTCGTAGCAGGCATATTTGCCGAAGGCATCGACGAACAACCCCCAGTCCGGGTTGATGGCATTATCGGTCACCGCACTGACGGGGAAAGGCCATTGACTGTAATCGATCTGAGAGTAATAGTCTTCGGGCCAGACGTATTCGGAATCATTGGAGAAGGAGAACTGATGATACCCCATAGTGAAAGGCTCAGTGTAGTAGCTGCCGGTTGGGCGGGTGACCCTATAGACGATCAGATTCGGGTCGGCGGTGATGGTGAAAAAATCGCCGTAGTTGAAATAGCAGGCAGCATCACCATCGGCGATACGAAGTTGACAGAAGGCGGCATTCGTGTCCGGGACGATCCAGGGGAGAGGGCGCGTTGGACACGCGCGGTTGTGCAGCACGGTCCAGGTCAGGCCGCTGTCAAGGGAGTAGTCGATTTCGACGTTTTCGAGGCTGCTGTCGGCGGTAAAGGCGATCGGGTAAACGTCGCCATAGTGCAGAGTGTCTCCGATAGCCGGTGAAGTGAGGGATACCTGGCCCTGGCCCCCGGCATTGGCCAAGTTCCGCCAGATAGCAAGGCCGGCCGAAGGAGCTGACCCGGCTCCCTGGAAACCTCCGGCGAAATACAACTTGTCGTTCATAAGCGCCATTGAACGGACCTCGTTCGGATACTCGCCGATGCCGCTGCCGATCGGAACGTAGGCTCCACCGTTAAAGCGGGCGACGGCGTTGCCGAAGCAGTCCGTAGCGTAGGCGGAGTTCTTCCCGCCGAGGTAAACATTACACCCATCGCTCAACATCGACTTGACCTCAAAGCAAATGTCCGTGCCGCCGATCGCATTCCAGGCGCTGCCGTTGTACTGCCAGACGGTGTCACCGAGATTCCCGCCCACGTAGACCTGCCCGGCACCGTCGACAGCGACGGCGTTTGAAGACGAGTAGAAGTAGGTTGGGAGTCCGACCGGACCGACCGGGTACCACTGACCGCCATGGTATCGCGCGACACAGCGTGAAGTCTGGCCGGCTACAGTCCAGAAGTTTCCGGCCAGATAAATGTCGCCGGTAGCGGAGTCGAGACAGAGTTGTTCACCGGAGCCGGGGGAGCCATAGTCGGAAACCAGGTTGGCGCCAAGACTGTGCCATGCGGAACCGTCCCACATAGCAACGCCGACCGCGGAGTCCGATCCGGCCATCGTGAATGAACCGGACACGTAAAGGTTACTGTCGGAGCCTCGTATCATATCTCTCACCCACGATGATACACCGTCGCCGAGAGCGTTCCACGCTGAACCGTCCCACATGGCGATATGATTGTACGACGAACCATTGATCTGAGTGAAGCCGCCGCCGACGTAGACGGTGTCGCCGGATCCGAATATGCAGTAGGGAGGCTGGTCAAAGACGGCGGGGGGAAGGGTCCAGTTGAGCGTGTCCCAGATAGCGATGCCGTCGGCGTCGCGGTTTGCAATCGCATCGAAGCTGCCGATCATATAGAGGCGTTCACCATCGGTAGAAATATCGTTCAGGGAACCGGCGCTTTGACCCGAGTTGTTGGAGGTGCCGAGACCATAACCGTCCCATCCGCCGGAACCATTTTCCCCGGCAATATTGCGGGCGACGGTTTCACCGGCTTTGTAGAAGTCGCCGCCAATGTAGATCTCTTGTCTGAATGAAGAAGCGGGAGGAGCGATGGCATTCACCTGCCCCTCGATGCGCGTTCCGACATTCACCCATTCATTTGAAGCTCCGTCCCACTCGGCAAGACCG
The DNA here is from genome assembly GCA_964520865.1 of uncultured Ignavibacteriales bacterium. Lineage (GTDB taxonomy): Bacteria > Zixibacteria > MSB-5A5 > GN15 > FEB-12 > CAVQCT01. The sequence goes on along the minus strand of CAZFOY010000056.1, from coordinate 5,167 downwards.
CGTATGGTGTCGGAGTAGACCTGGTTGAAGAAGTATCCGGCGGCGATAATGCGGGAAGGGTGGCGGCTCTCGCAATAGATATCGCTGACACGACCACCGAGGCCATTGGCAAAGGAACTCCATTGGGAAGAGTTCAGGTCATAGCGGGCGATGTCGCTGGCAGGAAGCGTGTCATCGATTAAAGTGAACGCGCCGCCGACTACAAGCCAGTTGGAGGCGCCGGTTTGGTAGTTGCCGAGTGCCGTAATCGGACCGTTGCTCGGACCGCCATTCACTCTGCCCCAGGACTCAGCATTTACGTCGTAGTATGCAATATTGTTGACGCTGAGAGTGTCGGCCCCGGTGAAGTTTCCTCCAACGTAAAGACGCGGGTAGACAAATTGAAGCGCCGCCACCGTGGTCCCGCCGACCCGAGATAACTGGCCGTTGAGGTTGTCCCAGCCCGCATAGGAACGGTACCGGGCAATCCCCGAAGCGCTGAGACCGGCAGCCGAGTCGAATGCGCCGGCAACGAATATCTCCGTATTGGAGGAGGCTGAACGGAGAAAAATGTCGTAAACACCGTTGTTGAGGCCATCATCGCCGCCACTCCAGGAGGTCCACTCGGTGCCGTCCCACATCGTGATGTAGCGGATGGTGGTGTCTTGGTTAACGCTCTTGAACCAGCCGCCGACGTAGATATCGCCGCTGCTCGGATCACGAGCGATGGCGTCTATTTCAGGTGCGGTTCCTCCTAATTCAAGGCCGGGATCGTGCCAGGTACTATCGGAAAGGTCGAGGATGACGAGGTACCGGACGGTTTTGCGGCCAATCTGCTTTCCGCAATTGCCGCCGATGTAGAGGGAATCTCCGACCCGCAGGAGAGCGTCGACTTCGCCCGAAACGCCGGGCCAGGAGAAACGTTGGTCCCATGAACTGTCTTCGGGGACGTAGTTTTGAGCGACCGCCAGGCCCCTGCACATCAGGAACAGTCCGATGAAAAAAAACAGGAGCCGGCGGCTCAGGGATGAAATAGCAAAACACGACATGGTAATACCCTCACCTGGCTAAAACGATATAAATTGTGATAATGACTCACGATGCGGAAAAGAGGCGCAGCGAAGTCGACTCGGGCCGACCAGAAGAAAACACGGTCAACTCATATTTATTCAAAGTACTACATTTCTTGAAAAGCTCAAGATAAAAATGGATTGATTTAGTATATGAATGCGTCGTCGTTTGCATGGGACGATCTCTTTGTTTACGCCTGGAGAATCGGCGCTCCGGTCGGGTATCTCCGGATACTGCCCCCATAGACGATCACCTGCTTCTCTTGTTGATCGTAGCGCTCCGCACGTGTACATTCGTCGATACGAAAATGCGGTTTACCCAGGAAGGCGAGGATCATCCCGAGCCTCTGGTGTTCCATTGATACCTGAGGCGATGGCGCCGGTCACACACGGGAAGTCTTAATCGCTTGCATCCGTTCTTGATTTCTCTTAACTTATTGCCGCTAATCGGCCTGCCGGTGTGGTAGAGGTGGCTAAGACGAGGGATGTAGGGACTGAATGCGATGAAGATCAATTCGAACGACGGCAATCGCACTTCACCGAACGACAACACGATCGGCAAAACCTTTACCCGCCTCACCTTCTACCATCTAATCGGGCTCTTCGTACTCGCCGTGATCCTTCGCTTGATCTATCTCAAGCTGGCATCGGATTTTCTTGGTTTCGATAAGCTATCGACATCTCCTGAGGACGCGAGTTTCTATCTCATGGTGTCCAACCACTTCTTCACGTACCAAAAACTGGGGGCGTACGGAATGCTGAGAGCCGGACCAGGTTTCGCGCTGACGCTGGCTGCTATCAGATTGATATTCGGGACCAATTTGATTTGGCCGATCCTGTTCAATATCGTTTTGGGCGGGTTGGCACCCGTAGTCGTATACCTTCTGGCCCTCCGGTTGCTGTCATCCCGGGCGGTGGCGCTGATTGCAGGACTGTTCTCGGCAGTTTCGATGACATCCATAACACTTAGTTGTCACATTCTGACGGATCAGCCGTTTTTCACACTCTACGCGACGGTGTTGTTGCTGTTCGTCCTGGGCTACCAGACGGGACGAATCCGTTGGTACGTGCTCGCCGGGCTGATCGCCGGATACGCAGCGTATATTCGTCCGATGGGGCAAATATGCCCTTATGTTTTGTTGTTCCTGGCCCTGGTGTTGCCTCGTCGGAATCAAAATCAGACGCGGCTGCAGTTTATCCGCAAGGCCGCCATTACCGGATTGGTGGGGCTGGTAATGGTGCTGGGTTGGTCGGCCCGCAACTATGCTCTGTACAATTTGTTCGTATTCGGAACGAACGGCATCCAGACAGTGCGATCTTGTCTCGTGGCGCAGGTAGCCGCCGACACGAGAAGAGAGGGGAAGAGGCTGGTCGAGTATCGGCACAAGTGGGAGGAAGAAGATGGGGACAGGTCAGGAGATTTCGCGGTTGCCTACAAGAAAGCGAAAGATCGCATCATACATGAATTTGAAATCCATCCCCGAATGATGCTCAGTGACTACTTCCTGAACGTTCGCGTGAACATGACTGCGGAAACAGGGTACGCTCGGGTGGAAATTCCACAAATCAAGGGCGTTTGGACTCATTTCATTCTCTGGATGCGAAATTGGCTCGGATATGTATTGATTGGACTGACGCTGCTGGGTTTAGCGGTGATGATCCGGAACCGGGCGTACGCAGCGGCATGGATATTGGGTGTTACCTATTTCAGTTTTTCGATTGTCGTGGGAGTGAGTATCTGGCAGGGTTCGCGATTGCACTATCCCGCCGAAATGGCCTGGACGATACTGATCGCCTACCTTCTCGTTCAGATGGCTACAGGTGTGAGGCATCTTTGGACAAGACTTTCCCATCGTCAGTAGCGAAGAAGACTCCCATCAGTCTGCCGCTGATGTGTTCTCCGATGTTGGCTTGGTGTCACGCACGTTCCGGAGAGCCGACTCCAGCCTATTTCGTCGCTTCGGCCAATTGCGTTCGGACGACGTCACGAATGCTTAGCCCCTGCTTTTCTTGTTGATCGCAGCGCTCCGCACGTGTACATTCGTCGATACGAAAATGCTGTTTACCCAGGAAGACGAAATATCCAACGGAGGATGATTTGCGCGGCATATTAACCGCGTCGGCACTACTCTTAGCTGCCCTTGTAGTTGCATCCGGTGCCTTTGGGGTGAAGGCGTTGTGGGGTTCAAATCTATTCTCGTTTTATCCGTTAGTCTTGACGGCCCTGGTTGCGTTCGGTGCGCTGGTCCTGCTCGTCCCAAGAGTTGCGCGGTCGCTCGATACGCAATTTCGCAAGGTCTCTCTGGCTGCGGCGAGCAATCGAACTGCCTTTTGGCTGATCGCCGGTGGGTTGGGATGCACCCTGTTGGTTCTCGGCCTCTATTTCCACGAGTCTATTCCCCTGCTCGGAGACGGTACCCTGCGCAAGAATGAGATAGCGCATGGACTTTGGCTGCATCCCACCGAATTTCTGGATTTTCTTCTTCACAGTCTCCTATATCAGTATGTCTTCGCACCCTCGGGCCTCAAGGCGATATTAGTCTACCGAGTCCTCAGCGCCGGTAGTGGTCTGGCTTTCGTTGTCGGAATCTTCTGTCTGGCGCGGTTTCTTTCGAAGTCTCAAATCATTCCTGTCGCAGCTGCTTTACTTGCTTCCGGAACAGTTATTCTGTTTTTCGGTTATGTCGAGAGCTATTCGATTTTCGCCGCCCTTGTTCCGTGGCTCCTGCTGGCGGGCCTACGGTCGTTCTCCGGCGGGCGAGAGAAGCTCATCTACTTCGGCCTGTATTTGATTGCCTCCGCCACTCATCTTGCCGCCGCTGTGATATTCGCTCCATCAATAATCACTGTCGCCCTTGCGGGGAGAAAGACAACACCGTCCGAGCTACATCGTATCAACTGGCTAATGCTTTGGCTCGTCGTGATCGGCACCTGCGGAGCGTACGTTGTGGGTTGGCTGGGCATTGACATCGTCCACCGCAACCTGGTGCCGTTGCTACCTTCCGATTCCCGGAGTGTCTCCATCCTTGGCGGCCATCATTTGATTGGGGTGTTCAACTGGCTGACCTTGTGCGCCCTGCCGGGCCTGATGCTCTTGCCGGCAGTAGTTGGCTCAGTTCGCAAACTATGGTCGGATAGTCGACCACAGGTCAGTTATGCGCTCTGGGTACTGATTCCTGCCGCCATGTTCCTGATGTTCTTCAATCCGATCCTCGGGCCGGCAAGAGACTGGGATCTCTTCTCCGTCCCCTCCTTCATTCTGCTTGCGGCAATTGTCATAATTTATGTCTCGGTGCGAGAAGAAGGATTGCCACCGCAACTCTGGTCGGTGATTCTCGTTGGAGCCTCGTTGGTGTTTGCTTTCGCCGGTATCAACAGCACACCGACACGTTCTGCTGAACGCTTCGCCGAGCTGATCGACCAATCTCAATTCAAAAACAAATATATGGAGTGGGCCTTGCTGTACAGTCACGCCGAGAATTACCCGGAACTCGATAGCGTACGGATCAGTTACGCCGAACAGGCTTGGAATGCGCCGCCTCGCAGCTTGAAAGATACGCTTTACATTGGTGGGAAATTGGCCCATGAATATGTCGCCGCGGGGGATCGAGACCCGGCCCACCACATAATCATGACTCTTCTGAGTTCCGACAGCACCGACGTAAACAACTATCTCCTGCAGCGCGACTTTCTCGAGCGATGGGGATCGGACGAACAGCTCCGACAGCTCGGTCATCGGATCGCATCCCGATTCCCGTCAGACGGTCGGGCGCAGATGGAGGCGGGAGTGATTCTCATGAGTTCCGGAGAGACCCAGGCTGGCGGACAACTCCTCAAGCGGGCATACGAATTGAACAGCGACGACCCGTTGATTTTGGTCAACTACGGCAACTACACTTTACAGAACCGAAATCCTGATTTGGCTATGTCCTGCTTTGGGCGAGCCCTGGCCATGGATTCATCGCTTTTTGACGCCCAGTACGGACTTGCCGCGACCAACTACTACCTTGGATCCCTCGGGCGAGCGCGGGAATTCTTGAGTAAAGCTGCCAAGCTCGCCAAAACTTCCCGTGACCAATCGAGGGTCAAGGATTTACAGGCCGCCTTAGATAAATAGG
>CAZFOY010000055.1:0-21013 GCA_964520865.1 uncultured Ignavibacteriales bacterium | reverse complement strand
TTGTCGTCCTCGACGGCCACCGTCATCTTCTGTTCGAGATCGTCGACATCGATATTGACGACCTTGGCCGGAGCCAGGGCGCGGGTTACGAATATTTCCGAGTTGCCGGAATACGGCACGATATCGATGCGTTCGTTGTTCAGTTCGCGCACGATCGACTGGACTCGCACGCCCTTGATGCCGACACAGGCGCCGACCGGGTCGATCCGGTCATCGGACGAATACACGGCCACTTTGGCCCGTTCGCCGGGTTCGCGTGCGATCGCTTTGATTTCGATCACGCGTTCGTAAATCTCGGGCACTTCGATTTCGAATAGCCGCCGCAGGAACTCGTTGCTGACCCGGGAGAGGATCACCTGCGGGCCGCGGGTCGCTTTCTGAACGTCGAGGATGTAGCAGCGGATGCGGTCGCCCTGGCGGAATTTTTCGCGCGGGATCTGCTCTTTGATCGGCAGGATCCCTTCGCCGCGACCGAGATTGATGATTACATTGCCTTTGTCGATCTGCTGAACCACGCCGGATACGAGGGTGCCGACTTTGTCGATATATTCCTCGTAGATCCGATCACGCTCCGCCTCCCGGACCTTCTGAATAAGAATCTGCTTGGCCGTCAGGATGGCGTTACGTCCGAATTCGGATTCATAGTCGATATACAGATCCAGTTCATCCTCAAGTTCAGCCTCCGGATCGATTTCCTTCGCATCCTTGAGAGAAATCTCCAGATTGGTATCGGTGACCGTGTCGACCACTTTCTTGGTCGCGATCATCAGGAGCTCGTTGTTTTTCCGATCGAACTTGAACGTGATATTGTCGGTAAAAGTGTACTTCTTCTTCGCGGCAGCGAGCAGGCTCTGCTGCAGCGTTTCGAGCACGGCGTCAAACTCGATGTTTTTCTCTCGGGCAATGAGGGTCATCGCCTCGATCATATCAAACGCCATATTCAGGTATCTCCATCAAAAAATTATTTTGGCCTTCTGTATCTCATCGAGCCTGACCGTAAACTCCTCCGAGTCCGCGGCGAACGTCACGCTGTCGCCGGATACGTTCAGAATCTTGCCCGTGACCTTCTTTCGGGAGCGGTCGATGAACTCGATGCGAACCGTTTCACCCCTACGGAACTTAAAATCTGTCGCGGTTGTAAGTGGACGATCAAGTCCCGGAGATGAGACTTCTAATGTATAACCGGACTCGAAATAATCGGTTCCATCAATTATACCGCCGACAATGCGCGAAAGGCGAGCACACTCATCTATCGTGGTCCCCTGCTCGGAGTAGACGAACAGCCGCAACGTCCAGTTGTTTTTGTAGTGCGATAACGCAACATCGGCTATTTCCGTTCTTTCCCGTTCGAGAGGTTCTGTCAACAAATCGATAATCTGAGCCTTCAGCTCGTCTATGTTCATACCGCTCCATAAACTAAAGAGTGGGTGCTAACCCACTCAAGCTTAGAAAGATAATGGTGCGGTCGGGCAAATGCAACGATTTTGTTGGCTAATTGAGTTGCCCGGCGAGAGATTTGACTGCTTCGACCACTTTGTCGATATCGATCAGCTCGACCTCGGACCGACTCCGGGCCTTCATTTCTATCTTGCCGTCTTTAAGGGACTTATCGCCAATCGTTAATCTGATGGGCAAACCAACCAGATCTGCGTCGTTAAACTTCACGCCGGCTCGTTCCGACCGGTCATCCATCAGGACCTCGATATCGGCCGCCTTCAGCTCGGCGTAGACCTTCTCGGCGGCCTCAACCTGGGCCGGGCTCTCCATGCTAATTGGAATCAGCTCAACGAGATAAGGGGCGATCCCTTTCGGCCAGATGATCCCCTTGTCATCGTAGTACTTCTCCAGCGCAGCCTGCGGGGTGCGGGTGATGCCGATGCCGTACGAGCCCATGATAATCGGATGTTCTTCACCGTTTGCGTCGAGAAACTTCGCCCCGAGCGCATCAGAATACTTGGTGCCGAGCATGAAGGTGTTGCCGACTTCAATACCATTTTTCGCCACCATCGGCTTGCCGCAGGTCGGGCAGCCATCGCCGGCCTTCGCCTGCGTGATATCGACCGTCTTCGTCGCCTTGAAATCCCGCCCGATGTTCACATTCAGGGCGTGCTTTTCCTTCTGGTTCGCGCCTACGATCATGTTGGTCAGCTGCGGGACCATCGCATCGACCACGATCGGTATATCCTTCAGCCCGACCGGTCCGGAGAACCCGACCGGCGAGCCGGTGTATTTCAGGATCTGTTCGGGAGTGGCCATCTCCAGTTCAATCGCCTTGAGGGCGTTCTTCAGTTTGACCTCGTTGACATCGCGGTCTCCTCGCACCAGTGCGGCCACCGGCTTGCCGTCGGCCATGTACAGAAGGGTCTTGACCAACCGGGTGGCGTCGACTTTGAGAAACGCCGTCACCTCTTCGATAGTAGCCGCTCCCGGCGTATCGACCGTCTGCATCTCTTTCGGTTCGAGATCAACTTTGAGATCAGCAACATCTTTGAACACGGCATTCTCGACATTGGCCGCGTAGCCGCAGTGCTCACAGCTCATGATGATCTCTTCACCGGCGTCGGTATCGACCAGCAGCATGAACTCGTGCGCCGCCTTGCCGCCCATCGCACCGGTATCGGACTCTACTTTTTGTACGTCGAGGCCGGCCCGACGAAATATGGCGAAGTACGCATCGACCATCTTTTGGTATGATTCAGAGAAGGATTCTTCGGTAGCGTCGAACGTGTACGCATCCTTCATGATAAACTCGCGGCCGCGCATCAGGCCGAACCTCGGGCGGATCTCATCGCGGAATTTCACCTGGATTTGATACAGATTGAGCGGAAGTTGGCGATAGCTCTTGACCTCTCCCCTGATCAACGTCGTGACCGTTTCTTCGTGCGTGCCGCAGAGGACCATCTCATGGTCATGCCGGTCTTTAAGGCGCATCTGTTCCTTACCGATTGTGTTGTACCGTCCCGACTCCTGCCAGACTTCCGACGGGCAAAGCACTGACATCGTGATCTCGAGTCCCCCGGCCCGGTTCATTTCTTCGCGGACGATATTGGCGAATTTCTCGATCACGCGTTGCATAAGCGGCAGATAGAGGTAAATACCGGAAGCGAGTTTGCGGATGTATCCACCGCGAAGCAGGAGCTGATGCGAGACCAGCTCGGCATCGGTTTGTTTCTGGCGGAGGGTCGGTATATATGTTCGGGACCAGCGCATGTCGTTATTCCTTATCTAACAGTAAATTATCAGGGTACCCGGGATCAGGGCCGGGATTGACTATAATAGTGAAATTATGGATCGGCGCAACGAAAAAAGCTGAAGGCGGGTCGCAGGCGGTTGCTAACAAATCGGTTGCTTTTGGGGGTCGGTTGCTTTATTTATGCTGTTCATAACGCAGATTGCCCCCGTGGTGTAACGGATAACGCGTCGGCCTCCGGAGCCGGAAATTCAGGTTCGATTCCTGACGGGGGTATATTTCAGGGAGGGTCCATGACTCAGTCAGTGACCGGATCGCGTAGTAGCTCAGCGACAAGTCGTTCCGACCGGCAGATCGAAGATTTCTGCTGGGGTTGCCTGTACCATTTTCACGGATTGGACGGAAAGGCAGTTGGTTTCCTGAATGCTGCCATACGGGCGACCGGAAGTGACTCACGCAGTGACACGATAAGACAGCTCAGCTCACAATTGAAGAAGTATATCGCCGCCTCTCAGGATGGATATCGCAAAAGACGCAGAATACTTACAACCATAAACTCCATCCTCGCAAAGGCGCACTCCAAAGTCCAGGCAAAATGGCTTCGAAGGCTCAGCAACGAGAGCTGTTTCCGTACCGATGAATCAGAGGGCATAAGTCACAATCCGCATATGAAGGTACCTGACGAAGCTACCGGACGGGCCATCGCCTTGGGAAGCGCCCTTCATCTTCTTTCGGCCTACTCGACCATGTTCTCTAAGAAGAAAGAGGCCAGAGATTTCAACACTGCCAAGAGGGCGCTCAACGATTGCTTCCAATCCCACCAGTTGATCTGGCGGCTCTACCAATCGTCCGACTGTTGTCACCACACGATCAAATCTGACGGCGAAATGTCGGACTTTTCTTCCAATGTGGCGGAAGAACTGAACCATCAGTTGTTCGGCGGCGCCACTGGGTCCCGCTCTCCTCATTCTTCGGCCTACTTTCTCTGGGCAATGCTTGCAATTATCGATGTCGTTCGGGGAAACATCTACTACCAAATGGAATTTCATGACCAGGCCAAAGATTACTATACGAAGGCTTTGAAGCGTGTCTCTATGACCCGACGGATGGCCGAAAGGCTGTACCGAAGAAGAGCCCGCCTCAGACTCCCCACTATCGATGCGCTCACTACTCCTACGCTCGTCAAAGCGAGGTTTGAACGCTCAAAGATCATGTTTGATCGCGGGTTGGTTCTTGCCTCGATGGCGCAGCAGCTAAAATGCCTGCGATTGATCATGATCAGTGCATGCAATCAGCTTTCCACGAAGGTGCCGAACTATCCGAGCGCACATTTGGTGAAGATGAAAACAACCGCCGATGTATCCTCGAACGTCACAAGACTGGCAAACGAGCGCACTCTTCTTACTCGAGCCGTTACTTTTCTTGAGATTGAAAAGTATTCGCCGACCTGGGAAAAGCGTCCGGTACTTCGGATCTTCGGATTCGGACAAAACAATTTTCTCCCCAAGAGCAGAGGTCGACGTAAGGCCGGCAGACTGCTTGCCGGGATGGATCTGACCCGGTCATGGCCATACGACCATATCAGACCGGAAAGCATGCTGAAAGCTTTTGCTGCTCCCGATGGAAAATCTTTGTTGCTTGACCAGAGCACTCAGCGTCTCGTCGCCGAGATACTCGCACGTCTCGGCTACTCGCTCTGGATACTCCGAGTCGACGACCGCGACGGCACGTTATGGAAGTCGCGCTATCTTGCGAACTGGCTGAATCCGTTTCTCGATCCACCTTCTATCGATTCCGCAAACCGCTCACCAATGGGCTACTATACCAGAACCTTTGTCGATGCAGAATTTACGCCTGCCCGGGACCACCGATTTAACGAGAGCATCGATCGACAGCTGGCACTGCGACTTCGCGAAGAGATAGCTCATCTGAAGTCTCGAAAAGGAGACGTCACGCGTTATGTGAGTCTGCTCAACGAAACGACACACAATATCGGAAACCTTGTGACAATTCCCCAGAGAAACCAGCGGCTGTTGATGCGTCAGGGATACCTCGATAGACGCCAAGGTAAGGAGTTGGATTCTATGGGCCCGGTAAACAAACTGGTTGTTCTGAGACGATGGCAGTCCTACAATCCGAAACTGCCGAGACCCGATAGCTACCGTCTCAGAGGCGGCGGGTATCTGCTCGTCTGGCAGGGCAAAGGAATAGTTATCGATCCCGGGTACGATTTCATTCAGAATCTATACGAGGAAGGGTTCTCCCTCGAGGATATACACGCAGTAGTGGTGAGTCACTCCCATCCGGATCATGATGACGACCTCACTACGCTCCTCACGATGTTTTTCGAGTGGCATGAATATCGACACAATAACGGAATCGATGTCATGGAGGATCATAAAATCGATCTTTTCCTGAACGAGAGCAGCTATCGAAAGTTCTCAACCTGGGTTCATGCGGAGAATCGAGTGATTGGCCGTATCGTCCCTCTACCGCAACTCACCTGGAACAAAGGGAGCAAGAAACCCTATGTTGAGGATTCTGATCCAAAGAGGGTCGGGCCGAAACGAGGTGAAAACGTACGCGTAGACTTGCGGGGCAAAGACGGGTATTGTATGGAGATCGAAGTTGTACCCGCGTGGCATCATGACGTTCTTAACAGCACCGGGGCCGCCGGCCTCATATTCCATTTGTATCCGGAGGCGGATTCACCCACCTCGGACAAAGAGATCTGTTCCCTTGGCTATACCAGTGACACCGGTGCCTACGGCATAGAGGATGGCCACGCACTTGAGGGTTCGCTACTCGAAAGTTACCGGAACTGCGACGTGCTGATAGCACATCTTGGCGACGCCCGCCTGCGTGAAATCGCGACTCTCATAAATGCACGAAGTCGGGGAACTGAGAAGACGTCAATTCCCGTTTTCCAGTTGCTAAAAGATCTCTTCACCAGGGATGAGGGAGGTCACGTCAAGTTCGATGAGGGGCGATTCTCCACTGAAAAGGTGACCAACATTCTCCACCTGATGACATCGCTGCATCTGGTGAAAGAGGATATTCTGGAGCGTTACAAGAAGGAGCTCGGTTTCCCCCGGGGTCGTACAAAAGTGAAGAGCCTTCCCGCCTATCTGATGCTTCTCCTGAAGCACATCAACGCTCATGAACGTTCTACACTGATAATCACTCGTGAGCAGCTCAAGGAAGCATCTTACTTCGACGAACTCACAGACACTCCCAAGAGTAGTCTTGCGTGCAAGAAACAGGTGGAGGAGGCGTGGAAAATTGTGGCGAACGCGAAGCCATCCATTTCCGACCGCTTCACCGCCAGGGAAGCGTCTTTCATTCTGCTTGCCACCCTTGCGTCAACCTGCGCAATCGATTGGAAATACCAGTATCATCTTGGCGTAAGAGGGATAGAGCACTTATTTAGAGCCATGTATCTCTCGACCGCTAATCGACGAAAGTCAAGAATTTTCGTGGTCGGAGAATTGCCTGAAGAGCTTTCTTCTTATCGACACCGAATTGCCCGATGGCTGAATCATGACGTAGCACAGACAATTAAGGCCGGCAACAGGACGAAGAGTGCACGGAGCGCCAAACCAGTCTATGCTTACACCGGCGATATCGGATTGCATATCATGCTGGAAGCCGACAGCAGATTCAAGCCGGGTATCCGATGCGATTACTGCAATCTCAACAACGACATAGTGAGACGGAAGGAATCTTATTACAATCCATCCCTCATTAAGGAAACGCCGCTGAAGGCCCTCGATTCCCGGATGATATACCTGTGTACGAAGCGAGCACACCACCCCAAGTGGAGCAAAGAGGGAGCCTATTATCACTACATGTTTCGGCCGGAGATCAAGCGGATTTAGCAGCAGGTAAGAGAATGAACCGACTGTTTCAAAAATCGCTCGGACCGGCGTTGTTGACAATCGTCCTGGTCCTATCGTTGACTCCCATGACGGCCAGCCAGAACGACAAGAGGATCGAAGACCTCTTCACCGAACGACATTACAATTTCTTCGATATCACGCTCAACTGTTCCCGGTTGGTAGCCCACTACTATTCAACCGATCAGCTCGATTCCGTGCACATCATTCTCGATTACTGGGTAGCCCACACCGGAGAGTGGAGCCCCACCATTCAGGTGACGACTCTACTGGCAATCGATGAAGGAGAATTCGAAAACAGCATGATCACGACTGATCTCATCCGTTGCCTGATGTATTTTCGTGCGGGCGTCAATCGTGCTCGAGACCGCCGGGCTGTCAGCAAGTCGCTGCTCGACCCTTCGTTCGACACTGTGATGCAACGAGTCGCTTACAAACTCTATGCGCGAGAAGAACCCGGAAGTCCGCAGTCTATGATCTGCCAGTTTTTTGCCGGTGATGTCGACTTCCTCTTCCCCGCGCTACAGTCGGAACGATACGAACTGACACCGTTGGGACGAAGCTACGCCGAATTTGCTCGAAACGAGAGTCGTCGTCAATTTCAATACCTTGCCGTCTCCGGCGGAGCCTGGATCCCTGCCGGAGCCCGCACTACGCTCGGGAACCATCCGACTGCCGGCATGCAGCTGGGAATCGATTTCCGCGGATATTCTATTCAGCTTTCCGTTTGTGGTCGATTCGTTGATGCTCCAAACAAGTATGTATTCAACGACAAAGGAACATCAGATACTACCGACAATTTTTCGCTGCTCTTTGTTGGATTCGACCTTGGCAAACAACTGATGCGCACTTATCGCCACGAGATTCGGCTGCTGCTGGGAATCGGCGGCCAGACGTTCTACGTAGTTCGGAACGAAGACAAGGACAAGCAGCGAGAGATGGACTCCGCAGTCTTGAGCGTGGGCCTGGGCTATCGATACTACTTCAAGCCGTACGGAGGAGTATTTCTCGCCGTGGAGCCCCGCTATGAGCTGTCGAAAATGAATACGAACGGCGGGACGGACCTGTCCGGATCAGCCTTTGCCTTGCGTATCGCCTTCGGAATGGGGGACATTGACTACAACAGTAGAGGCGACAATTTGAAGACCCTTCAGTACAAATATTGAAGAGCCATTCGCCTCAGTCATCGCAGGTCAGGAACACAGGGTTCTGATCTACGATACTTAGGCCGACAATCAAAGTCTGGTAGGTCGCGTTCCGAATGAAATCCCGGCAGGGATTGAAGAGAAACCCGACATCGTCGTGAACCTCATGACGCAATTTTCCACCGCAAGCGGTGGGGTCCCAGTTCAGAACCGGTGATCTTGAGTAGGGCGGCTTCGTCTTCGAACCCGCCATTCCAATTCCGCCGATTACGGCGGCGTTTTGACCGATGAATAGGGATCCCCAAGTCAAAAGCAAGGGATCTTTCATAACCTGGCGAATTGGCACGCTCGAAGACGAGGGTACCCTACAAGAGATTACATTCGGCGTAGGATGGCACATCCTTTGGACCGCCATTCCAAGACAAACAAATCGAAACGAGCTACGGAGATGAGCAGGCTCGAAGCGAGACTGCCCTACGGAAGAAGGCCAGGATTACTGTGCCATGATCTGCTGAATCACGGTGCTGTCGTTCGGCAAAAGGTCCGCCGTGACGAGCCGTGGAACAAGTTGTCGCCAATTTTCTCCATCCTCGAAGACTTGCTTGAACACCGGCAATGATTTTTCGACCTGTCCGGCGGTCACCAACGAAGCTGCATACCAAAAGAGAATCTCCATATTTCCCGGATCGAGCTTGGCAGCCGTTTGATATTCGTATGCCGCGCTGTCCCAGTTCTTCACGGCGATATACTCGTCGCCATGATTCATGTGGTCGTAGGCGCGATTGATGTCCAACAAACGGCGCAGCTCTTTGAGCGGTTCCGGTGAATCGTCCACGCGGAGATCAACCTTCCGATCGACCCAGCTCTTACCCGTCGGCTTACCGCTCACGACCAGCATCGCGGCTGACTGCTTTCCCCTGATGTCTCCCCCCTGTCCTTGAGCGGCTTCCAGGGCGGCCATCATGCGTTCAGCCAGGTCTCCCTTGGTCGATTCGAATGCCTTAGCCATGGCATCCCACACAGTGTTCTTCTCCATAAGGTTCGCCTGACAGGAATAATTCTTCCCGATATGCTGGCCGAATTCGGCGATACATTTGCTGCCCGAATGAGCTACCACATTGCCGTGAGTATCGATCATGGCAACCTGGCGGACGGTATTGTTCGAGTCGGCCGCGAGCAATCCTGCCAGCGCTTCGTTTGCTGTCTTCCCTGCCCGCATCAGATCTAACCCGAGGGGGCCGTAGGATATTTCGGTCAATGATTGCGTCGCTACCGCTCCGACGCCGGCCTCTGCCCAAATAACATCGTTCACTTTGAACCAGTGCGACTGCACCGCAGCGCCGAATTCTCCTGTTGCGGAGTCATAGCAGACGATGGAAAACGTGTTTGCCATGTTGGTCGCCGAGAGGGTTGGGCGGTCTGCCGATAATACGGCAGATGCGAAAAGCAAGATGATGATGAGTGTAAGCAAGCGTTTGCGCATGAGTATGTACCTCCTTGTATCGAGCCAATGTTCTTCCTTCAAAGGCCGTGACCTCCCAGGACCCATTTGGGGCTCGTTCGGGCTGCCGCCCTTCTCCTTGCGTGGGCTTCGAAGGGAAGTCGTGCAGAGACAGAATAGTAGACAACATTCGTAGGTCAGGAGGCCTGCCCTCCTGACATTTGTACCGTAACATCCGCCTGAAATGTCAGGAACACGGGGTTCCTGACCTACGGTTCTATCTCCTGCTGTAGGCGGCGAAGTACCGGGTATTTATTTGGTTCCCGAAAAATCAAATCAGATAGATCGCGGCGATCGTGAGCCACATGATGATTACTGCGATGAAGCCTGTCCTGCGGCCGTTACCCACGTACAACGCGACAGCAGAGAATACGAGCGCGATTCCGATACGAGCGGTCCAGCGCTGAAGCTGCGTCAAATGATAGGCGTCGGAAAGAAGAAGAATCCCTGAAATCAGAAGGGATAGATAGACCAGCCAGATCGCATTGGCCTTCAATGGAGCCGCAGACTTTTCATCGCTCATGCTCGTAACCCTTGAGAAACTTCTCGATTCCCTTCGTCACCGCCTCGGCGATCTTCCCCCGGAACTTGTCCGTCTTGATCATCGCTTCCTGCTCCGGCAGGATCATGAAGGCGCACTCTACAAGCACCGCCGGATACTGAGTCGGACGATCCACCGCCAGGTTGCCATAGTAGAGACCGTGGTCGGCAAGCTTCGTCTCTTTAAGTAACTCGGTTTGAATACACTTGGCAAGAGCAATTGAATGGGGATGATAGTAGTAAGTCGAGGTTCCATTGTTCTCAAACGGGTTGATGCCATCGGGTAACGCGTTGTTGTGAATCGAAACAAACAAATCGGCGTCGTTGGCAACGGCGATCTTCGGCCGGTCATACAGGGGCACATCGCTGGTATCGGACCGCGTCATAATGACTGTCGCCCCCTTGCTCCGCAACTTCTTCGCAACCGCTAAGGCGATTGCCAGATTCGCGTCCTTTTCGCAATAACCGGTCGGACCGATAGACCCGGGATCTTTGGAATGGCCGGGGTCGACCACGATGACTTTGTGCTTCAGGCTTCCAACATCCTCTGGCGGCTTGTTCAATTGAAAGTAGAACGTGTTACCGATATAGTAGGCATCGTATCCCCAGATATCTTGATTCAAACGCAATTTGAGTTCGTACATTCCCTGCTCCGGTTCCGACCAGGTAGCCAGATCAATCAACGGATCGGAGAAATCGTAGCGAATCCAATCGGTGTCGGTGGTGACGCCGAACAGCTGGATGCGGACATTGCGTTCATCATCTTCGATCACCCTGAACGGATGCTTCCCCGCCAGCGGAAACTCAACCAGTAACTTATCCGCTTGGCTGTAAGATCGAATAGAACTTATAAACGACGTGGGCGGAAGGATCCCCTTCGCCAGAGGAATGACCGAACTCTTGGCCGCCCAGGCAGTCTGGTTGCTGGCGAGCCGAAGACGGTACCAGTCTCCCTCGGCGCCAGTAGCAAGAGCCTCCGCACCTTCGGGTTGAAAGATGGCAAAATATCCTTTGCGGGGGGCATAGCGAAGAATCTGCACTGAATCAGTGAACTGAACTGTCATCGGGAACGCAGGGCTGTTGATACTCAGCTTGAATGAACCGAACGTGGTCGCACGAAACGAGGGCGGCAGGGCGAGCAGTTCAACGACATGCGACAGGCTGTCCGAAGGTGAGCCGGTAAACATCCGAAACAGCACTTCTTCGCTAGTAGGAGGTGCGAGGAAATACTTCACGACCACGGAATCGCAGTGAGCATCGGGAGGGATGTCGTAGAAGCCGGAATATATGCCGGCGATCTTGACCGAGTCAGGCACGGCTCCGGCACCGAATACTGCCTCATCCCAATACGGTTGCAGAGCGGGTGGATTCTCTGCCATCGGGATCGAATCCGCCACTCCCGGGATCTGGAACCAGGCATGGCAGCCGGGCGTCCCGAGGAAGCTTACCGCAAGCCTGTCCCCCGTCTTCAGGAACAAAGGATCGCCCGGAGGACGGTATTCCCGGACAATCGCAAGAGAGTCGCATGCGGGGGTCGCAATTGGGGTTGGAACCGTCACCGTGCGAGTGAGTTCCAGCTCGTTTCTGACATCGGCGAGATTGACATCCTGAATATGGCTCTTCGATGAAAGGAACTTGTAGTCCTTTTTCTTGACCAGAAATGCGGTGAGATGAAACTCAAACGGACCAGGCTTGATCGGGAGAAAGGCAATGAAGCCACCGTCGCGATGAACCGGAATGTATTGACTGTCGATGAAGAGCTTGTACCCGTAGTGGTCGTCCTCAGGAGGAACATTGCCCAGGATGAACGCAGAATCGACCGAACCGAGAGTCGATCCTTCCTTGGGATAAACCACTTTGATCTGAGCATTCGGATCGGTAATGCTGTCGGGACTCAGATCGACTGTCTGACCCGCAACTTTCCCGACAAACAGAAGAAAGACGATTGCGAATGAGCTATTCGATAAGATACTTTTCAACCACATCACGTTTAAGTTTCGGGCCACCGATTATTTCGCGGTCGACCTGAATTGACTCCCTGTCATAATTAATTCCATTGGCGATGTCGCTTTCCAGCAACAGCGGACCATCGAGATCGTAGTAATCGGCCCGCGACGAGAGATAAACCGACTGGGCAATCCCCACCGAGGATTCGACCATGCATCCGAGCATGACCTTCTTGTTGTCCTCACGTGCCTGTGAAGCCAGCTTCATTCCCTCGAGGATACCGCCGCACTTCTCCATCTTGATATTCACGCCATCGACGAAGTCCGACACCTTCTTGTAGTCGTCGAGCGTATTGAGCCCTTCGTCGATTATCAGATGAACGTCGGCCGACTTACCTTTGAGATGCGCCCACTCCGAAACGAATTCGATATCGGTCGGCTGTTCAATCACCCTCACCCCTTTGCGGGAAAGATGAAAAATCATTTCTTCCGCTTTCGCGCACGACCATGCACCGTTGGCATCGACCCGAATCTCTTTATCTTTAAGATTGTCGAGGGCATCGAGTATCATCACATCCTCTTCATTGCCCATCTTGATCTTGATGATCGGATACTCGCAGTTTTCAAGAGCTTTGATCATTTCATTCGGCTTGTCGATACTGATCGTCATAGAGCTCTTGATCCCCACCGGCGTTCCGAGTTGGAGGATCTCCCAGGGATAGCGGCGGGATTCACCGGACATGTAGTGAAGCAACATGCCGACGAGAGCGGACCGGGCGATCGGATTAATCTTGTATCTCCCGACCTCTTCGATAGCTTTAAGATCGATCTGTTTGAACTTGGCAATTTTCTTCAGTCCGGCCGCGAGATCCTGCTCTATTTCCTGCTGGGTCGGACCGTAATGAACCGATCCCGAAGCTTCGCCGCTGTAGCGGTTATTGAGAACAGTAAGATAGATTGTCTTTGCTTCGGTCTCTCCCTTGGAGACGACGAATCTATGTTTCAGCGGAACGGTGACTTTGATCGTAGCCAAGTGCATCATATAATTCTCCTTGCTTGAGCAAACTCCCTTGCGAGATCTTCGCGATAATCCGGGTCGGTCCGTTTCAGCGAGTTGATTCTTACGCCGTTGCCGCCAGCGGAAGCATGGATGAGGCGGTGATCACCGATAGCAAACCCGACATGTCGCTTGAAGAACAACAGATCTCCTGTTTTTATACACTCGCGTTCGACTCTCTCTCCCGCGAACACCTGGTCTTTGGTATCCCTGGGCACGTACAGGTTGAATCTAGACAGCACCGTCCTGACCAGCCCGGAGCAGTCGAATCCGACCGAAGTAACTCCCCCCCACAGATACGGCACCCCTAAGAATTTGCGAGCTTCAGCGACCAGATTCGACCCGGTCACCGAAGCAGCCCTTGATCCATTAATCGGCTTCAAATGGGCCTTCTTGACTGAAAAGAGAAAGCTATTGCCTAACCTGATTTTGACGGATTCTCCCGGACCCGGACGGCCGCAAAGTCTGGTCCCGTAATAGAGGAGGTACGGTTCAATCGGCCGACCGTGACGCAGATCGTACAACCTCGCCGACTTCGAAGCCACTACAAAATTGCAGGAATCCGAGAGCTCACGAAAGTAAGCCCTGTCGGTTCGGGCCACGAAATCGCTTCTCACCCAGCCGGTGTATCCGTCGGTTTGTTCGACCTGACTGTATCCCGACGATTCCCGCAAGATTTTCACGGGCTCTCCCCAAAAACACTGACTGGCCCGCTCCGAATTGAAGCGGGGTCCGGTCCGGAGATCGACAAGGTTGGAAGCGATGTTACCGAATTTCATAGTCTGATCATAGATTCTTCGGCTCACTCAATCAATTAAAAACCGATGAAAAACGCCGGACCGCAATCGTTCCGGTCCGGCTCAATTTCAACTGTGAGCTCGACTAAGCCTGCTTAACTCCGGCGAGCGTGTGCTCGATCCGTCGCAACGCCTCTTTGATATTTTCAACCGAGTTGGCATAAGAGAAGCGAATATATCCTTCGCCGTATTTGCCGAACGATGTACCGGCGAGGCAGGCTACTCCCGCCTGGTCGAGCATCATGTCGGCAAATTCACGCGAGGAAAGCCCCGTACCGGTGATGTTCGGGAACACATAGAAAGCCCCGAGCGGATTGTGGCAAGTGACTCCGGGAATGTCGTTGAGCCCGGCGACGATCACATCGCGACGTCGTTTGAACTCGGTGACCATGTCGTCGACTGCCTTCTGCGGCCCGGTCAGTGCTTCGATCAAAGCATACTGGATAAAAGTGTTGGTGCCGGAAAAATTATTGATCGCCATCGTAAAAAGATAGTCAGCCAGTTTCTTCGGCACGACCGCATAACCAAGCCGCCATCCGGTCATGGCATAGGTTTTCGACATGCCGTCGACGATAATGGTACGATCCATTGCGCCCGGTATACTGCCGATTGACTCGAATTCCGTATCGTACAGGATGCGTGAGTAAATTTCATCGGTAAGGATCCACAGGTCGTGCTTTTCCGCCAGTTCGTAGATCGCCTCCAGGTCGCTTCGAGTCAGGACACCGCCGGTAGGATTCTGCGGTGAATTGATGACGATCATTCGTGTCCTGGGAGTGACAAGCCCTTTGAGTTCCTCGACATCAAACCGAAACCCCTTCGATTCGAGTAGTTTCACGAACACCGGTTTGGCGCCAAGATAGTGGATGACAGATTCATAGGTTGGATAGCCGGGATTGGGAACTATGACTTCGTCCCCTTCGTTGATGGTCGCACAAAGAGCGGAGTAAATGACCGGCTTCGCGCCCGGCATGATGATGACGTTTTCCGGCCCGATGTTGAACCGGCGATTCGCATTGTAATATTCGGCCACTGTCTTGCGGGCGAGAGGAAGTCCTCCCGAAGGGCTGTAGTGGGTTTCACCCGCCTTGAGCGCCTTGATCCCGGCATCAGTGATGTTCGATGGAGTGCCGAAATCCGGCTCACCGATCTGAAGGTGGATAATCGATTTACCTTCGGCTTCGAGTTGTTTCGCCTTGGCCAGAACCGCGAACGCACCTTCGGTCCCGAGCTTCGTGATTCTCTCTGAGTACTGCATAGTATATCCTTGCGTTATATCTCAAGTAGTTGTTTAGCTTTCCAAGCAATATGTTCCGCAGCGAGCCCGTACTTCCGGACAAGCTGCCACGGCTTCCCGGACTCGCCGAACGTATCGTCGATACCAATCATATCGAACTTCAGTCTGTCTTTTCCCCCGGCCACACGGGCAAGCACCCCGGCCACCCGATTGCCCAACCCGCCTACCTGATGCTCCTCGGCCGTCAGCACGGCCTCAGTCTCTCGAACCGCGCGTGCGATGGCCGCTTGATCGAGCGGCTTGACAGTGTGCATGTTCAGGACACGAGTCTCGACATCAAAGTCGGTCTTCAGAATGTATGCCGCCCGCAGCGCCTCGGCCAACTCCGGGCCACAGGAGATAATCGTCAGATCCTCTCCCTCATCTACGTAATCCGATGAACGAACTATCTGGTAAGCATCCACAAATTGCAGGGCCTCCGTTCGAAATCGGTAGACATTCGCCACCCCGAACTGAAACGGAGTATCTTGCTTCGTAACGATCGGCGTCGCTTCACGCGCAAAGCGGAGGTATTTCGGTCCGGTGATGTCGAAAAGCAGCGCCCGGGTCATTTTCTCGGTCTCGATCGAATCGCACGGTACGCCCATGTGCATGTTCGGGAGACCGGGAATTTGAAACATCGACTCAAGTTCCTGATGGGTGGCTCCGTCGGGACCGACCGATATCCCCCCGTGCGCTCCCACGATCAGCACATTATAATCACCGTAGCAGACAGAAACTCTTAGCTGGTCGAGATTGCGAGCTGACGCAAATACTCCGTAAGTGCCAAAGACGGGTATCTTGCCTTCCTTGGCGAGACCAGCCGCTACGGTCGTAGCGTTCTGTTCCGCGACACCGACAGAAATGAATCGTTCCTTGCGCTCCGGGTGGCTCTTGTAGAAATCCGAGATACAGATCGAGTCTGAGATGTCCGCACCGATACACACTATTCGGTCATCGTCGCCATATTTATCGAGAGCCCTGCCGAATCCCTTACGAGTAGGGTCCATCTTGACCTGCATCGCCTCTCCCTCATTCCACCAGTAGTCCCTGGAGAAGCGAGGAAGTCTGTTGACCAACCGGCTTTCGATTTCCGACTGATAATTTTTCCCATACTCAAGCAGCTCGTCTACGTCGAAATCAGCGGCAACTCCAAGTTCTTCGAGGGCCTTGTCCAGTTCCTCACGGTTCGGCGGCTTGCCATGCCATCCGACGACATTCTCCATGAACGAGACGCCCCGCCCCTTATTGGTATGACAGATCACGACCGTTGGCTGTCCCTCGACAGGCTTGTTTCGAGCGGATTCAAGTTTGGCCACCAGATCGGCAATATCGTGTCCGTCCGCTTCCAGAACGTTCCAACCGA
This sequence comes from uncultured Ignavibacteriales bacterium, assembly GCA_964520865.1. Taxonomy (GTDB): domain Bacteria; phylum Zixibacteria; class MSB-5A5; order GN15; family FEB-12; genus CAVQCT01. The sequence continues at coordinate 4,299 of CAZFOY010000055.1, read as the reverse complement.
ATGAACGGTATTTATCCGACAACGGGTCGATCTTCATGACATCTTCGATCTTGCCGTCAATCTGAAGCCGATTCCTATCTATGATCAACACGAGGTTGTCCAACCTGTGATGCGCGGCTGACATGGCAGCTTCCCAAACGGACCCTTCCTGCTGCTCTCCGTCAGAGGAGATGACAAACACCCGGTAGTCCTTCTGGTCGAGTTTTGCGGCCAGCGCGATGCCCACTGCAACCGAGAATCCCTGTCCGAGTGAACCCGACGATATTTCCACTCCGCCTAAGTCTTTGCGATGCGGATGCCCTTGAAACGACGCCTCCAGCATACGGAGTTTCATAAGCTCTCGTTCGGGGAAATAGCCTGACACGGCGAGGGACACGTAAAGTGCTGGTGCCTTGTGACCGGCCGACCAGATGACACGATCCCTGTCTTCCCGTTCAGGATTGGCCGGATCATGACGAGCGATTTTCAAATAAAGTGCCGCACAAACGTCCATGATGCCGAGCGTGCCACCGGAATGCCCCGATCCCGCCGAGCAGAGCGAGATGAGGTCAAGTCCGCGCATGTGCCGGGCGCGCTCCGCAAGCTGCTCGATTGTATATTCGCCCGGTCTTTGCTGCTCGGCTTTATTCGTCATGGACACGTCAGGGCCGCTCCAACTGATCGTCTAATAACTTGTCTATCATTACGATAAGGTACGAAATGCGGGTCAGAAATCAACCCCGAAGCCAACCGATTTGAGAATATCCCGGAGCTTTGTTTCAAGCTGCCGCTCGGTCCCCCGGTTGAAGACGACGAAGTCGGCCTTCTTGCGGTAAATGGCGTAGGGTAGCTGACGACGCTGGCGGGCGAGGGCGTCACGCCGATCGATCCCCCGCTTCTTGAGGCGGGCGAGACGGGTCGGCTGCGCGGCATGGATAACTACTACAACATCAACCAAACGATCGAGACACCAGTCGAGAAGCAGCGCAGCATCAACCACCAAAAGATCATGCTTTTTCGAGAGCTGCTTCATCTCACTTTTGAGACGACGAAGCAGCGGTGGATGTACGATCGTATTGAGCTGCTTTCTGGAGGATTCGTCGGCAAAAGCGAGCGAGGCCAGAGCGGCTCTATCCAACTTGCCTGACCTTGTGAGTATGCCATCGCCAAATTGCCGGGCGAGCCGATGCAAAACGCGGGGGTCATCTTCGACCACTTCCCGACCGATTTGATCGGCGTCTATCACTTCGGCTCCCAGGGATTTCAGTATCCGGGCCGCAGTTGATTTGCCTGATCCGATCATGCCGGTAATACCGATTATCATAGCGAGGAAGAAACAAAAAAACTGCCGATATGACAAGGCGAACTTTGGACGTCTATCCTCCAACGGCCTGAGCAATTAGCGTAATAGCGTGCCGCACCACTCTCTCACACAATACGTTACATCAACAATATGAGGTGGCACATCATATTAATGGTACGACCTCAAGATGATTCTGTTATGTAGTCCAGGATCAGATTCGCTGGGCGATCGATATCCGAATGCTGGTCGGATTGTACACGTTCGAACTGAACGGGGGCGACGATGGCACAATGAATTCGATTCCGGGAGGGGGTGGTATATCGGGTACCGTATAGTCCTTCCGGACAATCTTGTTAATTGTGTGATTGAGATAGATGTCGAAAGAGACCGAATGCGATACACGAATTTCGCTGCCAATCCCGAAATTCAGCCCAAGCTTTGACTCCCCCGTATTGAATGTGCTCAACCAGTACCGATGAAACTGCAGATTCCCTTCGAGGAATGGAGACACGATCTTGCGAGAGAACCGATAACGGACACCGGTACCAACAGCAATACGTCGAATCGGCGGTCCTGCCGAAGCATCTACGGTTCGATAATCTGTCTTCGAGGTCGTGGAGTTGTTGTACTCCGCTCCGAAGACTAAACCCATCGGCTCGCTGATGTACCTCAGGACTTCGAAATGGTAGGTAGGTGCCACCTTCAGGTAAGTGTGTTCGTCGAGCCGGAATGAGACCCCGAACGACATCATCGAATAGGGCGAGAAATCAGATACCTTTGGCTCATGATAACTGTTATCGCGTGCCGCCGCTGAGATCACGGTAACGCACATGATAATGACCGGTGTGATACCGGCGAGGAATTTTGCGCGCATAACTCTCCCTCTTTCTTCATATACGATAATCAATCAACTACTTAGCGTCAAGCCAATTGTCCCCTGTGCCCAGATCGACGAGGACTGGTACGTCAAGCTTGACCGCCTGCTCCATCCCATCCTTCACCAGGTCCTTCATCTTTTCGAGTTCCGACTTATGGACGTCGAATATCAACTCGTCGTGCACCTGAAGGACCATCTTCGACGTCATTCCGCGCATTTTCTTATGAATATCCAGCATCGCGATCTTAATCATGTCAGCGGCGGTACCTTGTATCGGCGTATTGATGGCAGTTCTTTCGGCGAACTGGCGCACCGCGAAGTTCTTCGCCTTAATTTCCGGTAGATAGCGCCTTCTCTTGAACAGGGTCGTTACATACCCGTTGTCGCGCGCAAACTGCTTCGTCGATTCGATATAATCCTTGATCCCGGGATATCGCTCAAAATAGGTCTCGATGAAGTTCTTTGCCTCCTCGACCGTGAGTCCCGACTGCTGCGACAATCCGAACGCAGAAACGCCGTAGATAATGGCAAAGTTGGCCGTCTTGGCGGCGCGTCGCATATGCGGCTCGACTTTGTCTATATCGACACCGAATACTTCGGCGGCCGTCCGTGAGTGAATATCCTCCCGATTCTTGAACGCCTTGATGAGCCCTTTGTCTTTGGAGTAGTGAGCGAGGATCCGCAGCTCGATTTGTGAGTAGTCGGCGACAAGCAGCCTGTGATCCTCGTCGGCCGGCACGAATGCCTTGCGGATCTCTCTTCCTTCGTCCGTCCGGACCGGGATATTCTGAAGATTCGGGTCGGTCGACGACAATCGACCGGTTGCGGCAATCGTCTGATTGAACGAAGTATGAACCCGGCCGGTCCCCGGATTAATCAACTTCGGGATAGCATCGATGTAGGTACTCGTCAATTTGGTTAGCTGCCGGTAGCTCAGGATCAGCTTAGGGAAGTCGTGGATCATGGCCAGCTCTTCGAGCACTTTCACGTCGGTTGAATAGCCGGTTTTCTTGGCCGTCTTTCCCTTGGTCGGCAGGCCTAACTTATCGAACAATACGTGCGAGAGTTGCTGAGTCGAATTGATATTGAACTCTCCGCCGGCAACTTCGTAAATTTCCGTCACCAGCTTCGCGATCCTCTTCTCCATCTCTTTCGAAAGCGAAGAAAGAAAATCGGTGTCGATTCGAATCCCGGTTTCTTCCATATCGGCGAGCACTTTGATCAGCGGTAGCTCAACATTGTAGTAAAGATTCTCCAGTTCCAGCTCAGCAATCCTCGGGGCAAGTTTCCCGCGAAGTCTGTACGTGTAGTCGGCATCCTCGGCTGCGTAGAAGGTAGCTTTCTTGACCGGAACGGTCGCAAAGCTCTTCTGATTCTTCCCCGACCCGATTAGATCGCTGATCGGCTGCATTTTGTAATCGAAATGCTTCATGGCGAGAAAGTCGAGCGAGTTCTCGCGAGCCGACGGATCCAAAACGTAAGACGCGAGCATCGTGTCAAACCCGATCGGCTCTATGTCGACATCGTACCGGTGAAAGACTTCCAGATCGTACTTGATATTCTGACCGAACTTCTGGACTTTCTTCGTTTCCGTCAATCGCTTGATCTCTTTCAACGCCTCGTCGAACGGCAGGTTGTTTTCTTTATCTTCGGAGTGGCCAAGCGGGATGTAATAGGCCGTTCCTGCTTTCATCGCGACAGAGACACCGACCAGTTCTGCTTCAAGAGTGTTTAGCGAAGTTGTCTCCGTATCGATCGCCACTTCCTTCACCTTGAGGCAAGACGATACCAACTCTTTCAGTTCTTTCATCGAAGAAACCAGATGATAGTCGGCCTTAGCTCCCTGCGATTGTTCCGGCGCCGACTCTTCGACCTCCGCATCCGGCATCACTTGCTTGAGCAGCCGAGAGAACTCAAGTTCAAGGAAAAGCTTCTTAGCCGCTTCATAGTTCACGTCTCGTCGCTTTAAGTCATCGAGATCGTAGTCAATCGGAGTTGTCGTAAGGATCGTTACCAGCTCCTTGGACATGATCGCGCTGTCCCTGTTCGCGGCCACTTTTTCACGAACTCCTTTAGTCTTGATCCGGTCATGTCCCTCGAGGATCCTTTCCAGCGTTCCGAACTGTTCGAGCAGGCTGTC
>CAZFOY010000054.1:10049-21225 GCA_964520865.1 uncultured Ignavibacteriales bacterium | reverse complement strand
TGTCCACGGTGAAATTGCAGTCCATGTCGCCGACCCGACGCTCCGGTTGCGGGCCGGGACCGGTGCCGAACATATACTCAGCCATATAGACCAGATCGGCTATGTTGATTTCACCGTCATAGTTAACGTCTCCGTGGAACCGCCAGACTTTCAACGTAAGGGTGACTACCTGCGGGCTGTTCGACGCGCTTGGCGCTACCACCAAGAATGAGTCGTTGTATACACCAAACGGGATGCCGAGCCCATTCACATCCAGATTCAGGGCCGCCGGCACCTGCCCGCTGTCCGGATCGGGATAGAACCAAGGAATATTCTCCTGTATGTTCCATTCCATACATCCACCGTATTTGTTGTAGATCTGGTAGCCGATCGGAGTAAGCGGTCCTTCATTCTCCTGAGTCGGGATCTCATAATGATTCTTGACTAACGATATCTCCGGAGTCTGATCTCCCGGTATGACATTGTAATTGACTATCAGCATCTGCGGTGAATTGGCTGCCTTCTGCGCCGTTATCCATACTGTGTCCACATACGTACCCAGAGGCAATCTCAGTTGCTTGGCCGTAAAGGTTACGAACTGAGGCAGGACACCGGAGTCGATGTCCACTGAGAAATAGGTCGAATCATGAATCAACTTCATCATCACGCCGAAATCTCCGCCGTTGTTCGACACATTCAAATATGCCTCCGGCATCGGCTTGTTGTATCCCTGATCGCACTCATATACGTTCAGGTTCATGACGTGCGGGCTGTAGCTTATCAGGGCAGGATTCTGTACGAAGTGGAATTGAAAGACCACCGGATAAGGCGAGTTGGTTGCTTCGTTCGAGTACACCCAAACGGTATCGAAATAGTCTCCGACGCCACCGGCCGAAATTTTGAATCCTACCGAAACATCCTGAGGAGCTGTACCTGAACTCGGCGTCATGCTCAATATCCGAGGGGAGCTCTCCTGTAAAGTGAAGTTGAAACTCCCCGCTCCCGCATTGTATACGGTAATCGTTCTCGGCGGTATCGACCCCACCCCTCCCGGAACGATTATGTAGTTGAAAGATGAATCCACGGCTATCAGGGGCAGATCCGACGCCACGGAAAGAGCGACCGGCACTTTCTTCGGGCTGTTGGAGGCATTCGGATCGGTCACCAGAATGGTATCTACATAATCCCCAAAGCCGAGACCGGTGATATCCACCGACACCGTAACATCGCCGGAATCCGTTCCGGTCGAAGGCGCCAGCGACAGCCAGGACTCGCTGTGTGAAACCGACCAGTTCAGAGTCGACTGCCCCGTGTTGGTTATCGTCAGCGTCTTGCTCGCCGGATTCGAACCGCCTGCGATCGCATTGAAAACGAAGGAAGACGGGCTTACCGCGATTACCGGCGGAGGAGGCGTAAGGACGAGCGACACTCTTACCCATTGAGGCGAATTGCCGGCCGTCCCCGATGTAACTTCGATCGAATCAAGATACGTCCCGGCACTCAGGCCGATCGTGTTAATACCGACATTGATAGTTCGGGGAGTCGTTCCCTGAAGCGGTGACGGTACTATCCAGCTGCTCGTCTCCACGATATCAAATGCCAACGGGTCACGGTCCGAACTAACATCGAACGACTGCGGTGAGACAGCCGCACCTTGCACGCCGGTAAACGCAAGCGAATCAGTCGAGAGTACCAGGTTGCTCGGTTCCGGCGGTGCATTGGGGTCAAAAATTTTGAAGACATACGGTCCGCCCCAGCTCGGAAAGACGTCGGGACCGGCCCATTTCCACCGACCGATGGGCGGATAATAACTTGAATCGAGAACGATTGTCTTACCGTGAAACGAAGGATCGATCGGCCCGATGGTAATCGTGTAACTTACCGAGTCAAAGAAAGCCGGGAGACCGGTGCTGTTGAGTGGGTTGTACGATCCTCCGAATCCGACCGTGTCTATCCCCATGCCGTCGGTACTCAGCGAGGCGATCGAGTAGGCAAGCGGGAACCACTGGTGCCAGTTAAGAGGCAGAGTATCCGGCACCGTCGATCCCCAGGTGGCACCATCAGGCGAACTAATCTTGAAACCGTTCGTGATTCCCCCGTGATTGTTCGCATCCCCTGTCATTCGGATATAGAACGTAATAGGCTGACCGACAAGAATCGTGTCCGGACCGTGCAGACCGGATACACTGTCGAGTGTGACGCTCTGACCGAAAGCCGCTCCGGTGAACATCAGCAAACACGCCGCGACTAATCTCAACCGTTTCATGGCTCCGATTGCCTCCATGCTATATGTGAGCTCTTTGCATTTTGTTCTTAAGTTGCGGGACGAATCTTACTCTTGCGGACGATTTGACGATATGGGAGTGATTCGCTTCTCACTCTCAGACCTGAAAGAACATTGAAGCCGAATCCGGTCTCCGGAATCGGTAAGACTGAGCCGATGTACCGATGCTTACATCCGGCCGACAGTCCGCGCTTCGATTGGTCATGCTAATGATCGCGTCTCAGGCGTACGGAAATGAAATATCGTCCTGCAAGAAATCCCGGTACCTTCGTTATTTCAATAAAGATACGGGTAGCGGATTTGTCAAGTGATTTTGGGATGCGAGGGAAGCGGCAAGGCTCATCGCTTCGGCTTGGCCGCTTTCGTTTTCGACTTCGAAGACGTGGTGCGGCGCCGCTTACGAGCCTTTTCCATCTCTTCAGCGAAGATTTTCTGCAGCGTATATGTCGACGGTTTGAAGTCAAGCAAACACAATTCAAACAATTCGTCCACGCGCTCGAGGAAAGTGAATTTCGTTTTGCGCAGTATCTCTTTAGGAAGGTCCTTTATGTCCTTTTTGTTCTCCTTCGGTATGGCCACCTGGAAAATACCTGCCCGATAGGCCGCCGAGACCTTCTCCTTGATCCCTCCTACCGGAAGAACCTTGCCGCGGAGCGTGACCTCCCCGGTCATGGCTATGTCGTTGCGAATCGGTCGCTCCGCCATCACCGATGCGATGACGAGACACACGGTCACACCGGCCGAAGGTCCATCTTTGGGGATCGCACCGGACGGGAAATGGATATGAATGTCAAAATCGTTGAAATCGGAGAAATCTATGCCAAGAATGTCTGCTTTCGACTTGATATATGAGTGGGCCGCTTGAATCGACTCCTTCATGACTTCGCCAAGCGAACCGGTGGTCAGGATCTGCCCCTCTCCCTTCATTTTCAACCCCTCAATGAACATGAGGTCTCCCCCGGCGCCGGTCCAGGCGAGCCCGGCCGCAATACCAATCTCAGGGCTGAGCTCCGCCTTCTCCGGGATAAACACCGGTTGCCCGAGGTAATTAGGTATGCTCTTTTCGTTCAAAGTCCAGGATTTCTTCCGCTTGGAGACTTTCTCCAACGCCACCTTTCGGCAGATCTTTTCCAGCTGCTGCGAAAGACCGAGCAGACCGGCTTCCTGAGTATACCGGTTAATAATGTACGCCAGGGTGCGATCACCGAATTTCAATTCCGTTTTCAAAATCCCGTGTTTCTTAAGCAGCTTCGGAATGAGGTATCGTTTTGTGATAACGATCTTCTCCTTCTCGATATAGCCGGGCAATTCGATCAACTCGAACCGCGGAATAAACTGCTCAGGTATCTCTTCAAATGATCGGACCGAACATATGAATACGACCTTACTTAGGTCGAACGGCACACCGATATAGTTGTCGAGAAAACGGGAGTTGATGCGATTATCGATCGCCTCAAGCAACGCCATATTGACCGAAGAATCGTTGTCGACATTGAAGTAATCTATGTCTTCGATCAGGACCACCGGATCGCAGGCACCAACATCGCGCAGGGCTCGAATAATCTTACCGGGCATTGCTCCCAGAAATGTCCTCGTAGTTCCCTTTATCTCAGCGACATCGGAAATCCCGCCGACCGAGATACGCACGAATTCCTTCTTGAGTGCTTTCGCAATTGCCCTGGCGAGGGCAGCCTTTCCGGTCCCGGGAGCGCCGATCAGGCAAAGAGTCGGTCCCTCGTTCGTCCCGCCCAGCAGCTTTCGCACCGAGAACCGCTGGAGAATCTGTTCCTTGAGATTAGTCGGACCGTAGTATTCGGACGAAAGAGTTTTCTCGACGTCGGAAATCTGATAATCTTCCGGATGACATTTTCCCCACGGCAAAGCCAGAACCCAATCGAGATAATTCTTGGTCACGCCGTACTCGGCGGAGGCAGTGGACAGCTGTGACAACCTGTCAGCTTCGATCATCGTCCTTGCGACTACTTCGTAAGGAAGGTTCGGATTCCCCTTGATAATCCCCTTGTATCGGTTGGCTTCCTTCTCTTCCGTAAAGTCCTCCCCGAGCATCTTGCGTATCTCGAAGAGTTGCTGACGAAGGAAGTGCTTCTGCTGTTCCTGTTCGATTGTCTTGTTGACATTAGTATTTATCGTGTGGACGGTGACTATCCGGTTCAGCTCCAGATTGAGATAGCTCAGCAGCCGCTCATAGCGCTGTTCGAGGTTTATCGTCTCCAGGATTTCCTGTTTGGCGGCCAGCGTGAAGTGAAATGACGATGCAACCGTGTCGGCAAACAGCGAAGCGTCCTGGTTGATCATCTTGAGGACGTACAATAGCTCAGGAGAGTAGGTTGTGTCGAGCTGCGTGATTTCGCGAATAGTCGCAATCACTTCGTCGACCTGATCCTTAATCCCCTCCAGATCAGCCTTCGGGGTATCGATAAAGTTGGCCGATGCGGTTATGAACGGCTCGGTGTCGAGGATCTTGGTGATCGCGACCCGCCTCCGGCCTTCAATCGTCACCAGCTCGGAGTTGCCCAATCCGGTCCGGATATCGCGAATGACCGCAGTCACACCTATCTGATGTACCGGGGAGAGCGCGCCGTTGTTCTCATGGGTGGGGGAATAAGCCGCTATGAATTCCTTCTTCCCCTCACGGCAATGCTGTATAAGCTGGAGGTTCTCCTGCCGACCGACCTGAATGGTGAACATGGTGCCCGGAAAGAGCACACCGGTACGAATAGGCAAAACCGGGTATTTTTCTTCCCGGTCCGAGATCAAGAAGGGGAGTATATCTATGCTTCTAATAATCATTTAGGTCTCGTTTTCCTTTATTATCGGCGGCTGGCCCGACAACTGAATCAAAGCAATTCGAATATCGAATTTTTGTCAATCAGTATTTTACCGATCGACATGGACCTATCTGTATAACATGGCCGGAAAAGATAAGTTTGATCGGTAGTATAACTGCCGGCAGGGAGACTCCCTGCCGGCAGCGGTGGAACAACGAACCAAGTGGGGGATTTGGGTTTCGGAGCCTGCCGGAGCGCCTCAGTTGACCGTTCTGAGTTCGTTATTAATGACAAGCTGACGGACTTCATAGTCCGGATGGTCTTTGAGATTCTCGACATTGATATCAATCCTGGACGGATCAACATTCAGCCGGTAGTACCCGAGGCGATTATTCTCGATAATCGGCCAGGAGATATTCAGCCCGTCGGCCAGCTCTCCCTTCATCCGATAGAGATATCTCGCCTGGTTAAAGCCAACCTCGATATCTTCCTTGTAAATCCATCCGGAATCACGATTTACTCGTGACCACGCCAGTTTGGCGAAGTACTTGAACGACTTTCCGGTCAACCGGACAGGAAAACCGTTGATCTTCACCAGGTAGCGCTCCCGTTCGAATGTCCCGTCGATAATAACGGACTCCGGCTCAAGATAGATCGATGGTGCGATATGTCCCGGGCGCATCTGCGATAGATTGGTTCTGGTTGCCATGTGAACCTCCTGTTTAAGCTCTTCGATTCTCTTTGTTACTTTGTTCAGCTTTTCTTTGCCTGTTATCAGCCCGGACAATTCCTCCGGCGGGAGGGTACATAAATCTTCGAGACTGCCCACCCCTGCCCTGCTGATCCGGTCGAAGTCGGACCGGCTCAGCCAGCTTCCCAGCCGCTCATGGATCGGCTGCAGATCGAACGGCAAACCGTAGCGCACTTCAAACGCCAGCTGCTTCAGGTGTTCACGGAACGGGGTCTCTCTATCGATAGCAGCGATAAGTTCTCCGACCGAGCGAAGAAGGTGGGCGGTGGTGTCTCCAAGATTGAGGATCTGCCCAAGGTGCATCTGATAGCGTTCTTCCAATCGCTGTACCGGGGTCAATTGCCGCCATTCTTCGAGCAGGAGAAACGCCTTTAACGAAGCGGCCTGACGATACGACAACGGTTCCTGAGATTCTGTCGATTGCTTCCCGCCGAACAGACGGGCGGCTTCATTGAGCAGGTGGTCGAACTGGCGATAGAGAAGTTTCAAAGGAGACTGCTTCATCTGTTCAACCCGGGTAAGAATAGCAGGCGGCAGATGCCACGCCGGTCCCTGCAGGACGAAAGCAATCCAGTCGGAATCGGATTCGGGGTGTCGCTCGGAGAATTTGGTCAGATAATGTATCGCCTGACGTACCGACAGACCGGTCCGGGCGACCGCCTGGCCCATCGAAGTCGCCGATACTTCTCCCCCCGATTCCTCGATCGTCACCAGCCCCTCTGCAGTGAGAAGCTCCAGGGTATCGGTAAAATCAAGCTCTCCCTGCTGACCGATATGCGAATACAGGGTCTGCTCGAACAATGATTGCAGTGCCTGCCTACCGGTATTGTCGAGAAGTCCACAAACGATCATATCGAGCAGCCAGTCTTCGGGTGGCATCGAGGCAAACGCCGAGATCATCGGCGCCGGACGATCCGCGGCGATATACGTCTCCCAGAGGATATCCCGGTCGAATTCCGATTCGGCGATTACGATTGCCCGTCCCGGCCGGGAAATCTCCCGCTTCATCCCCAGACGCCCCGCCCGTCCGGTCATATTGTCGAATTCGGCTTTCGAAACAGGGATAAGCGATGGTCGGTCATCGTACTTGCCTGAAGTATATTTGACCGTTTCCAGATAGACGGTATCGGCCGGAAGGTTCACCCCCATCGCTAAAGTAGTTGTCGAGAAAAGCACCTTAACTTCCTTTTCCATAAATGCTTGCTCGACAATTCTCCTTTGATGCGGCGAGAGGTCGGCATTATGGAAAGCCACTCCCCGGCTCAGTGATTGACGAAGAGAACGGACGAGAAACGATGGCTCCTCGCCATCGAGCCGCTCCAGCGCCTGCTTTGCTTCGGGCCAGCTCACCTTTGCCGCCAGTTGAAACGCCCGGTCAACCGTCTCCATCCGGGATTTCAGAAAGACCAGGGTCGAACCATCGTCCTTCTTGATCTGTTCGACAAACCCTTCGAACGGATCATTCGCGTCGTTGAAACGGACAAACGGCTCACTGCCATCGAGACCGTTATTGAAGAAGCGATACTGATAAGACCCTTCGACCGCCACTCCCCGCATCAGATCGACCGGACGTGTCGTTTCTTCGACCAGCACGGCATCGAGCCACTCGGCCAGACGCCCCGCCGACACCGCGTCATCGCCGATAACCGCGGACAGACCGACCAGCGACGGTTCATAAACCGAGGCCCTGATTTTGGTGAGCAACCGCTCGAGCATCGCACCTCTCCCCGGTTCACAGATAGTCTGGATTTCATCGATCACCACCAGCCCGATCGTTGCGAGGGCATCGAGCGAAGCTGTCAGCATCAGGTCGAACTTTTCGTAGATTGCGATCGCGATCTGATAATCCCCGGCGGCGAACCGGGCATCATTTTCCGGATGGTCGCCGGTCACGATCAGGATCTTGATTCCGATATCGCCGTAAGTGCGCACAAACAAATCGTACTTCTGTTCGGCCAGCGACTTCAGCGGCATCAGGATAACCGTCTTCTGACGCATCGTGATCGCCCGAATCGCCGCCAGTTCGGCACAGAACGATTTCCCGGATGAGGTCGGCGCCGATATCAGCATCCTGACCGGCTGCGCTTCCGCATTGTTGCCCGGCTGTCCGATCAGTCCTTTACGCACCGCCCGACCCTGCACCGGCAATAACGATTCACCCTGACGACCGCTCCATCGCTCGATTATCCGCGACGGTATGCCCCATTTCTCCAATTCGCCCACTCGCATCTCAACAACTCATCCTTTCCGGGTGCCCGAACACCCCTGACTAAGCTTCCCTTGATCTATGCCCATTTCTCACTCAGCTACTGCAGCTGGCAAACCCGCAGGAAGGACAGCTGAAACAGTTTCCCAGTTTGACCATCCCCCCGCCGCAATCGGGGCAGGAGGCGGCGTTGATGTACGAATAATCCTGGCTGTTGCGCACGACCGGCGCAAACGCTCCAAACGGATGATGATAATCCTCGACCAGCTCGGCGGAGAGACGACTGCTCGGATGATTGATTTCTTCCATGTCTGGTTTTCCTTTGAATCGTTTATGAGTCGTTTCGGGGAGGTTCCCGAAGCAGCCCGATGATCGTTTCTGTGATTCTATCGGCTCACAATCAAGATACTGCACATATGTGCACCTGTCAAGTTGAAATTGGATTTCAGGCATAAAAAAATCCGCCCAAGCGGACGGGAGTAAGGTAAGTTGTTGGTTGATATAGTGGTGGATTTCAATGTAGCCCGTAGGTCAGGAACCCTCCCCTCCTGATTTTTGCATCGAAACGTCCCCTCGTCAATGTCAGGAACGCAGGGTTCCTGACCTACGAGCCCGCTGACGTGGGCTACGAGACTGGCTGAAGACGATTGGCGACCCATAGGAATGTGCCACTGCGTCTCAACCAGTGTCTTGTAGGCCCGACCATTCTTATGGCCGGGTGTTGTAAACCCGCCGAGGCGGGAATGCAACGCGCATGACAATTCTGAGCTTGGGAATGTGCAGAATCCGAAAAACCGATTCTACAAAGATACTTTATTTTTTCTCCGGGACATGAATCCTGGACGCGATTTTGGTCCAGGTATTCCTTCGCATAAGACTCACCGGAACATCCTCTTCCATCTCGCAAAAGGTCTTGAATGGTACTGTAAAGGTCAGGATATCAGGCGGCATGACCTTCCGAGCGGCCAAATCAAGATTTCCAATAACGGCCCGGGGGTGCTCCAGTTTGGACTCATTGTAAGGTATAACGCAAATGGATTGGCAGCCGGCGCAAAAGGGAGCATGAACGTGATTGTTCCCGTGACGTCGAAAATTGATCAGGGCAGCGAGTGCGGACAGTTGATCGGCATTGGCCGGTATGGATATCAGGTCCGGACTTTCAGACTTCTCATCGATCTTTTCAAGCGGCTTGAATACGACATATTCCTTCGGTATATCAACATACGGAAAGTCATCCATAAACTCACGGGCTAACGACCGTGTCTTGAAGTATCCTTCCTCGTCCGCAAGAAGGTTCTCCATGAAATCCCTGTTCGGCTTGTACGTATCACCAAGACAGAGACCCACCCCCCCGCCGATACAGCCGTAGGTCGAGCGATCGAAGGCGACCGTTTGTCCCTTCCGCATCGTTAACGAATATAGCGCCATTACACAGCTGAATTTCCCCTCCGGAATCTGACGGGCACCGTCGGGCTTTGTGTCGCTAAATAGTATCGCAACAGGGTTGAATTGCAGTTTCAACTCACTGATCAGATTGCTTTTCATCCTGCCTGCTCCTTGTTGTCGACCTGTGTCATCGGACGATTCGGGCACATATACACGTCAAGATAAGGCATGGTTGACCTCGCGACAATGGTCTTCCGACGGGCGGCTCTCTGAGGTTTCATAAGTCACTGTTGAGCGTCCTTCGCAAACAAAGAATGCCGGTTTATTCACCGGCATTCTCGCAGACAATCAGAGCTCTTGATGTGAGCCCACTATCTCAAGCTCACCTTCTCGAGGTGGCTGACCTTTTCTTTCTCTTGCGGGCTGAGCTGGTCAAAATCGAGAATCCCGACCCTCTCCCCTTCCTTCAGTTCCGGCAGATCGCCCAGCGTGGTCGCCGAAAGCGTCGCTTCAAGCTCACCCGGTCTAAGCTTGTAGGCGGACCCGTTCGTCAAGTCGATCACCAGACCGATCACGCCGCCGAATAGAATATTGCCCCAGATCCACCCGTCGGTTCCCTTGCGTAGCGGGGCCTCGAAATCCTGATAGCCGCCTTTCTTGAAAACGACCCGGTAATTCTGATTCCTTCTCAGGATCAGGCTGCACGGCGTATCACACCGTCCTTCGGAAACATCGGAGAAGACCTCCACGGTCGCTCCCGAGGGATTTGAGGTGAACGTTATTTCCTGCTTGGATCCGTGCATGATTGAGGCGCACCCGGAAAAGACAAGTAGCGTGGCGATGAACAATATAGGCAACCATAGTTTCAGTCGCATTATCGATACCTCCTAAGAATAAGCCGTTTCCCTCTGATTATCTCGTGATTGAGACTCAATGCATACTATCGCACGAAGGTGCAAACACCAATGAGATAATTTCCCCGCGCTCCTCCTTGTTCTGAAACTGGTGACTGATTCCGCCCGGAATATATTGCAGGTTGGACTGAACGAAAGAGACTACCCCTGTCTTCATTAGAAGTCCGATGGAATGTGCTGTGATCGTCAAGACGTCCCTCTCGTTTCACGAACCCTGCTCGCATAGATATAACTATCCATGAAGGAAGTGTCAAGATAGAACTGGGGACTTTCAACCAAGCGCGGATCGCCAGGCTAATACAGCGAAAACGTTACCGTGTACTCTATCGAACAGGTCAACATCCTCTTGAATGTTGACCCCCAAAGAGTTCATTCAATTACAAATTCGACCGCGTATGAAACCCACATGTAAATCGGCTGACCGTGCGAAATGGCCGGTGTGAAGGTGCTCTTGTACGCGGCCGCCACGGCGGCATCGTCGAGCCCCCGCGTACCGGACGATTTGACCACTTTCACATCCTGGACCTCCCCTTGCTTGTTTATCAGGGCCTGAAGAACGACTTTGCCGGTAATGCCGGCTTTCTTCAGGAGTCGGGGATACTCCGGCTTTTCCTGGTGCACGAACGCCGGACTCCTGTCCGCCGCCACGAACTCGGTTCGCGAAGGAATATAGTCGGTGTCTTCCGGGGCGATATAGATTCCCCCTTTGTCCCCTTCGTCGGAGTCGAATCCACCGACGACGGCGGCCAACTCCGCCTGGGTTGCTATGGTGACGGTGTCCAGCCAGTCCGAGTCATCCGCCACCGGCACCGGTATCGTTCCCGGAAGTTCCTTATGAGTCGGCTCCGGTCGGCGATCCTGTCCGTA
>CAZFOY010000054.1:0-9949 GCA_964520865.1 uncultured Ignavibacteriales bacterium | reverse complement strand
GCGCCGAGCAGCAGATTGCTCAGGAGCAGGTTCCGTTGGTATTTTGCTTTCAACTCGTAGCTGCCATAGGGCAGATACAGAGCACTGTTCGAGCAGCTCATGGTGGCTCCTTCCCCGGGAGGTTGTGTAATGTAAGGCGTGTGAAGGGTGCGAGGTATCGGGTGGGGTGCCTGCTGAGAAGCTGTACCTCTCATCCAAGAGACGAAGAGGTTCCGCGGAGTGTGCACTCTCCGGACAAAAGAAAAGGGCATCTCTACCTTTGGTAAAGATACCCTGTATCTTGACAGTGCGTCTTGACGGTTTAGTTGTTCAGTTCAAAGACCACTTTGTACGACACCCAGACGTTTACCGGACGACCGTTCTGAATGCCGGGTTTGAACTTGTTCTTCTTCGCCGCCGCTACCGCCGCTTCGTCCAGGGACGCCGTGCCGGATGATTTTGCGATCATCGCGTTACGCACGTTTCCTTCCTTGTCAACAAGTGCCTTGACCCAGACGACGCCGGTGATACCGGCCTGCTTGGCCAGCCTCGGATATTCCGGGGTCTCGTAATAGACCATTTCAGGCTGAATTTCCACCGGGACGAACTCGTCCGGAGCCGGCAGGTAGTCATCATCGTTGATGTCGACGACAATATTGTCACCGTCGCCACCAGCATTCACAGGAGGCGCGACGATTTCAGCCAACTCTTCACGGGTGGCCAAGACGACGTCTTCGTCCTGAACTTCATCGTCGGCTACCGGTTTCGGAATACCTACCTTAGGCGCTGCGACGTTCGGCTGCTGAACCTGAACCTGCGGCGGACGCTTGGCCACGCTGGGTGGCGGGCCGAGGTCGGCCACTGTCTTGATCACCACGGCGTTGCTGTTGATCGCGTCCATATCGCCGCCACGTATGACTGAAACCAGCCAGGACGTAAGCAGGATGAGGGCAACCACTGAGAACGTAATCACAGTACCGAGCAGGAAATTCCGCTGGTATTTCGATTTCAGTTCAAACGCGCCGTACGGTGAATACAGTATGTTCGGATGAGCCATTATAGTTCACCCCTTTCGTGTGCTTGCTGCACCGCAGCTTGCATAATCTTCGTATCGCGATCTTCCCATTCGCCGATCGCATAGCGGTATGAAAACTTCTTCTGCAGCTGATCCACCTTTACACCTTGCTGTTTAGCCGTGTAGGCGTTCCAGCTTCGCTCTATCTGGTCAATCTCATCGAGAATATTGACCATATCATTATACGGAGCTTTCCGATTAATGAGTATCAGAGTGTTTAATCTATCATCCTTCCGGTTCAGCGCTACCAGCAATCCCTGGAGGGTATCCGGGTTGAACTTGTAAGAAGCCGTATCAGTCGGCTTCAAGGCAGCGCTCGGCAACAACTGAGGCAAATTCTCAGGTGTCGGTGTCTTCATATTCCACCAGAAGCGGCCATCCTCATCGACACGTATGGTCAACAAGTGAGATTCGGCCACCTCGATGTCCTTGTTCTCGTCAGCGGGAGGAAGGTTGATCTCCATTGCCTGCGGCATCGCGAACACCGTGGTCACCATGTAGAAGATCAAAAGGAGAAAAGCAATATCGACCATCGGTGTCATATCGATACGAATGGAGATACGGCGTTTGGGCCTTCTGAGACCCTTCTTTCCGCCTTTCTTTTGCCGTTCTACTACTTCACCGGCCATCTAATCTATCACTCTCCTCTCACTATATATATAACACCGGAAGACCCGGGTTTGATTAACGTTTTTTTGTGCTACCATGACTGTCTTTCACCTGTTCCTACGATGCGGTCGTTTCCTTGTCAGTGAGGATAAGGAAGCGCTCCAGGTGGTTTTCCTGCATCTGCTTCATGATATCCTGCATCGCACCGAAACTGGCGTTCTTATCCGCCTTCACGACTACCAGAGCCTTGCGATTCTTGGCTCGGGCGCGATTGATTTCGGCCGCAAGGTTGTACAGGTCGACATTCCGGACACGCCGCACGGTGGTATTCACGGTTTCGCCGTTGATCTCGATATCGGCCTTCTCGACATAGTCGACATACATCGAATCAAGCTTGGTAAGCGTGACGTTAATCACGTCTTTGTCCGGCAGCTTGATCTGCGAGTGCGACTCCGGCAGGTCAACCGCCCGGGCTTCCGGTGGTTTGAACTGGGTGGTCGCCATATAGAAGATGAGCAGAAGGAAGGCGATATCAACCATCGGCGTCATGTCGATGCGGACCGCAATCCGCCGCTTTTTCTTAGTCGACATCGTTTAGATTCCTTCTTTGTCTTTCAGTATCTGCAGTACTTCGAAAGTCGCTTCATCAGTGGTGTAGTTGAAGGCGTCCACCTTGTTGACGAAGAAGTTGTAGAAGAAGATACCGAGGATACCGGAGGTAAGACCGCCGGCGGTGTTTACCAGCGCTTCGGAAATACCGGTCGCCAGCTGCGTAGCATCGATAACGCCGCCTTCAACGTTACCGGTCGCGGCGAACGCACGGATCATACCGATCGTGGTGCCGAGCAGACCGACCATGGTGGCGATCGAAGCGATCGTCGAGAGCGCAATCAGATTCCGCTCAAGCAGCGGTCCTTCCAACGCGTTTGCTTCTTCGATAGCCGACTGAGTCAGCTGAATTCTCTTTTCACTGTCGATATTCGGATTGCCTTTGACTTCGCGATAACGGTCGATGCCGGCGCGAAGGACGTTGGCCGTGGTTCCACGCTGCTTGTCGCAGGCCGCCAGGGCGCCTTCGAAATCGTCGTTCTGAATCAGTGTGACCAGCTTCTTAAAGAATACCTGTACCGAACTCTTGCCCTTGGCATTGCCGTACAGGGAAATATACCGTTCGATAACGAAAACCAGGAGCATGAACAGGATCATGATGAGCAGTACGACCAGCGGACCACCCTTATAGATCGAGTGCACAATCGGCTGCTCCGACGTTCTGAAGACTCCGTACCAGAGCCCGAACCCGATGCCAAATGCTATTATGGCATTAAGAGTGATGAAAATCGTTTGCTTAACCACGTGACAGTAACCTCCATTATTTAAGATAAATCACTTTTTTGCATACCTTAGATCTCGACACCCTTGGCGCCTATCAGAATGAACGCGCCCATCGAGACGACGACTCCCCACGATATTGAACCGAGCAGGACTCCCGGTCCATAACTCGCACCGATGCTTGAGAACGCCTCAGCGGCATTGAATCCATAGTCGCCGCCGAAAAACGAAAGCACCAGGGCAAGAACAAAGACTATTAAAGGTACCCAGTTGAACCGAAGAAGTTTCTTGAGATGCAGCGCTCGAGCGTCGGAAGTTCCCTTGACTCCGTAGAGGCCGTAGAGCGTGACAATCGGAAGAACAATACACAGCAACGTATTAATCAGGAAAAGAATCGCAGTAACGGCGAGCGGTACCCCCGACGAAAAGAGATAGGAGGCAAGCGAGCCCAGCGACAGAATGCCGCCGATGCCGCTCTTGTGCACGTACACCCGTTCCACTTTCTTTTTCGCGATATACGAAGAAAGGACCTCTTCGCCGGCTGATTTGCTCACGACAGATCCCTGCATCGGATTGGCCGAATCGGAC
The DNA here is from genome assembly GCA_964520865.1 of uncultured Ignavibacteriales bacterium. Classification (GTDB taxonomy): domain Bacteria; phylum Zixibacteria; class MSB-5A5; order GN15; family FEB-12; genus CAVQCT01. Next base: position 6,369 of record CAZFOY010000054.1, on the reverse strand, counting down.
GCCGTGGCGGCCGGTGCGGTCGTTCCCTGCATGGCCGCCGTATCGGAAGTCATGGCAGCGAGAGTGGTCGAGTCGCCCGGAGCCAACATGGCGCCGGCACTGTCGGCGGGCTGTGCGGATTGAGTCGCGGCCGGCTTGGCCTTGGTTTCGATCACTTTCTCATTGTACACCGAATACCACGGCAGAAACAACGAGAGAAGTACCACGATCGACGCTACCGTCAGGACCAGACGATCCAGACCGGAGATACGCTCTTCCAGAAGAGTGCACTGCTCGCGCAGGATTTCACCCTTGGAACGCTTCTCCTGATTCAGCTCTTCGTATTTCTTCTTCTCTGCATCAGACTTGAAAAGATCTTTCGGCTTACCTGGAAAAACATCGAATCCGATATACCGAAACCGATTGGCCTCGGTTACCCTTTTGGTAGAATCAGATTTTTTTTCTTCAGCAGCCATCAATACTCCCAAGATAGTTGTTTATTTCCCATTATTACTAATTGGCGAATTCAAATCGCGTATCATCCTGACCCTTCTTGGCCTCAGCGTTGTTCGGCTGACACTTCAGAACTTTGCCATACCAATTGTAAGCATTCTTGAAGTCGTCGTTCGCATTCTGTTTCTTTGCCGATTTTTCCGCGGCTCGCAGATGATAACACTGCGCTATCCAGAGTGTCAGACTCGGATCGGCGCATTCCCCTTTGGACTTGGTAAGACAGGTGTACGCTTCGTGAAGATAGTCCAACGCCTTACCGTAATTCTTGGTACAGATCCCGCCGGCGAAGTAGGCGTAGCCGATCGATTTCTTCGCTTCGCAATTGCCGGGATCCAACTCCAGAACCTTCTGATAATATTTTACACCGTTCTCGCAGTCGGTCATCTTGTACAGATAGTTATACGCGACCGCCGAGGTGACTTTCACGTCGGTGCTGTCGAACTGCAGATACTTGGTCAGATAATCGGTGGAAAGCTTGAAATAGTCGACGTTCGCGTTGGCCGTATCCGTCGACGTCTCGGGTGGCGGCGCACCCTCATCGCCAAGCTGATCGATATCGACATCTTCTTCCCCCCCGGCCGAGCTGTTCGTTGCGATATTCAAAGCTGCGTAGCCGGCGTTCCTGTAAATCGAAGCTGAAGTCGAGTCGATTCCGAGGGCGATTCGCTTGTCGTAGTACTCTAATGCCTGTTGATAGCTCCGCAGGCTGTGATAGCCGATAGCGACATTCTGAAGCAGCCTTGCCTGGTTCGGTTTGAGGGCAAGCGACTTCTTATAGTATTCTATAGCCGTCGTGAAATCTTTCGGTTTCTTGTAGAAATAGTCGTCGCCGAGAAGCTGAAACACTTCCGCGCTGTCGACGGTCGACTTATAGTCCTCTCCCTGACTGGCCGCCCACTCAAGCTGCTTGTGGAGCATATCGGCGCTGCTGTCGTACTGCTTCGTATAGAAGAGCGCCTTCCCGTAGTAGAAGTAGATGTCCCTCGGCACCATCGGTATCGCCAGAACTTCGCGGAAATAGTCAACCGCATCCTCGAAACCGTATAGATTCGAATACGACATCGCCAATTCGTAGAAGACTCTCACGTTGGAAGAATCCGGAGTGGCCTTGGACAGTTCGAGATACTTCTTGTAGGATCCGATTGCTTCCTTGAAGCGGGCATCCCGATCCTGCCTGGTTCGGGACGACATACCGGCCTTGAAATAAATGCCTCCGGCACGCATCCAGGCTTTGGCAAAGGTACTGTCTTTCTGGAGAACTATCTTCAGCTTTTCAATCGCGCATTTATAGTCCTTCATGTCAAGGCAGGCTTCGGCCCAATGATAGTATACCTCGCTTGATGCGGTGTCTTCCTGAAGAGCTTTTTCGTACTCGGTAATCGCAAGGGACGGGATCCCCTGATAGAAGTTGGCGTCACCGAGGTGAATATGGTAATTCGCATTGGAGGGATCGTCGACCAGAGCCTGACGGAACAACCGGTCGGCCTCTTGCCAGCTCTTCTTGGCCAGCATCACCTGACCGAGACCGTCCTCGAACCGGGCTTTGTTGGACTTGTCTTTTTTGACTCCGGTTTCCATGTTAGCCTGCGCTTTTTCAAGCTGGCCCAATTCAATGTAGCAAAGACCCTGATAGTAGAGCGCGTCATAGTCCTTACTCTTATGGTCCAGAGCCAGCTGAAATTGATCGGCGGCTTTGCTGTATTTTCCCTGGTTGTAATAGATCATTCCCAACATATAGTAGTTGAAGCTATATGCTTTGTCGATCTGGATCTCCTGATTAAGGAGATTGATGGCAAGCGTGGTGTCCCCGTTGGTCAGGGCGGTGGAAATTTCGGGTTTGAGTTCCTGAGCTGAGGCAAATGCGATGAGCGAGACGACGGCCACTACTGTCATCAGGAACACGGCCTTGCGGCTATGTTTCATTCCTCTCTTCAAAACATAATCCCTTATCATAACTTCAATTAAGACATCCATAATATAACTTTCGCAGGTATTGTCAAGCGAATTGTTGAACCCTTAACGGCTCTCAGAACGCCATTTCCTCCTGAAAAAGTCATATCCGTTCTCGATCTGTAACCCGGTGTAAACCGCCACTGTCATCCAGAGAATTCCTACCGCAATTGGCGAGAGAACCGGTCCGAATGTCTCGTGAATGTAGGCTCCGGTGACGATCATTATGATCGCCGAGAGCACATTCAACGCACGTGTTGCTTTCTCCATACTCTCGCTCTCCTTTCTTATACAGATGAGAATTCTGTTTCTTCCCGGTTAAACCATCCACTCCCCATACCGTCACAAATGTGCACAACATTCATGCCGGAGGAGCAATGGGCATTAAGAAGGCCATGTGATTACGTTGTGTCACAATAACTTCCAAAACCAGAATCCCGAAAAGCGAAGACTATCAACTCTTTTTCGCGCAGATTATGCGCTCTCAGGGATTAGAAGAAACATCGCGGACTGGTAGTAAGACAATGATTAGGAGAAGGTTAAGGCGGAATACTACCTGACCTCATCGGAGAGCCAGGTAAAGTCGATTCGTATGTTCGTAGTGCCATTCGCTGTGATATAGGCAAGCCCTCTGAAAGAATGAGCAACGCCGTCGAACCCGATCGCGGGGAAGAATCGGAGCGAGCGTAGCATCGTGGTAACCTGTTTTCGCCTCCCGGCATCTATTCTGTTTAGCGACCAGCTGGTCACCGTGCCGGTTGAATCAATGAGCAACCCGGCGGATATCTTACCGTAAAGGGCGGGGGCCACTGCTCTCGGATACGTTTCTGCCGGTACCCGACGCGGCAATGGCGGGCTTAGAATTCCGTATCTTGCCGGGATCAGACGAACCTGCAATCCCTCAAGGAGGCTCGGATGCCAGGTTGTGTCTGCGGTCCAGCCGCGATTGGGGTAACTTACCTGCGGAAAGAACGACACCAGCAGGAGCGCGTCCGAGGACACTTCTTTGTTCTTGACGCGGGCAGGCGCGAATTCGGCGAACCTTGTCGCCGACAGGATTTGCTGTGCGAACACCGGGTAGGTCGTAGTATCGATAGAGACATGCGTCAGTTCACCCGCCTTGTCCAGGGATATCTTTAGGAGGGCGTACGGATATACTCTCATAGAATCCGTGCTCTGCAAGGTGCAAGAATAGGAAGGGAACTGGAGAATCTTCGGCGGCACAACATCGAAGGCCTCGATCGCATCCACGAACAAGGATTGGTCGAATACGGACAGATCAGTGTCAACGGGAAAGAAGAAGTCCGGCACCGTCACTCCCGGCTGTACTCTAACTCGCACAGGAAGAATCGACTTTTCGGGTTTGCCGTTCACCTCGGCCGGAGTAAACTCCAGCCCAGACAGATAAGTCCGCACGTAATTGACGACGAGACTGTCCGCACCCTGTCCGTTGATAACTTTGTCCACCGAGCCATTCTTCCTGATCTTCATCGAGATTTCGGAAATTGTCTCCAGCGAAGGATTCATTCGGCGACGAGGAGGCTGAAACAGCGGCCTCGAGTTCGGATACGCCGGAGCGAAACCGTACAACCGGGGTCGCTCAGCTGCAACGGTGAGACCGCTCGTCAGAAGGAGAAGAGCAAGAAGAAGGCTGATTCGGAGTAAGCGCATGTTTCCTTTTTTTGTTAGATGCATTCCTGCCAGCATATTATACTGCTGACGCTCCCGACGGAAGTCAAAAAAATATTCGGAAAGGAAATGTGGGTGTCCGGAATCGGTCGACAGTTGATGCGCAACATTCTCATGTCCTGGGGTGGGTACGCCGTTCGGCTCACCATTGCCTTCCTCTTCGTCCCGTATATCTCGTCAGTCTACGGTGATTCGCGTTATGGCGTCTGGGTCATTCTCTTTCAAACGGTCGGGTATTTCTCGATGATGGACCTCGGACTGAGTTCGGCGCTCACCCGCTATGTCTCAAAGTATCTAAGCAAGTCAGACTATCGGTCGATCAACCGCGTGTTGTCGACCGCCAACCTGCTTTATGCCCTGGTGGGGATCGGGGTCTTTCTGGGAGTCTGGCTTTTCGCGGCGCGTTTCTTTCAGTATTTCAAGATCGATGATCCGAGCCTGATGGCGGAGGGGCAACACGCCCTCCTGCTTCTCGGCGGCTTTCTCGCCCTGAGCTTCTTCCTCCTTCCATTCGGCAATACCCAGGCTGCCTTTCAGCGGCACGATGTAAACCGATTCCTTGTCGCCTGCGAAGAGATCGTTCGAACTATCGCCATGGTCGTTCTCATCTGGACCGGCCACGGTCTTGTCGCGTTGGCCGGAGTCATCGTTGCAGTGAGCTTGATCCGACACATTGCCGGAATCATCTGGCTCCGACGTGCTCATCCGCAGGTCCACTTCTCCCCTTCGCTGATAGACAAAGCGACATCGCGCCTGCTGCTGAGCTACTCCCGCATATCCTTTGCGGTTAGCATTGGTTGGCTGATAATGTTTAACACCGACAGTTTCCTGCTCGGACTGATAACGTCGTCAGCCGCGGCCGGGATATACAACCCGGGGGCCCAACTCATGCTGTCGTTTCGCAATCTGGTCAATGCGATCGGCATACCGCTGATCCCGGCCGTATCGCACCTGGAGGCGGAAGATCGAGCCGAACAGATCCGCCAGATCTATCGCAAGGGAGTCAAGTACGGATCTTATCTCTCTTTCGCACTGGCTGGAGGCGTGATTGTCTTCGCCAATCCGTTTGTCCGAATCTGGCTTGCCCCGGAGTTCTTTCCGTCGGCCAAGGTGATGATCATCCTCAGTCTCGGCAATGCCTTTTTTCTTCCGCAGATCCTCGGCAACTCCATTCTGTTCGGCATCGCAAGGCACAAGTACATCCTCTATGTTGTCGCGGTTGAATCGATGATGAAGATCATTCTGGCGCTGGTACTGACACCAATATATGGCCTGGTCGGCATGGCTCTTGCCAACACCATCCCTCAGGTCCTGTTATATTCGACCCTGTACCCTTACTTGATGTCCCGGGTGCTTTCCATGTCTTTCGCGAGCATCGTCTTTATCGGTCTGCGCTACGGAATGCTGGCTTTGGTTATAGTCGTGCCTATCTCATTCCTGACCGCTCGTCTCGTTGAACCGACCGGATGGGTGACGTTAGCAGGTACATTCCTGCCGGCCGTAGCGGCGACGGTTCTGGCCGGCATTCGGATTATCGAACCGGAAGACAGGAACAGGGTGAAGTCGTTTCTCGGATTTGGAGAATAGAAAAGGCCCCGCGAGCGCGGAGCCTTTGATTCATCAATCTACAATCTAAAAGTTGTCGTGTAGATCCTCGATCGCCGCGACGATCTTGTCGACCGTAGGCAGACAGGAACTATCGCCGTCCATTCCATACGCTACGCGAGCGTCGATCGCCGTCACGAGTTTCACCGGAGCTTCAAGATGATACAGCCCTTCTCCCTGTGTGATCACCGATGCGATTGTCGCAGCGGCGCCGCCGGGGAAGCGATCCTCAGTAACGACCAGCACTTTGCCACAGTCCTTGGCGGTTTGTACGATCGCCTCCTCGTCCATCGGTTTGACCGTGCGGAGGTCAATTACCCGCACGTGGATGCCCTTTTCGCGAACGATCTCCGAAGCCTTGCGGCACATGTGAAGAGTCGCTCCGTAAGTGATAACGCCGATATCCGTGTATTCTTCGTCGTACACTTTCGCGACACCGAACGGAATAAGTTCGTCGATTTCAGGAAGCGAGGTTTCCATCGGAACACCCTCCCAATCTCGGCGATTGTACAATGCGACAGATTCGCAGAACAGCACCGGATCATCGGTCGCCCACGCTGTCTTCAGCAACCCGGCCGCGTCGTACGCATTAGAAGGTACGGCGATCAGCAGGCCGGGGATGTTCATCCACGT
>CAZFOY010000053.1:0-21293 GCA_964520865.1 uncultured Ignavibacteriales bacterium | reverse complement strand
AGGCATAGCCTTCTTCGCACATGATCTGGTGACCGATCCCGCGACCGGCCGGATAGAAATCTATTCCGTGCTCTTTGGCAAACGATTCGATCTTCTTATATTTCGCGAGATTTTCGTCCGATTTGTCCTGGACGTTATGATCCAGCGCAAAGACGATCTGCCGGTTATTCGCAACCTTCGAGGCGCCAATCGACTTGAATTTCGGAATTACCGCGCCGGAGTTGTCGTGCGTCATGACGTAGGCAGGACGGATCGACAGATAATCTCCGGAGCGAACTAACTGACCCTCGTCGAGACCGACCGCGAACTTCTGCGCAATCTTCTCGACCAGGTTCTGTCCTGCAGCTTCCTTATTTTCACTCATTACGATATTCCTTCCCGTTCCTCACGCATCCTTCACGAGATCGAAATCGATGAAATCGGCGTGATGGAAGATTATACTCTCCGGGAGACGCTTCTCGCCGGCCCCTTCTTTCGAGTGAGTAGCTATGATATGCATGACTTCCGATGGTACGCCGTGCTTGAACGCCAGACCGACACCGCTGAACGGATGTCTGATGTGCTTGCCATAGCTCGACTTTTTCGGACTACCGCCTTCGATTTCGAACTCAAGCAGCTTCCCGACGTCGGCCAGCATCGCACCCGCAATCAGGTAGTCCCGATTGACTTTCGTCTTGTTGGCTCCGTGGACTTCGTCCAGAACTTTGTCACAGGCCACACACATCTTACAAACAGCCCGGACATGGTCGATAAAGGTGATTTTGACGTTTTCGGCCAGGAGGGTGAATGGAATATTACGCAGGAGATCCTCGGTCCAACCCCGAAAATCGATCGCTTCGCTCCAGCAGGCAATAACCTTCTCTCGGAGAGCGGCGTCTTTGATATCAGCGATTTCGGGCAGTAGTCTCAAGACCAGATCGGAGTTTTTCGAGCTATCAGCCATTTGGTATTCCTCTTAAGATTGTGTCCTTTTCTTTGTGCCAATCATAATGCAAATGGGCAATACTGTCCAGCCGAATCGGCGCTTCGACGCTCTTATCACGACGTGAAAACGATGCGAACCGATGAACTGCCGGCTCAATAAGGTAATATGACAAATCTTCGATGATGTTCTTCCCTCCGGAGCGCAGAACAGGCCGCCTTTCAAGATGCACTATATTGTGCAGCAACAATATATAGAAGAGAATCAGGATATAAGCTAACCTGTTTTGCCCGATATGCTTGTGCAAATACGTGAAGAAAATCACAAAAAAATGGTCGGAATACTACATTTTGCTCTTGACATTTCCGACATTTCTGATAAGTTAGTTGGCGTTAACTATGATATAGAATAAATTATGTCTGGTATTGATCGAAAAGCACAGATTCTCAAGGAAGCAACCCGCCTGTTCAGCAGGTACGGTTACGACAAGGTGACCATAAAGGAGCTGGCCAAGGCCTGCGGGATCACCGAGCCGGCGCTGTACAGGCATTTCCAGTCGAAAGAGGCAATTTACGACACCGTGCTGACAACAATTGAAAGCAGGCTTGCCGACCAGGAGTTCTTCTCCCGGTTAACGGTGGAAGATAACCTGGAGGTGCTGCTGGACAAGCTGGCTCGGCATATTATCGATTACTTCACGCTGAATGAAGACTGCTACCGGTTGCTTATGTTTTCGGCGCTGGCCGGGCATGCCCGTTCAAAAGAGGTCTTCGACCTGCTTCGCGGCACCTACACCCGGTTTTTGGCCGGACAGCTCGACCGGCTCCTCCTATCCGGTTCGATCGTCGAGATGAACAACGAGCTCACGGCACGATGCTTCACCGGGATGGTTTTCGATTGCGCCATGTATGCCTCGTTATGGAAGACTCTTCAAGGTCAGCAGGTGGAGCCGTGTCAAATGATTGCGAACAACGTTCCGATTTACGTCCGGGGCTTGAGGAAAGAGCCGGCATGACAACGAAGGCCGGAAAATTCGGGGGGCATAGTCCGAGGGGACGACAGAATGTCGTTGGCGGGACGGACTCCTTGAAATATAATAGACCAATATTGACTTCTGATTATTGTTTTACTGAGGTACTGAACAACCATGACTGATGATTTCACCAAGAAACGGACCTTGTTTCGACACCCGCTGGCCGCAGTAGGCGCCGCGATTTTCCTCGCGGGCGGTGCGTTGTTTCTGGTCCTTGTCCTGTATGGTTTCACGAGCCGGGCCGACAATCCTTACAGCGCACTCGTCACATTCGTAATCGTTCCGTTTTTCGTCACCCTTGGATTCGTCCTTTTCCTGGTTTCCATATGGTTACAGGTTCGGGCGGCCCGCAAACGCGGCGAGAAAGTTCGTTTTAATCTATCGATAGATCCTACCGATCCGCACTACATGCGCAACCTCTGGCTCTTCCTCGGAATCCTCGCTGCGCTGATAATTCTCGTCATATACAGCGGAACGGAGGCGTACGATGCCACCGACTCGGTCGCGTTTTGCGGCAAGACCTGTCACACTCCCATGGAGCCGCAGTGGGTGACATATCAGAACTCCCCGCATGCTCGCGTCCCCTGCGTCGAATGTCATATCGGCCCGGGAGCTTCGTTTTATGTAAAGTCCAAGATTGACGGAATTCGTCAGCTCTGGGCAACCGCCCTGAACACCTTCTCCCGACCGATCCAGACGCCGGTGAAGAGTCTTCGCCCGGCCCAGCAGACGTGCGAGACCTGCCACTGGCCGCGTCAGTTCTACGGTGAGAAGCTGGTGCAGCATACCTACTACCGGACGGACGAAGACAACAGCCCGTATACCATAAACCTGCTGGTGAAAATCGGCGGCGGGAATCCGCGGACCGGTCAGCAGGAAGGGATCCACTGGCACATGGTTAACTCGGTGAAGATCGACTATGTCGCCACCGACCCCAAGCGGCAGAATATCGTCTGGCTGAGACTCATCAACGAGAAAGGGGACACCGTTATCTATCAGAAGGAAGGGGAGAAAACTCCGGACTTCAACGATCCGACGACCGAAGTGCGTCGATTCGACTGCATGGACTGCCACAACCGTCCCAGTCACAAGTTCCTCGCACCGGCCAGCGCCCTTAATCTTGCTCTGTCCAAACGGGATATTTCACCGGAATTGAAGTACGTGCGTCAGGAAGGCCTGGATCTGCTCAACGCTGCCTACACGACGAGACAAGAGGCGAACGACTCGATCACCAAGGGTTTGAAGCAATACTACGAAGAAAATTATCCGGATCAGGCTAAAAACGATAGCGCCAAGATCGAGCAGGCGACACAGACATTGCTGAGGATCTATAACCAAAATTTCTTCCCGGAAATGAAAACGGATTACCGCGTTCGGGAAAACAACCTGACCCACTTCGTCAACGATGGCTGCTTCCGCTGTCACGACGGTACGATGAAAGACAAAAACGGTGATGTCGTCCCGCATGACTGCCGGACCTGCCATTTGATTGTTGCCGAAGGTCCTTCGGAGAATGTCGCTGATCTGCAAAGTGACCTCACGGGATTGGAATTCAAACATCCAGAGGATATTGATCAGGCCTGGAAAGAGTATAAGTGTACCGAGTGCCATACCCCAGATTCAGGGTATTAATCGGCTAAGTCATATTAGCTTATACCGGTTATGGGAAAGTGAAAGTTTGTGAAAAAAGGCACTTGCGGTTAGTGAAGATTTACTTATATTGACCGAGAAATGAGACTATTTGGACTAAGATTAGGAATAAGGTATGAATTGATGGTATTGTGATGGCTGACTCTGGTAAAGCCGGCCTTCACACTTTCTTAGGGTAGGTAATATGTTAGGTAAGAGGTATTTTATCAGAACGCTGATAGCGTTCCTGGCGGTGCTGGCTCTCTCACTGAACGTGGGAGCGGCCGAAGATGAGTGTCTGAGTTGTCATGGAGACAAGTCCGATACGCATACACCGTTTGTCGATGCAGCAGTCCTCAGCAAGTCCATTCATAGCGGACTTAAATGTCAGGATTGCCATGACGTTAACAGTCAGATCCGTCACTCCGACGTGCCGGACGTTTTATGCGGCAAGTGCCATCTGGATGCGGCCAAGGGGTACGCCAAGTCCCCGCATCTAAAGGGTGGTAAAGTCGATCTCGAAGATGTGCCGACCTGTACGACCTGTCACGGCACCCACAACATTCTTGCGGTCGACAACCCCGCATCCCCGACCAATCATCGCAACTCCGTAAAGATCTGTATCCGCTGTCACGAGGATCAGAACGTAAAAGAGAAGTTTGCGATTTTGCCGGAACCGCGCATGATCAAAGCGTACGAGATGTCGGTTCACGGCAAGGCGTTGATGGTCGACGGAAATCAGGATGCTCCCGCTTGCGTGGATTGCCATGGCAGTCATTCGTTCATGCCGGCCGATGATCCTGACAGTCCGATCTACAAAACGCATATCGCCGCCACTTGCGGAAACTGCCACGACAAGATTGCCAAAACCTACGAATCCTCCGTACACGGTACCGCTCTTGCCAATGGAGTCCTGGAATCACCTACCTGCACCAACTGCCACGGCGAACACGACATCCGCGCGCACCTCGATCCGCAGTCGAAGGTTTACGCAACCAACGTCCCCAAGACCTGTTCCGAATGCCATGCTTCCGAGAAGATTGTAGGCAAGTTCGGACTCAAGGCCGATCGGATCGCGACCTTCGACGAGTCTTTCCATGGAATAGCGAATGAGTTCGGCGAAACCCGTGCGGCGAACTGCGCCTCCTGCCACGGTGTCCACAATATATATCCGCAGTCGGACCCGCGGTCGACGATCAATCAGGCGAACATCCAGAAGACCTGCGGTCAGTGTCACGACGACCTGCCGGCTGACTTCGCCGAGGGTACGGTTCATACTTCGGCCCGCGACCGCGACTCCGGCGGGAAGTTCTACGTGCGGAAGTTCTATCTCTGGTTCATTCCGATCATCATCGTTGCTTTCGTGATCTACCGCCTGCTCGAGTACAAGCGGCGAATTAAGCGAGTGGAGTAACCGGCGAAATGAGACTACTGAGTAACACAATGAAATTTCTCTCGGTCGGCCTGATCGCCCTGTTCGTTTTGACCGGATCGGCTCATGCGCTGGAAAAGTGCCTGATCTGTCACGGCAAAAAGGACCTTTTCAAGACTGAACCTACAGGCCGTAAGGTGTCACTGTACGTGGATACGACAATGTTGAAGAAGTCGGTCCACGCATCGCGAAGCTGCACCGATTGTCATATCGATATCACCGTCATACCGCACCAGAAGAACCCGCAGAAAGTAAACTGCCGTCGCTGTCACTATTCCGGCAATCCGGTGGGTGCCCCCCAGGGAGAGTTGTACGACCAGTATGAGCACTCCATTCACGGAATCGAGGTAGCCAAGGGGAATCCGAAAGCGCCGGTATGCCAGGATTGTCACGGGACTCACAATATCATCGTCCATACCGACCCGGCGTCGAACATGTACAAGGCGAATATTCCGGCGACCTGCGGACGATGCCATATAGATATCTACGCCACCTACCGTGAGTCCGTTCACGGCCAGGCGATCGCCTCCGGGAATCTTGACGCGCCGGTCTGTTCCGACTGTCACGGTGAGCACAATATCATTGCTCCGAGCCAACCGGACTCGAAAGTCTCTCCGATGCATGTCACGGAGACCTGTTCCAAGTGTCACGGTCCTAAGGGAGTCGTGGCCAAGTACGGGATCAAGACCGATCGGATGGCAACGTTCGAAGAATCCTTCCACGGCGTGGCTCAGCAGATGCAGAATACGATGGTCGCCAACTGCGCGTCATGCCACGGCTACCATGATATCCGGGCTGAGAATGACCCGAAATCCTCGATTTATCCGGCCAATATCCCGAAGACGTGCGGCAAGCCGCAATGTCATCCCGAAGCGAACGCGAATTTCGCCGAAGGGAAGATCCACGTCGATCCGAAAAGTGAAAGCTCCGGCGCCATTTACTACATCTCGAAAGGGTTCATGGTGCTCACGGTTTCGACCCTCTGCGGGCTGTTCGTCCTGATCCTCCTGGATCTGTATCGCCGGGTGCGCAAATCGAACGGTAAGAAGCAGGCATAGCTATGAGCGAAAAGAACACGGAAAAGATAAGCCGTCGGGCCGAACTCATACATAATCTTGCCAGCGAGATTGTCGGATCAGCCGGTTCTATTGTCGAATACGATGATCCGCAGGGGACGGCTGAGATCGTCCGTGAAGTGAAAGAGCGGCTTACCTTCGAAACGAATTTTCTGCTCAACGAGACTGTCACGAGGATGGCGCCGACCAAGCCGAAAGAAACGAAGGCGCCGGAAACAGAGGGACGGACGTTCGAACGGTTCGGCATGAATTTCAGGACCCAGCATATGCTGATGTTTCTGTCGGTGATCACGTTGATTATTACCGGTATGCCGCTGAAATTCCCGGAGCTGGCTATTTCGAAGTTCGTTATCATCAACATCTTCGGCGGCCTGCAGACGTCTACCACAATCCATCGGGTAGGCGCGACCGGACTTATCATAGTAGGTGTGTGGCACCTGCTGTACATCGTGTTCAACCGGACGGGACGCCGCGATTTCCTGCTCATGATTCCGCGGCCGCGCGATATCAAGGATTTCATTCACACTATGCTCTATTATATCGGCAAGAAGCCGTCCGGCCCGCGTTTCGGGCGCTTCTCGTTTATCGAGAAGTTCGACTACTGGGCGGTGTACTGGGGTATGGTCGTGATGATCGGCTCGGGAAGCATCATGTGGTTCAAGCAATTCTTCCCGAAGTATCTCTACGACATCGGTCGTGAAGCCCACTCGGACGAAGGTCTGTTGGCAACCCTTGCTATTATCGTGTGGCATTTCTACAACGTGCACTTCAATCCGGAAGTATTTCCCATGAGCTGGGTCTGGTGGCACGGTCGCCTGACGGAAGAACAAATGAAACATCATCACCCGCTCGAATACGACGAAATCGTTCGGCATGAGGCTAAGGCCGAGTTCGGGAAGAAACAGGCAGTTCCGATTGAAGAAGGCGGAGCGGAGGAAGTTGGCTGAACATGGCGTTCTTTAAAGATATATTCAGTGTCTTCGGAAAATACCGGGCGCGGCTGCTTCTGGTCCTGGGAATCTTCGTAGCCGTGATCGCAGTTGGTGGCGGAATACTCAAGTACAAGACGACTCAATCGTCGTTCTGCGATTCCTGCCACTACATGGATCCGTTCGTGCGCCACTGGAAATCATCTTCTCATTCCGACGTCGACTGTGTCCAATGTCACAACTATGGCCTCGGCGCCCTCACGCTGTCCGCGATACGATATGTAACGGATACCTACGACAGCCGACCGAAAGCGGACGTTCCCGATGAAAACTGCCTCGCGGAAGGCTGCCACGACCATGCGTCGCTGGACGAAGGAAAAGTCTTCCACAAGAACATCATCTTCCAGCACTCCGTACATCTCGACACGCTCATACGAGGCGAGCGCCTCAGATGCACCTCGTGTCATAACCAGATAGTTCAGTACGAGAGTGAAGTAACCGGACATATGGTCGTCAACGAGAAGGCCTGTTTCATCTGTCATTTCAAGGATGCCGGCGTCGGCGAAGCGATCACCGGATGCAACTCCTGTCATGGCATGCCCAAGACCAAAGTGGAACACGCCGGCTTCACCTTTGATCATAAACCGTATATCAAGCTCGGCGTGGAATGCAAGCAGTGTCATGTCCAGGTGGTGAAGGGGGACGGTTCCGTTCCGGAAGTCAAATGCTACACCTGTCATGTGGAACGGGTCCGCGATCAGTATTCCCGCAAGGAACTGCATGAGATTCACGTTACGAAACAGGGTATAGACTGTTACAAGTGTCACTCAGATATTGAGCACGGGAATTTCTCGATGGTCAGTTCGCTCGATGTCCAGTGCGAGAACTGCCATCTTCGCCAGCACAACCAGCCGAAGCAAATGTACATGGGGATCGGAGGAAAAGACACGCTCGATATGCCCAGCCAGATGTTCCTCGCACAGGTTTCCTGCACCGGCTGTCACACGAACGCGACGCCGGAAGGCGAAATACTGGCGAAGCAGGCCAAGAAAGAAGCCAGCCGAAACTCGTGTATCACCTGCCATGGCAAAGAATACGAGAACATGTTCGACGACTGGCTGAAGGGAACCACACGGGCACTGAACGACTATCACGACTTCCTGAAGAGTGCATCGGCCGATTTCAAGGCGGCCGGTGGCAGTAAGAAGTCACGCGCCGCGGTGCAGGCAGCGCTGACTCGTGCGGAAGAAAATTACAATTTCGTTAAAGAAGGGCAGATGCCGCATAACATCTGGTACTCCCTGTACCTCCTTAACGGCAGCGCCCATGATTTTCAGAGCGCAATGCAAGGAATTAAGAAATCCTACAAGGCGCCGGTTCTGGGTGCGGCGAGCCAGAAAAACAGCTGCCTGACTTTTTGTCATACGAACAACCGATTCGTGTCGGAATACGTGACCTATGACGGCAGCGAGCTGCCGCATCAGCTTCACATCACCGACTTCGATCTTAAGTGCGAAAATTGTCACTCAGTGACCGAGCACGGAAAAGTACAGATTGATAAAGCGGTCTGTGCCAACTGTCACTGACTTTGAAATAGAGAGTATTGAATCGTAGAAAGCGTGGAATGTAATATGAAGATAGTAAAACTGGTCTCGCTGGTTGCTGTCCTGGCGGTCATGTCATTTTCGACCGGGTATGCCCAGGACGATAATGAGACGTGCCTGTCGTGTCACAGTGATAAAGATCTGGTGGGAGTCGATCATAAGGGGAACGAAGTTTCGGTGTTTGTAAACGCAGCCGATATCGATTCCTCCGTGCACGCGGGCATGAATTGCATCGACTGCCACGTCGACCTGGCCGGTGCGACCGAGTATCCGCATACCGAGACGCCGAAACCGGTTGACTGCTCGAATTGTCACGATGATGTGGGTCAGATCTTCAAGCAGTCAGCTCACGGCATGGCGGTGGGCAATCCGAACGCACCGACCTGTGCTTCATGTCACGACCACCACAAAATCCTTCCGCATACCAATCCACAGGCAACCACTTCGCCCAAGCGGCTGCCTTACACCTGTTCGAATTGCCACCACAAGCAGGTGCTGACGGAAGATCCGGATGTCAAGATCACCGATTCGTTCGACCGGTATATGCGAGGTATCCACGCCGAAGGAATCTCTCAGGGAATCGGTTCGGCCGCCTCCTGTAACGACTGTCACGGTATCCACGACTTGAGGAAGGCGTCGGATCCGAAATCGATGGTCAACAAGATGAATATCCCGAAGACCTGTTCGAAATGTCACAATGACATCTACATTCAGTACAGCCGGGGAATCCACGGTAAAGCTCTCGCCCTTGGAATTCTTGATGCTCCGAACTGCTCGGATTGCCATGGTGAGCATGAGATTCTCGGTCCGACCGATCCGAAGTCGCCGGTCAATCCGGCCAACATCTCGGATTACGTCTGCGGAAAGTGCCACAACAATAAGCAGATGGTGGAGAAATACGGTCTGGGCGGCGACCGCTTCACTTCCTATCAAGACAGTTATCACGGGCTGGCGATCAAGGGCGGTTCGGTCAAAGCGGCAAACTGTGCGTCGTGTCACAAAGCGCACGATATCCTGCCCGCCTCGAACCCGGCTTCATCGATCAGCAAAGAAAACATCACCGGGACCTGTCAGAAGTGTCACATCGATGCCAACTACGCATTCGCTTCGAGCTATACCCATCGAACCGCTGTAGCCGAGTTCAACCGGTTGAATTCGGTCGTTACGACCATCTACA
Organism: uncultured Ignavibacteriales bacterium; assembly: GCA_964520865.1. Lineage (GTDB taxonomy): Bacteria > Zixibacteria > MSB-5A5 > GN15 > FEB-12 > CAVQCT01. Next base: position 11,491 of record CAZFOY010000053.1, on the reverse strand, counting down.
TCGTAGCTATCGTGCTGATTATCGGCGGTATGCTCGTACACAATCTGATAATTCTCGCGCGCTATCTAATAGATAAGAGCCGGCGCAACAAGCAGCTTCCATCGGTTCAGCGGTTCACCGGAAGCATGGTTTATCAGCACTTGATTGTCACCATTGCGTTCATCGTGCTGGTAGTGACCGGATTCGCCCTTCGCTACCCGCAGGCATGGTGGGTCGCGATCCTGAACTTCTTCGGGATATTCGAATCGGCTCGTGGAGTCATTCACCGGGTGGCGGCCATCCTCCTTCTGTACATCTCCGTTCACCACGCGATTTTCCTGATCATGACCAGGCGCGGTCGCATCCAGTTGAAAAATCTCCTCCCGGTGAAGGAAGACATCACGCAGATCTGGCAAAACCTTCGTTACCACCTCGGCATGACGCCGACCCGGCCGCAATTCGGTTTCTACGACTACACCGAGAAGGCGGAGTACTGGGCGCTCGTGTGGGGCACGTTCATCATGGCCTTCACCGGATTCGTCCTCTGGTTCCCGACCTTCTTCACCTCATTTCTGCCCGCCTGGATTGTGAAGATCTCGGAAACGATCCACTTCTACGAAGCCTGGCTGGCCACGCTGGCTATCGCGGTGTTCCACTTCTTCTTCGTAATCTTCCATCCGGAGCAGTATCCGATGTCATTCACCTGGCTTACCGGGAAGATCTCGGTCAACGAGGTGAAGCATCATCACCCGGCCTGGTATGACGACCTTCAGAAGAATGCCCAGGGCGACGATGCCAAGGCGATGACGGAAGAAGAGAAAGCTCCGAAGTAGCGTTTAGATTTTGATGGTAATGGACGACGGCTCTTCTCTCCGGAGAAGAGCCGTTTGATTTAGTTGCCGAGAGTATCGATCAACGTCGAGTCGGGCGGTGGTTCATCCTGATAGTCGGCGCTGTCAAAAAACGGCAGATCCATCTGCTGGATGACCAGCGATTGAATCTGACCATCGCGTGATATCTCCAGGGTCGCCCCGCCATTATCGAGATTCTTGAGAATCTCCTCGATCAACGCTTTTTGGTTTCTCACCAGAACGCCGTTGACGCGGCGAATGATATCTCCTTCGCGAAGGCCGCTGGCGTAGGCAAGCCGATATACGTCGATCTGGTCCACCCCAAGCATATTGTCATCATTGATCTTCGTCGAAAAACCGAGTTCGCCTTTAAGCGGCAAGCCTTCGATATACTTCCCCTGCGTTGTCGGAGGGGCCGGCGGCCGCGGCGGAGCGGTTGCCCGGACAAGCTCAGAATTGTAGGGCTCGGCAGTAATCCAGTCGGCCAGCGTCTGGTCAGGCGTGAGCACCCAGTTATTAAGGAAATACTTTTCGAAAATCTCCCGTCCGGGCGTGCGGTTCTTCCAGAAGGCCGACTCGTACGCGTCTTGAGTCGAATCGATTCCGATCACATTCTGGCAGGTATTGATCGCCAGAAGCATCGCCAGATTATCCAGTCGGTATGCACTCGGTCGCATCAGGGGATGTCTCGCCAACGGCAGGACCATGCTGTCCTCAGATTGATCTACCTGTACCAGCATCCGTTTGGCAAGCTGGAAAACCAGATCGAGAATCAGCCGGTTTCCCTGCGGTGCAGCTTCGATAGTCTGTCCCTTGTAAATCCCGCCGAGCGGCATGATCAGTGGATCGGAAGACCCGACTGTGGGGAAGAAGCGCACCAGGTAGATGTCGAATTCCTGCTCGTGCCAGGAGATTCCGGACAGTTCGTTCAGGATATGCAAAACGGTATCCCCTTGTTGTGTCCAGAAGGCCGCCAGCGAGCTGTCGTTCTGGGTAACCCAGCGCAAATCGCCCGACACAGAGCGAGTCAGATAGAGTTGCGGGAAAAGATTTCGTTGCAGGGAGTACGCCCGATCGTTTATCCGGACCCTTGGGATATCGTTGTCGAACTTGAAAATACTATAGTACGTATCCTGGCCCCGGGCGACCGAACCGGAAATCAGGATCAAGGCTGCAGCTACAATCAGTTTCTTCATAGGCACAAAAGGTATACCACTATCGCGGAGGTGGCAAGGCAAAACTATGCAATCGGTCCCGGCGCCGGCGGCGGAACTGCCTCGGCCTGCGGTGTCGGATCAACCAGCTCGAAATAATACTTTGTGACCATCGCGCTGAAGAATGTTCCGGTGAGGCCGCCTATTACGATTGAGATCGGCAATCCCATAATCACGGCCGCAAGCAGCGCTGCGATAAAACCGAAGCCGAGCGAGAGAATGACCGCTCCGATCGGCAGGTTGGCGATAAACCAGATAATTCCCGCGACAATGCTGATTCCGATTCCCAATCCGATCAGAATCAATGTGAGAACCACCATCGAGGAAAAGTGCTTCTTAAACAGGCGAAACGCCTCTTCCAGGGCATCGCCGATCGATATCCGGCGGACGACCATAGATCGCTTGCTTAATTCCACGATCCAATAGAAAATGAATGTCCCGACAAGTGCCGTCGGAATTGCGATTATCAGATAGAGAATTCCGATTGCCGTGTGCGCCCAGAATGCGAGTGCTCCGAGGAGAACAAGAATTCCAAAGAAAGCTGACATCGCAAATATACTCAGAAGTGCCAGTCCAAGGAACTTCAGGAACACGTCCACAGCGGTCGAGAACGAATAGCCGAACCGATAGGTCCCTCCGCGTTCGGTTCGATTGACCGCATCGATAAGCGCGGCGTCGGAGAGAAGCGTGATTACAGCGAGCACCAGACCCAGGAGAAGGCCCGCCAGAATCAGGCTGTGGAGCATTGCGCCGTTGAAATGCACGAACGGCCAGGCAGATTCAGGCGTGGCGCCAAAATCCGAAGCGCTCGATTTCCAGTTGAGATAAGAGACGCCGCCGCTCGAGAACAGGCCGAAAATCCACAATGATTTGTATTGCCAGGCGATTTCAAACGCCCGTTTTATGATCTTGCTGTAGTCCATGACCTTCTCCCTCACTTTTGAATTACGCTGCTCCAACGGCTATATTCATTTTTTTTGAACGCGAAGCAACTTTAAATGTCCGATTGATTCGCCGGTCGGATTTTCCTATATTCCGCACTTACGCAGTCACCGGCATCCTTGTGAAGGTGTTATGAAGATCTGGAGAACAAGACTACTCATTCCTATTATACCGGCCCTGATGGCCGTGTTACTGACGGCCTGTTCTGCAAAGAACCAATCAGGTCAGAAGGATACAAGTAAGGACACGACTGCTGTCGCCGACAGTGCGGCTGCTGTCACTCCTTCGGATAGTCTGACAATTGAGCTTACCGGCCTGGATTCCCTCAGTGTATTCGAACTGCTCCAGAAATCACACAAGGTGAACTATCATCCGACCGCCCTCGGCGTTTTCGTAACCGGAATCGACTCGCTGAAAAACGATTCACATCACTTCTGGGTCTATTCGGTGAATGACAGCTTTCCACAGATCGCTTCGGACAAATACCTTACCGCAACGGGAGATCGGGTGGTCTGGCATTATCGCAAGGCAGAGTGATCCCGGCCGGATGGGACGGCTCAATTAACGCTGGCGCTGGCCGCGAAGCGGAGTATATTCCCCGATATGATTGAAGATGATATCAGGCAACTCAGCCAGGGCACATTCTTTCTGATCGCCGGTCCCTGCGTGATCGAAACGCCGGACATCTGCTTTCGGGTGGCCGAGACCGTTAAGAAACTCGCTGAACAGCTTGGGATCACCTATATCTTTAAAGCTTCTTACAAGAAGGCCAATCGACTCTCCGCTTCATCTTACACCGGTCCGGGGTTCGACGAAGGACTGGAAGTACTGAAACAGGTGCGTGATCGGTTCGATCTGCCGGTGCTTACCGATGTTCACGAGACGACCGAAGTTCCGGCTGTTGCCCAGGTGGCCGATGTCCTTCAGATTCCGGCGTTCTTATGCCGCCAGTCCGCACTCGTTGTCGCCGCCGCTCAGACCGGCAAATGGATCAATATCAAGAAAGGTCAGTTTCTGGCACCTGAGGATATGGGGAAGATTGTCGAGAAGGCTCGATCCGACCGTGTAATGCTGACTGAGCGCGGGTCCTCGTTTGGCTATCGCAATCTCGTAGTCGATTTCCGATCCCTACTTATTATGAAAGAAACCGGCTGTCCGGTCGTGTTCGATGCTACGCATTCACTTCAGCTCCCCGGAGCAGGCGGCGGTGTGTCACTGGGCCAGCCGCAGTACGTTATCCCGATGGCAAAGGCAGCGTCGGCAATAGGGATCGATGGACTTTTCGTGGAGACCCACCCGGAACCTTCGAAAGCCCTCTCCGATGCCGCAGCCATGCTTCCTCTTGAACAGATGGAAGAGCTGCTGACATCGGTGCAGAGAGTCCGCGAGGCGAACAGGTGATCGCCGTAAAACGACTGAGCAGAGAAGAGCTGAAAGAGCGCCTGGCCAAAGTGAAGCTTCTCGCGCTCGATGTCGACGGGGTCCTGACGGACGACAGCATCTTTTTCGGACCGGACGGGTTCGAAATGAAGCGGTTTAATATCTCCGACGGCCTGTTCATGGTCCTGGCGATGAGGGCCGGACTGGAACTGGCAATCGTGTCCGGAAGGCACTCATCCGCCACCGACACCAGGATGAAAGATCTCGGTGTGAAGCACGTCTTGCAGGGACGGTCCAACAAAGTTGAGATGATAAAGCCGCTGCTGGAGCAGTTAGGGTTGCAGTTCAGCGACATAGCTTTTGTCGGAAATGAAATCCTCGACATTCAGCTCGTCCAACAGGCAGGCGTCGGCATCGCCGTAGCCGACTCCAGCGATGATCTCCTCGCGGTGGCGGATTACGTTACCGAGAAACCGGGTGGTTGCGGCGCCGTGCGTGAGCTGATCGAATGTTATTTTGAAGCGGTACAAAGAGATCCGAAGAGTTTTTTGAAATGAACAAGCCTCGTGAAATAGCCCGCGAAGTGATTCAGACCGAAGCTGAAGCGGTCGCCGCGCTGGCCGACAAGCTCGACGAGAGTTTCGATAATGCGGTCAAGGCGATCCTGGACTGCAAAGGAAGAGTGATTGTCGCCGGGATGGGGAAATCCGGCCTTATCGGCAAGAAGATTGTTGCGACCTTCAATTCCACCGGGATTTCTTCGTTCTTCCTTCATCCGGCCGAAGCGCTCCACGGCGATCTCGGACTGATGCGTGAAGACGACATCCTGATGTTGATTTCCAAGTCCGGCCTGATGGGGGATATGGAACTGCTCGTCTCGACCGCGCGAAGGCTCGGCGTGACGATCGTGGTGCTGTACGGCACGGAGGGTTCGGAGCTTCATCAACGAGCCGATATCGCACTGGACTGCTCGGTTGCCCGGGAGGCCTGTCCGAACAACCTGGTGCCGACCTCAAGCTCGACCGCCGCGCTGGTTATGGGCGATGCGCTTGCAGTGGCGCTGCTGGCGGAGCGAAAGTTTTCGACTTCGGATTTTGCCGTTCTTCACCCGGGCGGGTTCATCGGCAAACGGCTGCTTAAGAAAGTGGCCGAAGTTCACCACTCCGGCGAAGAGATTCCGCTGGTCCACGCCGACGCCACGATGAAAGAAATGATCCTGCAGATGACCGGCAAGCGGCTCGGATGCGTGGTGATGACCGATACTCAGGGGAAAGTTGCCGGCATTTTCACCGATGGTGACTTGCGGCGGCTGGCCGAACGCGAAGACAACTTCTTTAAACTTCGCGCGGTCGACGTCATGATCAAGACTCCCAAGACTGTTCAGGCCGACGCCGTGCTCGATTCCGCCCTCGCCCTCATGGAAAAATTCTCGATCACCCAGCTCCCGACCGTCGACGAGTCAGGCAAGCTCGCCGGCATCTTACATCTGCACGATATTCTCAGATCGAAATTGGTATAGCTCCGAAGTAGGTCGGGTTCCGGATGAGGACGCTTCAGCGTCCGAAGAAGAAACCCGACAATTGTGAGCATGGTCGCATGCGACTTATCTTCAGTAGCCCACCTCAGTGAGAATCGGCGACAAGCCGATTCGAATGCCAGGTGGGTGATAACCCGAGTTTTGGTTCGGCCAATGCCGATCCTCCTATCCACATGTAGCGGCGCGGTGTGCCCCACCTTACAGGTGGGAACCGGCGCAAGTTCAGGAACCCACCCAGAGGATGGGGCACCGGATGAAGTCCGGGCAACCGACCTTACTCGAAGTGCTCATATCGCGAACGATCTGTCTTCAGTAGCCCACCTCAGTGAGAATCGGCGACAAGCCGATTCGAATGCCAGGTGGGTGATAACTGATGTGGGCTATGGGAAATTTGCGTGTTTTCAGGCGGTTGAGAGAATACTGCTATCCACGAGTGCATCGCCCCGCCCTACCCATAACCGATTACAATACAACAAATTCCCGCCAAACACGTCCCTTCGGCAGTTTTCTGAACCCCGCCCCGTATAAGAAGAGAAGCGGAGGGACAAGTATCTCTTGACTTTTTCAGGAAATATTCGACCTTAAGCGCCGATATGAACGAGTAGTGAACAATAGAATAAGAAATCAGGTTAGTTGACAGAGTATGAATAGATCTTTCTCAATAGTATTACTGCTGGTGCTGCTGTTCGCCGCCGGCTGCGGCGATGACAAGTCGAACTCCAATCTGGCGAGTACTTCGGACAGCCTGAGCAAGCCGGACTCCGAAGTCCGCGGCGCCAAAATCTTTCTCTACGACCGCGGTGAGGTGACCACGAAAATCCTGGCCACGCGGATAGTGAAGTTCGAAGCTCTCGATTCCACCGTCGCTTTCAAGCTGAATATCGATATGCTCGACTCGACCGGCCGGGTAACCACGAAAGTAGTCGGCGATTCCGGTATTATTCGGGACAATAAAGGACTGATGAAGATTTACGGTAATCTCGATGTCAACGTTCTCGATACCGCCGGAAAGGTGACTACTAATATTGTGGGGGATTCCGGGACTTTCCACGAGAACAACGAGATGGCCGACATCTACGGCAATGTGGTCGTGGTGACCGAAGACAGCGCCCGGCTCGAAACCGACTACCTCTGGTATGACCCGCTCACCCGGCGGATCAAGACCGATGCGTTCGTAAGAATCACGCGTGGCAAGGATGTGGTGACCGGCTGGGGGCTTGATGCCGACAACAAGCTGACCAGGATCAAGATTCTCAACAAGGTTTCAGGCCAGTTACACAATGTCGAGGAAGCCGAGTCGGACAGCAACTGAGCTGTATAGAGAACAAGTCTCCAGGAACGCCGGATCATCCGGCGTTTTTTGTTTGCATCGCGACGATCCGAAAAAACGGGAGGCTGGCACTCTTTTTTGTTGCGTTCGGGTCGATTCAGCAGTTTACTGTAATCCCGGTACCATGAAACCGTCGAGAGCACCACACATAACGAACTATTCATCGAATCTCGCGGTGTCTCTATTTCCCGAAAAGCACGATCGACACAATATGGAAGGACTTGCCCGTGTGTAACAGGTTCAAGGAGATGAACTGCTATATCCTGGCTGGAGGAAAGCAGAACCGTGACCGGGATTTTGCTTCGGCCGGAGAAATCACCCGCATAGAAAAGAGCTTCCGCAATTTCGCCGCCGTGTTCGACAAGGTCAAGCTGGTGATCAAGCGCGACCAGGCGAAAGAGGGGTATCTGAACTATCCGCACGTCTGCGATCGGAAGGATTGGCCGAATGCGGTGGTAGGCGTCGCAACCGCTCTCAACGATGCTCAGTCCGAGGCCGTATTTATCGGGAGCAGCGACATGCTTGACTTCCCGCTGGACCTTCTGGTGAACCTGATTAAAGAGTACGACGGTGAGTCGTTCCTCGGTTACTATGATCAATCGAGCGGAGACCGCGCGCGCCAGCCGCTGTTCGGCATCTACAAAAGAGACCTTTTCGAGCAGATCAATCTCGATCAAAAGCGGCCGACTTCAGTCGAAGACCTCCTCTCCGGCGACGTCAAGCTTATTCCCCTTCCCGAGGGGATCGATGCTTCCTGTATCGGACTCAACTGACCGGTCCCGGCGCCCTTGAACTTTCTCCGCCGATAGCATATATTGAGCGGGGAACTTAACACTGAAAAGCGCCGTCCGGGATGAACCAGTATTTCGATTTCACATCTCGACAACTCAAATGCCTGAGCGTGCTCTGTGCCACGGCTATGATTATGGGCGGTTATTTGTTCGTGCGGTCGTTTGCCCGTCCGGCCGATCAGGTCCCCCCTTTCTCCGTCTTCATAGGGGAGAACGAAGAGAAGTTTACCGGATTGTTCGTGCTTGATCCGAATACCGCTCCGGCCGACTCGCTTGAGTTGTTGCCGGGTATTGGGAGAGTTCTGGCCGATCGGATTGTGGAGTATCGACAGCAGTCTCCGTTTCGCCGTGAGATCGACATTACCGAAGTCAAAGGGATCGGTCCGCGCCTGTACGAGCGCCTCAAACCTTACCTGAAAGTCACTTCGTATTGAACGCGCCGATAATCAGAATCGGGATCGACCGTCGCGGTGATCGTCTGTTCGCCGCCCGTGTTGAATCAGGCGCCGGACGCAATGAAATCAAGGCACTTTTCCGATTCGATGATTTCAGCGCGGTATCGCCGGAATTGCTCGACGGCGGAAGGATCTCCCTCTCCGTGCCCGATTCCAAAGTAATCGTCAAGAGACTTGTGATGGAACCGGGTGAATCCGAACTCAAGCCCCGTATCGCTTTCGAGCTCTGCCAACTCCTCATGGAAGAGGAGAAGAATCTCCTTGTCGACTCGGTCGACACCGGTCGTTCCGACCAGTTTCTCGGGCTGGCGATAAGGAAGGAGTCATTTCGGTCGATCGCCGAACAAGTGTTGGGCAGGACGATCAATGGCTCCGGCGAGATCGACAGCCGGATGCGAGCCGCGGCCCTTGCCGATGGCTTCCTCAAATTCTGTAAACCGGTCGGCGGCGAATTGATCGGCTTAGTCGACGTCTGTGCCGGGGAGACATCGGTGGTATTCGTTTATCGGGGGAAGGTGATCGACCTCTCACACATCCCGGCCCGCAAGATCGACTTGAACAGTGAACGCAGACTGGAACAAGCGGCTATTGAATTGAAGACACTGATAAACTTCCGGCTGGATGCCTTCTTCCGAAGCGGGATTTCCCTGCCGCTGTCGGCACTCGTCGTGATCGGCGACGGAATTGATGATGCCGCCCGCCGGTCTCTGGCAAATCAGTTTCCGGTCGAGATCAAAGCCGCCGAGTTCAACAGAGGTTTCCTTCCGGAGCGCTATTCCACCGAGAATCTCCCGCTGGAGAAGTATCTCGTCCCGCTCGGACTGGCCGCCAATTAGCTTGCAATTGCCCGCAAACCTTGATATGTTTCCAGCTTAACAAAAACTAACGGAAATAATATGCCGGCAAAGAAAATTATACATCGCGCCATCTATCCCGGGACTTTCGATCCGGTAACGAACGGTCATCTCTCACTGATCGAGCGGGCCAGCCACCTGTTCGGGGAGTTGATCATCGCCGTGTCGATGAGCGCCGGGAAGAACCCTTTGTTTGAATTCGAGGAGCGGATCAAGTTGATGCAGGATTCGATCCGGAAGCAGAAGTACCCGGCCAAGGTGCGTATTGTCGGGTTCGAAGGACTGCTGGCGGAGCTGGCGATAGAATTGAAAGCGACCGCCATTATCCGCGGCCTTCGGGCAATTTCCGATTTCGAGTATGAATTCCAGATGGCGTTGATGAACCGCAAGCTGGCTCACGATGTCGAGACGGTATTTTTGATGCCGGCCCTTTCCTGGGTCTACCTGTCCTCGACTATCGTGAAAGATGTTGCCCGACACGGCGGAGATATCTCCAACCTGGTGCCGACGCCGGTCAAACGGGCTCTGAATAAAAAACTCGGCAGCCTGAACGAATAGCCCCTGAAAAACTGAAATTGGTTCGCAGGGCAGACGATCAGGAAGAGGGATCGTCGAAGAATGGTGAATCTTTATCGTAAGCGAATTGGATAGTAAAGATGAATGAGCAGTCAAGTAACCGGAAAGAGAATACGCCCGAAACTCCGCAGCTTCCGCTGGCCGAACTAATACGCATACGACGCGAAAAGATTTTAGAACTGCGGAAGAAGAACATAAACGCCTATCCGTACCGCTACAAGCGGTCACACATCGTGTCGGAGCTCCTTGAGTCTTTCGATTCCCTTGCGGAAAAAGAGACGGTCGTCCGGGTGACCGGGCGGGTGATGCTCAAGCGAAAGATGGGGAAGTCGTTCTTTGCGCATATACAGGACAGCTCGGCACAGATCCAGATATATCTTAAGTTCGATGTCGTCGGTGAAGAGCAATTCGGGCTGTTCGGCGCGATCGACCTCGGCGACATAATCGGCTGCGAAGGTACGCTCTTCGTGACCAAGACCGGTGAGCGGACTGTTCGCGTAACGACCTTCGAGCTGCTCACCAAGGCGCTTCATCCACTGCCCGACAAACACGCCGGACTGACCGATAAGGAAACACGGTATCGGAGACGATATGCCGACCTGATTGTCAACCCCGAGGTGCGCGAGGTCTTTCGCAAGCGAACTGAAGTCATTCAGGCGGTGCGGGGATTTCTGAACAATCATGGTTTTCTCGAGGTGGAGACGCCGATTCTTCAGCCGCTCTATGGCGGCGCGATGGCCCGGCCGTTCAAGACTCATCACAATACGCTGGATATTCCGATGTATCTTCGGATCGCCGATGAGCTGTATCTCAAGCGGCTGATTGTCGGCGGCTATGACAAGGTCTGGGAGTTGTGCAAGGACTTTCGCAACGAAGGAATGGATCGCCAGCACAACCCGGAGTTTTCGATGGTCGAGCTGTACTGGGCATATGCGGACTATAAAGATATGGCCGAACTGCTCGAGAATCTCCTTCGCGAAGTTGCCTTTAAAATCCACGGTTCACACAAGATCAAGTTCGGTGAGCACGAGATTGACTTCGCGCCCAAATTCCGATGGGTAACGATGCTTGGATCTATTCAGGAAGAGACCGGTGTCGATCTCGGTCCGATGAGTTACGACGAAGCTAAGGCGGCGGCGAAGAAGGTAGGAATTGACACCGACGCTCTGATCAATAAGGGGAAAGTGATCGAGGCGGTCTGGGAGGCGAAAGTCGAGCCGACCTTGATTCAGCCGACTTTCATTGCCGACTTCCCGGTGGAAATCTCACCGCTGGCCAAGCGTCACCGCGAGAATCCGGAACTGACCGAACGATTCGAGCTGTTCATTGCCAACCAGGAGATGGGAAACGCTTTCAGCGAACTCAACGACCCGGTCGACCAGCTCTCACGGTTCCTTCAGCAGGGAAAAGCAATCGAAGCGGGTGACGAGGAAGCTCAGCCGCTCGACGACGATTACATCACGGCGTTGGCGTACGGGATGCCCCCGACTGCCGGGCTCGGCTTCGGCATCGACCGGCTTGTCATGCTCATGCTCAACCAGCATTCGATTCGGGATGTCCTCTTCTTCCCGCAGATGAAGGA